>NZ_BBJB01000109.1 GCF_016584665.1 Pseudanabaena sp. lw0831
TGAAAGTATCTATTTCTCTTCCAGAAGAGTTAGTTCGCTACGTTGACGATCGCGTAGAAAATCGCAGTCGGCTTATTGAGGGGTTACTGCAAGCATGGCGGAAGCAGCAGGAAAAGCAGGCGATGGTTGAGGCTTGTTTGTTGCTGGATGAATTAGATGGATTAAATGATGAGGACAGGGCATGGCAGCAAGCAGCAATTATCGATTAGGAAGTATCTGGCAAGTGTGTTTCGATCCTTCGATTGGTACAGAAATTCTCAAAACTCGTCCTGCGGTAATTATTTCTGGAACTGCTTTTAATCAGCGCAGTAGGGTAACTGTGTTACCGATAACTTCTGCTAATCCAAGCGATCGCCTACGTCCAGTGATTGTGCCTTTGATTCCTTCTGTTACTAATGGGCTTAGCAGTAATAGTTTTGTGGTTTGTGTCGATCCAATGACTTTTGATAAACGCAGATTGATTCAAGCTCTTGGTCAAATAGAGCCTAATCAATTGGAAGAAATACAACAGATTTTGGCTAGGTATTTAGAACTTTAACTGAAAACGATACCTAAACAGGCGATCGCCTCGATCGCACCAAATAATCTCTACAAAAAGCGATCGCTAATTTCACAAGGCGATCGCACAAATAATATCTACAAATGGCGATCGCTATTCCATGTGTGTGCTACCATAAGTAGTATTATGAGTAGTATAAAATAGTTATGAAAGTATCTATTTCTCTTCCAGAAGAGTTAGTTCGCTACGTTGACGATCGCGTAGAAAATCGCAGTCGGCTTATTGAGGGGTTACTGCAAGCATGGCGGAAGCAGCAGGAAAAGCAGGCGATGGTTGAGGCTTGTTTGTTGCTGGATGAATTAGATGGATTAAATGATGAGGACAGGGCATGGCAGCAAGCAGCAATTATCGATTAGGAAGTATCTGGCAAGTGTGTTTCGATCCTTCGATTGGTACAGAAATTCTCAAAACTCGTCCTGCGGTAATTATTTCTGGAACTGCTTTTAATCAGCGCAGTAGGGTAACTGTGTTACCGATAACTTCTGCTAATCCAAGCGATCGCCTACGTCCAGTGATTGTGCCTTTGATTCCTTCTGTTACTAATGGGCTTAGCAGTAATAGTTTTGTGGTTTGTGTCGATCCAATGACTTTTGATAAACGCAGATTGATTCAAGCTCTTGGTCAAATAGAGCCTAATCAATTGGAAGAAATACAACAGATTTTGGCTAGGTATTTAGAACTTTAA
>NZ_BBJB01000110.1 GCF_016584665.1 Pseudanabaena sp. lw0831
GGACTTTGAAAGAATTTTATTTTCTTGTTCCCCCAGAATTGGGGATTTAGGGGGCTTAAAGAGATCGAAACGTAGACAGCTAGACTTGTGTGTACACGGTAGTTGAGAAAGGGGGGAGAATTTAATTTGATTCTTCCCCCTTTACAAGGGGGATTGAGGGGGATCTCTTAGATTTATTGACGCTTAATACGATTAATTTCGGCTTGCAATTCGTCAATTTGACGTTTTAGACGTTCTGCTTCGCTCTCTGACTTTTTATCTTCTTTGGGAGATTGAGACACATCAACTGCGCCAGTCGTATCTCCACGCTTATAATTGCCAGATTTAATATTGCGATACTCTTCCGAATCTGCCCATTCACGAATATAGTGAACTCGCTCAACTGGGAATGGATGACTAAGCATCGAGCCAGCCCCAAAACCGTTGTAAAGCATAAATTTATAAATTTGATTGAGATTATCTTTGTCGAGTTCTTGATAGGCATCCGATTGACGAATAAACTCTGGCAAGCTCAACTCATGGGCAAAGGCAGAACTTCCACCCGACAACTTCATCATTGTAGAGAGAACAGTATCTAGCTCATCGGTAACTAACAAAGCTGCGCGATCGCTTGATAATTCTGCCTTACGTCTCCATTCAAAAAACGCATAAATCAAACCACTACTAACAATCCCACCCAAGCCAAACGTCATTTCGCTTATAGTTGAAACAACACTCATTACCCACATTGCCATCTGGATTAATGTGGTGTGACCGCATTTAATATGACCAAGTTCATGGGCAAGTACAGCGCGAATTTCTTCTTCAGTGAGCAGATCTAACAATCCCGAATTAATCACAATGTAGGGATGATCTTTCCCAAGGGCGTAGCTATTGGCTGCAGGATTTTGCGAGACAAATAGCGTTGGTTCTGGCTGCACATCAAGGTCAGCAATACATTCCCGAAAGATACGATGAATGGTTGCATATTGACGATGGCTGACCTGAATACTATTACCAATGTGGTAAATCGTTTGCGGACGCTCATACATAAACTCAACAAATTTACCCGCCACAAGATCGAACCCAGGGACGCTGCGGAGGGCTTGTTCAGCTTGGCGATCGAGGGGATGGCGAAAGGCTTCGCTAGAAATTCCTGTATAACGTGGCATAGTTTTGTCCGTTCATTTGTTCGCGCTTTGCTCCATTTTATCTATAAAAACAAAATGTGGCGCTAAGCGCCACATTTTGTTTTACAAACCTAAAAAGAGAAATCGCCCGCTACGCGGGCGATTTCTCTTTTTAGGAAGGTTTTGGAAAACGGCGTAATAACGCCACCACCCACCAGATCATGAATATGAAAAATGCCCCAAACAAAGCCCAAGGTAGAGGTAAATTAAGATCTTTGATCGGGCTAAGATTAGCCAGAAATGTCAAATGAAAAATTGCGATCAATAACAGCATGGTGGCAACTCCAACCCAAGACATATGTACATTAAAAAAACTTAATGTCTCTTCTTTGCGATCGCCTGACAACCAATATTCACGATGGGGCAAATTAATCATGGAAGTTGGCAAATGCCGAAGCATTAAAGGGAGAACCAGCGTAAAAGAACTGGTAATCGCTAACGATACAAAATAGAGAATAAAGTAGGTCAGCTTAGAGGAATTTCCATTGACCTTGCCTGTCACATCAAAATGCGAACCAACGATATTTGGCAGTAATGGATAGAAGTAAATAGTTTGAGCGATCGCTAAACCAAACAAGAACAGAACAATATACAACGGTAATTTCATCGCTGTACGCTCCTCGAAAATATTTTGCAATTATAGCAACCGCAAGACACAAAACCCAGAAAGTAAAGGCGACGATTTGCGCCGCCTTTACTTTCTGGGTTTTGTAACAAAAGTCTACTGTTAGGATACGTTACACTCATCAGAAGGCTAAAGTATAAGTAGCAATTTATATGGAGTCAAATAGCTTGTCACCAACTCAACTCGCAAACATGGCTGGTCAAAACATATCAGGATTAGACGAAACCTTAGATCAACTCAAGACTAGTGATCTGCATGTGGTCGAAACTTGTCCGCTATTAGCACCAGTGGAGGTAAAAGCAGAATTACCGATTACCACAACGATCGCCAAAGTCGTAGCAAGTGCTAGAGCCAGAATCAGAAATATTTTGAATGGTAGCGATCGCCGCTTACTAGTTGTCGTTGGGCCTTGCTCAATTCATGATGTCAGAGCTGCGCGTGAGTATGCCGAGAAGCTTGCAAAATTCCGCGATGAGGTAAGCGATGCGCTGGAAATCGTGATGCGGGTTTATTTCGAGAAGCCCCGCACCACTGTTGGCTGGAAAGGGCTGATTAATGATCCGCATCTCAACGGTACATTTGATATTAATTTCGGTATCCGCATGGCTCGGGAATTATTGCTGGATGTGGCAAAGTTGGGCTTGCCCAGTGCTACCGAACTGCTCGATCCTATTGTGCCGCAGTACCTTGCGGATCTGATTTCATGGACAGCGATCGGGGCGCGGACTACTGAGAGTCAAACTCACCGTGAAATGTCCTCTGGCTTATCAATGCCTGTAGGTTTCAAAAATGGCACAGATGGCAGTATTGATGTGGCGATTAACGCCTTGCTGTCAGCTCGCCAGCCCCACCGTTTTCTTGGGGTTAATAATGAAGGTCGAGCAAGTATTGTTACCACGACAGGCAATCCTGATGGGCATATCGTTTTACGTGGCGGAAAGCAGGGGCCAAATTACGACAAAACCCATGTAGATGCGATCGCCAATCGTCTTAGCGATCGCAAGCTACAGCCATACATGATGGTTGATTGCAGTCACGACAATAGCGGACAAGATTACAATCTTCAGCCGAGTGTGTTGCAAGATATCGCTGAGCAAGTACGTAATGGCTCAGAGCATATTGTCGGTATTATGCTTGAAAGTCACCTCAATCGGGGTAAGCAGCCTTTGAAAGAATTGGCAAAACTGGAATATGGCAAGAGTATTACCGATGGTTGTATTAACTTTGAGACAACTGTTGATGTTTTAACAGATCTCGCTAACGCAGTGCGATCGGGACGATTTTAATAAAACCCAAAAAAATCGCCCGCTACGCGGGCGATTTTTTGGTTTTATTAAAGATTCTCTTTGACAAAAGCGCGAAACTTAACTTCAGCAGCAATCTCGTCCTGTTGCGCTTCTTCTAGAAAGTTATATAAATATTCTTTTTGCATCCAAGGGAAAGTAGGACTGCGATCGCACTCTACATATTGTGCTTCTTGCAATGTATAAATCTTTAATTCTTGTCCATTAAACCGCCAAAATTCAGGCACTCCCATACTGGCATAAAGCCTGTTTTTATCAATATCGGTGTGAGTAATGTCCACTTCAACAACTAGATCGGGAGGTGGATCTTGACTAAAATCAACAGTTTTTCCTGCAACTTTCGGTTGATTCTGAATATAAAATGCACAGTCTGGCTCAGCACCTCGTTCAAGATCGGGGCGATTGATCGTCGTTGAGCGCATTGATTTGAGTTTCAGCCCCATACCTAAGACCAAAATGCGAATAAATAAACCAATTAATTCACTTGAGTATTCGTGAGTTTCTAAAGGCATAGTGATTTCAAGAATGCCGCGATCGTAGGTGAGCCGTGCGGCGCGACTGTCAGGAAGAGCATTGAGAATTTGCTGATACGACAGCCAACTAATTCCTCTTAGCGCAACTCGATTTTCGCCTTGTCTCGATACTGCAGTAACTGCCGAAGTTAGAGGTTGTGCTTCTGGATGTGAAACAGTGAGAACCATGTGTTAACCATAACTCTGCTTAAAAATATTCTAATACCAATTTTCAAGATGGAGTTGCCATTTTGAAAACCCAAAAACGCAAAATACAAAATGCCCGCTGAGCGGGCATTTTGTATTTTGCGTTTTTGGATTTTATTACGACGAAGTACTTAAAAGAGAAGGGGTGCATTGCGCCCCTTCTCTTTTAGGAAACAGTTATTAGATCAGAGGAAAGTCGCTTGAAGGCGAGGCGCTCGTTTTCGATATCGACAAAGATGGTGTCGCCATCAGCATAATCGCCTCGCAAAATCCCCTTCGCGATTTGGGTTTCCAGTTGACGCTGGATGATTCGCTTTAGTGGACGCGCTCCGTAAACAGGATCGTAGCCAACTTCGGCGATGAAATCTAGAGCCGCATCGGCAATTTTCAATGTCATGCGGCGATCGCCTAAACGTTGCTCTAAACGTTGAACTTGAAGTTTAACGATACGGCGCAATTCATCACGACGTAGAGCATGGAAGATCACAATTTCATCAATACGATTCAAGAACTCTGGACGGAAACTCGATCGCATTGATTCCATAACCCGATCGCGCATCTCTTCGTATTTAGAATCATCACCAGCAATATCGAGAATAAACTGCGAACCAACGTTACTGGTCATAATGATAATTGAATTCTTAAAGTCAACCGTACGACCTTGAGAATCTGTCACACGACCATCATCGAGAATTTGCAGCATGATGTTAAACACATCAGGATGTGCTTTCTCAATCTCATCAAAGAGAATTACCGCATAAGGACGACGACGAACTGCTTCCGTCAGTTGACCGCCTTCTTCATAACCAACATATCCAGGAGGTGCGCCCACTAAACGAGAAACGCTATGTTTCTCCATATATTCCGACATGTCAATTCGCACCATCGAATCTTCGGTATCGAAGAGATAGGCCGCGAGAGCTTTGGCTAGTTCTGTTTTACCAACACCCGTTGGGCCTAAAAAGATAAAGCTAGCAATTGGACGATTAGGATCTGCGAGTCCTGCTCTAGAGCGCTGAATGGCATCAGCGATCGCAGTTACAGCTTCTTCTTGACCAACTACGCGATCGTGTAGCACATCTTCCAATTGCAAGAGCTTCTCTTTTTCAGATTCCACCAACTTACTGATCGGAATGCCCGACCATTTCGAGATAATCTCCGCAATGTCTTCTTCTGTGACCTCTTGACGCAATAGCGATCGCCCTGAAGTTTGCGCTTCTTTAAGATTGACCTCACCGACTTCTAGTTGGCGTTGCAAGTCTGTCAGCTTGCCATACTTGAGTTCCGCAGCTTTGTTTAGGTCATAATCCCGCTCAGCTTGCTGAACTTCTACATTCACATGTTCAATACTTTCCTTCAACTTGCGAATGTTATCGATGACACTTTTTTCAGCTTCCCATTGCGCTTTGAGCGTGGTTTGTTCTTCCTTCAAGTCGCCCAGTTCTTTGTGCAATTTCTCCAAACGTTCTAGAGATTCGCGATCTGTTTCTTTTTTTAGGGAGAGGCATTCCATCTCTAGCTGAATCACCTTACGGTTGATTTCATCAAGGGCTTCAGGTTGAGAGGTGATTTCCATTTTTAGCTTAGCAGCAGCTTCATCGACGAGATCGATCGCTTTATCTGGCAAGAAACGATCGCTGATGTAGCGATTAGAAAGAGTTGCCGCCGCTACTAGAGCAGTGTCAGAAATTTTCACGCCATGGTGCAACTCGTAGCGATCGCGCAACCCACGCAAAATCGAGATCGTATCTTCGACATTAGGTTGATCGATGTAAACCTGTTGGAAACGACGTTCGAGAGCAGCATCTTTTTCAATATATTTGCGATATTCATCTAGAGTTGTTGCACCGATACAACGCAACTCACCCCGAGCTAACATTGGTTTGAGCAGATTACTCGCATCCATCGAGCCTTGAGTCGCACCCGCGCCAACTACAGTATGAATCTCATCGATAAAGAGAATAAATTGACCGCTTGATTCCGTAACTTCCTTAAGAACAGCTTTCAATCTTTCTTCAAATTCTCCACGATATTTTGCCCCCGCAATCAAGGCTCCCATATCAAGAGCAATCAGCTTCCGATTTTGGAGTGATTCAGGCACATCACCACTGAGAATACGTTGCGCTAAACCTTCCGCGATCGCAGTTTTACCTACCCCTGGTTCACCGATTAATACAGGATTATTTTTGGTGCGGCGCGACAAAATCTGGATCGTGCGACGGATTTCATCATCGCGACCAATCACAGGATCGAGTTTGCCTTCACGCGCTAATTCAGTGAGATCGCGACCATATTTAGTCAACGCTTCATATTTATTCTCAGGAGATTGATCGGACACTTTTTGTTTGCCTCGGACTTGCTGAATTACATTACGGAGCTTCGCTTCATCAAGTCCCATTTCCTGATAGAGAGTCTTCCCGAAGCGATCGTCTTTGCAGTAGGGGAGCAAGATATGCTCAATGGAGATAAAATCATCGCCAAAACTTTTACGTTCCTTTTCGGCGCGATCAAATAATACTTCTAAATTTTTGCCCAAGTATACAGAACTATTGGAACTCGATACTTTTGGCTGACGATTGATAAACTCATCGGTGCGATCGCGCAATTTTTGAATATTGATCCCCGCCTTACTAAAGATGCTAGCTGCTAGTCCTTCTTCTTCTAGTATTGCTTTAAGTAAATGCTCTGGCTCGATCTGCTGTTGCTGAGACGCTTTCACCACATCGGGTGTTCTTGCGATCGCTGCCCATGCTTTCTCGGTACATTGATTGTTAGTTGGTTGCATCGCGAGTTACCTCCTGTGGTTTAAAAGTCTCTATAAATATCTTAAGGCGTAAGGCTTTTAAACGGGATCGGTTATACGTCGCTAAAGGGTGCGTGTTGCCGTACATTGGGATTACATTTGGCTGCTACAGTACATCAGCTAAGCTGACTTTTGTTCTAGGCATATTTGCGATCGCTTGCATGTTGATAGATTTATGAGTATGGCGATCGCATTGTCGCCACGCTTATCATGCAACGGCAAATCCTGTATATTGACGAACTTTTGGGTGACGAAATCCAAGGACAATATCATTCTTAGATACACCTGCATCTATCAAGTCAGTTACTATACCTTCTTCCGTATCATCATACTGAATCCAGATTTTGTCATTGACTAAACTCAGATGAATAGGAGTACTGTGAAGGTATTGGTCATCGTTCCAGCCAATGTCGAGAACTAGATATTGTCCGCGCTCATCATCAAATAATACTTGAGATGTATAAGCATCAGGTATTGTAGAGCGATAGTCGGCGTGATTTTGGAGTACTTGTTGAATAATCTGACGATATTTTAATTGGGTATCCATTGGACAATTACCTCACTTTCATCATCAAAAACAATTAGCTTGATAATCTGATTTGTAAGTAGCATCTGCCCTAATTGTATCGTGAATATGCTGTTGAAGGTTAGGCGGGAGACTGCAAGATAGAGATCGCGCTCAATTTTTGTTTCGTTGAGAATTTGGCGATATAAGATGTACTGTCCCAAAGCTTGTTCTAAATCCTTAACATCAGACTGACCTACAAAGCTTTTTACTTCTACAACAATTTTTTGGATACCTTTTTCAGCACTGATCAGGCGTTCTGCTCCTAAGTCCGCAGATAAACGCTTTTTCCCAATTTGCAGTGGAAATGGATCGTGGGTAATTGTCCAGCCATCTTTTTCTAAGGCTGTTTTGACAGTATTGTGATAAATGTCTCTTGCTGGCACAAGTTAAAACTGTGAAGTTGTATGTGTCAGTATACGAGATCGCTTGATTGATTCCTGATTTGTGTATGAGTATGGCGATCGCCTATTCATTTCATAGATAAAACCTCTTAATTGCTTGCTGACAGGTTGATGAGTATGGCGATCGCGTCTTCATCAATAGCTATAATAAAAACATCGCGTTTGAATTAATAATTTAGTCAATCAGAGTAAATTTATGACTGCAACACTTGTCAAACCGTCATTACTAATTCATGAGATTTGCGTTGAGAAATTTGGCAATCTCAATCTGTTTAAGTTTAGCGATCGCCTACAGGATCGGATGGAGTTGCTTCTAGAGAAAAGAAAAGTGGAGCCGCTTTCTCTTGAAGAAATTCCTGAGTTAGAAACCATTGGGGAGCTAGATCGAATTTTTACACACATGAATGCCATGCTTGCTGCTCAAAATGTCAATTCCTGATAAAATCTGGCAATGTATAGCCAGATTAGAATAGATCTTTAACTGTATTGAGCTATTAAGTTAAGATATAAATCAAGTTGTAATTACTATTAATGTCTACAAACAAACTACTCGAAGAAATAAAAACAGCACTTGAAAAAAGCGATAAAGCTTTAATTAGCCAATCAATTAAAAAACTAATCAAAAAAGAACCAGAAAGATGGATAGCGTTACTACATATATCAGATGTTATACCTAATCCTACGGAAATAAATGCTTTTGACGAAACTATCAGACTTTTAGTCTTGGCATTACTAGATATACAACATGATGATGATTTTACGAACATTCATCTCATTAAAGAATTATTACCACTTAGTCAATTTCACACTGTTTTTTCAACAATAAGGAATAAACTTGAGAATCTTCCTGTGTGGGAAAAGCCAATAATTGCACTTATTCAAAGATTTGGGGCTTTTATACAAGATCAAGAAGATTTAATTTATATGGAGGCAGATAACGCTACTAACGAAAAAACATATAATCTTTTAAATGTAACATTAAGTGATGATTTCCCGAACAAGTTGGGAGGTAGTAATACAAACCTACTATCAATTTATGAAGACATATGTGAGAGTTTTCAGTTAGTACTTTCATATTGTGCATACAAATACAAAAACAAGTTATATGGCAATATTGAGTTACTAATCTCACCTTATAATAATACTAATTTTAATGATTTACTAGTTCTTTCGGGTGTTTGGAGAATATACAAATCTTTATGGGAAGAGATTAAATATTCGGGATGGACATACGATATATTAACAAAGGAAGATAATACTCTTATCTATAGACCTCAAGATATAGAAGATTATATACGTTTTAAAGTAGCTGGAATTAGAAAACAAGAAATTGATTGGGAAATTGGTTGTTTTGCCAATCTATCTAATAGTTTTAACTCTATCAAAATACAAAAAGAAATCATAAAAAAACTAGCCAAATCTATAAATGTTCCTCAATTTAATTCTGAATGGGATGGAAAAATTAATGTAGAATTATTCCAAAAATCTTTAAATCAGAATTGGGATTCTATTTTGGAGAAAAGGTTGTTAGATGAATATCATTACAACAATATTCTAAATAATGTTGTTCTAGGAAAATCTCCTAAAGTTATCAAATGGGAAATATATTGGAAAATAATATCAGCATTAAAATTATTGTCAAAAATTTTTAAAGTTGCTTTTTTGTGTCAATTAGATAAAGAAGTAAGTGATAATATTTTAAGAAAAGCAATTTTTCTTAATAAGAATAAGCTATGTAGTTTCCTATCTGCAAATATTGGTATTAGCCTTAAAGAAAGTGAAATTTGCATTGAAATTTTAACTTTTGATTCAAAATTACCTCATCTTGAAATCTGGGATACTCCACTAATTGAAGCTGGTAATAACAGGATATTATTTATACCTAGTATTATTAATAATGGTAGTCCTTATCGGGCTGCTGAAAATATTTGTGCTACATGGAATGAACATATTGTTGATAAAAAAGGTTATCTTTTTGAAGATGAAATTATACAGTTCTTAAATTCAATTCCAACAATTGATGTGCATGGAAACCTAAAGTTTAAGAATAAATATAACAATGATTTGGAATGCGATATTGTTGCTAGGTGGGAGGAGTATCTAATTTTTATAGAAGTAAAATGTACGAAAGCAATCTTTAGCCCTTCAGATGTTTCTCGAGCGCGAAAGCGTATAGATAAAGCAATTGATCAGTTAAATATACGTAGGGATGCTTGTTTAGAAAATTGGGAAGTATTCAGAAAATCTGCTTCCAAACTAGAATTACCTGTAAAACCTTTATCTGCTGATAAAATAATTCTTATTGCTGTTACTAATGTATTAGAATTTACAGGCTGGAAAACTCGTGATGTGATTGTAACAGATGAGTTTTGCTTGAGACGCTTTTTTGATGAGGCTAATGTTGAAGTCTATTTAGGAGAAGAGCGAATTGGGGCAATAGGTAAAATCAGAGAGAAAGAATTACCGACAGTAGCAGAATTTTTGACATACTTAGAAGATCCACCTCAAGTTAAAAATGTAAGAAAACACTTAAAATTTGCTCCTATATCTCTTCCAACTATTAATGATACTGATCCAAAGATTGCAATGTTTAGTATGACTTATGTTCCACCAAATGATTTAGATATAGTTCCTACTTCTCCATAAACTTAGTTCTTTTTAAATTTTTGTGCTTGGAATATTGGCGGTGTGGTTGTGGTGGTTTGAAAGATGGGGCGATCTCTGTTTGGTTGGTTTTTTGAGAGGCGATCGCAGAGATTAATTTTCTAAGGCTATAATTACTTTAGAAACTTTGCGATGGAAGAGGTATTCTATGTCAATAGTTGTTACCCTTAACCCCAAATTAGAAGCACTGCTCCATAGTAGAGCCGCCAAACAAGGTCAAGATGTTAATTTTATCGCATCTGAATTATTAGCAAATATCTTAGATTGGGAAGAAAAAGATTCAGAAGAAGCTATCAAAGGTATTCAAACAGGACTTGATGATTTTGAGGCAGGACGATATCGATCTTTTCAAGATTTTGCTCAAGAACAACGCCACAAGTATAATCTGCCAGCCAATTCATGAACTACCGCATCGAAATCTCAAGTATTGCTGAAGCTGAGGCAGATAGCGCATTTTTACGGCTATCGCAAATCTCTTCTTCTACCAAAGCAAGTCAATGGTATTCAGGATTGCTAGAAGCGATCTCGTCTTTATCTCAAATGCCTAAGCGTTGTCCATAGTTGATTGATTTTCTGAAAGGCGATCGCACTTTATGGAGATTGGATAGGCGATCGCTGGCTATGGGGATGAATAGGCGATCGCGTTGTACTTTTGGGTGGATGATTTCAAAAACAAAAGAGACCGCACAATGTGCGGTCTCTTTTGTTTTTGATTATGATTTAACGGAAGCGCGATCGCCAAATTCTTTGGTAATCACTATCATTCAAACCACCTGAAGTATTCAAATTATTCGCTTGAATTGATTGATTGAGTGCGGCAATGCGATCTTCCGTCGCAGGATGAGTACTTAAAAAGGCTGGAGCACCACCACCGCGTGAGCTAGTTAGTTTTTGCATAAAAGCTGGCATCGCTCTAGCTGCAAACCCCGACTTAGTAATATTTAGCAAGCCTCGACGATCGGCATCAAACTCGGCTTCACGGCTATTTGGTAAACGCAATGCCAAGTCAACCCCAATGCCAACTAAGCGATCATCACCAACACCTACAATTGTGGCAATACCTTGGGCGATCGCCATTTGTTTCATTTGCTCTAATGAATGACGACCTGTGATATGCCCCATTTCGTGACCGATTACGCTGGCAAGTTGGGCCACATTGTCGGCAGCAGCGATCGTGCCAGTATTAATGTAGACAAACCCGCCCATAGTCGCGAATGCATTGAGGTTTGTGTCATCGACTACGCGGAAAGTATAAGGAATATTTGGGCGATCGCTAGTGGGAACTAAAATTTGTCCTAAGCGACTAACCAATGCATTAGCAGCAGGATCTCGACTGATGCGGACTTCTTGCTGAATTTGGCTATCAATCTGTTGACCTAGTGAAACTTCTTCATTGTCGCCAATGCTAGAAAGCTGAATGATTTGGATTGCGGATGGCAGAATGCGAAACAAATCAGATAGATCAAGCGCATTAGCTACAAAAGGATTCAGCGAAACAGCCAACAATAAAGACATCAGTAAGGCGATCGCAAATTTCCAGTAATGCTGAAGTCTTCTGCTAGTTGATGCGATAAATTTTTGACTAATTGAATTTGATAGCTTAGCGATCGATATTTTCATATTTACAATTACCTCAAACTTTACTGAATCTTATGTTTATCGGCTTTGGACAATATTTTTTGGATAGATCCCCACCACTAGAGCCACCACCACAAAGTCAGAACATGTGATGACAATAAAAATTTGCGATGCAAATTTTTATTGTCATCATGCTATTGAATATTATTTGACGCAAACCTAGCTAGGAAAGTTGCAAAAATTTGATCTCTTACATTAGACAGATATATTTTTGGTAGTTTCTACTATAATTAAATATAATAAATGAATAACTTTCACTATTACTCACTATCTTTATTTCCGTGAGGCAAACCGTGTTTCTCACCGCTCCCAAGACTGAACAGCTTGACCGCCAAGTTTCGCAAAACTCCATTCCCAGAGACCTATTCAAGGCGATCGCCGATCTTAAGAAAGACCTAAATGCCGTAATTTTGGCGCATTATTACCAAGATCCTGATCTTCAAGATATCGCAGATTATATCGGTGACTCCCTCGGTTTATCACAAGCCGCCGTCAATTGCCAAGCAGATGTGATCGTCTTTCTGGGCGTACATTTTATGGCTGAAACTGCCAAAATCCTGAACCCCAACAGATTGGTGTTGCTACCCGATCTGGATGCAGGTTGCTCTCTAGCGGATAGTTGTCCGCCCGCTCGCTTTGCAAAGTTTAAAGCTGAACATCCAGATCATATGGTGATTTCTTACATAAATTGCTCCGCAGACATCAAAGCCCTGAGCGATATTATTTGCACCAGTGCCAATGCTGTAGCGATCGTCAATCAAATCCCCAAAGATCAGCCGATAATCTTTGCACCTGATCGCAACCTTGGACGCTATGTAATTGAACAAACAGGACGAGATATGTTGCTATGGGATGGAGCCTGCATCGTTCATGAAATCTTTTCTGAACGCAAATTAATCCAACTCAAACTCAGTCATCCCGAAGCAGATATCATCGCGCATCCTGAATGTGAGGCGAATGTATTACGACATGCTGATTTCATTGGTTCGACTACGGGATTACTAAAGTATGTCCAGAAAAGTGATCGCCAAGAATTTATCGTGGTTACCGAGTCTGGTGTAATCCATCAGATGCAAAAGGCATCGCCATCTAAAAAATTCATCCCTGCTCCCCCCAACAGCAATTGCGCCTGTAATGAATGCCCCTATATGCGCCTGAATACTCTAGAAAAGGTCTATCTAGCCATGAAAAACCGCTCTCCTGAAATAGTTCTCGATGAGTCAATTCGTCAAGCAGCACTGAAGCCAATGCAACGGATGCTAGAAATGTCGGCGTAAGAACAGGAGAGGCGCAAAGCGCCGTTCCTGTTCTTATTGATATAGCCCAATGTTTTCTTTCATAGCAAACTGTTTATATTGTTGATGATTGATCATTAAGTCATCTAATAGTTGCTGAACTAAATTCCAGTCAGCAAATCCATGGCTCGTTTCAGCAATAATTTGTTGGCGGAGAGTTCTAATTCGTTCAAGATTAACTTGTGTCATATTCTCATCTTTTTTATCTCTGCAAGTTCAAATTTACAGCTACTGATAGATAAGGTTTGGTATCGCAGAACTCAAAACACAAGATAAGTGCGGAAATCATGATAAAAAACCTAAAAAAGTCAGCGCTTTGCGCTGACTTTTTTAGGTTTTTTGCAAAACTAATATTCCCATCATGCCGTTAGCGATCGCATAGTGAGTTGCCTGAGTAAATCCAGCAGCTCTGGCAAGTTTTACCTGTTCTGCACCAATCGGAAATCTTGCCAGACTTGGTGCAATATAGGCATACTCCTCAGTCATCGCAAACCGATCAGCCAGTGGCACAACCACACGATCTAAATAAAAATCCTGAAAAATTTGCATCAAGCGATCGCTAGGACGATGAAAATCTAAAATCGCGGCAGTTGCGCCATTTTTCAAGACACGATGTAATTCGGACAAGCATTGAGGAATATTTGCCACATTTCGCAAACCATAGGCTAAGGTCGCGCCATCAAAAGTATTGTCCGCAAAAGTTAGGCTCAAAACATTTCCCTCTTGCCATGTCAGACATTTCTGGATTTTCGGCAAATAGTTTTTGGCTTTATCGGCAGCGATCGCTAATAGTTCTTTAGAGAAATCAACGCCGATCACTTGACCAGTGGGGGCAACTTTTTGAGCGACTAAAGCCGTCATATCTCCCGAACCACAACAAAGATCAAGCCATTTTTCCCCTTGCTGTGGCTCACACCAACCCAATGCCATTTTCTTCCAGATCCGATGCTGACCTAAGCTCAGGAGATCATTGAAGCGATCATAAACTGGAGCAATGCGATCGAAAATCTGTTGAATATCAGTTTCCGAAAGTTGAGACATGGTGTTACCTAAAATCTAAAACTTAACAATGGTAGATGTTGGCGCAACGCCTCCACATCCACCATTGCTAAGCATAATCGCTGAGCGGATTGATATGCACGAGTTTTATCATCATGCAACAATGTAATACTAGTAGTAAGTAACTCAGAATAAGTTAAAAAAACAGATCTAAGATCTGTCCCGCCCGCCACGCGGGCGGGACAGATCTTAGGGTTTTGTATTTAATTTTGAGTAGCTACTTACTAGATATTGGCAGTAAAATATTTGCCCTAACTATGCAAAAACTTTGGTCTAGTAAAAATAAGCGATCGCAGCCATTGCCACCAGAAAGCGAAGATGAATCTTCACCAGCAGCAGAGGTATTGGATCATGAAGCCCCCACTTCTTCGGATGGCGTTTTGAAATATTTCTCAAAATTGCTAAAGAAACCTTTTAAATCACCAATTCCTGCATCTTGGTTATTTTTTGCTTTGGGAGTTGGCGGAGTCACCATTGCAGCAATATTTGGATTGCAGTATCTCACAGCACCTGATGCAGCAACCGATAGCAATCTTGCCTGTAAATCAAAAATTAATGGAGATTGGCAAACGCCCTTTGGCAAGGTGACTTTGCAAGAACAGAGCGAAAATCTAGTTTCAGGGAAATACGAATATGCAAATTTTGAACGTGGCAAAATTGCGGGTGAGTTAACAGGTAAATTGAGCAACAATGTTATTATCTTTGACTGGAAAGAAACTCCCAAACAGCTACCGCAACAACAGGGGAAAGGGATTCTAGTTTTTGGTGAAGGCTGCAAAGAGTTTTATGGAAGCTATGGGACTGGGGAAAGCACCAACAATTTTGGTAACTGGCAAGGCTCTCGGTTGACAAAATAATCTTTTCTTGATCAGTTTGATGGCGCAACTTTGCACCATCAAACACATAATCTGCATATTTTAGCTATGTCTAATTCTCCTTACTTGTTACTTGTCGAAACTAGCGCCATTATTTCTACAGATCCAAATACTTGGCATGCGATCGCAAAGTTGGGAGAATGCCTTTTGCCAGAAGTTGTGGCGATCGAAATTAAAAATATAGCTAATGGTAAAGCTGAAGGTAACGAGACAACGGCAAAACAATTTCAAAATTCGTTAGAATTCAACTGGCAAATTACAACCTTAACCGCCAAACACGCTGACTTAGTGATTAGAACCACCCAAAATCTCAGTCGTCAGACAAGATTGATGATCAATGTTGCACAGAGTGCAGTTGGAGTCGCGAATGCTCATCCAAAACAATGTGTGGTTTTAATCTCTGATGAAATATCTTTACGCGATCGCATTGCCAAGCTAGACTCCAAAAACCTATGTGCTATTCCCTCCGCAGTTGCCCGACAATGGTCTAGAACCGATCAAGCACCACCAATTGTGCATCAGTCAATCAAGTATTTACAACAACAAATATCTGAACCAGATAATCAATTTCCACGTCAAACCGATACTATATATCTAAGCACTTCTAGCTCAAGCGCTACTGCTGAACAAAAAATAAAAGATAACCAAAAAATCAATCCGAATTATAGACAAATTGGGATAAGTCTTGTGAAATTCGGGTTGGCAACAACATTTTTAGTTTCAATCTTATTATTTGGATGGCGGCTAGCTCAGCCCAAAAAATTTCAACAGTTCTGGGAAAAAAATGGTTTGCCACCTTTACCTAAAATACTGGTTCAGCCCAATCAACCCAACAAAAACTAAAAAAACTATCCCCTTATGACATTTTCAAAATTAAAGACACTGTTGACAAATAGGGATGCAAACTATGGATATGGGCGACACTAAAACAGAATCCTTTGAACTAATCGAAAAACTAAATGAGATCGGCATTGCGCTCTCGGCAGAAAAAAATACGCCCAAATTGCTAGAGATGATTTTGAGAGGGGCAAAAACCATCTTAAATGCCGATGGAGGGACGCTATATCTTGCAACTGAGGACAAAAAGCATCTCCAGTTTGAAATCATTATGAATGACTCACTGGGAATCATGATGGGAGCCAAGCTAGGAGAGCCAATCCCTTTTCCCGCTTTGCCGCTCTATGATGAGGCAGGCAATCCCAACAATACAATGGTGGCAGCCCATGCTGCTTTGTATAAAAAAACGATTAATATCCCTGATGCCTATGTTGCTGATGGCTTTGACTTTGCGGGAACTAGAGCTTTTGACATCCAAATGGGCTATCGATCAAAGTCATTTTTGACTCTGCCCATGCTCAATCATGAGAATGAATTGATTGGGGTGCTGCAACTAATCAATGCCAAAGGGTCTAAAAACAATCAGATTATTGAATTTTCCAAGGTTTCCCAGCGTATTGCTGAGTCTTTAGCATCGCAAGCCGCGATCGCCTTAACTAACAACAAATTGATCGGTCAATTCCGCGAACTATTTGAGTCATTTATTAACCTCATGTCAGAGGCGATCGACAAAAAATCGCCCTACAACGGTGCTCACTGCAGGCGTGTCCCCACCCTAACGATGATGATCGCTGACGCTGCTTGCGAAGCTGATTATGGAATTTTTAAAGATTTTGAATTAGATGAAGATGAACGATACGAACTGAAAATTGCGGGTCTGCTCCATGATTGTGGTAAGGTCACCACTCCAGTGCATGTGATCGATAAAGCCACGAAGCTAGAAACAATTTTTGATCGCATTCACTTAATCAATACCCGCTTTGAAATACTGAAACGGGATGCCGAAATTAGTTTTCTCAATCAAAAAATGGCAGCGATCGAGTCTGGCAACCTCAGTGTCATTCCTGAGTTAGAAGAGTCATTTCAGCAAAAACTTGCCCAATATTCTAGCGATCAAGATTTTCTCCGCATTTGTAATATTGGGGGAGAATTTATGAGCGATGAATATAAAGAGCGATTGCAAATAATCGCCTCCTATCGCTGGATCGATCCTAAAGGTGTTGAGGTAAATTTCTTAACTGAGGATGAAGTATATAACCTAAATATTTCCAGAGGAACGCTTACTGCTGAAGAGCGCAAAACTATCAACGATCACATTGTGGTCACAATTGAAATGCTTGAGAAATTGCCCTATCCACGCAATCTCCGTCGTGTACCAGAATATGCTGGCGGTCATCATGAACGTATGGATGGTAAAGGCTATCCGAAAGGGCTGACCCGCGAACAAATGTCTTTACCTGCGCGAATGATGGGAATAGCCGATATTTTTGAAGCCCTTAGCGCTAAGGATCGCCCCTATAAAAAAGGTAAAACCTTGACAGAATGTCTGCAAATTCTCGGTAAAATGAAGCAGGGTAACCATATCGATCCTGATCTATTTGATCTATTTGTCAGCGAAAAAGTTTATTTACGCTATGCCAATGAATATCTTGATCCCGATCAGATCGATGAGGTAGATGAAAATAAGATTCCAGGTTACACGCCTCCTTTTGCTTACTTTTTTGATACCTAGACAAAAAGGACAAAAGCTAACGGCGGCGCTAAGCGCTGCCACTAGCTTTTGTCCTAATAAGTTTGCTAGCTATACTAGTTGGAAAACTGCTATAAGATATTCTCTGTTTTGCAGATTATTTCCTCAAAAAATTGATTTTGTACCTATTTATGTTCGCCCAGTTTCGCTCTCAATATCCTCAAGGTCGTATCCAGACAGAGATGCTACCTAAAATAGATGGGCTTCATGCTTTTAGGGCAATCGTCTCTGAAGGAGATGCAATCATGGGTACAGCTACGGCAGTAGATAGCGATCTCGAAATAGCTGAAGATCGGGCAGTAAAACGTGCACTTGCGATCGCAGGGCTTGCCTTTGACAATAGTTTTGATCATAACTACGGCAATTATGGAGGGCGATCGCCAATGCTAACGCAAGTATCGCGGGAGTCATCGATCAACTCCCTCCCATCCGCTAACTTTAATGCGTTAGGAGCAGTGGGATCTGGGCAACTCACTGAGCATAACGATTCCCTACCCTTGACGCATACGACACAGACTATTCAAGCTGAATCAGCCATAGACTATGCCATTGAATATGGAGGGAATGATCATCTACCCGAAACTGAGGTAGAGTTATCTTCTTTATCTCATCCGACTGAAATAACCGCACCGAGCAAGTCCTCAGCACCCCAAATTTCGCCTGAGCCTGTTGATCTATCAGACGCAATTTCTAAGATCGATGTGGAGATGGAGCGGCTAAGATGGACTAAAACACAGGGTCGCGATTATTTGGTGAGAACTTTTGATAAAAAGTCCCGTCAGCAATTAACCAATGACGAACTGTTACAATTTCTCAGTCATTTAAAATCGCTACCAACACCACATCGACAGTCAGCAAACGACGATTTCTTCTAAAATTATTTATTAAAACCCGCTATAAAAACTCGCCTAGCGAGTTTTTATAAATCCAAGGCATCTGTGCATGAAATCTCTCAATTTCAAAGAAGAACTTAGTCTGCTGATTCGTGCTAAATGCCCGATCATTTATGTCGTGACATGGGAAGAAGAACGCGCCGAAAAGGCGATCGCCCAAGTTGCGCAGGAATGTGGCCCGCCACGTCAGATGCTCTATTACGATCTCGTGCGTGGTTTTGAGCATAATCAAGAAGGCAAAAATAATTTGTTGCAAGCCTTGCAAATTGTCGAGAATAGCGATCGGCAAACAGCAACTATTTATGTATTTCGAGATTTGCATCGACGTTTAGCCTCACAGCGTCTCGATGAGATTTTAGTCCGCCAACTTCGCAATCTCTATCGAAGTTTTCGCAATTCGCGAAAGACTTTGATTTTGTTGAGTCCTTTATTAGAAATGCCATCGGAACTCGAAGAACAGGTTGCCGTGCTCTATTTCCCATTACCTGAAAATACAGAAATTCGGAATATCATCGAACAGATGATTCCGCCTGAACAGTTGCGAATGGAAGGAAATAGCCTTGAACAACTGATTAAAGCTTGTATGGGTATGACCCGCGATCGCATTTGTCATACGCTCTCTAAATCAATTGTGCAGAAACATTTTCTCAATGAATCAGATATTGATCGGGTTTTAATTGAGAAGCAAAAACGGATTCGTCAAACGGAGTTTTTAGAATTTTTCACACCAAATGAAACGCTAGATAGCATTGGGGGATTAGATAATTTCAAGCTGTGGCTGATGCAGCGTCAGCAAGCCTTTTCTGACGAAGCGAGAGCCTTTGGCTTACCAAATCCTCGAGGCGTTCTGCTGCTTGGCATTCAAGGAACAGGTAAGAGCCTCTGTGCGAAGGCGATCGCTAATCTTTGGCGGCTACCACTATTACGATTGGATGTGGGGCGCTTATTTGGCAGTCTAGTTGGACAGTCTGAAAGCCGCACTCGCCAAACGATTCAGCTAGCCGAAGCCCTTGCACCTTGCATTCTCTGGATTGATGAAATCGATAAGGCTTTTGGGGGTATCTCTAATAGTACGGGCGATTCGGGCACGAGTCAGCGTGTATTGGGGACATTACTAACATGGATGCAGGAAAAATCTAGTCCCGTATTTGTCGTAGCTACAGCAAATAATATCCATGCTTTGCCGCCCGAACTATTGCGAAAAGGACGATTCGATGAATTGTTCTTTATCAATTTGCCTACCTATGAAGAACGCAAAGAAATATTCTTGCTCCATTTGAAACGTTTTCGCCCGATGGAATTACGCAATTTCGACATTGATCAAATGTCAGCTATTTCAAAGGAGTTTAGTGGCGCAGAAATCGAACAGGCGATCGTGGAAGGCATGTACCGTGCTTTCCATCAGCAGCGCGATGTTAATACCGAGGATATTTTAGGTGCGATCGCAGAAACCTATCCTTTAGCTAGTACAGCTAGGGAGCAGATTAGCTTCATGCAGGCATGGGCAACTCAAGGAAGAGCGCGGAGTGCTTCACGGGGTGAAGTAATTGATATCCCAAGTGATAAATTAAGCGCGAAATTAGGCGATATTACTTTGATGGACAATGCAACTAAAGTGATAAACGACAAGTCAAGAAGTAAACATCGTCCTTTACCTTTACCACCTTTACCTCAAATTAAATCCAGTTCTGACTCATGACCTCCAATCCTGTGCCATCCTTTGAAAACCCAGATTTGCCTCAGTTGCAGGCAATCAAGGCGCATTTGGATTTAGTGCTGCTTGCCCTAGAATCATTGACGGGACTTGGTTCCGATGAAATGTTGGCGGTTGCCGAAAAGTTAGGATTTGAAGAGATTTTAAGCGATCGCATTACACTGTGGCGCTTGCGGCAGGCTAGCCCTTTACGCAAGGGCAAGGGGCGCAAAAAGCTAGATGTTGATGAAGCAAGGGCTATGACTTTAATTAGTTGTACGTTGGCAGCACAGCAACAATTTGCAATCCGCAATGCTGTTGCTCAGTTAGAGAAATGCACGGCTCTAAAGCGTACGCCCCACCGCGAACCGATTTTGGGTGATTATCTCGATCGCTTTAATAGTCTGTATCAAGAACGGATGGCTGAGGAGGAGCAAGCTAAACCTGAAGAGATCCAACGCTTAGCCTTAAAACTATTAATAGATTTACTGTTTTACAGCTCCCAAATTGGCTCACGTCGCTTGTGGGTAGCGTTATTTGAGCGATCATCGCACTAAGATTTTTTTGTGGCACGGCGAAGCTGCGCTACAAAAAATTTGAGGTTGCAGAAACTTAAGGTAAGTATCAAAAAGTTGCGATCGGTTATAGTGATAGACAAGCAACAAAGATTAATTTTTCAAGAATCTGGAGAAGCATTAATGTCCATTTCTATGTATCAGGTTGCAGTTCCTTCCCTAGTGCGATCGCTAAATAATCTAGTCGCAATTCTAGAGAAGGGAGCGACTCATGCTGAAGCAAAAAAAATCGATCCCTCGGTTCTCATAGGGAGTCGTTTGTATCCCGATATGTTACCGCTCAGCCGTCAAGTGCAAATTGCTTCGGATATTGCTAGACGTGGTGTTGCTAGGTTGGCGGGTGAAGAAGCACCTGCATTAGAAGATAAGGAAACCACGTTTGCGGAACTTTGCGATCGGCTTAAGAATGTACTTACATTCATCGAGTCTTTCACTCCTGAACAGATTGACGGTTCTGAAGAGAAAGTAATTACTTTGCCTATGGGTAAAGAGACCATGACTTTTGCGGGACAAGCCTATTTGCTGTTCTTCATTTTGCCAAATGTCTATTTCCATGCGGCAACTGCCTATGACATTCTCCGACATTGCGGTGTTGAGCTAGGCAAGCGTGATTTCTTGGGCGCTCCTCAATAATATTCCTAAAACCAAAAGCTCTAGATGGAGGCGAAAAGTATTTGTCAGTGCGATCGCCTACCCATCAAGCAAATTTACGCAACATTTTGAAAAAGTAGGGAATATGATATTTCGCCGCCGCTTCATCGTCGGTTTGTTTTGCATAGAAGTCTCTGGCAATTTCTAGTGAGAGTTGATCTCTATACACAGAAACATCTCTACTCCATTCATCACTTGGGTGAACTTGATGCCAATATTCTTTAGCTTTTCGGGTAGTTAGCAAACTAAAAATTAGTTCGTGTTTTCTATTCTCATCTATGGCATTTTGAAATTCATTTATCCAGCTATCTTTGAGTTTATCTATTCCACTAAAATCTAGTCCAGCACAGTGATTAATACGAGAACATGCGATCGCAAAGTTAGTTTTTAAATCAGCGTCTGAACATAGATCTTGAGACATTTCGAGATAAATATCTTCAAGTAATAGTTCGCTGTCTTTGTATAATGGCTGGATGGAATATCCATCAAATATTGATTGAAGTGCTGGAACTAAAAAGTATGCTTCTTTATGAATCAATCCTGTCACTAATATTTCATGAGGTTCTTGATCGTTATCAGCATTAGCCTCATTAATTTTTATCTTGTCATAAAGGCTGCAAAAGATTTCCTGTGTATTTGAGAATCGATAGTTATAAATAGGTCTTATTTGAATATCGAGATCTACGATCGCAAATATTTTTTTAGGATGAAAATATTGATTATCTATATCCTCCTCAAGCATTTCTAGAAGGGTGAAGTATGTATTTGCAACATTGTTACAGTCACCACAATTAAAAAACTCTGGTCGAGAATTCCTCCAATCACTAGGAATACAAGCTTTATAAAAATTTGAATCTGGCAATGTATCCATTCTTCCATAGGATTGTGGAGATGGTCTACCTTGTTCTTTAGGAATAATTCCTTCGCATAAAACAATAATCTTGTTACGAATTTTACGTTGCTTTAAAATTATTTCGCAATGCTGCTTTAATTCTTTCTCACTAAAACTCATAACTAATCACTACGTCTTTCTGTGAGTTTTGGTTCTAATACTTTGACATGAGAAGGTGTTAGAGCATTACATAATTCATAGGAATGAGTCGCTAATATATATTGATTGCTAGGAGACCATTCAACTAAATCTGAAACAATTTGATACTGCCAATCTGGATGTAATGCAAGATCAACTTCATCCATTAATACAATTGCATTTTCTATATTGTTATGCTTCAACCAAATATAAATACTTAGCCTTTTTAGTTCACCATGACTTAAATCTTCAGGTTCTAGTTCAACTGTTATACCAGATATTTTTTTTGTAAATGTTAATCCTGAAAAGTCTGATCTTAAATTAACTTTTTTATCTTGAAGTAAAAGCTCTAAATCTTTTAACAAATTTTGATAGCTATTGCCATATTCACCTGTTTTTAGGGCTTCTCTAAAATCCCGATCTCTTGCAGTTTTGAAATATTCAATAAGTAAATCAACTGCCAAAAAATCATAAGTAAAAAGTCCAGACAATTTAGAATTAGATTTGGTAAGAAAGGAATAATAATCATTTCTATCTGAAAACAGAGATTTTCTGGATTTTTTAGATAGGAATAAAAAAACTTGAGTTGATGGAGCAGCTAAGAATACCTTTCTTGATAGTTGGCTGAGGAATTGCTGAAGCAAATCTGTTTTTAAATTCTTTATTTTACAAAGTAAAGCTATATCATCAGATTCATCATCTTTAGCAGAGTATGTAGATATATATTTAGTTTTAGCTAGCTTTAATTTAGACTTTAAAAGTTCAATTTCTGCATTTAGAGAAGTTATTTTATAATTAGAAATCTTTTGCTTATCCAATAAGCTTGATTTAGCTTGTTCAAGTTTTTTGGGTAAATCTAAAGACAGCTTATCGGTATCCTCTGTTTCCAAAATAATATCTAAATCTAATAACTGCGTTCTTAGGGTTTCGATAAAGAATAATTTAGATGAATCGTCTGAATCATTATCTATGACATATGCAGCATTTGGGCTTAATAGTTCTGGATATTTAGAGTCTATTTTTTTTATACTCTCTTGTAATCTCTTTAATTTATTGGATAAATCAGTGGATTCTTTCTGTGCAATCTTTAATCCTGCAAATACAGAAAAGCTTATCCGCTTTTCTTTCCTCGTGCTATTTGAAGTATTTGATGCTTGCTCAACGATAAAATCTTTACAGACAAAAAATTCTAGTTCTAGGTTTTTTTGACCCTCCCAAATATTAATGATTGCTAACACTCTTTGATCCTCGCCTTTATGTAAATCAAATCCATTAAGCAAATTTTTTAAGGCGAGAAAACTATCAGAATTACCTGAGCAATGTAGCAATACAAAAACTAGTTGCAATAGAGTACTTTTCCCGCCACCATTTTGGCTGCCGAGTGGGAAAACTCTAGGAGTAAAATCTTTCTCGAAAGTGATATCTACATCCTTTAGAACCCGAAAATCAGGAACTTGAACTCTTTGTAAATGCATATAAACTCCTGTTGTTTTCTTGTAAGCGCTTAATCAATCGATTCCTGCTCAATTAATTTTACTGCATCTGCCAAAATCTCATCGCGATCTAATCTGGAAACTTTCTCGCTGAATGTAATATTCGCAAAATATCGACAAAACTTCCATTAACCCGATACACGATGAAATAAGGATTGACCACAATTTCTCTTGTCTCCTTGACTCGCCCAACACGTCCCATTTCTGGAAAAGTTTCCAATTGCTTTACAGCACTGCGAATCTTGATTACCAATTTTAAAGCCGCCTCTGGATTGTCTCTAGCAATATATTCATGAATTACTTCTAGATTATGTAGGGCTTTGCGTAACAACCTAACTTTCATTAAAGCGCCCAAACATCATGTCTACCTCTTCATCACTGGCAAAATCTTCAGCATTTGCCTCAGCGATCGCTAAATTAATTTCCGCAATCTGCCACCTATAAATCTCAATATAATTCTCGATCGCCTCATTCAACAGGTAAGAGCGATCGCGATCTAGTTCCTTAGCGATCGCATCTAATGCTTCACGCTTTGTGCGATCGAGCCGAAAGGTAATTGTTTCCTTAGCTGCTGACATCGTATTATTAAATAATGCGTTGTAATACAATATATTATAGCAACCGTCAAAGTTTTTAAGATGTAAAACCCAATAATTGAATGGCGGCGCAAAGCGCCGCCATTCAATTATTGGGCAAGTCTAGACAACTACAAAATTCACCAATTTTCCGACAACTGCAATTACTTTCTTGATCTCCTTACTTTCGAGATACTTCTGTGCAGCTTCCGAGCTACGGGCATATTCCTCTAAGGCTTGCTTGTCATTGCTGGCACTAGATGGCACTTGGAGGCTGCCGCGAACTTTGCCATTGATTTGGATTACGAGGGTAATCTCATCAACGGTGAGCGCATCTGGATCGTGGGTGAGCCAAGGCTGTAAATGGATTGAATCTGAGTGACCGATCGCTGACCAAAGTTCCTCAGCAATGTGTGGCGCAAAGGGAGCAAGCAAGGTTAAGAGAGTTTCGACACCTTCTAGGAAAGTAGCAGAACTCTTATCTTCAGCATCTTGCAAAGCATTACTAAGCTTCATCATTTCCGAAATCGCGGTATTCAGTTGATAGCCACCATCAAAATCTTCGGAGACTTCCTTAATGGCGATGTGAATGGCTCGGCGGAGATTCTTATCAACTTTTTTAGAAATACCATTCTGTTTAGTTTCTGCAAAGCTGGTAACTAAGCGCCACACTCGATTTAAGAAGCGTTGTTGCCCTTCTACGTCCGCATCTTCCCATTCCAAATCCTTTTCAGGAGGAGCTTTAAAGAGAGTGAACATCCGCAAAGTGTCGGCTCCATATTTCGCGATCGCCACTTCAGGAGATACACCATTGCCCTTAGATTTGGACATCGTGGCATAGAGCGCTTGCAAAGGTTCGCCAGTTTTGGGATCTTTAGGATCTTTGGGATCGACTAAAGCTGAGGGAACCCATTTGTCCTTGCCGCCTTTGTTAGGGTTCATGTAAGTCAAGCCCTGTACCATGCCCTGCGTCAGCAATCTCGTAAATGGTTCATCAAAATCGAGTAAGCCGCGATCGCGTAAAACTTTAGTCATAAATCGCGAATAGAGCAAGTGCAAAATCGCATGTTCCACGCCACCAACATATTGATCCACAGACATCCAGTTATTGATGGCATTGCGATCGCCTATTTCTTGATCGTTCTTAGCATCGGCAAACCGCAAGAAGTACCAAGAGGAATCGATAAAGGTATCCATCGTGTCGGTTTCGCGCTTGGCGGCTGTGCCGCATTTAGGACAATGGACATTTACCCAAGATTCTAATTGGGCTAGGGGTGACGCGCCGCGACCTGTGAGTTCGACATCTTCGGGCAAGGCGATCGGTAAGTCAGCATGGGGAACAGGAACGATGCCACAACTAGGGCAATGGATGACGGGAATTGGACAGCCCCAATATCTTTGGCGGGAAATCAACCAATCACGCAAGCGATAGGTAATTTTGGCAGTTCCCCATTGCTTTGATTCCGCAAGTTCGATGATTTTGGTTTTCGCTGTTACGGAATCCAATCCGTCAAATTCACCTGAATTAACCATAGTTCCAGATTCAGTATAGGCAGCCTTTAGTTCTTCACCAGTGGCGTTAGGCGCATTAATTACTGTTTGGATTGGAAGGTTATATTGTTTTGCAAAGGCAAAATCGCGGACATCATGAGCGGGAACTCCCATCACTGCGCCTGTTCCATATTCAAATAGAACATAGTCCGCAATCCAAATTGGGACTTCTTTTCCAGTAAATGGATTAACTACACTTGCGCCGATCGCTACACCACGTTTGGGACGATCATCTGAGGTGCGATCAATTTCGCTGAGATTTTTGACTTCTTCGATGAATTTGCTGACGGCTTCTTTTTGAGCAGGGCTGGTCAATGTCTCGACTAAAGGATGCTCTGGAGCAAGCACGACATAACTCACACCGTAAACTGTGTCAGGGCGTGTGGTGAATACAGTAATTTTTTCGTCACTGCCAACAATCAGGAAACTTAGCTCTGCGCCTGTGGATTTGCCGATCCAGTTGGCTTGCATGATCTTGACATTGGATGGCCAGTCGGTGAGCTTGTCCAAATCTTGCAAAAGTTGTTCGGCATAGTCAGTGATTTTGAAGAACCATTGACGCAATTTGCGCTTCTCAACGATCGCACCTGATCGCCAAGATCTACCTTCATTATCAACCTGCTCATTCGCAATTACGGTCTGATCAATGGGGTCCCAGTTAACCTTTGCTTCTTTTTGATAAGCTAAACCCGCTTCCAAAAATTGCAAAAAAATCCATTGTGTCCATTTGTAATAGTCGGGAGAACAGGTTGCTAATTCACGATCCCAGTCGTAGGACAAGCCCACTTGCTGAAGCTGCGATCGCATATTGGCGATATTAGCGTAAGTCCATTTGGCGGGATGCGTATTGCGATCGATCGCTGCATTTTCCGCAGGCAATCCGAAGGCATCCCAGCCCATCGGGTGCAATACTTGATAGCCTTGCATTCTTTTGTAACGGGCGATGACATCGGTGATCGTGTAGTTACGGACATGCCCCATATGCAGATCCCCTGATGGATAGGGAAACATTGACAGCGCATAGAATTTCTTTTTTTGACTGCTATTTGCCGCGCTAACTGCGTCATTGTTTACTTTGTCAAGTTGCATCTGCGCCCAAACTTTCTGCCATTTGGGTTCGATCTGCTGGGGGTTATATCTGGTTTCCATCACGTATCAGTCTATATGCGAATATGAAGGTGAGCAACGCGATGCGCTGCTCACCTTCATACTTAATAATACTAAACATCAAGCCCTAATCTAACTTATGTCACCCGATTATATAAAAGCTCAACTAATTTTGCTTATTTCAATTGTGGCGGCGATCGCCTTTGTTGGCTGCATTTATGAATTGTCATACGGTGCGCCAGATTTTGGCTTTGCAGTTACTTGGGCAATTTTGCTAATCAGCTTACCTGTAGGTGTCTATAGCTTTGTCAAAGCAGTCAGTCTCGCTCGAAAATCTATGCAATAAAATTTATGCAACCACAAAAAGGGTGCGCCAAGCGCACCTTTCGTCGAATAAAAATCCACCATGATCTTAGGTGAAACATGATGACAGCTCAATTAATTACGCCAAGCTCTACGTTTAACATTCATAAGTTCACAGTGCAGCAATATGAGCTTATCCTCGAAGCGGGAGTATTTGCTGAAAGCGATCGCCTTGAACTAATTAACGGAGAAATCAGAGTAATGTCCCCCATTGGCAGGAAACATGCGGTTTGTGTAGCGAAAACAGCTAGAGCTTTTCAAATCAAGTTAGGCAATCAGGCTTTTATCTGGACACAGAATCCAATTCTCCTCAGTAATTATTTTCAGCCACAGCCCGATCTTGCCATACTCAAATGGCGTGATGATTTTTACGCAGAGGCTTTACCCACACCTGATGATATTTTGTTAATTATCGAGGTTGCGGATAGCACGATCGCCTATGATCGTGATGTCAAAAGCCCTCTTTACGCTGCGAATGGGATTTCAGAAATGTGGCTATTTGATGTGAATAAAAAAGTAGTAGAAGGATATTCACAACCATCAGCATCAGGATATAAGCGGATGCAGCGCTATGAACAAAATGAAACTTTAGCAATGATGGCTCTACCTGACATAGTTTTTAGCTGGGAAGAGATATTTTGAGACGCTTTGCTTTGCAATAAAGCACTCTGACCAGTCATGCAGATTCATGTTTTACAGGAGAAACCCGTGAAAATCTTACTGGTTGAAGACGATCTTCATTCTGCGGAAATACTTTTGCAGCTACTAGCAGAGTCGCATTACACAATTGATTCTGCTCTAAATGCTAAGACTGCGTGGCAATACATCGAAACCTATGCCTACGATTTGATCATTCTCGATATTATGTTGCCTGATAGCGATGGCATTGGGCTATGTACCAATCTTCGCGCCGCTGGTTACAATACCCCCGTGCTATTGCTAACCGCAAAGGATAGTACCAACGATCGCGTGATGGGTTTAGAGGCAGGTGCGGATGACTATGTGGTGAAGCCCTATAACTTTCAGGAATTAGTGGCAAGGATTCGGGCACTGTTACGGCGCTATAGCGATCGCGATACTCTCATTCAGGAGTTAACATGGGAGCGGCTTCATCTGGATATTAGAGCAAATACATTTAGTTATAACCAGAAATCTTTACGCTTAACCCAAAAGGAATATCGGCTATTAGAACTGTTTCTCAGACATCCTCAACAAATATTTAGCCGTAGTGCTTTGATCGATCAGGTGTGGTCGGCAGGAGAGTTTCCCAGTGAGGAGGCGGTGACTACACATATTAAGGGATTACGTCAAAAGCTGAAGGTGGCGGGACTACCTATAGACCCAATTGAGACATTATATGGATTGGGATATCGCCTCAAACCTGCGCCTGTTGAAGTTGCGGATCTGCCTGTTCAGCCTGTAGTGACAAATCCTTTACCTGAGGAAACCTTACCGCAGATAGACAAAACGCGAGTGTTGGAGGTAATTGCGATAATGACTAAGAAATTAATCGCAATTTTGCCAGAATCGATCGCGCTTTTACGTCGAGTAGAGATCGCTTTAGATCAGGGCAACTTGGACGCAGATTTGCGCTATGAAGGATATATGGAGGCACATCGGCTCATTGGATCGATGGGTTCATTAGGTTTTCCAGAAGGATCGGCGATCGCATTTCAGATCGAGCAGATACTAAAAAATGATTTTGCTTTAGTACAGACTGATACGCCGATGTTGCGGCAATTGATTACCGATTTAGAAGCAAGTGTTTGTGACTCAGTTAAGCCTGTAACTCCTACTATTAATCTATCTCAACCTCAATCTCATAACTCACAACAACAGCAAGGCGATCGCTCCAAAGTAATGATTGTCGATGACGATCCACATATCTTGAAGATTTTGCGGGTTTTACTAGAACGTTGGGATCTTGAGGTGATCGCTTTGCAAAATCCTCAGCAGTTTTGGCAGATCTTGGAATCAACTTCTCCCGACCTACTGATTTTAGATTTGATTATGCCAGCCTGTAACGGTATTGATTTATGTCAATCCATGCGAGCATCCTCGCTATGGCAAGATTTACCGATTGTGTTTTTATCTGCCCATAGCGATCGCGAGACAGTTCGTCAATTGTTTGTAGCTGGCGCTGATGATTATCTCAGCAAGCCAATTGTGGAGGAAGATTTGTATACACGTATTCTCAGCCGTTTAGAGCGTAGTCGTCTATCGAGGCAGTCGGCACGTAGATATAAATAAGTACTCAAACCCCTTAAAGTTGAGCCCCGCAGGGGCGCAACTTTAAGGGGTTTGGTTTGTAATTAATTATGTACATCTACTTACCGTCATGGTTAAATATCCCCACATCGGCTTGATTACTTCAGATTGTCTTCATTTTTATAGGTTAGGCTAAAGCTACTTACTGTCTCAAGTTATGCAAAAAAAGTATTTTCTCAATATTGCCCAAACTCATGCCAGATTCATCTTCCAACCTTATTTCTAGCTCAATTTCTAGCTCAATTTCTAGCTCAATTTCTCAATTCACTCGTCAGATGAGGCGATCGCAGCAGCAAGAGGTATTAATTGCCAAAATTGCGCTCCATATTCGGCAATATCTTGATTTAGATGAGATTCTGAATGCGATCGTCCAAGAAGTACGACTCTTTTTGAAAGCCGATCGCACTGTGGTTTATCAGTTCAATCCTGATATGAGTGGGAGGGTTGTCGCTGAGTCGATCTTGCCACCTTGGGAAGCTTGTCTCCATCGACAACTGAGTGATGAACACTTTCCTGAGACTATGGGCGGCGCGTATCGAGAGGGAAGAGTTTTTGTCGCACCTGATGTGTATAAGGCGAATCTCAGTGAATGTCATTTGCAAATGCTAGAACAGTTCCCCACAAGGGCAAGTTTGATCGTACCCATCCTCCGCCCCAACAACAAAACCGATCCTCTGTGGGGCTTGCTATGTACCTATCAATGTTTTGAGCCGCGCGTTTGGGAAGAGACAGATATTCGCTTACTTCAGCAATTATCAGTACAATTAGCGATCGCGATTCAACAAGCTGAACTCTATCGCAATCTTCAGATCGCAAATCTCTCTTTAGAGAAAGAAATTGAGGAACGTAAAAAAGCCGAACTTGCACTTAAGCTAGCTAAAGCAAACTTAGAAGCTCGCGTTGCCGAGCGCACTGCCGAGCTATATCAACGCCAACAAGAATTTATCTCCCTTGCCGAGAATTCACCTAATGCAACTATGCGCCTCGATCTCCAACTGCGTCACCTCTACGTTAATCTAGCTGTAGAAAGAGCTACAGGTATTCCTGTTAAAGCCTTTCTGGGTAAAACTCTTCGAGAGATGAAATTTCCTGAGAAGAATGTAACCATGCTCGAATCTGCTGCTCAAAGATTGCTCGAAACTGGCGAAGACCAGCGATATGAAGTCGAATATCCCTTACCAGAAGATCGGGGAATGGGATATTATCGCGCTCATATTATTCCTGAACATGCTCCAAATGGCGAAATTGCCACGATACTATCGATCTTCTATGACATTACGCAAAACAAACTAAATGAAATAGCTCTCCAAGAATCAAACCGTCGTTGGCGATATTTACTAGATAATGTGAGCTTAATCGTGGTTGGGTTGAACTGTGCGGGAGAAGTGGAATATATCAATCCATTTTTGCTAAACATTACAGGCTATGCAGTAGATGAAGTCATCGGCAAAGACTGGTTCTCTCAATTTATACCCCAGATCGATCGATCGGAGATCAGAGAGATTTTTTCTAGCCTGCTGATTAATGACTTTCCGAAATATTATCAAAATGCCATTTTCACTAAAGCAGGTGAAGAAAGAATGATCTCTTGGAACAATACCATCCTGCGCAATCAAGAAAACGAAATTATTGGAACACTAAGCATTGGTGAAGATATTACTGAAAAATTAAAGGTTGATCGCATCAAAAGTGAATTTATTTCCATTGTTAGTCATGAACTTAGGACTCCTTTAACTTCGATTCGTGGGGCGTTAGGCTTGCTATCTTCGGGCGTATTAGCTAATCGACCTGAAACTGCCCAAAACATGCTCAATATTGCCTCCTCAGACACAGAAAGGTTGGTGCGGCTAGTCAATGACATTCTCGACTTAGAGCGTTTAGAATCCAGCAAAGTCACCCTAGATCGCAGCTGGTGTGATGTGCATGGGCTATGCCAACAGGCGATCGAAACTATGCAGGCGATCGCTGCCGAAAGCCAGATCGAAATATTATGCAATGTCCCGTCGCAGCAGATTTTTGGCGATTGCGATCGCCTTGTCCAGACCTTAGTTAATTTGCTCAGTAATGCGATTAAGTTCTCGCCGCCTCAAAGTCAAGTGCATCTGGAAGCTGGACAAATTGCCGATGAGATTGTCTTTCGAGTACGCGATCGTGGTCGTGGTATTCCAGCCGATCATCTAGAAAGTATTTTTGAGCGCTTCAACCAAGTTGATGCTTCCGATTCTCGCCAAATGGGAGGCACAGGTTTAGGTCTAGCGATCTGTCGCAGCATTGTCCAACAACATGGTGGCAAGATTTGGGTAGAGAGTGTATTGTCAGAAGGCAGTACCTTTTGGTTTACCATTCCCCATCGCATAAGCTAAGAATAATTGTAGAGTCGAGCTTCGCTCGACTCTACAATTATTGGGTTCTAAATCGCGCAGGTTATTTGATTTGCAATCCTAAGAGAAGAGTCTAAATTTATGACGGCCAAATCAATTTTACTGATAGATGACGAGCCAAATATTGCGGAAGTCATTGCTGTATGTCTAGAAAGCTTTAAAGGATGGAAAGTGCAAGTCGCTAATTCTGGGAAAGCAGGACTTAGTATTGTGGAAACCCTCAAGCCCGACGCAATTCTCCTTGATGTGATGATGCCGACAATGGATGGCATCACTGTCTATCAAAACTTGCAAAAAAATCCAGCTACTCAAAATATCCCCGTCATCTTCTTAACTGCGAAGGTACAGGCAAGCGATCGCGAAAAATTTGCTCAACTAGGGGTAGTCGGTACAATCGCCAAGCCATTTGAGCCTCTCAAAATTTCCGATCAAATTGCTCAGATGTTAAACTGGTAAATACAGCTCCAAAAGAGAGTAGCAGTGCGAAGCACTGCTACTCTCTTTTGGTTTTTATGTCCTGACAAACTTGACGAAAGCTATATATCCTCAGATTATCCTCATTTTTATTTTCTACACTATAAACTTTAGTCAGAAGATAAATTGCGCCGATTCAAAGCCACAATGACAAATACATCTAGTAGCAAAACGATTTTATTGATAGACGATGAAGAATATATTTGTCAAATTGTGCAGACTTGCGTAGAAATTTTTAGCGACTGGCAAACAGCGATCGCGAGATCGGGCGAGGAGGCATTAGCGACAGTTGCAAATCTCCAACCTGACGCGATTGTGCTGGATATGCACATGCCAAATATGGATGGCTTTACCGTCCTCAAAAAATTACAAGCCGATCGCCAACTGACGAATATTCCTGTGGTGTTATTGACTTCTCGCGTAGATCTGACCGAACCTCAAAAAATTGCTCAGCTAGGAGTCAAAGGTGCGATCGCCAAACCTTTTCATCCGACTAAGCTTGTCGATCAAATCACCAAGATTTTAGACTGGTAGTGGCTAGTCAAAAGAAAAACTAAAGCCCCAAAAGGTAAAGCGCCAGCTTCGCTGGCGCTTTACCTTTTGGGGCTTTAGTTTTTAGCGAAAATATTAATTTTTATTTCAGCTTAAATCACTTTAAGTAAATATTTTGTTAACCACAGAATTTCCTCATTTTTCAATCATAGTCTTGAGATATATGCAAGCCGATTTCGAGATAACTTAACCTGACTATTTTCCCCATTAAAAATTACCAAAATCATGGATCAACCCCAAATGAGTAGCTCAGTCTATGAATTAGGTTGGTGGATTGAAATATTGACCGCACAGCCTCTGTGCCTATATTACTTTGGCGCATTTACAAGTCATCAAGAAGTCAATCAATTAAAATCAGGATTCATCGAAGATCTTCTTTTAGAGAGCGCCACAATCCTTTGGGTTGATATTCGATTTTGTCAACCCAGTCATATAACTTTGACAAGAGATGCGCTGCGATCGCACTTTCTTTTATCGAAAAAATTGCCACATTCCGATTTAAATCAAGCTCTGTTGTTTGATATTGCAGCTTAGGTCAATCATTTTAACTCTTGTTCTTTAGAAGGATTTCAGCATGAAAAATATCAATATCTCTTATCAGTGCCATGTTACTGGTCAAGATTCGGCAATTTGGCAACTGCAATGTCATCTACGCATTATCTATCAACAGTTTGGACAGCAAATCGTGATCGTCTCACCTCAAAACTGTGAAATTGGTTGGTTTATTCCCGCCCAGATTGAAAAACTCGCCACGCAGATTATTCAGGATTTTCAGCTTAATCCTAATCGTCTAACTTGGATTGAGCATGACCCTAATTATGTCAGCAGACAAATTTGCACAGAGTACAGCGAGGTCACATTTCAATGGAAACAAGCGATCATCGCCACTAATCCACAGTGGCATTCAATCTCCAATGAGTTATTAGGCTGCCTAATCGCTGATACCGACTATAGCGACTCTTGGAGCAAAATTCATTTATTCACAAACCCTTCGCGACTACTCCAAAAAGATCCTTATTTGCAAGAAATAAAAGACTATTTTGTAACTTCAGCATAAATTGATTATCCAAACTATAGCAATGTAAGTTTTGCTTAGGACATAAAACCCAAAAGATGAGTGGCGGTGCTTCGCACCGCCACTCATCTTTTGGGTTTTGATTTGCCCTATCTATCTCTTGCATTGCTATACAATCAATAAAAAAAGATGTTGCTTTGCAACATCTTTTTTTATTGATTGGCTTGGTTCTAAATTCCTGCCTTCACAAAAAACTGCTCTGATGTCACTGCCAAATCAGGAAATAACTCATCCGTTAATAGCCGATCGCTGCGATAAGTTTCAGGCGGACGATCGACAAAAAACACCGTCAGACTCCGCATTGGTGGATAAACTACCCACACTCGATCAACTCCTGCATTCAAATAGTCCATCGCTTTTTGTGCTAACTGGTTAAAAGTCTGATCGGGCGATACAATCTCAATCACTAACTCAGGCAATACAGGACAAGGGGAATCCTCAAGCCAATCTACAGCAAGGCGATCGTGAGAAACATACAGCAAGTCAGGTACAGGAACCCAATCTTGTCCTCGTCGTTTGAGAACTACCGACCACTCGACCCTCACTCGCCCACGTCCATCACACCATGCCGAAAGCTCGACCCAAAACACAGTTGTTAAAGAAGAATGAAAAAACTTTGGTGACATTTTTTTTATGCAATCTCCTTCAAATAGTTCATAACTTCCATCAAGGTCGGGCAATTGCAAAAATTGCTCTAATGTCAGTTTTTGCTTTACTTCTGATTCAGGCGTAGTTTTTTCAATAACGACACTGGTCATTTCTTCAACTCCTAGCTGTGGTGATTATCCAACGAGATTTGCGATCGCTTCGATTAAAAAAGGTACAGCCGCCGCATCCCAAAAGCCTTCAAAACTTCGCTCAGTCAATAATTGTAAATGCAAAGTAAAAGCATGGGGAAACCCATTAACTTCAAGACTGATATCTTCAGTTTCCAACGTACAACAAATCTTCTCGCCGTCCGATAGCTCGGCTGCCATAATCTGCATCGTCTCAGCAAGTTGTGATGCTAGCTTACAAAAATCTTTAAACTCACGTTCAGTTAGCTCGATCGCCCAACTATCCGCCCCCACCAAGCCCCTATACAAATCTACATCCGATCGCAGACCAATCCGCCAACCTTTACCGCTTAACAACTGCTTAGACGTATCTTGAGATGCGAAATTTAGCATATTAATTATTAGAATTTGGTGGCGCTTTGCGCCACCAAATTCTAGGGCTTTCAGTCGCTCAGAATTTCAGGCTGGGAAATTTCGTCAGACATTTCCAGAATGGCGCGTAAAATCGGCTTCATCATGCGATCGTCATAGTCATCATCTTCATAGCGTCTGAGTTTGGCTCGGTTCGCAACTTGAACGGTAATGCGATAACGGTTAGAAGATGCGCTTATCAGTTCTTCGACACGACGAATAATTTGTGATGAGTCAATAGTGTATCGTTTTGCCATAAAACCGAAAGAAAATGAGTCTTTTAAGTCTAACGCGATCGCGCTCATCTTGCACTGATTTATTCACTCGGCGTAAGTATGAAACCAATTTTGGTGTTTTCAGCGCCTGCGGCGCTGAAAACACCAAAATTGGTTTTTATGTAGCTAAGGATATAAAACCCAAGAAACTGTACCGCCCGCTACGCGGGCGGTACAGTTTCTTGGCTCTGGTTTTTTAATTATGCACAGGGACTTACAGTGAAAATTGGTGGATCAGAAAATATTTCAACCAATCAAGTTTTGTGATGTAATATGATGGTCTCGCATAGCTATTTGGGGCGGATTCTTCAAATCCATGACTGCAAAGAAAGTACTGGTAATTGACGACAGCATCATGATCCGCAAAATGGTTAAAAGCATTTTGGCGGGCAAGTATGATGTCTTAGAAGCAAGTGATGGCAAATCAGGTTTAGACGCTGCTCGCCGAGCCTTTCCTGACCTAATTTTGCTCGATTTTGTGATGCCCAAATACAATGGCTATCAAACCCTACAGGCAATCCGTCGTGTTGAAGGATTGCAAAAAGTTCCTGTAATCATGATTTCGGGACTCAAAGAGCAGGTCACCGAGCATGTACCCGAACCATTCACTGAGTTTGATTTCCTCGAAAAGCCATTTGAAGCGGATGTATTAGTTGCTCGCATTCAAAACTTTTTGGCTCCTGAGCCTGCGCAACCCATTTCGGCAGCAACTGCTCGATCAGCTGCATCTGCTGCGGCTAGACAGATGCCGCGTACTGAAGAGCCTACGCTGCAAACAATCATCAATCGTCTGACCGCGACTGAGACTTTGCTAGTACAGGGGATCGAGAACTTGATTCAGCGAGAAGTTGTTGCGAGGTTTAATGAGTTAAATACTCGAATTGATCATCAAGACAATGCGATCAATTCTTTGACTCAGCGCATGGAAAAAATTTCGGAACAAATTGACCACCAAAACAAAGGTCTAATGGTAATTCTGCGCGAGCTAAAATCCTTACAAGGCAAATAAAAAAATGGAGTCGCTAAGCGACTCCATTTTTTGTTTTGACGATTATTTTAACGAGTTGCGATCGTCTCAACTTTAGAAGCATCTACTGCTACAACTGGCATATTTGCGGCAGAGTTAGCGATCGCATTGTCATCTTCACCATTAGGCGTGGTCAAATAAAGCACAACAAGTGGCAAAGCGCCAACAACTATACCTAGCAAAGCTGGAACATAAAATCCTGCATTAAAACTCAGGATCAATGCAAACATGAAATTGCCAGCATACATAATTGCAGGGAAAGTAATTTGCTGACGATTTAGGATTGGTTGATTATCTTTACCCCAAATTAGAGAGGCAACTGTCATAAATAATGAGCCAGTTCCAAACCAACCAAAAAAGTTTTGGTAAGGCATTCCATAAAATTCTCCTGCTTGATGCCATTCCCAAAAAGGATATGGGGTTTGACTCATCGCAGGATCAAGTACAAAGTCCCATGATGTCAGCATCAAAGCTCCAAGGGCGATCGCGGCAATTCGATAGCCCCAACCTGTACCGAAGCGCATCAAAGTTGCAGATACCAAAAAAGCAGAGAACCCCATATAGAACCATGACAGGGGAATTGTAAATGGAACTAAGTCAGCGATTTTGTAACCTAATCCGCTCAGATAGGCATAAGCACCAAAAGGAAACCCTGTACTAGTTCCCAATAATTCGCTACTTACCGACAACCCGATCGCAGGAATGCAAAATGCAAGAGTACGCTTAAGCCCGATAGTTTGCTTACCGTAAAGAAATGCGGCGATCGCGCCAAAAATCATGTAGGATGCCCCGCCATTTTGCATTCCCCATGAAAAGACCTGCAAACCAGTTTCGGACAAGCTTTCAATAAACTCGGTATTTGGCAGTACAAAAATCAAGCCAAATAGACCAAACACCATTGAAACTAGGTGCATTCCTAAATTAATCCATTGTGCGGGGATCGCTCGCCTCATCACGCCATTTACTCCCAGAAATAGTTGAAATTTATTTGTTTACAGCACTTTGCGCTGAAACCAGAACCAAGATTTTTGTGGTTCTCTATGATCGCAAATCGCTGTAAGTTTTAATTTTGCTTTAAGTAACTTAACAAAAGTATAAGCTAGCATACCATTCATTTTTGAGTTTGATGTTCACAGCACTTAAAGCTAGAAAGTAATGGCGCTTAGCGTCACTACTTTCTAGCTTTATTTTGCTACCCAAATAGCTAAAAGCAAGAGAGAAATTGCGATCGCAAACCATAAAAAATTATTATTGCTATTGGTATTTGGTTTCTCAAGGAAAACCTCGCGAAATGGCTTTTTCTCTGCATCACTTGAACTTTTAGTTCTAGCGACTGGTTTAGATTGATAAGTATCAGGCGACTGTAAAATCGGCACTTCAGAGACAACACCCTCCAATTTGCTCAGTTGTGGCGCAGTCAAAATTCCCAACATATAGCGGGCTGATTTCCGCACACTATTAACTGAGTGTTTTTTGAGACCCCGACATATGGAGATCGCCTCCTCCGTCTTACCAACTGCATCGTAGGCATTAGCCAGCCATATGAGAATTTCGCCGCCCAAAGTAGTTTCTAAAACAGCTAAAGCGCGGGCCCGATCTAGCAGTGCGATCGCCTGCTGATAGTTGCCACTCTCAAAGTTACTAACCCCTTCTTGATATAGTTGCGATGCTAGTTGCTCAGCACTGATTTCTTCCATCAGTAAATTTTCATCTCCATTAGTAAAAAAACAATTTTTGTTAATAGTGCCTCAAAGCACCACCATTAACAAAAATTGGATGACTTATTTTTCTTTTAAAGCTTGGACAATTTGATAATTTGCAGCTGGTAACTGATAGGTATCTAATTCGTCAACCGTAGCCCAGCAAATTTCTGAACAGGCGAGCGTCTGTGGTTCTCCCGAAACATGAGTACAGTGATGCACAATCAGACTGACCCGCAATGTTTCATATTCAAAATCGACAGTGATTAAATGATCGCCAACTTCTACTTCGATCGCCAGTTCTTCTTGCAACTCCCGCTTAATGCATTCCGCCGCAGTTTCATGTCCCTCAAGCTTGCCACCAGGAAACTCCCAATATCCCGCCAGTTCACCTTCAGGTAAACGGCGATCGATTAGAATACGTTGGCGATCGCGATCCCAGACCACACCAACACCGATACATCGATACTTTTTAGTTGTTAAATCAGTCATCAAATTAGTCATCCATAAAGTCCAAGCCTTTAGACACTGGTGTTAAACCTTTTTCTGCTAACCATTCTGGGTTATACATTCGGCTCTGATATCGACCACCACCATCACAGAGAATTGTCGCGATCGTGTGACCTTTACCCAATTTACGCGCCAACTTGACCGCACCAACTGCATTCAACGCCGCCGAACTGCCAATAAACAAGCCATCATGCTTGAGCAAATATTGTGACATCTCAATTACTTGCTGGTCAGTTCCTTGGAAAGCTCCATCTAATCTAGCGCGATTAAAATTTGCAGTTGCTCGGTTAATGCCAATGCCCTCTGTAATTGAATTACCCTCAGCCTTAAATTCACCCGTCGTCATATAGCTATACAAACCTGAACCAGTCGGATCAATTAAATAGGTAGCAATTTGCGAATTTTGTTCTTTGAGATAAGCTGTCACACCGCCGATCGTGCCCCCAGTCCCAGAGGACATAACGATCCCATCTAGATCGCCATCAGTTTGACTCCAAATTTCAGGGGCAGTCGTATGGTAATGCGCGTCAGAATTAGACAAATTTTCAAACTGATTTGCCCAAAAAGAATTGGCAATTTCTTCTGAACGTTTTCGAGCTACGTGATAGTAATTGTCAGCGCTAGAAAAAGGAGCAGGTGTAGTTAGTTCCACCTCAGCGCCCAAAGTCCTGAGCAAATCAATTTTTTCTTGCGATTGATTGCTCGGCATCACAATCACGCTGCGATAACCACGCGCATTAGCAACAAGAGCGAGTCCAATACCAGTATTACCTGCCGTACCTTCCACAATTGTGCCACCAGCTTTGAGTGTTCCCGCCTTTTCAGCCTCTAACACCATAAATAAAGCTGCCCGATCCTTAACGCTACCACCTGGATTCAGAAATTCAGCTTTTCCTAAAATAGTGCAGCCAGTCGCTTCTGAAAGAGACTCAATTTTAATTAGGGGGGTATTACCCACAGAGTTAGCAAAACCAATACGAATATCGCGTGTCATGGAATATTACAAGAGATGAACTACAGCAAAGATTTACAACTTGTTTATTAACTTCAGTATATTTGGGTCTGTAATTAGTTATATAGATATTTGCAAATTTGAATTTTCTCGGTTTATTGCAGTTACACATCATTTATTGCAAATAAACACTCTAGATTAGCCAAATCTTGAAAATTTAAATTAGCGATCGCTATATGTGCAACGAATGCATTACTTACCAAGCATTACAGATGCATTACAGAAAATATAAGTTCTATATTACGGTAAAAATATGAAATTCTTAGTTGCTATTGACGGCTCTCAGGCTAGCGAAAATGCTCTTGCGAAAGCCTTGACCTTTGCTACTCCTCTAAAAGCCGAAATTGTCTTGCTGACTGTCGTTGAACCACTCAGTAGCTATATTCCTGAAGTCATGCTGCCCACTGGTGATTGGGTCGGCTGGCGCGGACTTCCTGACATAGAGCTAGAGCGCAAAATTTTGAGCGCAGGTCAAACTCTGCTACAAAAAGCTCAAGACACTTGTCAGTCTGCACAGATAGATGGTCGTACCAGATTGGAAACAGGTCAACCTCGTGATGTAATTTGCTACGTAGCAAAAGAGGAAAGCCCAGATTTAGTAATAGTGGGATCGCGAGGATTGGGTTCAGTCGAGCGGCTGATGCTGGGTAGCGTCAGTGATTATGTTGTTCACCATTGTGCTTCACCAGTTTTAGTCGTGCGCTAAAATTTAACAAGTAATATTTATAGCAAGTTACTATAAACCCCAACCAATATTTTTTGTAAAAGCAACGCTTCAAGTAGCTTGTACAAAAAATTTATTGGTTTGTTTGTTTACAATTTGCCGTACATAGCCGAATACAAAAAACTGCGATCGATACCTTGAATAGTTCTCCCATCCGTCAAGTTTTTGTTTGTCAGCATCTGACCTGTTCCAAAGATGGTGCGGCTAAAGTTTTGGCAACATTACAACAGCAAAAAATTGTAAATGTAAGTATAAAAGCTTGTGGATGCCTCGGACTATGTGGCTCTGGGCCAATAGTTGTTGTGTTTCCAGATAATGTCTATTATTGGCATGTTACACCTAAAAAAGCTCTGGCAATTATTGAAACGCATTTACTCGGCAATGTAGAGATCCCCTCAATGATGCATCCTCGGCTACATCCTAACTAAACAATAAGGGTTCGCCGCAAAGCGGCGAACCCTTATTGTTTAGGGTAGAAAAGCCCACATAAATACATGGGCAAACTTAAAAACATTAGCGACAGAAATCAAAATTTCTGAAAAGGAGTTGATATCTATAGATTAATTAATAATCTTAAAAAAACACAAAAACTTTAGTAAGCTCCAAATCCAGATAAAACCTTAGGAACGGTCATCAACAAAATTTTCAAGTCTGACCACAAAGTCCAGTTGCGAAGATAATCTAAGTCGCAATCAGTAACTGCATCTAAATCAAGCATTGTTGAACGAGCGCTAACTTGCCAAGCCCCTGTTACGCCTGGCAATGAATTCAGTCTTCTTTTGCGATCGCCATTAATACGCAAAGCATCATACAAAGCCCAAGGACGTGGACCAACCAAACTCATTTCACCACGCAAAACATTAAAGAGTTGAGGAAGTTCATCAAGACTATACTTGCGCATCCAACGACCAACATTAGTAATCCTTGGATCGTCTTCACACTTATGAAGTCCAGTTTGACCACACATCACCAGATGATGCAGTTTGTCAGCATCAGTAATCATGGTACGAAATTTAATGATTCTAAATAATTTGCCACTTTCACCAATACGCCATTGATGAAAAAATATTGAACCACTTGAGCTACTAGCAATAATCACAGCTAATGAAATCATAACTGGACTAAGAATTAAGAGGATTAACAAAGCGGCTAACCAATCCAAAGCCCTTTTTACGATCCAAGTGATCGGCTTATGCCTTTGCGGTAGTTCATTCGCCTGAGGCAAGTTCAAAAATACAGCTTTCTCAGATCTACAGCATACATCAGCTAAATTCTTAAGTTTAGCTTCTCCGATTCTAGGCTCAACTCTAATTAATTTAACTGTAGATTGCCTATACTCACCAGAGATTTCATTAAACATAATAGATTTAAACAGACTCAAGTGAGTAGGAAAGAATGAACCTATAGAGATTCTGATTTGCTTGAAGTTGAGCATTGAATTAGATATATAAGAAATCTCTTTTGGGTGATTAGCCAGTTCATTTACTTGCATTTGACTTACAATTAGACTACTCATTCCTTCCCTCTCTTATTGCCTCTAAGTATCTACAATATCAACATATTCAAAGACAGGAATACTAAGAAAACTAAACATCAAAACTGTTTCATTAATTAGGAAATCATCAGATGTATTAAAGTGAACTAGATATCCTATTTGGCAATGTAATCACATATTTGTTGCATAAACAGACCTTATGTTAGTAACTATGATTCTTCGTATATATACTTATCTATCAATTCCATGTACATAGCAACTACTAGAAGTTAGTAAAAGGTCATACTAAAAGTTATACAAAAGTTATATTCTTTGTCCGTATTTTGCTAAAACTTCAAACATATAGTTAAAATAAGAAACTAAAAAAGGAGATTAGGTATCTTTGTACCTAATCTCCTTTTTTAGTTTTATAGCAATGTAAGTTTTGCTTAGGACATAAAACCCAAAAGATGAGTGGCGGTGCTTTGCGCCGCCACTCATCTTTTGGGTTTTGATTTGTCCTAGCTATCTCTTGCGTTGCTATATATTCTCAAAATGGCAACGCTATTTTTATAGTCGTATTAACGTAACGTGAGGGTAGTCCTAAAAAGGAAAGGATCTGCGTAAGGCTCTTAGGATAAAGGTTTCACCGAATACAGGAAAAATTGAAGCCCCGAAGTATCTAGGCTGTTTAGGCATTATTCTGGCTGAATAACCCAATCCTTGACGAATTCATTAGCTTTGCAGCATCTACATAGTGCTGAATCTTAAATATTTTTATACAATAGTAAATCCATGAATTCCATGCTAGCAGAGTCTTTTGGATATCCTTTCCTTTTTAGGACTACCAACGTGAGTTCGATATAGCCATTTGCGCTCAAACCTGAAATATAAAGCTACTCCCTTCCCACCGAAAGAATAGACGTTGTAAAGTGAAGAATTAGCGGTGCGAGGCTTCGCTGCGCACCACTAATTCTTCACTGGGAAGGGAGTAAGGATTCGATTAGTTTTTTTTGAGCTTTAAGCCTTAACTTTTTAGAAGATCCTCATCACCAACACCAACTGGGTTATAACTATGTGGTAACTCTTTAACCGCATTAGCAATCACTCCGATTAGATTCAGCTTTTGGAGAATAGAGATAGATTGAGAGAATTCACCACGAGTAATACAATCAATGCGAGCCACTGAAACCACACCACCACTGCAAGAAGCTATTTGAATTGTATCAACTGTGCCAAGAATCGGAGGCGAGTCAATAATTACGAGGTCATAATCCTGCTCAAACTGGGAAATCAACTTTTGCATCCACTCGGAACTAAGCAAAGTGACGGAATCGCTAGGAATTGGACCAGCCGTAAGAATATCAATAGCTGAGTTAGATGATTGGATTACATCTTGGCTATCCACAGTGCCTTTACTAGAAAGTAATGTCGATAGACCTCTTTCATTGGGTAAATTAAGTTTCTTATGTAAAGATGGCGATCGCATGTCTGCATCAATTAGCAGGACTCGTTTGTGTAACCGTGCTGCACTAGTGGCAAGCCCAAGAGCAATCGTGGATTTACCTTCACCAGGAAGAGCTGAGGTAATTACTAGCGATCTGATACTTATTTCTTGGGAAAAACTATTGAGCTGAATATTCTTATAAATTACATCTAACCCCTCCCGAAAAGGTAACCATTGGACAATCTCCACAGTAAGTGGTGAAACAGATTGACCTTTGAGAAACTGTGGTAGAAAGCCAGAACTTGATTCTTCAGCCTGCAAATATTGGGGAGTCATACCCAGTAATGATAGAGAAGCAATTTGCTGCTCCAAATCATTATAAGTATGCATCGTATCGTCTTGCATATCCCTAACAAAAGCAGCCATACCACCAATAAATAACCCTGCGACCACACCAAGCAATAAGTTTCGGCGGAGTGAATCTGCGGCATCAGTTGAACCCAGACTAGCTTCCTCAACAACCTGCCAATCAAAGCCACCACGAGAAATCTCTAGACTTAAATCTTGACGGTTTTTGAGCAATGTTTGCAATGTGTCTTGCTGAACTTTCAATTTAGGAATTAAGGTCTCATATTCACCGAGTAATTTAGGTAAGCGCTTAATCTCAGCTTGTAGATCTTGTTCTTGAAATTCCAAAGAATCAAGTCGGGATTGCGATAATGTAATTTGAGTTTGGGTTTCCGCAATTTGATTCGCTAAAGTTATATCAATACTACTTAGCTGATCAGCATTCCATTTAGAATAGTTTGATAAATTGACATCTCCTAAAACACTTCTTCTTTCTTCTTCGAGACTATTCTGCTGTTGACTAAAACGCAACTCAAGTGCTTCAACAATAGGACTAGCAGATTGAAATCTAGCTTTTTCTCGATTTAGAGCAACTTCTATACTTTGCATTTCTAGGACGAGTGCTTGATAGCGTGGCGACTGATTTAAACGGGTAAGTAATACTGCATCCTGTGAAGATAGGTTGAGTTTTTGTTGTAGAGATTCTAGCCGAGTGACTGCTTGATCATATTCTAATTTGGCAGAGCGTTTTTGTTGCTCAATTCCACTCAGGGCTGTTGTAACTTCTGTTACGCGCTGCGTCACATCAAACAGATTGTTCCTGCGACGAAATGTTTCGATTGATTCAGAAACTTCAGATATGCTTTGACGTACATTATCAACTTGCTCGTCAATACCTGCTAAACCTTTCTGTAAACGATTTTGCTGCTGCTCTCGGTTGTAATCAGTATATATTTTTTGAAAAGCTCGTAAAACTTCTCGCGTTTTTACAGGATCTAAGGCAGTGTACTGGACTTCAACTATTTTGCTTGGAGAGTCTTTCCCGCCCAGCATATCAATTTTTAAAGATTGAAGTTCAGCCCCTGTAATACCAGGATATTTATCGTTTAGTAAAATAGCAGCTTTTTGAAATAATGCAGAACTTTTCAGCAACTGTAGTTGTGTTGCATAGTCAATCTGGACATTTGAGTCAAGATTTAAGGATGAGGCTCCTCCACTCTTGTAAGTTGATTCAACTAGCAAGCGCATTGAACTAGTGTATTTAGGTTTAGAACTAGTATTGATTAAAACAGCAATTACCAAGCCTACACTTAAGCCACCCAAAAGCCAAAAACGTCTACGGGAAAGAACTGCAAAAATTTTCCCATAACCTGGATCTTGCTCAGCGAGAACTGGGGCTGTTTGGTTAGCCGCATTGATATTCATAGATTTCACTTCTTGTATTTCCAGTAATATAAACCCTTCTGTTTGATGAAGTTATTTCTTGATTCCTCTGCTGGCAAAGATTTCCTCTACGATCTGATCCACCTTTCTGAAGAATACTAACTCGGAAAAGTTAGAGATTGCATGTTCTCGGATTTTGGCGTAGTCCCAATCTACTTTTTGTGCTTTGATTATTGCATTTTTTAATGATTCCGCAGTTTGTTGTTCAAACAAAATACCCGTTAACTCTGATATTTGTGTGTCCATGACTCCACCAGCACCATAAGCAATTACAGGTGTACCGCTAGCATTAGCCTCAATGGGGACAAGCCCATAATCTTCTAAAGCTGCAACAATTACAAATTTTGCCTTTGACATGAGCTTGCACCGATCGCGATCGCTAACATGACCAAGAAACTGAATATTGGGACGTGCTCTTGCCTGCAATTGTTTCGTTTCAGGACCTTCTCCTGTGATAAGGAGAGGCAAATCTAGACTATTAAATGCATCGACAATTATATCAAGACGTTTGTAACTAAGATGTCGTGAGGAGACCAGACAGTAATCATCTTTTTGATCTGAAAAAGAAAATCGACAATCATCAATTGGATAATTTACAACTACAGCATCTTTTTTATAGGTTTCTTGAATCCGTTTGGCAACTGTAGTGGAATTAGCAATGTAATAATCTGGTGATTGCGCATAAAAGATGTCTTGTTGGCGCATTCTTTGAAATACTATCTCAATTAGAGGTTTTAAAAAGCTGTATGCGCCATATTCTCTCAAGTAAGTGTTAGTGTCCCAAAGGAAACGGGTAATGTTGTGGCAAAAGCAAATATGCACCGCATCAGAACGTTTTTGGACTCCTTTAGCAAAACTGGCACTACTACTAAGAATCAAATCATATTGCTGAAGGTTAAGCGCATTAAATGCGCTGTAATAAAATGGCGCAAACAGACGAAAGTATTTACGAGTTGCAGGAATTTTTTGTAAAAATGTAGTGTGAACTAGGCGATCTCCCAAGTCAATGGTATTTTGGCGATCATGAACAGAAGTATACAGATCCGCATCTGGGAAATGTTTGCACAAAAGTTCAAATACCCTTTCAGCGCCACCACGTTGCGTAAGATAGTCATGAACTAAAGCAATTTTCATTTGATTTTAATTAGACTGACTAGGGTTGCGAATTTCAAAAAGCAATATTCCCACAATTCTCATTATAAAAAATTGGTTTTGATGAAAGTCCACGTGTGCGGACTTTCATCAAAACCAATTTTGGGATGTTCAGAGCAGTATGCTCTGAACATCCCAAAATTGGTTTCATAATTTAGAGTCGATAGCAATATTCATAACAAAATCCAACAAAGCATAAAACGTCTTAGAATGACAATAGTGAGGTTATATAAAAGTTATATTTATATCTTTAAGGCGCATCTATGACGGCTGATGAGGCGGTGACATTTATAGAGTTGTCGTTAAAAGAGCGCAGTCTGTCTCGAGTTGAGCAGTCTGTCTTTCTTGGGGTATGGCAATGTTTGTCTTATTCTGAGATTGCTAAGCAGACTGGCTATGATGCTGGCTACATAAAGCTAGTCAGCCATAAGCTTTGGCATTTATTAACGGAAACTTTTGGCGAGAAAGTAACCAAAAGTACGGTGCAAAATGTAATTCGCCGTCAAATACAAAAGAATCAATCTGATTCTCCCACGACTGTCCCCAATTTACAGTCTTCGGCAAGCAGCCATCAAGACTGGGGCGAAGTTGTTGATGTTACTTTTTTTTATGGTCGTAAATCCGAGTTAGAAATCCTAGAAAAATGGATAGATCCCGATCGCTGTCGGTTGGTGGCACTTTTAGGCATGGGTGGATTGGGCAAAACAGCCCTGTCTGTTAAATTAGCTCAGCAATTGCAAGGTAAATTTGATTTTGTGGTGTGGCGATCGCTAAATAATGCCAAAACCCCAAGTGAAATGTTGACTGCTGTGATCCATTTCCTGTCACAACAGAAAGAAACTCCTGATACCACGGATACCAATGCCTTAATTTCGAGATTAATGGAATATTTACAGCGCTATCGCTGTTTATTGGTATTAGACAATTTTGAATCAGTTCTGAAAGATGAAGCTCAAGCGGGGGCGTATCGTAAGGATTTTGAAGGCTATGGCTCGCTGTTAAGAAGGGTTGGTGAAGTTTCCCATCGTAGTTGTGTAGTGATTACTAGCCGTGAAATGCCAGAAGAAGTCGCCACCTTGGAGGGAGACATCTTGCCTGTGCGTGCCTTGCAACTAACTGGGTTAGATGAACCTGCCGCCGAGCGCGTCCTCGAAGCCAAGGGGATCAAAGCCATGAGCGATGATTTGCATCGTTTAGTAGATTGGTATCGTGGTAATCCTTTAGCACTGAAGATCGCCGCAACTTCGATTAAAGATCTCTATTCAGGTAGTATTAACCGATTTTTAGAACAAAAAACGATCATTTTTAGTGGTATCGGCAATCTGATCGAGCAGCAATATCAGAGACTGACTGCCCATGAGAAACAAATCATGATTTGGTTAGCAATTAACCGTGAGCCAGTCCAGCCTAATGAACTACGCTCCGATATTGTGCCAAAGATCGAGCAAAATCATCTCATGATGTCGCTACGATCGCTAAAAAGGCGATCGTTAGTCGAACATACAGCCGCAGGTTTTACTCAGCAGCCTGTAGTTATGGAGTTTGTCACCAACTTATTGATTGAGCAAATTTATCAAGAAATCACTCAAGAGCATCCTCTCGGCGCTTTACCAAGTATCCAATTAAAGCTGAATCGTCAACTTTTCTATTTACGCCACTATGCCTTGATCAAAGCAACCACCAAGGACTATATTCGCCAAAGTCAAACCCGCCTGATTTTAGAACCTCTGACCACCAAACTTTTAGGGCGTTTGGGTAGTAAACAAATGGTTGCTAAAGAGCTATTTCAGACTCTTGAAGAATTACGAAGACGAGAACTACGCCCCGACGGAGAAATGAAATCAACCTTCGGCTATGGTGGTGGCAATATTATTAACTTGTTATGCAATCTTGGTATTGATTTAACAGGGACTGACTTCTCCTATCTAGCTATTCGCCAAGCTTATTTGTCTGAAGTCAAATTACATCGAGTAAACTTTGCTCAGACTGCGGTCATTAAATCTGTGTTTGCGGAGGTAATTGGCGGAGTCTTATCAGTAGCTTTTAGTACTAATGGCAAATTATTAGCGATCGGTGATACTAAAGGCGATATTCATCTTTGGCAAGTCAGTGATGGCAAGCCAATACTCACTTATCGCGGTCATAAAGGATGGGTGGTTTCCGTAGCTTTCAATCCCGAAGGAACGGTTTTAGCTAGTAGTAGTGTTGATCAATCGATTAAGTTATGGGATGTCGCAACGGGAGATTGCTTAAATACTCTACAAGGATATATCGGCGCAGTTATGTCAGTTGCCTTCAGCCCTGATGGCACAACTTTGGCTAGTGGTCATGCCGATCGCACGGTAAGACTATGGAGAGATGGACAAGCTATTAAAATCTTGCATGGTCATGAAGATATTGTCGAAGCTGTTGCTTTTAGCTCAAAAGGAAATTTGCTGGCAAGTAGCAGCGATGATTGCACGGTGCGGCTATGGGACATCGATACTGGTGAATGTTTACGTATATTTGAAGGACATGAAGATATTGTCTGGTCGATCGCCTTTAGTCACAACGGCAATGTATTAGCTAGTGGTAGTGAAGACAAAACCACAAGACTATGGAATGTGGACACTGGTAATTGCATAAAGACCTTGACAGGGCATACACATACTGTTTTTGCTGTGAGTTTTAGCCATGATGGCTCAACCCTTGCCACGGGAAGCGGCGATCGCACAATCCGTCTTTGGAATCTGAAGACAGCCCAATGCTTTAAAACCTTAACAGGTCATAACCATTGGGTACGTTCAGTTGCTTTTCATCCTGATCGCTTAGTCCTAGCTAGCAGTAGCGGCGATGAAATGGTAAAACTTTGGGAAATTGATACAGGTTTCTGTATGCGGACTTTTCAAGGTCATACAGGACGATCATGGACAGTCAAAGGTAGCAATCAGAGCGATACCGATACATCAAGCAATATCTCTAATGAGCATCTCCTTAATCTTTGGGAAGTTACATCAGGAAAGCAGTTTCGGATTTTGCAAGGTTATACCAATGCTGTGCGCTCCGTTGTCTTTAATTTAGAGCAAAGCCTGTTAGCTAGTGGTGGTGACGACTCGATTATTCGTCTTTGGGATATCCAATCAGGTCAATGCATTCGGGCTTTGCATGGGCACGCAGGGCATGTTTGGCAAGTCGCCTTTAGTCCTATTGGCACATTGCTGGCAAGTTGTGCGGAAGACTGCACGATCAAACTATGGGATGTCAGCAGTGGCAATTGCCTCACCACAATTACCGAACATCCTGATTTAGCCCGAACTTTAGTATTTAGTCATGATGGGAAATTGTTGGCGACTGGTGAAACCAGTCGAGTAATTAAACTCAGAGATATTGCCACTGGTGAATGTTTACTTATTCTCCAAGGACATACATCGGCAATCTTGGCGATCGCCTTTAGCGCCGATGATCGTTATCTGATCAGCAGCAGTCGCGATAAAACAGTAAAAATTTGGGATACCAAAACTGGAGAATGCGTCCAAACGTTGGATCAACTTACCGCATTTGCTTCTAATGTCACATTTATGCCAATGCAACCCCACATGGTTTTTGGCTGTGGGGACAAATTAATTTATCGCTGGAATATCAGAAGTGGTGAATTTATCTCTGAGCCTATAGGTCACGATGGCAATGTTTTGACACTTGCCGCCGATCCCAAAGGAATGTTGCTGGCAAGTGCTGGCGAAGATGCCCAAATCAATATTTGGAATTGGCAAACTGGCGAAGTGATGGGCACTTTAGTTGGACATATTGGCACTATATATACAGTGTCATTTTCTCCTAATGGCGATCTGATTGCTAGCAGTAGTCGTGATGAAACAGTCAAACTCTGGGATGTTAAAACAGGTAAATGTATCAAAACCTATCGTGAACCACGTCCCTATGAAGGGCTAAATATTTCTGAAGCCACAGGTTTGACCTCTGCTCAAAAAGCTAAGCTACTTGCCCTCGGTGCGATTGAAGAATAATAGATAGCCGCGCTTCGCGCGGTTATTTACTTTTACAGCATCTATTCTTTCGGTGGACAAGGAGTATCTATGATTTGATAACTTGTTCATAAACAGATTTCATTTGCGTCGCAATTACTTGCCAATCATAATTTTGCTTAACATAGGTTTGGCATTCTTCAGCACTTGGGATTTTTCGCTGTCCAGATAAGGCTTCGCTTATCCCTTGAGCTAATTGCTTGGTCGTGCTACCTTCTAAGACTAGATCGGCAGAAAATGGCCGTAAAACTTCAGGAATACCGCCTATCGGTGTCCCTAATACAGGCGTACCCGCAGCTAAAGATTCAATTACGATTAGTCCAAATCCTTCCAGTGATACTGTTGGCACAATCGATAACTCAGCAGCACGATAGGAGAGCGCCAAGTCTTGATCTGGCACAAATCCCAATAACTGCACATGATCCTCTAATTGCAATTCTTGAATCTGCGATCGCAGAGCCTCGGAGATCGCCCCTTTGCCAGCAATTAGTAGTAATACATCAGGATGTTGCTTACGCACCAAGGCGATCGCTGTAATCAAATTCTCCAAACCCATACGCTGAACTAATCGTCGCACACAGAGGATAATCCTTCGATCCTGCGGCCAGCCTAGTTTTTCTCTCGCTTGAGAGATCGTCAAATTCAGATTAAATTCCGCCGTATCAATTCCGCCACCGACGATAAAAATCTTTTCTAATGGCACATTATAGGTTTTATGTAAAACCTGCCGAAATGATTCTGACAAAACAATAAATCCATTTACCCTCCCATAAACCAGCTTTTCGACCGCCCATTTCCCCCAAGTCGATAATCGCCCTGCTCCTTCGGCCTGACTCTCCAATGCCCAAGGTCCATGAAAATGCATCACTAGAGGCAGTTTACCTAAGCGATCTAGTAAAGGCAAAGTATACAAGGCAAAGTGTGATGCTACCAAATCAAATTCAGAATTTGCGATCGCATGATTGAAAGCTCTTCTCGCACCTAGCAATCGTTGCCATGTTGAGCTATTTGTCGATGCAAATGTCTGCACTTTCCCACCTGAACTTTGGAAAATGCGATCGGAGCCAGCCACTAAGCCATTAACTTCAACACCAACTTTGGGCAGATAGTTTACACAACCGTAATAAACACGCGCTAATCCACCTGCTTCTTCTAAAAACCAGCTTGTACCTAGCTGTAATGTTTTCATAAAAATTTATTAACTATTGACATCTCTACATACAGCAATTCTAAATGGTTTGTATAAGAACATAACTTTCGTCTGTAATCTTCTACAAACTTATGACAATTTGTGACAAAAATAACCCATATTTTTTATAAAAGTCGTACATTCAGTGACTTTAATATAAAAAATAGCGGTCTTATATTTAATTGCTCCTGCCTACATACTTTTATTACAGCCAATTTAGTAATTTACATCTCCTGTAGTAATACAAGTTCCTAAATTGGTTTCATAATACAAATAGCCGAATTCATTGCTCCAAGTTGGATATCACCGCATATGTCTTATTCGATCGCCTCAAATATATGTGAAGGCATAGCCGATTGCGTACCTGCTTGTCCTGTTGCCTGTATCGAGCAGGGTGAGGGCGCGAACATTAAGGGGACGATTTGGTTTAAGATCGATGCCTCAATTTGTATTGACTGCGGTGTTTGCTTGCAGGTATGCCCTGTTCACGGGGCTATTTTGCCAGAAGAGCGTCCTGAGTTAGTAATATAAAAACGAATTTTAATGTTTGCAGCGCCTTCGGCGCTGCAAACATTAAAATTCGTTTCAAAATGAAAATTTCTGGTTTTCATGTTTTTTTCTTTTTGATCTGTAGTCAGCGTGATAGTATAAACTTCAGTACCAACAGGTAAGTAGCCAAGAGTAAACAGGCTAAGATAGCCATGTTTTTCCTGTAGTACACAAGCTCCGAAGAAATGTATCTGAGTACTACTTGTTGCACATTTTGCAGGTAGCCACCAGATCTACAGCAGCAAGAAGATCGCAACTGTGATGCTTTTTGCTGTGATCGGTTTAAAGATAAAAGCACTCAAAGAGTGGGCGATTGTCCCACTTTTTTGTTTTTTTATAGCTTTTTTTTATTTAATAGCTTTTTACAGCTTGGCTCCAAAACTCTTACGTCAAAAACAAATAAACGTTCACACTGCAAGCTCAAATCTTAAATTCTATGAGTCATCCTCTAATTCCGCAAATTTTTCAAATTGCTGAAGAAGTTGCCTCGCCCCTTGGGTTAGAGGTTGTCGATGTTGTATTGCATACCAATAAAAATCCTGTGGTATTGCGGGTCGATATTCGCAACCCTGATCAAAATACGGGGTTAGAGGACTGTGAACGGATGAGTCGGGCGCTAGAGCCAACTCTTGATGCGGCCGATTTGATTCCCCATGCCTATGTGTTAGAAATTTCTAGCCCAGGAGCCGAACGTCAGTTACAGGGCGATCGCGAATTTGTGGCTTTTCGAGGTTTCATGGTTACCGTTAGCACAACAGTCCTCCATGAAGGCAAGCAAAGTTGGAGCGGACATCTCATGTCACGAAACGAGACGCATGTGACGATTAGTATCAAAGGGCGGATTGTCAATATTCCCCGTGAACTTGTTGAGCGTGTTGAATTAACCAAAATGGAATAAATAGAACCTATAGCATTTTGCAAATGATGGCACACTCATTTACAAAGCAAAAAGCAATCACAGTAAGGGTTTGGAATTTCCATTTTACCAACGGCAAAATGGAAACCGCTATAGAGCATTGCAGTTATTGATTTTTATAGAAGCGAGAAATACTTATGTCATTATTGAATTTACCTGGATTAGGACAAATGGTGGAGGTGATTAGCAAAGAGCGGAATCTACCCAAACATGCCGTCCAAAACGCTTTACGTGAAGCTTTGCTCAAGGGATATGAGCGCTTCCGCAAAACCTATCGCTCTGATGGAATTAACTTTGAAGAAGAGCATTTTAATAACTTTGATGTAGAACTAGATCTTGAAGCTGAAGGATTTCGGGTTCTAGCGACAAAGACAATTGTTGATGAAGTTGGTGATGCCGATCATGAAATTGGTTTGTTTGAAGTTCGTGAAGTTGCTCCTGAAGCCCAAGCTGGAGGAACTGTAGTTGTCGATGTGACCCCAGAACAAGGTGACTTTGGACGCATGGCAGCAATCCAGACTAAACAAGTATTAGCTCAAAAGCTGAGAGATCAACAACGCAAGATCATTCAAGAGGAGTTTCAAGACATTGAAGGAACTGTTTTACAAGGTCGAGTACTGCGTTTTGAAACTACTTCCGTAATTGTCTCTGTCAGTAGTGGATTTGGACAACCTGAAGTTGAGGCAGAGCTACCAAAACGAGAACAACTTGCAGGCGAAAGACCCTATCGCCCCAATATGACCCTTAAGGTTTATCTAAAAAAGGTCTTTGAAGGTTCACGGCGTGGTCCTCAATTATTAGTCTCACGTGCCGATGCAGGTTTAGTCGTGTATTTGTTTGCTAACGAAGTACCCGAAATTGAAGAGGAAATCGTTCGTATAGTAGCAGTGGCGAGAGAAGCTAATCCCCCATCGCCCGCTGTTGGGCCACGCACTAAAATTGCTGTAGACACACTTGAGCGCGATGTCGATCCTGTGGGAGCTTGCATTGGAGCGCGAGGGGCAAGGATTCAAGCGGTAGTTGCTGAGCTACGCGGTGAAAAAATTGATGTGATCAGATGGTCACCCGATCCTTCGACTTATATTGCCAATTCATTAAGCCCTGCGCGAATTCATGAAGTACGCTTGATTAATGCCAATGAAAGAATTGCCCATGTTATTGTCCCTGAGGATCAGCTAAGTCTTGCGATCGGTAAGGAAGGGCAAAATGTACGTTTGGCGGCACGGTTGACTGGCTGGAAAATTGATATCAAAAATTTGTCAAAGTACGACTATGAAGATGAAGATCGCAAAGCTCAAGAAAGTATTGCGAGGACAGCGCCCATCCTTGAACAATCTGATCTAGATGATGAAAATGATTATGACAACAATGAAGATTAAAAATCTACAGATTACAAAACCCAAAGTTGTAAAGTTGTGCCCCTACGGGGCGCAACTTTACAACTTTGGGTAATTACAAGTACTTAGGAGTAAATTAGCTTGGCTCTGAAGCTACACCGTCGTTGTGTTAGTTGCCAATGTATCTCCATCCGCGATACTTTTTGGAGGGTAGTGCGTGTGCCGATCGCATCAACAGATAAGAACCCCAACGAAGCTAACGCCAAACATGATCAAAATCAAATTCAACTCGATCATGGCATGGGGCGATCAGCTTATCTCTGTAAAAAGTTGGAGTGTTTACAACTAGCTCAAAAGAAAAATCGCCTAGGGCGATCGCTCCGCACCCAAATTCCACCTGAAATTTTTGACATTCTCAAATCACGTCTTTAAGGCCAAAGCTCAAAATGGCTACGCCATTTTGAGCTTTTAAAACCCTTACTGGGTTTAGTTTTTAATTGCCGAAAGTGTGGCGACACTTTCGGCAATTGGTATAAACTCAAATTCAATTAGCAATAATCTGCAAAGTTATGAGTAAACAAACAATTCTGGTCACGGGTGGCGCAGGCTATATCGGTTCTCATGCAGTCAAAGTACTGCAACAGGTTGGTTATAAGGTGGTGATTTTAGACAATCTCGTCTATGGTCACCAAGATATTGCGGAAACCCTAGGAGCAGAATTGATTATTGGTGACACTAATGATCGCACTTTGCTCGATCGCTTATTTAGCGATCGCCAAATTACTGCTGTGATGCATTTTGCCGCCTATGCTTATGTCGGCGAGTCGGTGACGCAGCCAGACAAATACTATCGCAACAATGTGGTTGGAACTTTGTCGTTGTTGGAGGCGATGGTTGCGGCGAATATTAAAACCTTTGTGTTTTCTTCCACCTGTGCCAGTTATGGCGTACCACAGCAAATCCCCATTACGGAAGATCATCCGCAAGCACCGATTAATCCTTATGGGGCGACCAAGCTGATGGTCGAACGAATTTTACAGGATTTTGATGTCGCCTATGGGCTGAATTCGGTAATTTTTCGATATTTTAACGCCGCAGGAGCCGATCCTGATGGGGCGATCGGAGAGGATCACAATCCTGAGACACATCTGATTCCACTAATTTTACAAACGGCTTTGGGTATACGCGAAGCGATTACAGTTTATGGCTCTGATTATCCAACCGCAGACGGGACTTGCATCCGTGACTATATCCATGTAACTGACTTAGCTGAAGCGCATGTACTGGGCTTGCAATATTTGCTCAAGGGCAACAAGAGCGAAATTTTTAATCTTGGTAATGGCAATGGCTTTTCGGTCAAAGAGGTAATTAATGCAGCAAAGCAAATTACGGGTAAGCCGATTAATGTGGTGATGGGCGATCGCCGTGCAGGAGATCCCCCCGCTTTGGTTGGCAGCAGCGAGAAAGCAAGGACAATTTTGAATTGGCAACCCAAATACGCCGATTTAAATTTGATTTTGCAGCACTCATGGCAATGGCATCAAAAGCGCCATGCCTAAAAAAATTGGACGCTTTGCGTCCAATTTTTTTAGGCATGGCGCTTTTTTAAAAGTGTCGCTTCGCAACACTTTTAAAAAAGCGACTCTGGTTTGTTTTTGAGCGCAAAGAGCTATAGAAGTTTGTCAATTTTTTGAGCTAGTTCAAAGTCGAGAGCGCTGATACCATCAGCATCATGGGTGGTGAGATCAATCTTGACTTTGTTATAGACATTAAAAAGTTCAGGATGATGTCCCATCTTGTCAGCAACGATCGCGACTTTGCTGATAAAGCCAAAGGCTTCAACAAAATCACGAAACTTAAAGTTTTTTTGTAACTTGTGATCAACAACTGACCAGCCTGCCAACTGTGCGATCGCAGATGAGATTTCGACCTCAGATAATTTTTGAATAGCCATGACTTTTGGATGAATACAGAGAGAGTTAAGCCTATATTCACACAAAAACTAAAAAAAGAGGCGACACAATGTGTCGCCTCTTTTTTTAGTTTTTGATCGGTTGATCTCGATACCACCAAGATAAAATCTGTACCCAATTCCAGCCATTTTCAGCCATTTGTTGAGTCATTTCTTGATCGAGGTGTTGTCCGTCGGAGACTGGCATATATCCGCCACCCCAGCTAATCCAGTTGCGGGGCAAACGGGCGCGATAGTAACCCTTAAAACCAGGTCTGAGCATATAGCCTGCGGTTGAGGCGACAGCTTGATCGCTACGACTATGAATTAGGGCGATCGCCTGACCAGTTTGTGGATCAAAGCGATAGAAGCCTTTATATACTTGATCGCGAGTATCGCTCACTAAATCGTATGGGGCTTCCCCCCATTTGCGTTGACGCTGGGTATTGACAGCATAGCTACGAGCCGCCACTGCTTGCGCCATTAATGCATCCATATGCCAACTTGCCGGCATTTCGCTAGGCACAACGCTACGAAGATATTCCTCAAGGGACAACACATTAACTGCGATCGCCTTGTTATTCCAAGCACGCAATTCGATCTCGCCTGGATAAAGATTGCTGCCGACTTGCACCAATCCATTATTGCTAGGGGTAATCCGATATGCCGAAGTAAGGGGCAATGTATACCACTTACCAGGATCGAGGCGGCGGCTTGACTGTCCTGATGCTTGCAGGGTCGATGGTTGGGTCACAGCTACAGACATTTTGGAGCCATTTTCCTCTCTAACCAAAACCCTCAATAAATTGGCAGCAGCAGCCTGAGATACTCCCGCGACAATTACCAACATCAAGGACAAAATTAGCGTGTACATCCCTTTGGAGAAGTGTTTCATCATTTAGTTAGTCACTTACACCTGTAAGCAAAGAATGTAATTAATTTTGAGTACGACTTGAGGCATTTTAGTTTAACCTCGGATAACCAAACAGTTTAGCAAAACAATCTAATTTTGATAAACATTATTTCTGCATACTTATAGCAGCTTTTGCCTGAATTTTACCGAGGTAATACCAATTTCTAAAAGTATGGTCACCATTTTGGAAATTAAAAACCAAACTCAGTAAGGTCTTTTAATTTCCAAAATGGTGTTGCCATTTGGAAATTTCTATAAACAAGCAGCAATTCTCATTATAAAAACCGATTTTTTGAAAGCCAGCCTACGGCTGGCTTTCAAAAAACCGATTTTTGTATTTCCAGCGCCTTTGGCGCTGGAAATACAAAAATCGGTTTCATAATGAGAATTGCTGATAAACAAGTCACAAAATATCTGCAAACCGCCCTTTAGTACATAATGGTAATAAGGGAGAGTAAGCGTGCGGTTGCGAAATTTGTCTCAAAATTAACGAAAGGCTATTTCGAGTACAAGTTTTGAGGAAAGTCCGGGCTTCCACGAAGATCAGGCTGCTGGATAACGCCCAGTGCGAGCGATCGTGAGGATAGTGCCACAGAAAAATACCGCCTGTTGTAGACATAGCGCGAAGCGCTATGTCTACAACAGGTAAGGGTGCAAAGGTGCGTTAAGAGCGCACCAGCAGAGTCGTGAGGCTCTGGCTCGGTAAACCCCAGTTGGAAGCAAGGCGAGAGGATACAAGTGTTGCGATCTTCAGTTGATCTTGTGTCCGTTACTTAATGGGGTTGCTTAGTGAAAGCTAGGCGATCGCAATTAAGTGTGTGCCGCATGAGGTATTTGGCAACAAATATCCCAGATAGATAACCGCTAAGGCAGTTGTTAAAACTCCTGAAACAGAACCCGGCTTATGTCTTACTCTTCCTATTAAAATTCTCCAAAGGCTAGAAATTACGACACTTCACGCTGTAAATCTGGTCTTTATAACAACAGTTTTTATTGTGCTTACGGCAAGAATAAAAACTCAAAAACTTACTGGGTTTGATTTTTGGATTTTCTAATGAGTATATGCCCATTAGAAAATCGCTAGCGGCTTATATATTTTTTGGTTTTGTGCCGTAGGTGGTCAAAAAACAAAAGGCAGATTTTAAGTTTTTTGATTGATATTAACCTTGAAGATCTGGTACATCTAGAATCTATATGAGATCGCTTGAATTGCAACCTTAAACTGCATTTGTTCTTACGAAACATTTTAACTAGAGTAATTAAACTATGGGAATTGCTCCCAACCATTCATCGTTGCTCCCTGAGACGACCCATCGCATATCTCGCAAGTGGTCTGGTAGAGCAGTTATAGGAATTACATTTGTCTGCTTGATTTCAACCCTCAGTATTCGTTTTTACTCTGAGCCACGCTTAGGAATCGGTACATTTATCGATCAAGATTTACGATCACCAAGAACGATTACTGCAACTGATATCGAGGCAACTAAACAAGCGAAAGAACTAGCTAAACAGCAAGTAATCCCGATCTATCGTAGCAATCCTGAGATAGATGCTAATGCCGTAAAGCATCTAGACGAACTTCTGCAAGTAGGCGACAACCTGCGAATATCATCTGGCAACTTACCTTACGTCGATCGCAAAATCCTCAATGATGACGTGCAACGATATTTTAGACGGATTTCTAATCTGGATTGGTCAGAGTTGCAAGACAGAGCCAATAAACTTGCTGCTAATGTCAATAATCAGGCTGCTATAGCTAGTTTTATCAATAGAGATAAAGAACCCCCGTCCGTAGCATTGGCTGAGCTAACTCTATACAAAATTAAGGCTCTTCCCGCCGACTACCAAAAGCTTATCAATACTGTGACCGATGTGCGCAAAGCTTATGCAATGACTCAAAAGAGAGCCGCAAAAGGTCCAGAGATGTTTCGCGATCGCCTCTTAGAAATGACCAATGAAGAATGGGAAACTTGCAAGAACCTGACGCGGCAAGCTTTGATCGATGTACAGTCCACAGGGCTTGTGGCTGGATTGCCCGATGATATGCTGCAAAAACGGTTAACTAACCTGAGCAATTTGCCAACCAATGAAGAACATCGATCTATGTCGATCGCTTTGCTCATTGCTACAGCCAAGCCAAATATGACAATTGACTATGTAGGTACAACCGAAAGAGCGATCAAAGCATCTGAATCGGTTCAGGCTCAAAGGATTTCACTGAAAGCGGGTGATTTAATCGTAAAAGGTGGGGAGAAAATTACTGAGCGACAATTCGTTATTTTAGACGAGCTAAAAATGACACAAAGGCAAGTCAATCTTAGTGGATTGATCTTGATGGTCGCAACTACAGCAATCTGCTTTGGCATATTTGGCTATGCCAATCAGCGATGGCAATATTTACTCAAAGTAAAATTACACATCAAAGATCTGTGGGCTCTTGGCATTATCTGTACTGGTAGTGTTCTCGCCACAGTGACTATGGCTCCTAACTTGATCGTATTTCTGCCATTAGCAAGTATTGGTCTAATCATTGGCAGCTTTTACAGCTCTCGCCTTGCGCTCCTAGTTACCAGTCTCACATCAAGCTTGCTTGCGATCGCGATTAGCCCTGACTTACTGGCACTCGCACCTATAATCATTGGCGCAATTGTCGCTGCGGCGATTACTAACCGCCCTCTCACGCGATCGCATCTTGCGGCAACAGGTTTACTTGTCGGCTTTTTACAAGCATCTGTATATATTGCGATCGCACTTATTGCAGGCTCGACTCCACTAGTCCTGATCGCGATTACCGCGCTTCAGTATGCATCGGGAGGACTAATTTCGGCGATCGTCGCTCTTGGTGCGATTCCCTATCTAGAGCATATTTCTTACGCATTAACCCCTTTTCGTCTTGCCGAACTAGCCAACCTCGATCGCCCTTTATTGCGTCGTCTAGTCACAGAAACTCCTGGAACTTTTCAACACACTTTATTTGTGGCAAACCTCGCTGAAGCTGCCGCCCGTGAACTGGGAGCCGATACCGCCTTAGTGCGAACAGGTACGCTCTATCACGATATTGGCAAAACCCTCAGACCTGAATATTTTATCGAAAATCAAATGGGGCAGCCTAACCCCCATGACCTACTTAACGATCCTTGGGAAAGTGCCAAAATTGTTAAGGAGCATGTTTTAGGCGGCATCAAACTAGCCCAGAAATATCACCTTCCTGAAATGCTGCAAGCGTTTATTCCAGAGCATCAAGGCACAATCACGATTAGCTATTTTTATTGCCAAGCTCAAAAGCGATCGGATCATGTAGTTGAGGAAGATTTTCGCTATGTCGGACCAATCCCTCAATCTCGCGAGACAGGAGTTGTCATGCTAGCTGATGCCTGTGAAGCTGCCTTGCGATCGCTTGGTACAGAAACAACCCTCGAAGCCGCCAAAAAGCTTCTCATGCGAATTTTTCAAGCTCGATGGGATGACGGTCAACTCAAAGATTGCTCTTTGTCTTGGGAAGATTTAGATCGGATTGCTCCTGTATTTATCAAGGTCTGGCAAGAGCGCAACCATGGCAGGATTAAATATCCACACCTAGCAGACAAACTTGATCCTTCAGGCTCAGCTTTACCCGATCATCTTTGTAAGCCAAAAGATTCAGTAACAGCACAAGTTCAGACAGCAATATCAAAAACTATTGCTTTGAAATAGGTACTTTCACAATATAAAACCCAAAAACCTATACAGACCGCTACGCGGTCTGTATAGGTTTTTGGGTTTTATATTTAATTACGCCGATGTACTTAAAAACACTTAGAAGAAATATAAATAAAAAACATCTTTATATTTTCTTAATCATTAAAACGTTTGATTTGATTCTATAAACTCCCCAAGAAGATTGTTATGAAAGCATTACAGTAATCAGTTAAGACATTATTAAGTTTATATTTTATTTGGGATCGCTAAAATGCTTCCTAAGTAAGGATTAGAGCATGCTTAGACTCCTATTACCACCCTGCATAATTGAACTAATTAATAAATCGTTTTCAATAAATTTTTGGCAAAGCCAAATTAAAATATATGAACACTTCAGGCAACTCAGTTCCAGCTTGTCGATTGTGTCAGCACTACAATCCTGAAGGAAGAAGGGGCGGGTTTTGTGGGAAATTGGATGTTCCTGTCAGCCCTGCATGGGAAGCTTGTAGCCTAGCAGCCCATCCCTTTGAGCCATCTTGGCAACCTACAAATGATTATAGTTCTCTGCTGCATAAATCCTTTCCTGATTCAATCCCTCTAACGCAAGAACAAAGCTTAGAACTACAAGAAATTAATATGCGATCGCTCAGTTTCACATAGTATTTAGAATACTGAATCGATCCTAATAGAAATCACAAATAATTTATCTGTCAAACTAAAAATTAAAGTTAGATATTTTACTTACTCTATTAATAATTCCAATTTAAAAATAAGCCTTTCATAGAAGTATAGTAATCCTAAATCTCTGGAAGGCTGTAACCAAAGGCGCTATGAAACCAATCTTTAATAATGAGAATTGCTGGATGCTAGGCATAGCAATCTCAATAATATGCAATTCATAGTAAATTTACATGTGATAATCTTAATTAATTGAGAATTTGCAAGTCTTATTGAGATAGGGGAAACGTGTTAGCAAGGGTTTGGAGCGCAGCAATCTTAGGTATCGATGCCATCCAAGTGGGTGTAGAAGTAGACGTATCAGGAGGATTGCCTGGGATTACCTTGGTGGGATTACCCGATACCGCAGTTCAAGAAAGCCGAGAGCGGGTTAAGGCAGCAATCAAAAACGCTGGCTTCGCTTTTCCCATGCGCAAGATTGTGATTAACCTCACACCTGCCGATCTGCGTAAAGAAGGTCCCATCTTTGATTTACCAATTAGCATTGGCATTTTAGCTGCCTCCGAACAGGTCGATCCACAGTTGTTAGGCGATCACTTGTTCTTAGGTGAGGTTTCCCTTGACGGTTCACTTCGCCCTGTTTCTGGCGTATTACCGATCGCTGCCGCCGCTCAGCGCTTAGGAATGATTGGGATTATTGTGCCGAAGGAAAACGCGCAAGAAGCAGCCTTAGTTAAAGGACTTGCTGTGTATGGATTACAAAGTATTACTGAGGTGGGGGATTTCTTAGCCAATCCTGACAAATATCCGCCAGTAATTGCCAATCCCGACCTGAAATGGCATGAAAGTGAATTTAAACTAGATCTTAAAGATGTTAAAGGTCAACATCAGGCTCGTCGCGCTCTGGAAATCGCCGCCGCAGGCGGACATAATCTGATTTTCGTTGGGCCCCCTGGCTCTGGCAAAACTCTATTAGCAAGACGCTTACCCAGCATTTTGCCCAATATGAACTTTGATGAAGCTCTAGAAGTGACCAGAATTCACTCTGTGGCTGGCTTGTTAAAAGGTAAAGGAATGGTAAGCGATCGCCCATTTCGTAGTCCTCACCATTCCGCTTCTGGCCCCTCACTAGTTGGTGGCGGAAGTTTCCCGCGACCTGGGGAGATCACCCTAGCAACAAATGGCATCCTTTTTCTGGACGAGCTAACAGAGTTTAAGCGAGACGTATTAGAATTTTTGAGACAACCATTAGAAGATGGATTTGTGAGCATTTCCCGCACTCGCCAATCGGTAACCTTCCCAGCCCAATTTACACTCGTCGCAAGTACAAACCCTTGCCAGTGCGGTTATTACGGTGATTCAGTGCAGCCTTGCACTTGTACGCCACGCCAGCGTGAACAATATTGGGCAAAATTATCGGGACCGCTAATGGATCGAATCGACTTACAGGTAACTGTGGCAAGATTGAAGCCTGAGGAGATGACGCGATCGTCCGAGGGGGAAAACTCTAGTGCTGTTAAGGAAAGAGTACAAACATCCCGCAAAATCCAACAAAATCGATTTCAACAGGAAGCAAGAGTAAACTGTAATGCTCAGATGCAATCAAGACATTTACGCCAATGGTGTGAACTAGATAACCCTTCCCGAGACTTATTAGAAGCCGCAATTAAACGTTTAGGTTTATCAGCTCGTGCGACTGATCGCATTCTCAAGGTATCCCGCACGATCGCCGATCTAGCCAATGCCGAAAATATTCAAGTAGTTCATGTTGCTGAAGCAGTCCAATATCGCACCCTTGATCGGGTCACCTAGATAATGCATAGAATTTAACTTCAGTTTGAATCACTTCTAGTCATGAGGGCGATTTTGAGGTTTTCAGCGCCTGCAGTGCTGAAAAAAAGATTTGCAAAGCCAATCTTACATAATGAGAATTACTGGTCAGTTCGGGTTAGGCTTGATAGTCTACAAGCGAGAAAGCAAAAGTCTCACTATGTGAGGATTTTGCTTTCTCGCTCGCAGAAAGAGGGTATTAAATTATCCCGAACTCATGTAATTAAGATGATTTAAAAAATTATTTTTGGTTTAATGCGAGAGCAAAGCCCTATACATGCTATTTTGTGTCTTGACTTTCGGCTCTACACTTAATCTCATTATCGGAGAAGACTAAAATATGAACAGTTTAATAAATAATTAAGCGCTAACTTAGAATTGTAAGATGGGCAAAGCAAAATGCCAATCATATTAACCTTAATATATTTGTTTGGTGATTTGCTAGTGGAAGAATCCTATCGGGGCATTCATGTATGAGTACAGTTCTGGTGGTTGAAGACAGCGTGACACAAAGAGAAATGATTGAGGACTTACTCAAGGGTAGTGGCTTAACCGTTAAGACAGCAGGTGATGGTGTGGAAGCACTGGAGCAAATGCAAGGCAATTGTCCAGACATAGTGGTTATGGACATTGTCATGCCTCGCATGAATGGCTATGAGTTATGTCGTCGTATTAAAACCGATCCCAAAACCGAGCGCGTTCCTGTCGTAATGTGTTCATCTAAGGGTGAAGAGTTTGATCGCTATTGGGGAATGAAGCAGGGTGCTGATGCCTATATAGCTAAGCCATTTCAGCCTCAAGAGCTAGTTGGTACTGTTAAGCAGTTACTGAGAAAAGCTTAAGAATTTCACGAAGAATGCTAAAAGTGTAGACAATTATTGATTATTTAATGGCTGTTGGTTAACATCAATACCTTAATACTTTCTCAATATTCTAAATGTTTGTTTTTTAAAACTTGAAGACATTAAAAATTTGCTATTTTGCAAGGTAGAGATCCTCAAATTATGGTAGGAAACCAAGAATTCTTCCCTGGCATCGGACAAGATCAGGCAACGGACTTTGATCAAGGTATCGAGGCTCCAGAAGGTGAGCTGCACTTAAGATTTTTTGTGGCTTCTGGAATTGAGTTTGCTTTACCTGCAATTGGAGTTAGTCAAGTTTTGGAATATGCTCCAGATAAGATTAACCCGATGCCCAATGTCTCCCCCCTACTGCTTGGTACAGTCAATATTCGGGGTAGAGTAGTTTGGGTAGGCGATCTCGGTCAGTTTTTGGGAGAGACTCCTCCCGTTAATACAGATCGCGCAGAAATTTCGATCATTGCGATCGAGGATCAGGGCATGATGTTAGGTTTAGCGGTAGAACAAATTGGCGTAATGGCTTGGCTTGATTCTTCACAACTTAATGTCTCAAGAAATAGCTCTGACAGTATGGCTCCGTTCATCAAAGGTGAGTGGATAATGGAAGACAGCGATCCCCTAAAGCTGCTAGATCAAGTTAATATTTTACGATCGGCAAGGTGGGCATCCTAGACATAGTAATTTCAAGATGATTTCGCGCAAAAGGCAGAGATTTTAGGGATTTTAGGAGAAAGCACATGGCATCAAGTACACAATACCAAAAAGAATACGAAAAGGCTTCCTTAGCCTACATGCAAGGAGACTACAGCCAAGCTGGTAAATTGACTCAGGAGCTGGTTAAAGTCTGCCCTAGCGACCCTATGTATCGCCTTCTTCATGCCCATATAAATCTCGCCTTAGAGCGCTATCAAGACTCAATTGGTGAATATGAGACTGTTTTACATTTGACTGACGACAACTCTATTTTAGAATATGCCCATAGCGGTATTGCTGCAGCTAAAGAAAGACTAGATCTTAACGATGATAGCTACGGTCTAGGAAATATGGGCAGCGAAGTAGATGAGTTTAGTAATAAGCAATACGCCTACGAAGATAATAGCTATAACCAATCGAATTTCAATACGCAAGGATCTTGGTCTACTGATGATAGTGGTGGTCAAAGTACTGGCTCAAGTCGTATTGACGATTTTGATTTTGAAGATTTTAGTTCTGATACTTCGATGAATGGCTCTAGTCAGTATAGCTATGGTGCGGAGACTCAACTTACAGGTGGGGCAAGTTTTAACTCTGGTTACAAACCTAGTGGTACTTCAGGCAATATGAATGCAGATACTGATGTTGTCTTTATGGATGAGTTTGATGATTTTGATGACATTAGTGAATCATCTTTTTCTAATTCATTTGGAGACTCAGAAGCAACGCAGATGGTCTCAGACCGATCTATGTCAGATTTTGGCAATCAAGACTTTACGACTTCGGGACGCTCAAATACGACATCATTAGCCAATCAAGACATGCCCACGGCACGATTTAATCAATCGGAAAATGAGGCTGAGTTGTTTGGGTTAGGGACAATTAATACACCAGCTGGCACAAAGAGAGCAGGAGCCGATGTTGTAGCCGAAGCCTCTGATCAGGGTGGTCTATTTTCTCCTTTTGACAATATGCCGCTCAAGACCAAAAACGCGATCACCGCGATCGCCGCAGGGGTTGTCGCTATGGTTGCCGCAGGAGTGGTTACGAACTTTGCAACTGGTTCGATCTCAGATAAAGCAACAAGGGAACAAGTCAGAAATACTGGCTGGATGATGGGTGGAGCCGCATCTTTGGCAAGTGGGGCGATCGCTTGGGGACTAGGCAAACGCTCATCTCGGCTGATAGATCAATCGACGGCAAACTTACAAGCTCAGTTTGAGGCAGTAATTCGTGGCGATATGAGTCCTCGAGCTTCAGTTTATAGCGAAGATGAGTTTGGTAGACTCGCGACAAGCTTTAACCAAATGATTCAGTCGATTGTGTCTAATACCACCGAAGCCCAGCGCAAAGCCGCAGAGCAAGAACAAGCCAAAGAAGATTTACAACGTCAGGTAATCCGATTACTTGATGACGTAGAAGGCGCAGCAAGAGGCGATTTGACTGTACAGGCGGAGGTTACCGCCGACGTACTTGGCGCAGTTGCTGACTCCTTTAACCTCACCATTCAAAACCTACGCGAAATTGTTAACCAAGTAAAAATAGCGGCGCGTCAGGTAAACGAAAGTTCCCGCGAGAATGAAGCATTTGCCCGTAGTTTGTCATCGGATGCGCTACGACAAGCCGAAGAGTTAAGCGTTACCTTAAACTCAGTGCAAATGATGACTGAATCGATTCAACGGGTAGCTGAAAGTGCGCGCGAAGCCGATCAGGTCGCTAAACTCGCATCCGAAACAGCAATCAAGGGCGGCGATGCAGTAGAACGTACGGTTGCAGGTATTCTGGACATTCGCGAAACGGTTGCAGAAACTACGCGCAAGGTTAAGCGCCTTGGAGAGTCTTCACAAGAAATTTCTAAGATTGTTGGTTTGATTTCTCAGATTGCTTCCCGTACCAACTTACTCGCACTCAACGCTAGTATTGAAGCAGCAAGAGCGGGTGATGCAGGACGAGGTTTTGCGATCGTTGCCGATGAAGTTCGTCAGCTCGCAGATCGCGCCGCCAAAGCCTCGAAAGAAATCGAACAGATCGTATTGCAAATTCAGAGTGAAACCAGTAACGTGCAACAAGCGATGGAAGTAGGTACACAACAAGTTATTGACGGTACAAAACGCGCTGAACAAGCACGTCAATCACTCACAGACATTATCCAAGTTTCCCATCGTATTGAAACTTTGGTACTATCGATTACAGAAGATACAGTCAAGCAAACCGAGACTTCAAGGACGGTATCGCAGGTTATGCAGTCAGTTGAATTGTCAGCCCAAGAAACTTCGCAAGAGTCTCAAAGGGTGTCAGCATCGCTCCAAAATCTGGTGGGTGTGGCTCGCAGCCTCCAAGATTCTGTGGAACGATTCCGTGTTGATGCGGGTGATAAAACAACGGGAGTTCGTTAGGATTATTACCTCTAGCTATACTACTCACACCCTAATCTTTGAGAGGATTCTGTCATGAACTCGGAACAACAACAGCAAAGGATCATGGGCTACTTCATTGAAGAAGCTCGCGAACATCTTCAGACGATTGAGCAAGGAGTATTAAACTTGCAAGATGTCCTAAATGATTCGGAATCAGTTAATGAGCTTTTTCGAGCAGCTCATTCAATTAAAGGTGGCGCTGCAATGTTAGGAGTAGGCAGCATTCAGCATGTTGCCCATAGATTAGAAGATTTTTTCAAAATCCTCAAAGAAAATCCACAAATGACTGTCGATGAGCGGTTAAAAAGCCTATTACTAGCGGGATTTGATCCACTTTCAGAGCTTTTGGATGAATTGCAAGGCGGCTACAAAATATCTAATGAGTTAACAATTGAAACAAATAACCGAGTTAAGCCTGTCTTTGCTGAGCTGGAGTCGTACCTAAATCAGTTAGTCTCAGATACTGATGGTGAGATATCTACTGATACATTTAGACAACCAGAAGAGAGCATTCCTCAACCACAAGAGTTAGTCCTTTCTCAACAGTCAATATTTCAGCAAGAAGTCACAACCAAAATGCGAGACATGCTGCAATTGTTTCGAGCGACAGATAATGCAGAGAGTCGATCGCAGTTACAAGCAGTTTGCAATTACTTTCAAGAAATTGGCAACAACTTTGATTTACGGAATTGGACTAATTTAGTCACTCAAATTAAAAATGCGATCGCTCAGTCTAGCAATTCATACCGTACCCTCGCACCTATTTTGATTCGAGAGTTAAAAGAAGCTCAGGATCTAGTACTGGTAAATCGGGAATTAGAAATCGCTGTGTCATTACAACTGCAAAATCTCTTGCCCTATCGATTTTCGGAGCCAGAGGAGGATGAAGTTAGTACAATCTTCACTACTGCGTCTGGGAATATTGGCGAAGATTCAAATGTAGATAATTTTGCTATTTCCGATACATCCATTACATCCATCGATAGAGATCTAGATTTAAATCCAGATGTAGATATCGATCTATTTGCTGATCAGGTCAATGAAGAAATATTTGATTTGCCTGATACCCGTAAAAATCAAGTCGATCAAATGGATTGGATGGATGGCGAATATGAAATCACTGAGAATCAACATATAGATGGACCAAAAGTCGGTGCTTCAGAGTTGAAATCTTTAGCAATTCTATTTGAAAATGATGACATTGATTTTGATGCTGCATGGGAAGATATCGAATCCAATGAAACGAATATAGCAAACCATGGATCCCCTGAGACTTCTGACAGCCATGATGAGTTTGCCGATCTCCTTGACAATAATTCTGACAACAACAATGATGTAACAGTTCCAAACTTAAGCGGTGGAGAATCTACTATCGATCAACTATTTGGTGAATTTTCTGACCAAGATTTAGTAACCGAAGAAAATATTAGTTCTCTATTCCCAGATGATCTTGATGATTCATGGGGAGAAATTCCTGATGGTATTTCGGAAATCAGTCCCGAGATTATTCCTGAAAGGGAACAAGCAAATCTAGACAGCTTGTTTATAGAAGATTTTGTGACTGACGAGTCTCTAGACAATCAATTTGCTCTTGATTTAGGGATGGATATTGTTGAGCAAATTAGTGTTGAGCAAGTAGATGATTCGCTTTCAATTGAGAATCAGTTTAATGATATTGACATCAATGAAATCGATGTTGAGGAGAATAGCTTTTCTGAATTACCATCTCAAGCAGAAACTACTGAACAGTCTATAGATATTGGACTGACTGACACAGACGAGTCTCAGCCTCTCTCTAGTGAAGAATATTTTGCCGCGATCGCAAGAGCAGAAAATGAGATTGCTGGTGATGATGACGATAGTCCTAGCGACCCCTTTGCCTTAACTTTTTCAGAAGAGGGAATGAATTTGCTTGACGACCCATTTGCGATCGAGGGAAGTCTTGACGCAGTCTTGTTAGAATCATCTCCTAGCCTTGTTAATGAAGAAGCCATCAATGCTGATGTAGATGATTTCTTTGAAGATGCAGAAAAAATTGTATCTAACGATTATTCAGAGTCAATTTTCAGGAATAGCGACTCTGATGGCATTGATACGACTGGATTAAATGTATTTGATGAGCTAGGGTTTGACAATGATGAATTTGATGAAGCATCTCAAGGAGTTGTGGAATCATCAGGATTTGCATCAGTCATTACAGATGCAAATCCTAATGATTTCTTGACATTTACAACTGGCTCCTCAGATGTTTCTGATAATTTAGACCTTATTAATGAAAGCATTGAATTTATAGAAGCGCCAATCCCTGTAATCAATAATGCTGAATTAGATGACAGTTTCTATACTTCGTCATTAGATGAAGCGACCTCAAACTTTGCTGGTTTTACTGAAGACAACGAAACAAATAGTGCAATTAATGATGCTGATGATCTTGCTGACTTCTTTGCGGAGCCTTCAGATGTAGAAGATATTTCTGATGCGATCGCTAATGACTTCGATGATGAATTTGCTAGTACTGATGATTTAGGTGCTTTCTTTGCAGAGTCTGACGAACCTGCAATTGCTAGCGATATCAGTAATAATTATGTTGATAGCTTTGATCGGAAATTTAGCAATACTGACGATTTAGGCGATTTCTTTGCCGCTTCTGTGGAGCCTGAAGTTTCTGTTGAGGTAAATGACGAATTGGAGGCTTTCACTGATCGCGCAGATATTACTGAGGAATCGGATGACTTCTTTAGTGATTCAGAAGAACCTGAAATTATTTCTAATAATATCAGCGATGGTTATATCGATAGTTTTGAACAAGAATTCACTAATACTGAAAATCTAGGAGATTTCTTCGCAGCTTCAGATGAGCCTGAAATTTTTAATGATATCCCTGATAGTATTGAACCTACTTATGAATTCGACAACACCGAATCTTTAGGTGAGTTCTTTAATACTTCCGAAGATTCTGAAATTGATTCTAGTGATAATAGTGAACTAGATGATTATACTAATATTATTAATAACACTGATAATTTAGGTAATTTCTTTGATGAAGTAGAAGAGTTCCATAGTCTAACAGAAAATATTTCAAATGAGGATTCTGACAAATTTGAGGCTAATCTAACCAATAGCGATCAGTTCGATAGTGTAGTTGATAGATCTGAAGAAGAGCAAGAATCATTTATTGATTTTGATTCTCCTCAAAATATCAACTCCGATTTCTTGTCAATGGTAGATGAAGATATTTCTGAAGCAAATCCTTCAAATTTGGCAGGAGAATTTTTTCAGCAAATCAACTCTTCAGACGACTCAAATCTAGATGGCTTATTTACTAATGCTGAAGAAGAAGATTTAACCGTATTAGAGAATGAAATCAACTTTGATCAAGCAACTTCATTAACTCAATCCGATGACATCAATGATTTGACAAGTATGTTAGACGACAACTTGCAAGATGAGAGTCTAAAAACGATGGAATCGGGGCTGACAAATATCCAAGCAGATCTAAATCTTGAAAATAATGATGCATCGGCAAAGACCACAATTGCTAATTTGGCGGATTTCTTCCAAGTTGATGATGATTCGGAATTTAATAATTTGTTGCAAAATTCTGAGGAAGAATTGGCAAGCTCCAATCTAACCGATGATACACCTCTCGATTTTGGCGAATTTAATGAATTTGCTGACTTAGATAGAGACATTTCCGAATCGGGATTTCCTCTCATCCAAGCCCCAGAAACAAAAAAACTAGAACCTGAGCAGCAATTGCAAACTGATGAACTAAATGGGATTGATGACAACTTCGACTTCGATGATTTAGAAGCGATGATTGGCAGTTCTAGTAATATGCAAAATGATATTAATGGGGTAAGTAATAGAACATTCGACGATCAGATCACAGCAACTGTTATCAACGATCATATATCAGCAGATTCCAATGACATGAATTTTGATGAATTGGAAGCTCTCCTAGGTGATAGTAACAGCTTTGACGATGCTGAAAAAACGAAGAAGGCAACTGATGAGTTTGATGAGTTAGAGAACATGCTTCAGACAGCTTTTGCGAAAGATGTTGGGCCGATAAAAACTAAAACTCCTACACGTCAACCCGCAAACACTCGCAAGCCAAGGCTAACAGACTCAACCATGCGTGTTGATGTAAAGTACCTTGATAGCCTTAATAACCTCGTTGGAGAACTGGTTGTAAACCGCAATCTTTTGGAACAAGATCAGGAAAGATTGCAACAGTTTATTACAAACCTATTGCATCAAGTGCAGTTATTAAGTGATGTATCTCAGAGAATGCGCGATCAATATGATCGCTCTTTGCTAGAAGCTTCTCTAACCGCAGGGCGTGGTGGACGATCCTCCTATAGCTTTGATAGTCCATCACAATTAAGTGATGGTTCAAACTCAAATAGTTCAGTGACCAATGACTTTGAAGGAATTGAGTTTGATCGCTACAACACTTTCCACGTTCTATCGCAAGAGATTATCGAGTTAATTGTCCGAGTTCGTGAATCTGCCTCTGACATAGAGTTTGTAGTTGGTGAGACAGATCAGGTGACACGTCAACTAGGAACGATTACCACCCAAGTTCAAGACGATCTTAAACAATCTCGCATGGTGCCCTTCGCGCAAATTGCCGATCGCTTGCCTAGAGGTATTCGCGATCGCGCTCTCAAAACTGGCAAACAAGCAGAGTTAGAAATATTTGGACGAGAGACGCTGATCGACAAGGCCATTTTGGAGCAGCTTACCGATCCGCTTACACACCTTGTAAATAATGCGATCGATCACGGCTTGGAAGATCCCTCCACTCGCCAAGCGGCTGGTAAGTCAGCAACTGGAAGATTGACGGTACGAGCATATCATCAAGGTAACCAGACCGTAATCTCTATCAGCGATGATGGTGCTGGGATCAGTACCGACAAAGTTAAGAAAAGCGCTGTTTCTAAGGGAGTGCGATCGCAATCTGAAGTTGATCGTCTCAATGAAACTGAAGTTTATGCTTTGCTATTTGAAGCGGGATTTAGTACTGCTGCTCAAGCCGATGAATTTAAAGGTCGCGGCGTTGGTCTAGACGTGGTGAAAACCTGCCTTGATGATATTCGCGGAGTAATTATTGTGGAATCGGTAGTAGGTAAGGGCACGACCTTTACAATTCGCTTACCGCTGACTCTGAGTATTTCTAAGGCAATGTTTTGTATTAGCGATCGCGCTCGAATTGCTTTCCCCGTCGATGGTTTCGAGGATATGGTGGAAGTTCCTCAAAGCCAGATCATTCTCAATGAGAAAGGACAGCCATGTTTGCCTTGGCGCGATACAGTTTTGCCATTCCAACATTTATCTAATTTGCTTTCCTATAGCCGCCACCTCAGCCGTAGCAGTATCTATGGTAAGCAGGAAAACGATGAACTTTGCATTATTATTCTCCGTAATGACACTAGTTATCTTGCCCTACAGGTCGATCAATTCCTTGGTGAATACGAAATCGTAATCAAACAACTAGAGGGACCAATTCCTCAGCCATCGGGAATTGCGGGTGCAACAGTATTAGGGGACGGTCGTGTCATGGCGATCGCGAACGTGTTGGAGTTATTCGACATCGCTAGTGGCAGATTGCGTCCTTCAACTTCAGGTATGACTATTCAGCCAATAGTCGAAGAAGATGTTGCTGCCGATCCAACGGTGCTAATTGTCGATGACTCGATCACGGTACGTGAGTTACTGTCGTTGACATTCGCGAAAGTAGGCTATCGCGTCGAACAGGCAAAAGATGGTCAGGATGCATGGGAAAAACTCCGTGCTGGGCTGCCATGTGACATGATCTTCTGCGATATTGAGATGCCACGGATGGATGGATTAGATCTGCTATCGAGACTCCAAAAGGATTCTCGACTCAAAGATATTCCTGTGGCGATGTTAACTTCACGAGGAGCCGATCGCCACCGTCAGTCAGCAATTCAGCTTGGCGCAAAGGGCTACTTCACTAAGCCATATCTTGAAGAAGAATTACTGAGTGCCTCGAAACGTCTTTTAGCTGGAGAGACTTTGCCTATCTAACTATTTAAGAATGTGCAAAGCACATTCTTAAATCAAGAAAAAACTATGCTGCTGAGTCTCAAAATCGAAAATTTTGCCCTGATTGATCGCTTAGAGCTTGAGCTATATGCAGGTCTAAATATTCTCACAGGCGAAACAGGAGCAGGCAAATCAATTGTCCTCGACGCTCTAGATGCTGCACTTGGAGGCAAGGTATCAGCGCGAATGTTACGAACTGGAGCAGAACGCGCTAATATCGAAGCTACTTTTTCGACTAATCAAGCGATCGCCCAGTGGCTAGAGATTCAAGAAATTGATGCTCTCGATGCTGAAACGCTGATTTGTAGTCGCGAAATTACGGCGCGGAGCAATCGCACCCGCATTAATGGCGTGGTTGTAAATAAGCAACAGATTCAAGAATTGCGCGATCGCCTTGTCGAGATTACTGCCCAAGGGCAGACAATCTTGCTGAGCCAAGCTGCTCAACAGAGGGAATGGCTAGATAGTTTTGGCGATCAAGCTTTTAATCAGGCTTTGTTATCGCAACGCCAAAAAGTCGCAAAATTATTTGAGATAAAAGAGCGATCGCGCAAAGCTTTATTTGATCGCCAACAAAATGAGCGCAATCGATTGCAGCATTTGGACATGTTGCGCTATCAATTAAAAGAACTTGAAGCCGCGAATTTAGATGATCCCGATGAGTTAGACAATCTCGAAAGCGATCGCAATCGGTTAGCCCATAGTGTGGAACTGCAAAAGCAAGGCTATGCCGTGTATGAAGCGCTTTATCAGAATGATGGTGGTAATGCCTGTGCGGATTTGTTAGGACAAGCAGAGGCTATTCTCACGGAAATGGCAACACTCGATCGCGAAGTTGAGAGCCTTCTCGAATTAGTTTCTAGCGCCCTTGCTCAAGTCGAAGAAGCGGGGCGACAGATCAATAATTATGCTAATCGTCTTGATTCTGATCCTGAACAGCTAGAATCGATCGAGCAACGAATTAATCAAATCAAACAAATCTGCCGTAAATATGGCACGCTTCCCGAAGCGATCGCCTATACCGAAAAGCTCCAACTTGAACTCGCTGAACTAACCGATCAAAGTATTTCCATTGAAGATTTGGAACGCAAAGCATCGGCTGATTTACAGGCTTTACTAAAGAGTTGTAAAAAACTAACGGAATTACGTCGGCAAACTGCGATCGCCCTCGAACAAGTGCAAATCGATGCTCTAAAAATGCTTGCCATGGAAAAAGTCCGCTTTCAAGTCGGTATTTATCCGACTGAACCAACAGCACTAGGTAGCGATCTCATTGTCTTTGAGTTTAGCCCTAATCTTGGAGAGCCTTTGCAACCTCTTGCTGAAACTGCTTCAGGCGGTGAAATGAGCCGATTTTTATTGGCGCTTAAAACTTGTTTTGTGAAACAGAAAAACCAAGAATCTCAACCGATATCTTCGGAGTTTAATCATGCGAATGTCGGCACAATGGTATTTGATGAAATTGACGCAGGGGTATCAGGTCGAGTTGCGCAAGCGATCGCTACCCAACTTTGGCAACTGAGCCGAAGTTCTCAAGTCCTTTGTGTGACTCATCAGCCATTAATTGCGGCGATCGCTGATCGGCATTTCCATGTCAGCAAGCTGGTAATCGGCGATCGAACTCAAGTGCAAATCCGTCTCTTAGAATTAGAAGCGCGTAAACAGGAGCTTGCTCAGATTGCTTCAGGAATGACAGTTGAGGAAGGGAAAGAAGGGAAAGAAGGAAAAAAGAAAAAGGAAAAAGGAAAAAGTTTGGATAAGGAGAGTGTTAGTAGTACGGTGTCTCAGGCGATCGCGTTTGCTGAGTCTTTACTGGAGCAGGCTGCGGCGATCAAGGCTAGCAGCTAATAAGCCCTGCACTCAAGTGCGGGCTAAGAGCTAAAGTCATCTGAAGATGACTAAGAAACCATTTACTTGCGCTCAAACCCAAACCAAGAAATTTTAAAAAAATTTCTTGTGGTTCTTTTGCTCGAGAATTGCTGTAAGAATTACTTGCGGCTAAAAGCCCTAAGAAACCATTTAAGAATTACTTTCTACGGTCAAAAGCCCTAATAGATCCCCCTCAATCCCCCTTAAAAAGCAGGGCTGTTTCAAGAATGAATAGGGAAACAATAAAAGCAAATTATAGCCATAAGAAAAGAATATAGT
>NZ_BBJB01000111.1 GCF_016584665.1 Pseudanabaena sp. lw0831
TGAAAGTATCTATTTCTCTTCCAGAAGAGTTAGTTCGCTACGTTGACGATCGCGTAGAAAATCGCAGTCGGCTTATTGAGGGGTTACTGCAAGCATGGCGGAAGCAGCAGGAAAAGCAGGCGATGGTTGAGGCTTGTTTGTTGCTGGATGAATTAGATGGATTAAATGATGAGGACAGGGCATGGCAGCAAGCAGCAATTATCGATTAGGAAGTATCTGGCAAGTGTGTTTCGATCCTTCGATTGGTACAGAAATTCTCAAAACTCGTCCTGCGGTAATTATTTCTGGAACTGCTTTTAATCAGCGCAGTAGGGTAACTGTGTTACCGATAACTTCTGCTAATCCAAGCGATCGCCTACGTCCAGTGATTGTGCCTTTGATTCCTTCTGTTACTAATGGGCTTAGCAGTAATAGTTTTGTGGTTTGTGTCGATCCAATGACTTTTGATAAACGCAGATTGATTCAAGCTCTTGGTCAAATAGAGCCTAATCAATTGGAAGAAATACAACAGATTTTGGCTAGGTATTTAGAACTTTAATTGAAAACGATACCTAAACAGGCGATCGCCGCGATCGCACTAAATATTCTCTACAAACTGCGATCGCTATAATCTATTAAGATGACAATCACCAAATCACAGAACATTCATAACTTTTAAAAACTGAGTCTCGGCTAATTAAAGTTGCATTTTCAACTTTGGATTGAGCTATGAGTATTCTATCAAATGGATCTTTATGATGTAGTGGTAAAGTTCTTAATTCCAGAATATGAGAAAGCGTTACAGATATTAGACTGATATTATTTCGCTCCTGCTGAATTTTTAGCATGAGTTCTAGATCGTCTCTGAGAGTAAGTTTGCCTAACTGAATTTTGATTTGCATTTCCCATAGACTGACTACGCTGAGAATTACTTCATGGTTGGGATCTTGAAGTAAGGTTAGGGTGCTTTTAGGAATATACTCTGGTTCGCTATGCCACCACATGAAAGTGTGAGTATCTAACAATAACTTCATGACTCTCCAAGCCAAAATTCATCGGGTAATGGATCGTCAAAATCAGCAGTAAATATACAAGATCCTAAACCAAGTCCTGCTTGGCGTAGTTGTTTGGGTGAGGAGTCTTGAGGCTTTTGATTAATCTTTACTTCTACCCATCGCAATAGTTGTGTGGCTAGTTGAATTTGTTCCTGAAGGTCTAAATTTTTAGCTTCGTTTAAGAGTTCTTTGAGTGGCATATAATTGGCTACCTTACAAGATACTGCTTGTGTTATTTTAGCGCGATCGCACTAATATTCTTCGCAAACTGCGATCTCTATTTCAGCAAGGCGATCGCATCAATAATCTCTACAAAAGGCGATCGCTAATTTATCAAGGTGATCGCACTAATAATCTCTACAAATGGCAATGAGACTTTTAATCTGGTTCCATTATCTTCTGAAGGGATTCTGCGATCGCTTCATATTTTTGAGTTGTGAGGCTGCCACGATATGCCACAATGCGAGAAATATCTATTGCGCGAACTTGATCTAATAGAGCAATTGATGGTGATTTTAAATTAGCTACACCAGCCGAAAATCGCACATATAAATCAGGAGAGTTTGCAGCCCATTCTTGTCCTCGATCCGTTGTCATGGGTACGACGAAGACTAGAGGAAAGCGCAGTTTGCCTAATCGGCTGGGGATTCCTACAACAATTGCGGGTCTGTAGCCTTCTTGCTCTCTACCACTAGGATTTTGACTAGGAAATTTTGCTGTTACGACATCGCCAATTTGTAAAATATGCTCTGTCATACGTCAATCTTAATTTTTCCTGTTTCTGCAATAAATTGAACGGGTAACCCTTCTTGCAGTTCTCCTTCTTGCCATTCATAGGGTTCATAGCTGTCTAAACCTGATAAGTCGCTCTCTAGCCAATCCGCATCTTCTTGAGTTCGAGGATTTTCTGTTTGCCACACTAAATAATTTAAAAAGCTAAGAACTTCTCGCAGCTTATCATCAGGGATAATTTCTAAGCGTTGTACTATTTCGTTTTTAATTGCGTTCATTCGATCTTTCTCTATTCACGCTCAAATTAGTCTCACTTTAGCAAAATTTAGTAGTAAATGCGATCGCACTAATATTCTCTACAAAAAGGCGATCGCTATCTCAACAAGGCGATCGCATGTGAGACTCAGTATTAATCTGATCTCAGATTGGTCTACGGATAAGGCTCGTAATTTAAACTTTAAAAATCGTAGAAAAATACTTTTTTCATATAAAATATACAAAGTTTAATCGCTTATAATTTGGAGAGTCAGACGATGGAGCCAATTTCTCTTATTCTCACTGCGTTAGTTGCTGGTGCGGTTGCTGCTTCTAAGGATGTAGCGGAAAAAGGCGTTAAGGATGCTTATGAAGGATTAAAGGCACTGATTAAGCGCAGGTTTGCTGACAATAACGGGGCAAAAGTGGTTTTAGAAGAACATGAAAAAGATCCTGAAACCTATGAAGTGCCACTCAAGAAGAAATTAACCGAGGCAGCTATCGATCGCGATGCAGAAATTCTGAGAGCCGCCGAGGAGGTACTGAAGCAAGATGATCCTGAAGGGTTTAAAGAAGGGAAATACAATACAACTGTAACGGTTGCGGGTGATGTGTTTGGTGTTGCTGGTACAAACACGGGAACGGTTAATGTTGGGAATGTGAACAAGGGCAAATGAGCGAAGAAGGGCAACCAAGGTATCTAAGCCCCCTAAATCCCCCAATTCTGGGGGACTTTGAAAGAATCTTATTTTCTTGTTCCCCCAGAATTGGGGGCTAGGGGGCGATTATCAGTAATCAAGTTTAATAGAGGTTAAAGTGACTGAGAACCTTGCCAAGGTGAATACAGAAGGTGATGTTTTAGGTGTTGCTGGTGACAATAAAGGAACTGTCAACATCTATATTTCTCAGACATCATCTGATGCTGAGATTCAGGCTAGACAACTGATTGAAGCTTCGCCTTATCTGGGCTTGGAGAAGTTTGAGGTAGAGGATCATGATAAATTTTTTGGACGCGATCGCTGGATTGAAAATTTAACAGCGCATTTAAAACAAAAGAATGTGCTTTTGCTTTTGGGCGCATCTGGCAGTGGGAAATCATCGCTGATTCAGGCGGGATTAGTTCCTGCGTTAAAAAAACAACCAAGTTTGAGTCTATTTAAGCTATTCTCTTTTGTCCCTGACGTTAATCCCTTTGAGTCTTTTTATGTTTCTCTCCAACCTACATACAAATCAAAGGCGAAACTGGCTCAAACAGTTAAAGAAGATACGCTGATTCAGGTCGAGCAATCTTTGAAACAGGATGCTCAGTGGTTGATTTTTATCGATCAATTTGAGGAGTTGTTTACGCGCACACCAAAGACAGAGCGGGATATTTTTATTAAAAGTCTGATTAAATTGATTGAGAAATCGGATAGTTCTATTAAAGTTATTTTGACGATGCGGGCGGATTTTCTGGATAAATTAAGTCCTTATCCAGACTTAGGAAAACTCCACGATCGCTATAGTTTGATGCTCACAGATATGGACGATCGCGATCTGAGATTGGCGATCGCGGAACCTGCGGCTCGAAATGGGGTTGTCTTTGAAAAGGGATTAATCGAGCAAATTATTGCTGATTTTAAGCAACAGGCTGGTTCTTTGCCGCTTTTGCAATATACCTTGAATTTATTGTGGAATAAGGACGATCTGCAAGACAGGGTTTTAAATGCCGAGACTTATCAGGAGTTGGGCGGCGTGACGGGCGCACTTCAGCAACAGGCGAACAAGATTTACGATCAATTTAATGAACAAGAAAGAAAAGTAGCGGAGCAAATTTTTCTAGAGTTAATCGAGTTGGTGGGCAAGGAGGCAGTGAGTAGAAGGGCTGACAAAGCAATTTTTGAGGGGGATGCGATTCAAAAAGATGTGCTGTATCAACTGATCGATCATCGGCTTTTGGTGAGCAAGGGAGAAGGTGGCAAAGCGACGGTTGAAGTTGCCCATGAGGAATTGCTGCGTTCTTGGAAGGTGTTACAGGATTTAATTCGGGAAAAGGAGGAGATCATTGTCCTTAGAAATCGCTTGTATGCGGATGCGAAACAATGGCATGAGTTAGGACAAAAGGATCTGCAAAAGGCTAATAGCGAACTCTGGAATGGCTCGAAGTTGGCACGAATTGTGGAACTCCAAAAGGAAGGATCGCTGCCTAATTTGGATGCTGTAGCGATCGAGTTTATTGAGTCTAGTGTCACGCAAGCGGAACGACAGAAGAATGAAAAGATTAGAACCGCAAGGCGAATTGCGGCGGGTTCGTTGGTGGCGGTGGCGATCAGTGCGGGGTTGGGGTGGATGGCTTGGCAAAAGACCAAAGAGGCAGAACTCAATCTTGCTGATGCTCTGGGATCTGCGTCTTTGTCTCTGTTGGATAAAGGCAAGGACTTGGATGCTTTTGTTATAGCAATTAAGGCAGGAAAAATTCTGCAAAGTCAACGAGTAATCCGTCCAGAGGTGACAAATGCTTTGCAAGAAGCTCTTAACAAGAAAAGTGAATACAATCGCTTAGAAGGGCATGATAATTCTGTCGTGAGCGTGAGTTTTAGCCCCGATGG
>NZ_BBJB01000112.1 GCF_016584665.1 Pseudanabaena sp. lw0831
GCTTCTTTGGGTTTTGGTTTTAATTGTGACGATGTACTTATGAATTGCTGACATAATTTAAGTCTATCAGTCACTGATTATTTTGCGAAATTGGTCTACCAAATTTTATGAGTACAGGTCGGTTAATCGTCCAGTTAGGCATCGCCGCCTATATTTTATTTACCTTATTGCCCGATAGTAGTACGCAGATGGTGGCTTTCCCTTGGGTTTTACTATGGCAAGTGGGATTGCTATGCTTTGCGATCGCGGGGTTGCTAAATCTATGGCGGCGCGAGAAACCATTTTATTTATTAGGTAGTGGCTTTGACTGGGCGATCGGTGCTGGTTTGGTAACACTGGGTCTATCGACAATGTTTTCACGGTTCCCCAATCAGGGTATGTGGTATAGCCTGACTGCTTTTGGCTATTTCATTTCGTTGTATGTAACTAATAATTTCTTGCATAGAGAATCACCTGAAATCTATCAAGGCTCCTCACAGGAGGGGAAAAGTCTTGAGTCAAAAATTTTACCAATTTTGCGCTTTCAAGGCTTGTTAGGATTTTTGGTGATTCTTTTAAGCTTATTTTTGTGGATTGCTCAAACATGGCTGCCACAATTAAATAATTTTGCCAAGCTGAATCAATGGGGGTTAAATCTTAGTTACGATTTTTCGGATTTGCAATCTCGCAATTGGGCGCCGATGGGACATCAAAATTATGTGGCGGGATTTCTGATGTTGGTTTTACCGCTTTTTGCAAGCTTGGCGATCGCCCAAAAGGGAATGTGGAGATCTCTATGGCTAACGGCGATCGGTTTAGGCTTAATCGATTTGTACACTACCAGTTCGCGGGGCGGTTTTTTGGGACTGGGGGCAATCGTTTTGTATGGAATTATTGTGGCTTTATTGCGTGGCAGGGGGAATCGCTGGTTAGTTGTTTTCGGTAGCGGTGGCACGATCGCCTTATTAGCATTTTTAATTTCTACTAATAATCGCTTGCGATCGCTAATTTCAGGATTAATTACTAGTTCTGCAAATCCTACTCAAGGATCGGGCGAATTGCTATTTAGGGCGATCGCGGCGGATGTGGGCTGGAGGATTGGCTTAGATCATTGGCTATTTGGGGCAGGAGCAGGCTCCGCGATTATGCTCTATCAACAATATCGTCCGCAATGGGCTGGACGTGAAGCCGAGCTTTTATTTCAGTTACATAGTACGCCCGTTCATCTTTGGGCAGAACTGGGGATCGGCGCAGTAATTACCTTTGTGTTTTTATTAGTGGCGATCGTTGCCCTATTTATCAAATTACATAAATCTCAAACTTGGCAAGCTAATCCACAGGAACAGGCGATCGCCTATGGATTGTTTGGCAGTTTGATTGGTTATGGCATGTTAGCGATTACTGACTATCAGCTTGATGTTCCTGCGATTAGTGGCAGCTTGGTGATTGTATTTGCTTGTCTGGCTTATTTAGGACAAAGGCATACGGGCGAATTGATTAGCCTCGGTTATCAAAAACAGCCACGCCTATGGTTAGCAACAATTGCCACCGTTTATTTAGTAGCCGCGATCGCATGGCTTGTTCCTGTAAATATGGCTTGGCAGGCTTCAAGTGTGGGCTTTATCTATTTGTCAAGAGCAAGAGAAGATTTGGCGACATTAAAACAGGAAGCCTTACCTGAAGCGATCGCAGCGATCGATAAGTTCCAAGATCGGCTCAAATTTGCTCATCAATTTGCACCTTGGGAACCTTACTATCCCTATCAATTTGGCTGGAATCTAGCAGATCTCGCGATTAACTATCCGAGTTTGCCGCAGTCGCAAGCATGGCAAAAAGATGGTTTGACATGGATTAAAACAGCGATCGCTACTAATCCCAATAACGAAGCAGGATACAACGCCGCCGCATGGTTAAGTCTCCGAGGCTCCTCGCCCAGTTCTGCTCAAGAAGCAGAGGCTTATTTTCGCCGTGGTTTAGAACTAGTTCCCAATAAGCGATCGCTCTCCTTCGGATTGGGATTGAGTTTATTACGTCAAGGTAAGACCAATGAAGCTGTCACTGCTATGACTACGGAAGTAATTAACGATCCTATTTTCATGGCTAGTCCAATTTGGAAAGATACCCCTTTTCAGAGTCTTTACCCACAAGTATTAGCTAATCTGGAAAGTAGCTATCGTAATAATCCTAGTAAAGCGATAACTCTTGCTGCCTTAAGATGGTGGAATGGTAATCCTAATGCAGTGAATGAACTCAAGCAAACAGGCTATCCCACGGCAGTTTTACTCGCTAATGCGATCGCCAATGATGCTAAGACCTTGCAATCAGTCAAGCAAAATCCCCAAACCCCTCTAGAAATGGTGATTTCGGCATGGCTAAATCCTAATTTGCGGGACAAGTTACTGGAACGCGCCTATGTATTTGCTACGAGTAGTTTACCCGATGAGCGTTCAGCAGCAATCATCAAAGCGATGAGCGATCGCATGGCGCAAGCTCCTAATTTTGATAGTTGGTTGCGTTTACCTTTGCCAGCCAATAGTCCTTTAGTGATTAACTATCGCAGAGCTAGACTGGGCTTTAGTGTAGTCAGTCGGCACTTAGATGGAGTAGTTCCTCTTGATTTTTTTAATGTTAGCGATCGGGCAGAGATATCTCTCTTTCTCAAAGATTTATTTTCTTGACTCATTAGGAAAAGCAATCTCATCAGATTTGATGCGAAATAGAATTACAAGACGAAGATTTTAAAAATGCACTGTTGAAAATTGATTGATTGACGATCGCTGGTTATGTCAGATTGCGATCTCGATCGCTCATAGGATTGCAAAGTAAGATATATGGCAATATAGGGAAATGATAGATCGCAAAGTTTTTAGATGGTTTACAGATATTTCAACTATTTAATATTAGGCTGTATTACAGAAACACTCAGTCAGAAAATTTGTGAAATTAGCATTGTTTGAATATGAGTTAAGCTGTGGCTTTGATTGGACAGATCAAGATCAAGAGGCGATCGCCTATTTAGAGACAGTAATCGGAGATTGCCCACTGGAAACTGTTATCCACAATGGCAAACGTGAGCTAAAAGCGAGGCAATATGTGGGCGTGTTTCGTTTAGGCGATCGCACAGTACAAGTTTTGCCAAAAATGTATCGATCAACCAATCCTGAAGAGCAAAATCAGGAAGCTGTGCAAAATTTGCTGTATATGCTGGAATATACCAACCAGTTAAGTGTCAAGCAATATTCATTGGCTTCTCTATCACAACAAGATCTAGATTGGTTTGAGGTTTTGACAAGATTATTCGCGATTAATCTTTTGGAGGAGTGGCAAAGAGGGGCTTTTCGGAATTATCAATCAGTGAGCGATACTTTGCCTGTATTAAAGGGGAAATGGAACTTAACCGAACAGTTGCGCCGTCCTGAACGCAAGCATTTATTCTCGGTCACATTTGATGAATTTACGGCGGACAATCAACTCAATCGAGTCTTGCGTTATGTGGTAGAGCGGCTATATCAGTTAACCCGCAATTTCCATAATCGGCAGATGTTGCATGAGTTGCAGCAATGGATGGAAGAGGTGACTTTGTTGTCAAAGGTAAATATTGAGGATTTGCGGCTAATCCCGATTACGCGCTTAAACCAACGCTATGAAACACTTTTAAATCTAGCACGTTTATTTTTAGAGAATGAAAGCATCCAGTTATCCAGTGGCAATTTCCATACTTTTGCTTTTGCTTTGGATATGAATAAGCTATTTGAGGAGTTTGTGATCAGCTTTATCGATCGCCATCGTCGTGAAATTTTGCCCACAGAGTTACAGGATTGTGAATTGCTGTCACAGTCAATGGGTGCGGTGCGCTATTTGGCTAAGACAAGTAATCAACTGCCAGTATTTCAACTGAAGCCAGATTTGGTGATGCGTCAAAAGGTCAGATTCCCTTTGATTATCGATACGAAATATAAGCGGCTAAAGGAAGGCGATCGCAAGTTGGGTGTTTCACAGGCAGATTTTTATCAAATGTATGCCTATGCTCAACGCTACGGTTGTCCGCATGTGTTGCTGATTTATCCACAAGTTGTAGGGATGTCGGAACTGGAAGCTGAGTTTGCGATCGAGGGCGGCAAGATTACGGCAGCTACGATCGATCTTTGTGGTGATTTGAGCAAGCAGGAGGAGCGTGATAAGCTAATTGAAAGATTAAAACGGCTTTTTGCGGATAGCCAAGGAGTGTGAAATGGCAATATCAAAAGGCGATCGCCAAAGAGTTATTCAGTTAGTTGAGCAATTACCTGATGAGTCGCTTAGTGAGGTGATTGACTTATTAAATAATTTACTTAGGCAAACTAGGCAATCTCAACCCTTAATATCATCCAATTCTGAAGAGTTGTTATTACAAGTTATGGGTCGGCGACTTTTGCCAGATGACCAAGCTAGGCTTGATTATTTGCGTGAACAAAATGAAAGTGGTGATATTACGGAAGCGGAGCATCAAGAGTTATTGGATTTTGTCTCTCGTGTAGAAAATGAAGATGCTGAGAGGGTGGCGGCTATTTTGCAGCTAGCACAAAATCAAGTCGAGGTTGATGACTGGCAATATTTAGCAAAACGGAATCATCCTTGGCGAAAACAGTTATATGTTAAGGGTCAAAAACTGCTTGCTTCGACCGTTTGGCAAGACATGATAGCTAATGAAATGTCAGTTGAAGAGGCTGCTGAAAATTGGGATTTGCCTTTAGATGCAATTAATGAGATTATTCGCTATTGTGAAAGTCATCAGGACTTGTTGAAATTAGAAGCCGATGAGGAGTACTACCATTTAGTAGAGAAAGGAGTTTCCTTTGAGTCTAAAGTTGCTGCTTGATGAAGGTTCTCAGGCAAAATATTTATAAAAATAGTCATCACCAAATTAATGGAATACCAACAAGAGGCATTCGATGATCTCGGCTAATGAGGGGTAAACCAAGATGGGAAGCTGTAGCAGCTATGACTCTATCAGGCAAATCAGGAACTGCCTGTTTGGGGATTTTCGCTAAAGCATCAACTACTTCAGATGTTAAATCAAATAGAACTAATCCAGTATCGCCGACTGCTAGAACCTCATCTAATTGTTTTTTGAAGTCGCCAGAAATACGTGCTTTTTCTTGCAGATAGACAATTTCAACTAGACAAATTGTTGGAATGTAAATCACAATCTCGCCGCGATCGCACTGTTCAAAAACTTCGCTAGCCACAGTACTCAATTTTGGGTTGTCTTCTAAATACCAAATTAAGGCATGGGTATCAGTTACTGCATTGCTCATCAAATACTCTTACGGGGAAAGTTTGCCGACATTTCTTTTCTGACATTGGCAATGTCTTCATCGCTAATGTTAGCGCCACGCCACAAACCACGCAAAGATCTACGAGGCTTAGGTTTTATATTCAGTTCACGCTTAATTTCGGGGGTTACTTTTTCGATTAAGTTAATTTTATCCACAAGTGAAAGTTGCTTGGCTAGTTCTAAGACTTGCTCTAGGGTGACAACTTGAGTCATAAATTTAGACTTTTTGTAAGCTCTGATTTGTATGCTTTGATTTTACTCTAACAAGATCGATATGAGTTGTCATCGTATAGAGGTGAGATTCTAAAGAGCATGATAAGCTAGTAAAGCGTTTGGGGATACTTTTGTATATCATTAAAATTTATGAGTTCTAGTCAAGATTGGCGGGTTGTGCTTCAGGAATGGTTGAAGAAAAACCCTAAAGTGATGCCTGATGACTTAAAAAAATTAAGAGAAGATTTTGTCAAAAGTTTTCCTATAGAAAAATTGTCGGAAATGACTCTCGATCAATATGCTGCGGGAAAGCATGATCCAAAAACTGATAGTACTTTTTGTCATTGGATTGAGTTTAGAACAAGGAGGTTGGGAAGTATTAGCGGTGGTAGTTCAGCCAAGTTTGGTATTGCTTGGAGTGCTAAATATAAAAAATGGGAATGGAATCAGGTACTTCAAGCTGACAATGAAGAGTCAGCTTTTCAAAAAATCAAAGATGGATTAATAGATCTCATTAGTGCGGCTGAATTAAAACAATTCGATGATTTGGATAAAATTGGAGATAAAGGATTAGGAAAGAACAGAAACTCAGTTCGGGCTAAACCTCTTTCTTTATATTTCCCAGATGATTTTTTGCCTGTTTCTAATCCAACCCATTTAGATAATTTTCTAAAATATTTTAATCAAATACCTAAAGATGGTCTACACGCAAAGAATAGTCAGCTTTTAGAGTTTTTAAGAAGCCAGAAAGAATTTCATGATTTTGATACAGTGCAAATGATGTATTTTTTGTATCACTTATCGCCACAAGGAGAACAAGAGATTTCTGACGTTGATATAGAATTAGAATCTAAAACAGTGAACTTATTAAATTTGAAAACAATTCAGAACTTGCTCAAAATTTCTCAAACGACTAAAAATGTGATTCTTTATGGATCGCCAGGTACAGGTAAAACCTATACAGTTAGCCAATTTGCGAAATTGTTTTTGTCAAAGCAATTACAATCTCCCATAACTCCCGAACAACGAAGACAAGATTCAGTAAAAGGTTTGACATGGCATGAAGCGATCGCATTTGCAATGTATGTCAATTATAAAAAAGGTAAATTATTCAAAGTTACTGAACTAGTCAAGGATAATTTGATCGATACTTTTTGGAAGACAACTAAGACTCAGAAATTGAGTAATATGATTCATGCAATGCTGCAAATACATACAGATGTTTCTGTTGAGACAGTAAAATATGGAATTTCAAAAAGGCAGCTTCCATATTTATTTGAGAAGACAAAAGATGGAGATTGGTTTTTAACTGATTTGGGTAGAGAGTATGTTGAAGAAAATTTATCTGAACAACTCCAAAGCCTCAAGGAATCTACAGAAATTGTTGCAGACATATCAAAATATTTAAGATTTGTTACCTTTCACCAATCCTTTGCTTATGAAGAATTTGTAGAAGGAATTAAACCCTTAACTAATGAATTAAATGAAGTTAGTTATAAAGTAGTTGATGGGGTATTTAAACAAATTTGTAGACAGGCAGAATTAGATCCAGACAACAAATATTTGATTATTATTGATGAAATCAACAGAGCAAATATTGCTAAAGTTTTTGGTGAATTGATTACACTGATTGAAGATGACAAAAGGATTGGAGAGCGTAACGAATTAAAAGTTACCTTGCCTTACTCCCAAGAAGAATTTGGCGTACCGAAAAATCTTTATATCTTAGGAACAATGAATACAAGCGATCGCTCGATCGCACTGCTAGACATCGCCCTCCGCCGCAGATTCACATTTATTGAACTCAAACCCGATCCCGAACTGCTCAAAGAGATCGTTATTGATGGCATACATTGCGATCGCCTACTCACCCAACTCAACAAACGCATCACCCTCCTCATTGGACGCGATTACCAAATCGGGCATAGCTATTTCTTGAATATTGAAAACATTGAAGACCTCCGCTTCACTTGGTATCATCGCATCATTCCCCTACTGCAAGAATACTTCTATCACGACAGCAAAAGACTAAACGCTGTAATTGGTAACGAATTTATGCAGCCGATAGATATTAGCGATATTCCCGATACACTAAGAGACTTTCGGGGAATAGAAACTCAATATGAAATTGCAGACTTGCAAGGAGATGATTTTAAAAATGCACTGTTGAAAATTGCTTGATAGGCGATCGCGGTTTATGGCAGATTGCGATCGCGATCGCCTATAGGACTGAAAAGGACGATATATGGCAATATAGGGATTAGAACCCATTTAAGAATTACAAGACACGTCAAAATCTCGTTTAAAGCTCTAGGTGTCTAGCCCCCTAAATCCCCCAATTCTGGGGGACTTAAATATGGTTCCCCCCAGAATTGGGGGGCTAGGGGGGCAAAAACTTCGATTATTAAATGGGTTCTTAACGACAATCAGCATAAAACCATTGCTTGACATCTAACTTGTGCCGCTTGATATAAACCGATTACAACAAGCCTTGAGTATCGAGGCAGAGAAAGGCTTTTCCAATTTACAGGGAAAGCAATTTTTGTTTGCAGATTTTTTGAATGTGAGCTTGCAAGAGATCCCAGAAGACTGGGAAATGAGCGATCGCCTTCAAGCCAACACCCTTGCCAATCAATATGCTCAATATAGTGATTTGGCTCTAGCGAGAAGACAGCATTTAGTCGCTGAGACCCGTCGCCTACTCTACGAAGTCCGTCGTCGTGAAATCGCAGAAACTAGCGCCGCTCCAAAAACAAAGAAACCTAAGACGGAAGCGATCGCAGCGACTGAACCCAAAGCCACCAAGAAAATAACACCCGATACGGAATTAAAAAGCGTAGAAGGCGTTGGTTCATTTATGGCAACCAAATTTAAGCTGCTCGATTTGCATACAGTGCGTGACGTGCTTAATTACTATCCTCGCGATCATATCGACTATGCGAGGCAGATCCCCATCCGCGATCTTAAAGATGGCGATACGGTCACAGTCATCGGCACGATCAAAAGATTTGGCTGCTTTACTAGCCCCAAAAATACTAACCTCACGATTGTCGAAATTATTCTGCGCGACTATACAGGGCAGATTAAACTTAGTCGCTTCTGGACTGGCAAACGCTACGCCAATCGCGGTTGGCAAGAATCGCAGAAAAAGCTTTATCCACAGGGCTGTACAGTGGCGGCTTCGGGAGTAGTGAAACAAAGCAAATATGGTTTGACCCTAGAGAATTATGAGGTGGAAGTACTTGAGCATACTCAAGATACGATCCAGTCCAAAACCGTCGGACGGGTCGTACCTGTTTATCCACTTACAGAAGGAATTACCCCCGAAGCAATTCGTCGCCTTGTCGCCCAATGTTTGCCCGCAGTTACTCAAATCCACGATCCGATGCCCGATCGCTTTTTGAATGATTATAAAATGATGCGATTACCTGATGCGATCGCGCAAGTGCATTATCCAGACACCAGCGAAACTCTAGAGCAAGCCGTAATTCGGCTAACCTTCGATAAATATTTCTATCGTCGCCTTGTTTCTCTATATCGCCGTCATCAAAAAAAAGCAATTCTTTTTGTTCCCCAAAGTCAAGCGATCGCCCAATTAGAAAAACTACTTCCCTTTGAATTAACTAATGCCCAAAAGCGAGTTGTCGCGGAAATACGTGCCGATCTTCAAGGGCAAACGCCGATGAATCGACTCGTGCAAGGCGATGTCGGCTCAGGTAAAACCATTGTGGCAGTGTATGCACTTTTAACTGCGATCGAGGCAGGTTATCAAACCGCGCTAATGGCTCCGACCGAAGTTCTTACGGAGCAGCATTATCGCAAAATTGTCGAGTGGTTTATGCAGCTAAATTTGCCCGTAGAAATTTTAACTGGTTCCACGAAAACGGCAAAACGGCGCGAAACTTTGCGGCAATTGGAAACAGGCGAATTGCCTTTGGTAATTGGCACTCACGCCTTAATTCAAGATGGTGTCAACTTTGCGCGGCTAGGACTAGCCGTCATCGATGAGCAACATCGTTTTGGCAGAGATCAGCGATCGCGACTTTTGCAAAAAGGGAATGATCCACATGTGCTGATCATGACCGCTACACCAATTCCACGTACTCTCTATCTAACTAATTCCGAAATCGAAGTTAGCATCATCGATGAACTTCCCCCAGGACGCAAACCAATTCAAACTGTTTTACTGAAACCTTCTCAGCGTAAAAATGCTTTCGATTTAATTCGCCGCGAAATTGCCCAAGATCGTCAGGCTTATATTGTCTTTCCTTTGGTGGAAGAGTCCGAGAAAATGGAAGATATTAAGGCAGCAACCCAAGAACGCGAGCATTTGCAAAATGTCGTGTTCCCTAACTTCCAAATTGGTTTACTTCACGGTCAAATGTCTTCCGCTGAAAAAGATGAAGCGATTAATACTTTCCGTAGAGGCGAGACGCAAATCCTTGTGGCGACAACTGTAATCGAAGTGGGTGTGGATATTCCGAATGCATCGGTAATGCTGATCGAACATGCCGATCGCTTTGGGCTTGCCCAGCTTCACCAATTACGCGGCAGAGTTGGACGTGGTGCAGCGCAGTCCTATTGTCTATTATTAAGCAGTTCTAAATCGCAAACTTCTCAAGAGCGTCTACAAGTTCTCGAACAATCGCAGGACGGCTTTTTTATCGCTGAACGAGATTTTCAAATGCGCGGTAAAGGTAAAGACGAAGGCACAGAGCAATCAGGTCATGCGGGATTTTCGATTGAGGATCGCTTGCCCGATGAGGCGGCACGTCAAGAGATCTTCCAAATTGCTCGTGAAGCTGCCGAACGGATTATCAAAAAAGATGCCACCTTAGAACATTTCCCTGAGTTAAAAGCTGAATTTGAACTTCATTATCAACGTTTGCAAGGCGGTGCAATTTTCACGTAATGAACTTCTTGTAGCGCGGCTCCGCCGCGCTACAAGAAGTTCATTATTAAAGCGCTGCGATTTAAGCTTTATAGTGGCTAAAATCATTGTAAGTTTAATAATGCCCACCTACTTATAGCAATCTTTTAGATGAGTATCGAGAATGTATTTCTCAATAATATTTGGTACTACGCACTCGTAGGAGAGCAACTCAAGTGCGGAAAAGTGCTTGCAAAAACAATACTCAATGAGCCAATCTTGTTTGGACGCACTCTTGATGGTGAAGTCTTTGCACTACGAGACATTTGCCCTCATCGAGCCATACCATTAAGCTGTGGACGCTTTGATGGACATGAGGTCGAATGTAGCTATCATGGCTGGCACTTTGACAAGGGCGGACAATGTACCAAAATCCCCTCGCTCACTGATGACCAAACTCTCAACTTAGATCTTTTTCGGGTGAAGTCATATCCAGTTCGAGAAGTCCAAGGCAATATTTGGATTTATATGCCAGTAAATAGCTCAATTAATGGCTCAGTTAATAACCCAAATAATAGCGAAGACGAAATTAGAGCATCTGAACTCGATATTCCAGAAATTATTGGGTTTGACAAATTTGCTACGTCTCAAGCGATCGAAATCATGAATTTCCCATGTCATATCGATCATGCTGTCGTCGGTTTAATGGATCCCGCCCATGTTCCCTTTGTGCACAGAGCATGGTGGTGGCGTGCCGATCCTAACTTATCGGAAGAAATCAAAGCCTTCGATCCGTCTCCCTACGGCTTTACAATGCGGCGACATCAACTTTTGCGATCGACTTTTTTCTACGATCTTATCGGTGGTAACCCTGAAGTTGAGATTTCTTTCCGTTTACCAGGAGTCAGAATTGAGCGAATTACAACTAAGCAGCATACCGTTTGTAATATGACTACGATTACGCCAATTTCCGAAAACCAAACCGAAGTAACCACTCTTTTTTACACCACTCTCCCTTGGGTAAAGGCGCTCAAACCAATATTGTTACCCTTCGTTCGCACCTTTCTCAATCAAGATCGCGATATGGTCGTTAAGCAGCAAATTGGGTTGAAATCCGATCCATCTTTGATGCTGATCAAGGATGCTGACACTCAAGCGCGTTGGTACTATCAACTCAAAGCTGAATTTACCCGCGCCCACAATGAAAATCGTCCTTTTGAGAATCCTGTCAAAGAACGCATCTTACGCTGGCGCAGTTGAACGAGTGGCGGCGCTTCGCGCCGCCACTCGTCTTTTGGGTTAGACTTTGGTTAGCCAGTGATGATAGTCAGGTAAAAGCCCTTGAATAGCCTTGCTGTATAGGTCGCGAAGCTTCTTCGTGACCTCACCAATAGTTCCATCACCGACAGGACGATGATCGAAACTGGTGATTGGCGCAAGTTCAGTTGCCGTGCCAACAAAAAAGGCTTCATCGGCAATATATAACTCAGTACGATCGATTGTGCGCGATACAGTCTCCAGCCCTAACTCTTTTGCGGCTAACTCCATGACCGAACTGCGAGTGATGCCTTCGAGAATATTGTCAGTAATAGAGCTAGTGATTAGTTTTCCATCTCTTACCAAAAAGAGATTCATCGCACTTCCTTCAGCAACATGACCTTCATTAGTCAAAACAACAACATCATCAAAACCAGAAGCATAACCATCAGTTTTGGCAAGAGCAGTGTTTACATAAGCACCATTCACTTTTGCCCTAGCAGGGATAGCATTGTCGTCTAAACGTCGCCATGAAGACACTCCCACTTTAATGCCATTGCTAGTATCAAGGTAGCCATCCATCGGCACAGAGAACAAGCAAAAATCATCATGGGTATGAGGAACTTTAAGAATTGGTCCAATCCGAAGGTCAGCTTTGTAGATAATCGGACGAATATATGTAGCCGAGTTACATTGATTTCGCTGGATTAATTCCGTGGTGAGATGAATCATTGTCTCAACATCAAGGGGATGTTGTAAACCAATAATGCGGCAACTTTGGATCAGGCGTTGGTAATGCTCTTGTAGACGAAAAGCCGCCATACGGTTTTCTTCTGGTAACCAATACGCCTTGATACCTTCAAAAACAGCCGTACCATATAGAAATGCATGGGTGCGGATACTGATTGTGGCATCTTCGAGAGGGACGAATGTTCCGCGTATATAGGCGTACTGTAAGGTCATGGTTTAACACATCTTGTTCAATTATTTTTCTATCATATAACTAGGACTAATTAAAACCCAGAAAATTAGCGGCGGCACTTCTACGCCATGACTGAAAACTCATAAATTAATCGTGGCGCAAAGCGCCACAATTAATTGCTGCAATGCACACCATAAGGACATAAATCTGTGAATACTGTTGACTACCTTCGCATCAGTTTGATCGATCGCTGCAATTTTCGTTGCACCTACTGTATGCCTGAAGGCGCAGAAGTTGATTATATTCAAGCGCAGGAAAGCCTCACCAATGCTGAGTTAATCGCGTTATTAAAAGAGGTATTTATTCCCCTTGGCTTTAAGAAATTTCGATTGACAGGCGGCGAACCTTTACTCAGGCGCGATCTGGTGAGATTGGTGGAGGCGATCGCAAATTTACAGGGTGTCGAAGATTTGTCGATGACCACTAATGGCTTTATGCTTGGCGAATTAGCTAAGCCTTTGTACGAAGCAGGTTTACGTCGAATTAATATTAGTCTTGATTCCCTTGATCGCGATGTGTTTCGGCAGATTACAGGACGCAATCTTTGGGAAAAGGTATGGGCGGGAATTTTAGCAGCTCACGAAGTAGGTTTTGATCCCCTCAAGCTAAATGTGGTAGTTGTCCCAGATGTGAACGATCGCGAAATATTAGATTTAGCAGCCCTAAGTATCGATCGCCGTTGGCATATTCGCTTTATAGAATTTATGCCGATCGGTAATGACAGCCTCTTTACCCATAAAGGGTGGGTAGATTCGGCAACCTTGCGCCAACAAATAGGCGATCGCTATGGCTTAGATGCTGGCAACTGCAAAGGCAATGGGCCAGCTGATGTATTTCAAATTCCAAATGCGAAGGGGACTTTGGGCTTTATTAGTCAAATGTCTGAATGTTTTTGCGATCGCTGCAACCGAATGCGCCTCTCGGCTGATGGCTTATTGCGTCCTTGTTTATTAAATGAGACGGGACAGATCGACCTCAAAACTGCATTACGTCAGGGGCAAGATTTTACTGAGTTGCGAATTGCGGTGCGTGATTTGCTGAATCTCAAGGATGAAATTAATTTTAAAGAACGCGATCGGGGGACTGGTGAGCAAAAAAGCTATCTTCGCACTATGTCCCAAATTGGCGGATAAGCCAAAAATCTCGCATTGAGAGATTTTTTAAAAATAAAAAAGGCTCGCATTGCGAGCCTTTTTTATTTATTCAGTTTTAGGATTACAAAATATCCCTTCGGCATCAGTAGCCACCATACCGTATGTGTAGCGGATAGCTTTAGGTCTACTAATTTGCGCTTACCCCTTTCGGAAGTAATTGCCATTTCGGGGATACCAGACCCACACGGGGGGGAATAGGATGGGTCTGCTCATAATATATATCAATTCAAATATATTTGCAAGAGATTTCAAAAAAAAACAGCAATTCTCATTATGAAGCCAATTTTGGGGTTTGCTGTGCCTTCGGCGCCGCAAACCCCAAAATTGGTTTTGTTGAAAGTCTGCCGAAGGCAGACTTTCAACAAAACCAATTTTGATCATGAGAAGTGCTTACAAAACTACAGCACTTTGCGTATGTGTTACACAAAGTTGACACTATTCTGATTCCATAACTATTTCCGCTTCTGAAATTTCTGGCTCTTTGTGAGCAATAGGAACCACAAGATTTAGAACTAAGGCGCAAATGGAACCTGTCGCAATACCAGACTCTAAGACACTTCTCACGGCACTAGGGAAATGTTCAAGAGATTCTGGCAAAGATGTTACGCCCAAACCAGCAGCAAGTGATATAGCCAAAATTACAAATGAGCGATTATCCATCTCAACTTCTCGCAGAATATTTAACCCAGCAACTGCAACAGTGCCAAACATGAGCATTATAGCTCCTCCAAATACTGATGTAGGGATAGCCAGTAGCACACCACCCACGACAGGGAACAAACCTAAAAAAGTTAGAATCGCCGCAATGTAGTACCCCACATACCTGCTGCCGACACCTGTAAGTTGAATAATGCCATTGTTTTGAGCAGGAGTCACAATCGGAAAAGAGCCGAGAATAGAAGCCATCAATGAATTTATACCATCACCTAAAATGCCTCCCTTGAGGCGCTTCATATAGATATGACCACTAATTGGCTCACCTGAAACCATAGAGGTTGCCGTAATATCGCCCAATACTTCCAATGTTAGTGCAATATAAATCACTGCGAAACCAATAAAGGTTACCAAGTCAAAATCTAGACCGAAGCGGAATGGGATTGGAACATTAATGATTGGTAGTGTTGAAATCATACTGAAGTCTGCAATACCCATACAGAGAGATGTTATAAGGCCAACAAACAAACCAATAATGACGGAGCCCATCCGCAAATAGCGATTTGGACTAGCGCTACAAACTCCGACTATTGTAAAAACAGTAAGTGCTAAAGCCCAGTTCTGTAAGCTGCCGAATGATTGCGGACTATCAGGCATCTTGACTGCGATCGCCTTAGCTTTACCACCGCCTGCCATGTAAAACATCCCGACCTTAATCAAACATAGCCCGATTAAGGTCACAGCAGTACCAGTTACCAGAGGCGTGAAAATCTTGCGAGTTAGATGCAAAAAACGACTAAGGATAATGGGGATAAATGAGCCAAAGAAGCACAATCCCATAACCAAAGAAAGTATCTGCTCAGGAGTTTTGCCAGATTGTAATGATGTTGTTACAACCGCCAGAATCGGCGTTACAAAAGCGAAACTAGTGCCTTGAACTGCCAAGAGTCCAGAACCAACTGGACCTAATTGATGTACCTGAATAAAAGTGCCAAGTCCCGACACAAATAGTGACATCCCTAAAATATAAGATGACTGATTTGGATCTAGTCCTAACGCTCCTGTGATCAATAGTCCAGGCGTAACAACGGGGATAAAAATTGCACAGACATGTTGAAATGCAGCAAATAAGGCATCTTTGACTGGTGGTTTATCGTTTAGGTTGTACAGCAGTCTAGGAGGAGTAGAAACTTCGCTATCATTTAGTGCTTGCACTTCAGTATGCGCCATTAAAAATCCTCGTCTGTTTTGGCGATTTAATATTTTTCTCCGCTCACATTTTGATTGTGTGACAACCGCAATAAGTAACTCAGCATAATTAAAACCCAGAGCCAAAATCTGTGCAGCCCGCTACGCGGGCGGTACAGATTTTGGGGTTATATATTTAATTGTGCCTAGCTACTTAATTAAAACGGAGATTTCAATGTCTGTATACTGTATACTGAAAATATAAGGATGTTTTGTATCATTAAAGACGGAAGTTCGATGAGTGGCTAAACCCAGATGAAGCTATGTAAAAAGCCAGCACAGGCATCTCACTTCTTCGATTCGACTCGTTAGTTTCTTATGCCTAAACTAGATATTGGTTATTTAAGGTCATTTCTAAAGACAGTAATATTATCTTGTCTGCTGATCTGCATGATTCTTGTGACATCTCCCATTCCTTCACAAGCTGGAAAGGTGATGAGTTCGCTAAAGTTTGATGATTCAAGTGGCATTGTTGAGGTAATTGCTATCTACGAAACTTCCTACTCGGCGCAAAAAGGTATTGTGAAGTCTCTCAAAATTGGCAACAAGTTGATTAAGAAGTCTCTTGGGTTTAAGGGATTTTTAATCCTACAAAGCCAAGATGGTAAACATGTAGCCTCACTCTCTCAATGGCAAGATCTAGCTAGCTATCAGGCTAACATTTCGACGATCGCTACAGACTCTAACAAAGTCAATGCCGCAGATACGCTAGCTATGCCACCTGCTCCCACTCAGACCTTAATGTTTGAAGTCGCCACTGCTCAGACCTCGATCGCTGGTACTAGTCCAGCCCTTAGAGGTAAGGAAGCAATTGTACAGTTAACTCGATTTACAACCCAAAAACCTGATACGAGATCGCACAGTTTAAATCTCGTTGAGGAAATGATCCCCAATATTCTGCGAAATCAGCCAATTCCTCAGTCAGTAATCCTACTTAAGGGTATTGATAGCAATGATTTTGCGTTGATGACGAATTGGAATTGTAGTGCCATGTTTGAGGATGTAGGCAAACCGAAGGCGATCGCTTTAAGTAGTGATTTAGAGTCTCTAGTAGATGATGAACAGAATCTCTATAACGTCGTAACAATTATTGGTGCTCAAGAAAAAAAGATAAAGAAAGTAAAAAAGTTTAGTGTGCAATAAGCACTTTATGCCTATCGCCCTAAGTTAGAAAAAATCACCCCCCAAGAAGAGAGTGGCGGCGCTTTGCGCCGCCACTCTCTTCTTGGGGGTTAGCCCCTACTTTCTATGGCGATCACTATAGAAACGCGGCAATTATCAGGAGATGGTAACTTTTATGATCACTTGTAACTAAGTATATTGAGTATGATTAAAGATTGACATTTTATAAATTGACATATTTGCGCTTTTGATAGATCAGCCATGATGTCAAATCCCAATGTGCCGAATTTGGCAAATTCTCCCAATTATTTACTCCTATCTATGACTGCCCAACTGAATTATTTGATGTGTGCCCCCGATCACTACGACGTAGACTATGTGATCAATCCTTGGATGGAGGGTAACGTTCACAAATCTAGCCGCGATCGCGCTGTAGTGCAATGGCAAAAACTGCATGAAGTCCTCAAAGGCTTAGTAAATGTCGAGCTAGTGACACCCGCTAAGGGCTGGCCAGACATGGTATTTACCGCTAACGCTGGATTAGTATTAGGTGACAAAGCGGTATTAAGTCGCTTCTTACACAAAGAGCGTCAAGGCGAAGAACCCTATTTCAAAGCATGGTTTGAGTCCAAGGGTTTTACAGTGTTTGAACTGCCTAAAGATTTACCATTTGAAGGTGCTGGCGATGCCTTATTTGATCGTAATGGTGGTTGGCTATGGGCTGGCTATGGTTTTCGCTCGGAGCTAGATGCCCATCCTTATTTGGCGAAATGGCTCGATGTTGAGGTTCTCTCGCTACGTTTAATCGACAATCGCTTTTATCATCTTGATACCTGCTTCTGTCCTCTTACAGGTGGCTATTTACTTTACTATCCACCCGCATTTGATTCCTATTCCAATCGTTTGATCGAGATGCGGGTTCCTGCCGATAAGCGGATTGCGATCGAAGAAGCGGATGCCGTGAACTTTGCTTGTAATGCGGTCAACGTGGATCGCAATGTGGTCATGAACAAAATCAGCGATCGCTTAAAACAACAAATCACCAATTGCGGGTTTACTGTGATTGAAACTCCTCTAACAGAGTTTCTCAAGGCAGGTGGAGCCGCAAAATGCTTAACTTTGCGGACAATTGAAGTTCCTGTTACCAATGAACAAGTTACCATCGAGCAAAGTGGCGTTGAAGCGCGGATCGTTGAATTAAGAGGACATCTGCTGGACTCAGGAATTATCAATCGGGCTCTCGATCTGGTAACTGATAACGGCGGTAGCTTTCAAGTATTGGAGTTCAGCCTCGGAGAACAGAGACAAAGTACATCCTTAGCAAGGATTCGCATCTCTGCACCATCCCATGACCTCATGGAAACAATCATGGGTGAACTGATTGAAATCGGTGCAGTATTGCAAGATCGTGACACATGCGCGGCAAATCTTGAGCCTGTATTACAAGATGGCGTGGCTCCTGATGACTTCTATGTCAGTACGATTTATCCTACTGAAGCCTGTGTTGATGGCGAATGGATTCGTTGTACTAATCAACGTATGGATGCCGCGATCGCAATTAGTGCTGATGGCTCTGCTAAATGTAAGCTTTTGCGAGATCTCGTAGTCGGCGATCGAGTTGTAGTTGGTTATGATGGCGTGCGGACAGTCCGTAAACCTGAAGCCAGAGATACCGCCAAGAAAGAAGAATTCTCGTTCATGGGTGCTGGTGTATCGAGCGAACGTCGAGTCGAACTGGTTGTCGAACAGATTGCGTGGGAACTCCGCCAAATTCGCGATCGCGGTGGCAAATTAGTCATCTCCTGTGGTCCCGTAGTTGTCCATACTGGCGGTGCACCTCACCTTGCTTACTTGATTCGTGAAGGTTATGTCCAATCGATGCTTGGTGGCAATGCGATCGCAGTGCACGACATGGAGCAATCCTCGATGGGAACTTCCCTCGGTGTTGATCTCAAGCGCGGTGTCAGCGTCAAGGGCGGACATCGCCATCACCTAAAAGTGATTAACTCAGTCCGTCGCTATGGCAGCATTCACAAGGCTGTTGAAGCTGGTTTTGTGAAAACTGGCGTGATGTACGAGTGTGTTACTAATAACGTTCCCTTTGTACTAGCTGGCTCGATCCGTGATGATGGTCCCTTGCCTGACACAGTGATGGATTTGCTCGAAGCTCAACGTTTGTATAGCGAACAAATTCGCGGTGCGGATATGATTTTAATGCTGTCATCGATGCTGCATTCCATCGGCGTGGGGAATATGACTCCCGCAGGTGTGAAGATGGTTTGTGTAGATATCAACCCTGCGGTTGTGACCAAACTTGCAGATCGCGGTTCGGTTGAGTCTGTTGGTGTGGTCACCGATGTCGGTTTATTCCTCAGCTTGCTAGTTCAGCAGTTGAAGAAGATGGATAGTCCTGTGGCTGTTGGCGTTTAGAAAAAAAAGCCAAAAAAAATGAGTAGAGGGGCTTCGCCCCTCTACTCATTTTTTTGAAATTGGTATTAGTCGCCAGAATATACTTCGACCTTGACTTCGGGTTCGTTGATCGCAGTCATTACGAAAAGCAGATCTTTGTAAAGGAAGATAAATGATGTTGGGCTTAGCCAACGAATAAACCTAAACCCTGAGATCTCTCCTATGAAACCAAATTTTTCAGAGAAAGTTTTTATATCAAACCGTCGTACGCTGGATACTTTTTTGCAGCAACCTTCTGTACCAAAGGTTACCTGCTCAATAAATACGCTGTTATATATATCTTCAAGGAGAATGACAACACGGTAGGCTCGACCCTGAATCTTTGCATTGACATCGCTCTCAAACCAATCAATTGGACTTTGGGAGAGCTGTACGATCCAAGGATAGTAATTTGTATTAGCGGGTGTTGTTTTGATAACGACAGGCTCTGCAAATCCAGCGCTGGGCATTAATGTCAAAAACAGAAGTGCTATAAGGTGAAAGGTAGATTTCATTAATTTTGCCATCACATCAAGAGCTTGTACTTTCGCAATCCTAAATATAACCCCATGCATCAAAACACCTACGAAATTCTAAGTCAAACCCAACGGCAACGAGTTAGCGATGGCGCGATCGCCTCAATTTTTGAAGGTTGTGAATCAGCTCACCGCAAACTAATTTTAGTACTACCCCAGTTAGGCGATTTTGATAGCCTTGAATATATTTGGTGGATACATAGAGAAATCGATCGCATTAAATCCGCAGGCATAGCCGTTCGCGCTATTGGCATCGGCAATCGCCAGTCGGGAGAATATTTTTGTGAATTTACAGGCTTCGATAAAAATTGGTTGTTTGTCGATCCTACGGGAGAATTACATCGCCAATTAAATCTCTATTCAGGATTAACTACTAAATTTCCTTTACTCTCATCTGGGCAGAGCGCTTGGGTGAATCTGATGTTGATGTGTGCAGGAATTGGCAGCCAAGGCACATTAGCTGAAGTATTTCGCGGCTACCGAGGCGATCGCAATGCACCACAACTAATTGGTGATCAAGAAATTATCAAAGCTTCACCGTTACCAGCCTTAAAAGGTTCCTTCTTTAGATGGGCTGGTGGTAGTGGATTTCAACGTCCTTTTGAACTAGCAACTTTGCGCCTACGAAATATGGCAGAAGTTTTAGGCAATTGGAACGCCTATGTTCCTGATGCATCGTATATGACGCAGCGCGGCGGCACTTTTCTGCTTGATGCCGAGAACAAATTAACCTACGAACATCGCGATCGCGGAATTTTAGGATTTTCTGCTAGCCCCAGTTATCCATTGTCATTTTTATTTGCCGATCAATTTAAAGATCAATCATCTACGCAAAAAGTAACCAGTCCTTAAACTTTTTCCTCAAAGTCAGGGGCATAAGCTTGGAGTAGGTTACTAAGTTGCGAAAGTACGGAATCTTTGTTTACAGAGCCAAAACTAGAGCGATCTGGGAAGAATTCAGGACGATCTAGGTTGCGATCTATTGCTTCCTTGACCTGCTGCGCAATCAAATGCTGTAGATCGGCAAGGGCTCTGTCCCGTTGGTAATTTGCGCCTTGCTCAGTGGTGGCATACAACGGCGGCAAACGGTTAAGTGCATAGGCAGCAATATCCCCCAAATCCAAAACTTTATTACTATTTGCTTCGATCTCAGCGACTCTTGCCACAGCTTCGCTCAATACCAATTCCTCCATGACATTGATAAATTGCTTGCGGGGAACAGCAACGACTTCTCCCGTAAGCAAAGCACCCATCAGGCGATCAAGAGCCATGTACTCTTCAACTGATAGCTCAAAGGCACTATCACATATCCGCCCCACTTCGGCTTCCATAGCAGGAGTTAGGTAGCCATCTTGTAAAGCCTGTTCGACAATAGACTCAATGCTGGTTTTTACTATCTTTTCCACTGTTATCTCTTTAATAACGCAACACTAAGGCACTTCAATAGGAATAATCGTATACTCAGGTAGAGACATCTGGAAATGCTCTTTTTGGCTGAGCAGGATCACCAGTCTTGCTACAGACTGAGGCTTAACTGCCAAATCGCTCCAAGGTATAGCAACTTCCAGACATTGCGCAAAACCTATTTTCGTATGAGTTGCAATAGTTTCCCACTGAAATTGTTCTGTAGATTCTTGAAGCTGGACTGAAGTATCGGCAAAATCAATTGTTAGGTGATGGCGAAACAAATAATTTAGCGGCGATACGTCAGGCATATCAAGAAGCTTTACAGGACTGTTGGGATGAATCCGACTAGGATAAAACCACAACAAATGTAGTTTACTTTGGGCGATGCTCTCTAGATTACTAAATTCTAGGCGCAAGTAGCAATAAAAATGATCGTAACCATACCATAGGCGCTTGACAGGTGTATTTTGATGCATTGCACCCCTTGCCCCACTAATTTCGATTTTGCCAGCGCCTTGCCAATCATCATTTTCAAATCTGCCATTAATTATTGGCTCAATTAGACTAGTAGGGCGATCGCTAGTAGAGACATCGTGAGGTTCAAGGGGATATAGCAAGGCGTGGGGTACTGGCTCATTGAGGGCGCGATAAATCACCTGCAAATGCTCACGAAATAGGCGATCAAACATCGCGTCGTCATTAGAGCTATGTCCTTCACCAAACCACCAAAACCAATCCGAGCCTTCGGCTGCCATCAGGCTTTCCCATGCTTCAGGATTATTTTCTGGTGTAGCTTCTGCGTGCATAGCTAAGACTTGACGCGCTTCAGCAAGTAGCTCCCAAGCACGGTTTTTAACGGGATCACCGATCCATGTGGTGAAGCTAGAGTCAATCCATGAGCCACTATGCAACTGGTGCGGTGGAATTTTTTCGTTGGGTGGGAATTTCTCTAGATATTCAGAGGGCGTAACCAGTTTTAGATTTTCATTGTTGGAAAGATTTTCGTAAAGCGTTTGCAAGAATGGGTTGCCATCTTGAGGATAAAATTCCCAGCAATTTTCACCGTCAAGGGCGATCGTCACTAGCCAAGGATTTCCTTCAGGATGCTCTGCTAGATATTCATTTTGTTGTTTTTGAATAGTCATCAAACGATCGCATAAATCATCGCTAGCCGCTTGAGGCAGTAATGCACCATAGCTAAAACCGATCAGATCCGAGAGTAAGCGATCGCGGAAAATAATTGCTAAGTCCCCATGAATAGTTTCGAGGCGATAGGGTTGATAGAGCAAATGTGGTGCATCGATCGCCCCGCGCTCATCACGACGGAAATAATGTCCTAGACTCCAGCCTAATACGCCTTCATCAGAACATAACCAAGAAAATCCCTGCTTGGAAACATGCGGCAAGATAGAGGGGCTAACGGACTGCTCTGAGGGCCATAAACCTCTGGGATCGCAGCTAAAGTGTTGGCGGTAAACTTCTTTGGCTTTTTCTAGATGCAGAGTAATGTCTGGCTCATGACGAAAGCGATGATTGGGCAGATTCATCTGTGGCACAGCGATTCTACCTGCTTGTGTATCGGCTAAAAGCGGCATGATCGGATGCGTGTAGGGCGTGGTGGTAATTTCTAGCTGCCCATTTTTTTGCATTTTTCGATGCTGCGGCAAAATTTGAGAAATAATATCACGCTGCTTGCTATAAATTCTTTGCCGATCGGCGAGAGTAAAATCTTTTCCGCGATCGTACCATTCGGCAATTTCGGGATCGGCTTCCCGAAATATGGGATCAATCCATGCCAAGTTATGCCAAGCAAGTAAATCGCTAAAATCAGGTGCTAGCCAATTGTTGACACACCACTCGATCCCGCAGGATAGTCTTTGCGCCAATAAATCGGCATAGCGATTATATGGCTCGATCATCGTCTGATGATTGGCATCAAAGAAATGTTCGACAATGAAATGTTTTTGCGATCGCGTTAACGTATCGACAGGTGTTAAAGTCAAAGCCAAGTAAGGATCAAACGCATTTCCCTCAACATAATCCTGCAATTGCAAGATCAGCGATGGGACAAGATTGATCGTTTGATGTAGCTTGGGGTATCTTGACAACATCAACGCTAAATCCAAATAATCTTTTACGCCATGCAGCCTCACCCAAGGCAAATGATACTTGCCTGCGATCGCGCTTTTGTAGAGAGGTTGATGTTGGTGCCAGATAAATGCGATATGTAGAGGATATGACATAGGATGACTGGCAATATGACTGGCGATACTTTTAGAAATTGTGACACACCTAATCATAGTTCGATCCAAACACTTTGTATAAAGCTATGTACGGTTAGCCTCAGTCTTTGTTTGATGGGCTGTGCACCTGTCTCTAACGACTCAGCTAAGATTCCTACTGCACCAACGATCCCCGCGACATCCTCACCGCAACCTATTACACCCCAGACTAAACCCAAACCAGTCTCAGAACTGGCTCAATATTTGCCAATTACTGCCACAGCAACAATTTCAGGTCGCGAAATCCAGCTTGAGGTAGCCAATACTTTTCAGGAACAGGAGAAAGGTCTAATGTTTCGTCCCCCATTGGCTGACGATCTCGGCATGTTATTTATCTTCACACCTGCGCGTCCCGTTGCCTTTTGGATGAAAAATACACCTTCACCCCTTGATATTATTTTCTTGCTTGACGGCGAAGTGAAGGCGATCGCCCGCAATGCTACGACTTGCAAGAGTGATCCCTGTCCTGTTTATCCTGAGGGAGGCGTGGTCGCAGATAATGTGCTTGAAGTGAGAGCGGGACTAACCCAAGAAATTGGCTTAAAGGAAGGCGATCGGATTTCTGTTAAATTCTTGTTGCCAAAAAATCAATGACCACTATAATTCTATAGTCCGAAATTATTTACCGATCCAAAGATATTGCAAAGCAATATTGAACACAAAAAGTAAATAAGTTTCAAAATGTTCAAAACTACTTAGTAATTTCTCCCTGAAAGTGCTACAAGTAGCAGTGGTGAATCTTGAGTGAAAGAAGAGTAAAAAAAATGACAGCTAGCAGAGCAAGAATTCCTGAACCACAGAGATCCTCTCAACCTCTTGATCGCAAGAATAAACTTCGGCAAGCAAGTCCCCAACCGATCAAAAATCGCAATGTAAAGCGGTTGCCTCGTACTAACTCATTTCCTCTGCCTCTGTGGTTGCGGGTCTTGATGACCACTCAAAAGCTTTCTATCGCTGCGACCGTCCTGCTCACCGTTTCAGTATTCGCGATCTACGGCTGGACTGTATATGCCCAAGAGCAATGGAATCAACAATATAAAAAGCTCGAACAACTCAAGCGTCAAGAGCGGCAATTAACTAATGCTGCAGGCTCGTTTGATAATGAGATGCTGCAATCAATTCAAAAGAAGCCGAGGGATTTGGTTCGCGAGAGTCCAGATAAATCAATTTTTTTGCAAGCAGCTCCCCTTCGCCCAAAGCGTGAAGTCCCATCTACTGTATCTGAACTTCCTAAAAATAAGCACAATGAAAGCCTAGGGTATTAAGAGGTTGTGACCTCAATTTAATTCCATAAATGTGACATAACTACCCCGCATAAGTTTATCTAGTTTTAGCAGCTAAACGATGTTGAATCTCTAAATACACCAGCAATGCATTCACATCCGCAGGATTAACTCCACCAATGCGGCTAGCCTGTCCAATTGTCATCGGACGAATCTTGCTTAACTTCTCTCTCGACTCTTTAGAAAGGGTCTTGATCGCATTGTAATCAATGTCTGTCGGTAACTTGCGATCGCTATGTTTAGCAACCTCCTCGATCTGATGCTCTTGACGTTGGATATAGCCCACATACTTCACTTCAATTTCCGCAGCCAGACGTTCAAACCGATTCAAGTTAGGATCTGCTAAACCATAGTGAATCAATTCCGCATAGTTAAACTTAGGACGACGCAATAAATCAGAAAGAGTGATTGCACCACGAATTGCTTCACCCGTTTCCGCTGTAATCAGTTGCCCAAGTTCATCCTTTTCCTTAACGCGAGTTCCATTTAAACGCTCCACTTCAGCATAAACGCGCTCCTGCTTGTCGCAGAACAGTTGCCAACGACGATCATCGACTAATCCGATCTCACGTCCGATGGGAGTGAGGCGGCGATCGGCATTGTCCGATCTCAAAATCAACCGATACTCCGAACGACTCGTTAGCATTCGATAGGGTTCACGCAATTCCTTAGTACATAGATCGTCGATCAGCGTACCAATATAGCTGCTAGCACGAGGCAATACCACCATCTCTTTACCCTTCGCAAATAGGGCAGCATTCATCCCCGCAATCACACCTTGCGCCGCCGCTTCTTCATAACCAGTGGTTCCATTAATCTGACCTGCACAAAATAGCCCTTCAATCAACTTTGTCATTAAAGTGGGATAGCACTGAGTCGCAGGAATATAGTCATATTCAACTGCATAGGCAGCACGAAGCATATGACAATTTTCTAACCCAGGGAGAGTTCTCAACATTTGCAATTGAATATTTTCAGGCATTCCCGTTGAGAAGCCTTGAATATAAAGCTCAGGAATCGTCCGACCTTCTGGCTCGATAAAAATTTGATGACTCTCTTTATCGGCAAAGCGAACAATTTTATCTTCGATGCTCGGACAATAGCGGGGACCTTTCGCATCGATAAAGCCACCATAAACTGGCGTGAGATGCAGATTATCACGAATAATTTTATGGGTTTCGGTGGTAGTACGGGTTAAATAGCAATTCATCTGTTCCCGTTCCACCCATGCGCTTGGATCGAAGCTGAACCAGTTATGCTCGGTATCCGAAGGTTGAACTTCCATTTTGCTATAGTCCACACTGCGGCGATCTACTCGCGCTGGTGTTCCTGTTTTGAGGCGATCGGTGACAAATCCCAAGGCATTGAGAGTTTCCGTAAGTCCCGCAACCGCAAATTCTCCAGCCCGACCTGCGGACATAGATCGATTGCCCACCCAGATTTTGCCATTGAGAAATGTGCCAGTTGTCAAAATCACGGCTTTGCAAGCATAGCCAACTCCAAACTGGGTTTCGACCCCAATAATTCCTTGATTAGCATCTAGCAAAGTATTAATCACCGTTCCCTCACGCACAGAGAGATTTGGCTCATTCTCGACTACCGTTTTCATTTCGGCGGCATATTCGCGCTTGTCGGTTTGCGCTCGCAATGCCCAAACGGCGGGGCCTCGCGAACTATTAAGAATCCGCTTTTGTAAATAAGTGCGATCGGTGATCTTGCCAATTTCGCCGCCGAGGGCATCGACTTCATGGACGAGTTGTGATTTGGCAGGGCCACCAACGGCGGGGTTACAGGGTTGCCATGCAATGCGATCGAGGTTGAGGGTGAGGAGTAAGGTTTTGCAGCCCATTCTTGCCGAGGCGAGGGCGGCTTCACAGCCTGCATGTCCTGCGCCAACGACAACCACCTCAAATTCATCAAGGAATTGTACTTGATTGGCTGAATTTATTAAATTACTCTTTATCTCGCTCATTGCCTAACAGACCTGACCAACAAAACTGTATTTTAGCCCAAAATCAAAATGAATTCATTGATTTAAGATTGCGATATGATTTAGGACAACTCAACCATTGCTCCAAGCCATGCAGCCTCTTGTAGAAACACCACAATCTCTACCTAAACAACCGATCGCCACAAAAGCCATTGTCTGGGTTCTATTTTTGCTATGGACAATCTTACTTAGTGGAATTACTTGGGAAATCCAACACTCCTGTGCACCAATCATCGCTTGGAGCGACACATTACCCACCAATTGCCATCCGCAAAAAGATAACAATACTGCTCAGAGATCGCTTATTCCCAATTGGTTGACACATAATGATCTCACTAGTTTTAAACCGCAAGATTCTAGCGTACTTGCTAGCCGCGATCGCCCAAATCGCGACATTATAAATCCCAATACCATCGGCGTTGTATCTGGCACAGCCGTAGCGATCGTTTCTGCTATAGCTGGAGCACCCGCGTTCCTCACAGTTGGCATCGGCGTAGCAATGTGGTTTTTCGTTAAATTTTTCATCAAAGCGGCAAGTGTCTCGTAAAGTGTAGGAGTTATCACTTCGACATCACGAGGTATATCTATGCAGTCTTCCTCCAAACCGAGTACCAGCATTTCTGAAGCTAGTAAAGCTGTCCAGCCAACTCAACCCGCACAAGTTAAAGCCACATCACCCGAGCTACAGGCAAAAGATGTCGCTGCGTCTGGTGATTCCCAAGGTACTTCCCTCCTTTCACAACTGTCTGCGCGTTGGGCGGCTCTGTCTGGCGATCGCCTCCTTGTCGCTGGGTTAATCGGCATACTGGTGCTGACCATGTTTTTGTTTGCAAACAAAGGAAGCAATAACTGCATCTTGAGTTTTAGTAGCTGCAATCCGATCGCACCAGTTGCTACCGTACCTGTAATCTTGGCTCTAGGAGCTAGCGCCGCCACCGTACTCGTGCTAACCACGGCGTTTGGAACTTCCGTGATGGTTGCGGTTGGGGCGGGATTTGTGGTTGGGTGGATCGTCAGCCAATTCATGCATTGATTCTGTAGTCCTTGACAATTCAGGCACAGATTAGGCACAGAAATCATGCATCTTATCGAACTTCAAAATGTTTCTAAACGCTTCGGGCAGAAATCCATTCTCCAAGAGATCAGTTTGACTGTTCGCCAAGGAGAATTTATCGTCCTGCGTGGTACGAATGGTGCGGGTAAAACAACCTTGCTCAACGTCATCCTCGGATTGTTACAGCCAGATATGGGGACAGCGATGCTATTGGGGCGATCGCCACTCCTTCCATCGGCAAAGACGCGCGTAGGCGTGGTGTTACAGAAGGTGAGTCCACCCAAGAATCTTAAGGTTAAAGAGTTGATCGACCTCGTGCGTAGTTACTACCCCGATGCGCTTTCTACCGAAGAGATTCTCAATACGGTGAACTTAGCGGGAAAGCACAATGACTGGGCGGCAAATCTATCAGGTGGACAAGAACAACGCCTGTTATTTGCCTTAGCCTTGGCTGGGAAGCCCGATCTGATTGTGTTAGACGAACCGACGCGCAATCTCGATCTAGAAGGTTATGCCGACTTTTGGAAGCAACTGCGCCTCTGTGTGTCCCAAGGCAAAACCGTTTTGATGGTGACGAACAATCAAGCCGACTGGAAAGAGTTAGTCAGCCTCACAACGCGAACAATTACTTTGGATAATGGTCGAATTCATGAAGCTCGGCATAGTGCGATCGCCAAACCGCCAACCACGCCCATCCCTGAGAGGAAACAAGTAGCGATGTCGAAAGGTGGTATCCCGTTGTTCTATTCCTCCTCAGATGCAAGTCTTGAGAGTCTGGCTCAGGCGACTAGCAATCCGCCAGCAGAGAATTCTCCAGTTTTATCCTTTGGGAATGACAGCATATTGCGAGGCTTCCTGCCGCAACTATGGGCGGAGTCATTACAACTATTGCGAACTCCTACCTATGCAATCGGTATCTTGCTTTTTTCCAGTGCGATCGCGTTGTTCCCTCCAGATGAGCGATTGGGCATGTTAGGAGTGATTTTCTTTGCTGGACTGAGTTTGCTGACGATCGCCTTTGAGCGCACGGGCAAACGGGTTGCGGTCGAGCGGGTCGAGGGTTGGCTAAAACTGCTGCGCGTTACGCCTTTGCATCCCTTTGCTTATCTATCCGCGAAGGTGGTGATGTCGTTGGTGATGTCTGCGATGAGTCTACTGCTGATCTTGGGGCTTGGGGCTTGGAAACTTGGCATTGATCAGTCCTTGGCACAGCGATCGCTAGAATTTACAAGTTTGCTACTCGGCAGCATTCCATTTACAATATTTGGCTTGGCTTTAGGCTATCTAGTCAATCCCAAAAGTGTGGATTCCATTGCTGGCTTAGCAATTCCGATCGCACTGTTTACCTGTGGTTTACCTTTACCAGTTTCTCAGGTTGTCCAAGATGCGATCGCCTATTCGCCTTTCTATCACTATGGACAACTGGTACTGTGGTCAGCAGGACTGTCCAATGATGGCTATTTCTGGCTGCATGTGATTTGGTTGCTGTGGACGGGCTGTGCTTTTGTCTTCCTTGCCAATTGGGCATACCAACGCGATCGCACTATGGAGTAAGGCAGGCAAATTTCTCACCACAATCTCTAGTACTTGTTTCTGTCGCGATACTTCAGCCCACTAAATAATTGCGTAATAAATGAGTATGGGGGCACTGGTTCCGCACTATCAGATTGTTCGGCTAAAATCCTTGCTTGACAAGGGTTTTAGCCATTTTAAGGTCAATTGCCGAGACCTAGACACAAAAAGGGTTTCAGCGCTTTTTCTCATAGTGCGGAACCAGTGTCGGCTTCCAGAAAGACGATTTGCTTTTCTAAATCCATTGTGATGCATGATATTGTCATCAGTTTGTTTATCAATAGATATGAGTTTTGCTTTCAATTCTCATGAGTCTTCCAACAAATGTGATACATTACCATATCTCTCCCATAGTGAAGTAATATCTATTTACTAGGACGATTTATACGAATTAGTTGGCTGGCTAGATCTACTGTGTTAGTAATTGCCTCATTAATTTGGGTAGCTAGTCTTTGTCTATTGAGGTCTTCTGTACACACGATAATACCTGCATGGTTAGGTTGTAAGTTATGCAGGCGAATGAAGTCACTTCGATTAATCGTTAACACAGCACGGTTGTCACTAATCGCAAAGGCTAATACGTCTTCATCGGGGATTTTTTGGTTGGCTTTTTCTTCTTCTTGGACTGTCAAAATGTCATGTCCTAGTTCGCGTAGTAGTTTGACGACAATTTTTGGAAATTGCTCATCAGCATAAAGACGTGCCATTTTAAGCTGCCTCTTGTCTATGAATGGCTGCTTCTATCTCATCAATGTGAGTTTCGGCGTAGCGCCATGCGTTTACTAGGTCTGTTGCGGAGAGTGTGGGATAGTCTTCGAGGATGTAGGCTTCGCTTGCGCCTTGGCGTTGGAGGCTTACTAGCAGCCATACGGGTATGCGCGTTTGTCGAATGCACGCATCGCTGCCCATGACTCTAGGATTTTTTTCGATGCCTTGCCATGTGTTGCTGAGGCTTTGTACTAGTATTTGGATTGCTTGAGATTTTTCTTCGGGGGTTAGGGCTAGTAGTTGTGGTTGTAGTTCTTTGAGTGTCATGTGATGTCTCCTTATTCTGTTAGTAAGTCTCTCAAATAATAAAAGCGATCGCTTTTTCCTCTATCACCTTTATCTCTTCCCAAATATTCTAATCTAGCGAAGATTCTCTAAATCTGCTAGGTCTTGGAGTCTGCCAGATGCTAATTTATTTTTTTTGAGATTATCAAGATCGATGAATTTAACGGCTATATCGTTAAGCATTATTTCTATTTTGGATGCATAACAGGTTTGAAAGTCAATGCCATCTGGACTGGTGATTAAGTCAATGCGGTTAGGGGGATAACCAAGTTGGATGATTTGATGCGGTTCTTGAAAGTCTTGTGCAGTAAGTCCTAAGCTACCAAAGCCGAACTCAGTTAATGCTGTAATTATTTTTTGTGAATTTTCTTCGCTAATTTCTATCCAAATATCAATATCTTTGGTATATCGTGGATGTCCATGTACGGCGACTGCATAGCCGCCAATGACTAAATAACTAACTTGGTTGTCGTTTAATAATTGTATAAATTCTTTGAAGTCTTGGTTGAGCATTGTATTTGTATTGATGGTACTCTTGGCGAATTTGTTCGAGGGTTTCTAGTCGCTTTTGGGGTGTTTGTTGTTGCCAGTATTGAAAATCGCTGGTTTGTTGTTTGATGTTAGTTTTGGTGATTACTTTTTCCATTTTTTTATTTGTCATTAGTTGTATATTGCCGTTCTGTAAGTGTCATATTATTCCTCTTCTTGTATTGATAAGTCTCTCAAACAATAAAAGCGAGCGCACTTTTTACCATCACTCTTAACTTTTTCCAAATATCTTAGGCTAATGAGAAGACGTGAATAGCGATCGCCTATTCATTCCCTTAATCACGTATCTATACCTTATATTTCGTAAGCCTTACTGCGGTGAGCGATCGCCACAACAAACACTTGTACTATTTCATCTTCGACTGAATAAATAATCCTATAGTCGCCAATGCGATAGCGATATAAACTTGAATATTCTCCCTTGAGTGCTTTGATGTTGGGGTGCGATCGCGGATCTTGTTCTAATTGTTGCAAGCATTTAGCAATCTTTTTCGCTAAAGCTTTATCTGCTTTAGCATAAACTTTTTGAGCATCAGGATGCAGTAAAATTTCATACATCAGAACGCACTGTTCTCCAATTTACATATTGGCTTTTAGGTGTTGTTTGATTCTGTTTGATGCGCTCTAATAGTCCTGAGATTGATAATAGCTCTTGAGTTGCTGCTTCGCTTTCAGCATTTGCTAAGAATGCTGCAAAATCGGCAACTACTTTTAATCTTTCTGGAGATAGCTGTTTAATTGATTCACTCAGTTGATTCTGTATTTCCATTACTGGTATCGTAGAGGGATTATCGACAATAGATATATCATTGGATGTATTCATTGTGATTGCTAGAGTTATTTTAAGTATTTACAGTTTAGCATTTAAGAAAATAGAATCAATTATTGCTATCAACAATTCAGATCGGTAAGTCTCGTAGGTAGTAAAAGCGATCGCACTTTTTCCCATCCTCTTCTACTCTTCCCAAATATCCCGCCTTTAGTATTTCACAATCTCTTTAGTAATTCTTGGACAGAGTATACAGGGATAGTTGAACTCACAAATCCTTTAGCATCACGGGTTACTATTGCGTCTAAATTTTGAGCGATCGCACTATAAATCTGGACAGCATCTTCAAAATCTGTTAAGCCAGATGCAAATGCTGCCTCTAAGACATTACGATTGACTGGACAAATGGTCATAGTGTCTAAAGTACTGGAAACTGCTTCTCTTGCAAGTTCTAGGCTACGGGTATGTTTACGCGCGATGTAGAAAATATCGGTCAGGGTTGTAGCGGTTACAAAGCCAATGATTTGTCCAGAGTCGATCGCGGCAAACAGTTCTTCTACATCTTTTTTAAAAGGCTCTCTTTCTAACAAAAAATCTAGTAGAACATTTGTATCAATGAGAACTTTCATTAGAGATATTTTTCCATGCGATGCTGTTCTAACATTGATTCGACTTCGGCATCGGTTGGGGCTGGCTGGCTAGTTTTGAGTAAACCTTTCATGCGGCTGATTGCTTGCGATCGCTTAGGTGTTGAGATTGGAGTTTCTTGAATCGAGTCGATGATAGAGCGTACAAGTTCTAGGCGATCGCTTACAGGTAATTTACGCACCTGATTTTTAAGTTCTTGCAATAACATAGTGTTACTCCAGTTGGGCTGTGTTGGGAGGCTAGGATAGATAATTTTAACATTTTCAGCAAATGAAAATTATTAGGATCTGCGATCGCGTATTTAATTGCTTAATCGTCACATTGACAATTCAAATTGGTAAATCTCTCAAAAAATAAAAGCGATCGCCCTTTATCCCATCACTCTCAACTCTTCCCAAATATCCCGCCAATGGTGAAGAAAGCTCGATTAGGATTTCATAAACCAGACGGTCACCTAGTTTTGGATTGTAATTTCTGGCAAAGGTAGCATTGGAGTGAACTTTTACATCCTGAGCAGTAGGTTTTTCACTATCAAGATCAATAATTAATTCTTTGACTGCCCCTACAATCTTTGATCGCAGTTTGATCTTACCTTCAACTTTTTGGATATATTCATCAATCTTGTCGTCAATTTGTCCTGCTTGCAAACATTCCTTGAGTTCAAATAGATTGATTGCGCCATCATATTTGGCTTTGAGTTCAACGAGTTTTTGTAATGTCATAGGATTAATAATGCTGATTTTGTACTCTTGAGAAGATCTTTTGAGTTGGTCAGTTGGTTTGCCAGGTCCAATAATTAACTTAACAGCAGAATCAAAGATGTCTTTTGTAAGGTGAACATTTCCAAGTTTATGTAGCTCATAAACAGTGTTACCAGGGATGCTCAGCCCTGACTTACATTCACAAACAAGGAGGTAAGGTTTTATACAGCATACGTCCATACCTCCAGCACCACCTTTAGCGTTTGGGTCAAGTTCAAATCCTAGAGAAGCTAAGCTGCGCTGAACAACCTGTTCAAATGCAGTGCCTTTCTCATAATTACCTCCAGTTGTTGCTGTTCCTAAATTATGTATAGTTTTAATCCAATCAAATTTTTTTAGAGATTCTATCTTGCTCTGAAACTCTACTTCTTCTAGCATTTTCTGAATTTGGACATCTAGCGGCTCTGGTGGTTCTAGATTTTCAACTTCTCTTTTTCGCTTTTCATAGTTGGAGTCGTCCAAAACAGGTTGCAGTTTGTTGATGTAAATCCTATTTTCTAGGGCTATAAATACTCCTTTTGTACTGTTTTTGATGATGATAGGTGATGGCAAATGATAAACCCGCAGATAGCTAAGCCAAATAAAGCCATTTTGCTCTAAGGCATTTTGCAAGCTTTCTATAGGTACTTGTAGGCGTGCTGCAAGAATGTCACATTTATCTTTTTCAGAAAACTGTTGACTTCCCTCACAACGCGCCCATACAGATATTTTGACTTCACTAGCTGCTGGGTCATCACTGCATAAAGCAAAGTCTTGTTTTGGTCTGTTGAAAGATTGAGCATAAATGGCTGTAGTACTTCCCGATTCAAGAGAAGACAAAACGCCCGACGGCAGGCGTAATGCAGCAAAAATTGTTGCTTCTGTCATGGCTATTCAGTCAGTAAACTGTCATCGGCTTGCAAATCACTATCTTCGCTATTATCTGGGACTGACGAAGGCTGAGGAATACTAGCAAAGTTATTGATATTTGATGGCTTCGCGTTTTTGGGTGGTGTCCCTTCTGGTTTGCTCAATATCTCTTTGATTAAAGCATTCTCAGTTAGAAGTTTGTTCGATTTCACATACTCCATGACCTGTTCTGGAGTCAACTCGTACTGTTCTAGTTTGTCAGCTAAAGCTTGCAGTGCCAAAAGAGGAACTATTTGCTCTACAACCATTGCCACCCACTCACCTCCGTCGTTGAGAAGCTTTAGTGCATAATCCTGAGCCTTTGCTCCCCTGATATCTTCAGTACGAACCATGCAAGCTCTTGTTTGCTTGAGTTTATTGAACTCTACCAACTTAGATAGAGCGCTAGTTAGTGCATTTCCTGTTTTTTGGATTACAGCAACGCCAATAAATGTAAATGGCCCATTTTGATTTTCAGCTTTACGGACTTTAATCTTGAAAGGGACGAGATCGCTATATTTTTTATCTTGCTCTTCAACCAATTCATAAACTCGGAAACCCTCAATAACCTCCTCTACTAAAAGTCTAAAAGCCAGATCGAGAGCCTTTGAAATTTTGTCTGAGTCATCAATAATATCGTCTATACGATCATAAACTTCCATCATCTGTTCTTTGAAGCATTCGGCAACTCGATTGCTAGTCGAAGGAGTCGGCGCAACAGGAGGGAGATCTGTCACACCAATAATAATTGGTGGTTTTGGTGTCCAATTTTCTTCACACCAGCGCAAGACTTGACGTGCTGTTGCTCTCTCATTCGCAAAGATTTGTCTTAATTTATCCTCTTGAAAAGGGTAGAAAGAATCGGGAGAAACAACATCGTGCTGCTTATAGAATTGCTGCAAACGATGCTCGATCAATGCAAGGCTAGACTGTTCGTCAAGAAATTCAAGACGAATTTGATGGTCAAAACGATCATATGCAGCGCGAGTCTGACTACTGACAAAAGACTGAGCAGATAGAATATCTTCTTCAAGCGTCTGAGGAAACACAGAAAGCAAAATAACAATTCGTTTGATATTGTTTCGTAAGTATTTTGCTAAATCAATCACGACTTGAACAAGCGTAAGCATCTGACTATTTGCTTGAGGAGTATCCAACTCATCAAAACAAAAGACAATAGTTTTATATCTGGTGATTAGATTTAATAGATCGCAAGTGTAGGCAAAAGAATCAGATTCCCGATCTACTGGTAGATTTAAACTCTTAGCTTCCTCTTCAGATAGTTTCTTGCCTGCAAGCCACATAGCCGCAAATGGAGCAGCTTCTGGCAAAAGTGTCCATAAAATTGCTCTAATCAAGAACACATTTTTTATATCTGGACATTTTTTCGCTATTCCGTTAGTCCAAGTATTGATCTTATTTGGATCTTTTGCGAAGATGCTAGGAAATTGATTTACAAGATGTTCTACTGAACACGGTGTATTTCCTCTTGCATCAAAGTACATTGCCGCAGCTAGAGCTTGCCATTGGGTGACATTAGGGCAATATTCTCGTTTGAGGCTATAGACAAGGGATTGCAAAAATTCTGATTTGATTAGATCAAGGTTGTCATATTCGCCCATGTAAACAAAAAAAGCCTTGTCATTGGCGTTTAGATGGTGATGCAATCTGGCAAGTAACTGTGTTTTTCCTAGACCACGTTCGCCAATTAATGCCGCCCCCTCTGAAGTTGACTTACCTGCATCAACATCATCAATAAGTTTCAGCACACTATTAAAAGCATTCTGATTAATTTCTGCTACGCCAGAATAATCGTGACTCCAGACATTATGCTGGGCTGTTACTTTTGCGGAGAATGGATTGAATTGTTCAATAAGTTGATTCAAAACTTTAATATCAGTCATTTTTTGTAGCACCTTTTCTTTTATCTCTTACTTTGTTTTCTTAGTGGCATAGCATCGCAGCCCACTAATAGGAGTTGATACCGAATCCTGAAGTTTGTCTGGTGAGCTATCCTCAACGCCACTCTCTTGAAGCAGCAAAATATCATCTGCTTGCATCTTAATTAGCCATTCGTTAAACTCTGAGCGAGTTACAAGCTCCCCAATTGAACGGCGAATTTTGTAAATAGGGACAAAGTTATTGTGACTAAACTCAAAATTAATCCGATCATAAGCTTCTAAAGCCATAGCCTTAAACTCATCGTAGGTCGAAATTTTAGGCGCGATCGCATCCACACTCACACCTTGATAGTGCCTAAACCATCTCAAAGCCGCATTCGCCAACCGACTACCCACCAACTGACCCTCAAACCCAAAATCTGCCGACAGCAAACCCGCCGCCAACTGTTGCAAACCCGCATCCGTCAACGATAGCTTCGGCACTTTCTTATCCATCGTGAAAGCGATCGCACCACGATCCGCCAGATCATTCAAACTAACCTCATAAACCGCCTTCTTCTCCTTACCTTTATAGGGGCGCAAAAGCTCACTTTTCTTGACTAGCCCTTGACCATTTCCCAAACCCCACAAATTTAGAAGCAAACGAATCTCTGTATTAACTGTACTCATTGTTATTTCTTAGGTTACGAACCCGAACTATGTAGATATCTGCAAGGCAAAAAACAAAACCGAAATCAAGCAATCACACCCACTATTTTTAGGATAATACTTTTCTGACCTGTTTTCTAAGTTTTCTAAGACAAGTAGCATTATCGATAGCGCGATCGCCCAAAATAAAGGTAGGATTTTCGATGGATTATTAACAACACTGTAACCGTCATGGATCACCCCAAAAACTTGGTGGGCTACTCACAGCCAGCCGAATGGCAACCTCACAGCGCCTGTTGGTTAGCCTTCCCCAGCCATCGCGACCTGTGGTTAGAAGATCTCGATATCGTCCAAACTGAGTTTGTCGCCCTCGCCAAAGCGATCGCCACATCCGAAAAGCTAGAAATACTGGTATTAGAAGAAACTACCACCTTAGCAAAAGAACTTCTCGGTGATTTACCTGTGAGATTCCATCAGATTCCCTTTGGAGACATCTGGATGCGCGATATCACCCCCATCTACATCAAAAATGCGAATGGAGAACTGGGTGCATTGCATTTTCAATGGAACGGCTGGGGTGGCAAATATCTACTCAAACATGACGATCGCGTAGCCGAGAATATTCTCCAAACACTAGACATTCCTAAATTTGAATTTGACTGGGTACTCGAAGGTGGTGCGATCGAAGTTGATGGCGAAGGAACTTGCCTTACTACTAAGCAATGTTTACTCAATCCCAATCGTAATCCGCACATGGATCAAGATGCAATCGAGTCTGGATTAAAAAATGCCTTAGGAGTAGAAAAGATTCTTTGGATCGATGAAGGACTGCTCAATGACCATACCGACGGACATATTGACACGATCGCACGTTTCATCGCACCACATACTGTCATGTGTATGCAACCAACCTCAGAGGACGATCCCAATTATCAAGTTCTCAATCATATTGCGGCACAATTAGAAGCAATGACCGATGCCAAGGGACGGAAATTGGATGTAGTTAAAGTCCCTTCTCCCAATCTCGTTCTTGATGAAGAAGACGAAATCATGCCCGCTAGTTATCTCAATTTCTATATCTCCAATGACAGCGTGATTATTCCCACCTACGGTTCTGCTAATGATGAATTAGCAGTAGCAGAAATCGCTAGGCATTTCCCAAATCGCAAAGCGATAGGGCTACCAGCAAAACATATTCTCCTAGGCGGTGGCGCATTCCATTGCATTACCTGTCATCAACCCAAATAGAAAATTCGGCGCTTCGCGCCGAATTTTCTATGATTTTCTTAAGAGCGCAATAACTATGTCATGGATAGAATTGAATCTAGATACCACTAATGAAGCCGTGGATTGGGTTTGCACATTACTCGCCAATGCGATCGCAGCCGAAGATATGCATATTAGCGAATATAGAGATCCTCCAGCTAAATGGACATTCACGATTCAAATGTACCTGCCTGAAGACACCCAAATCTATCAACGCATAGAGACAATCGCTTCTATCCTCAAGCCACTCCATCGCACAGGGCTAACTACTGAATTACAAACTTTTGTAGTTGATCGGAAGCCTCCTAAAATAGAACAGAATCTCGAAAATTCTTTAATTCGGCATATAGGCGATCGCTTTGTAATTCTATCTGCTGACTCCGATTATCAAACTAGCAATTCCCAAGAGATTGTTCTCCGCCTCCAAAATAGTCTCGCCTTTGGCAGTGGTCTCCATCCCGCTACCATCCTTAGTTTGCAACTAATAGAACGGTACACCCAGCCATCATTTTATGCCCTCGATCTTGGCTCAGGCTCAGGAATCTTAAGCGTGGCTCTAGCAAAACTTGGTGCAAACGTCTTAGCGATCGATAACGATCGCATTGCGGTATCCGCCACTCAAGACGCAGTGGAACGTAACCAAGTCTCGTCACAGGTCACAGTTACAGAAGCAAGTCTAGGCAGTGCTAGCCAATTAGGGCATTGGATGGGCGGTGATAGCATTGAGTCAGTCACCGAAATCAAGGCTAATGGACAGTTCGATCTAATCGTGGCAAATATTTTTGCGCGAGTGCATATTTCTCTCGCCGCCGAATTTTACAAAGCTTTACGCAATACTTCTACACATTCAGGAATCTTAATCACCGCAGGTTATACCAACGATCGCGAAGAAGATGTAACTTCAGCAATGATTGAGGCGGGTTTTAGAGTATGCGATCGCGCTCAAATTGACGAATGGATCGCGATCGCATATCACACTTTTTAGAAATATTATTGCTGGTTAATAAAATTTGAATGTAAAATTAGATTTTTGCAATACAGGTTTTAATAAGATCTGAAGTAAACATCAACTTAAAAGGCATCATGAACTATCTAAAAGTGTTACCAATCTTGAGTATTTTTGCCTTTCCTGCTATGGCTATGGCACAATATCCGATCATTTTTAATCATGTAAAATATATTTCTATTAGCCAAGATGCTTGTATCAGAAGAGCAGAGATAGCCGCCAAAGACTCTGGCTTTGATCGCAACTTTGAACCCCTTGCTAACGGAGCATTTGGAGTCAATGGCAACTACAGTGTATCAATACGCTGTGAAGCGAAACGAGGAGTTGTTTTCTTTGCTGTAGCGGGACCAAATAATCAAACCTCTAGTAACCTCGTTAAAAGGGTGCAAAAGGCTTTTTAAATCCTCTACTTCTCTAAATGATCGCAATATGTAGCAAATCAAAACAAAAAAAGAAAGGTGGCGCTTCGCGCCACCTTTCTTTTTTTGTTTTGATTTGTCCTAAGTAAAACTTGCATTGCTATATTTGATCGAGTTCAATTGTAATTGAACGTAACAATTGCCCAAACATGGCTCAATACAAAAGATAGACTAAAGACCGATAATAGTAATAAATTGAGCTAGTAGCGATCGCTACCAACTCAACTTATGTCTTGACGCTTACTAATACCAGTTTAAAAATAGTTGGCGCTATTTCTAAATTTTAAATCACACGGAGGAGTTGGAAAGTATATGGTGTATACCCCTTTGATTGGTTTCACTCTATTTGTCATCCTGTTTTTAGGAGCAGCATTTACTCTAAGTTATTTCTGGTGGGCCGATCGCTACAAAACTCCAGAAGTCATTGCCGCAGAAGTCATGCAGTTCTCAGAGCAATTTACCAGCGCTTTGTCAGTTTTTGCCGTTGGAATGCTCGCCTTTGGCATCATGCTAATATTCCTAAATTTTTCCATCAAATAAAAAAGGGGCGTGCAATGCACGCTCCTTTAAAACCCAAAGAGTATGAGGTGGCACTTTGCGACACCTCACGCTCTTTAGGTTTTAAAGCAATTTCCAATCAAACGAACCAAAAAAAATTTGCTTCGGATTTGAGCGCAACATGCTGTAATTATAAAAATCCTACGGCTCCGCCTAGCAAAATACTCATCAAAGCGATCGCCACAGGATGAATCACTAAAGCCCAAATACTCGGAATTTTAATCCCTTCACAAAGTGGAAATATTAAACGCGCGATCGCAGCATTAATCATCAAAAAGCAAATCACCCATAGGGGAATCCATCGCAAATTCAACCCTACTAATGCAATCCAAACAAAAATATTCGCGATCGCAACCAGCCCCACACCCTGCACCCATGCTTTTCCAGATTCAATTGGGTGATTAGGCGACATCCATACTAGCCCCATCCATGTTAAGGCTGCCAACAAACCGCAGGCGATCGCATCGAAAAAAAAGTGCATATATTTTTGCGTCTCGCGAGTAACTTCTCATTGCTAGCATTGTGTAGCGCTTTGCGCTACACAATGCTAGCAATTTTTATTCAATTCTGGCAGGAATACCCTGACGACGCAATTGCTCAATTCGTTGTTGAGCCGCATTAGCATCCCGATAAGAGCCAACTTGTACTTGTCCGTCACTAGGGCGCACATAAGCATCTCGCTCAACTTGCTGAGCACTTGCTGCATAGCTATTCTCAACAACTACACGATAGCTGCTACTTGGTGCGGGAGCCGTCGCAGAAGACGATGACAAAGGTGCAGCATACTTCACAGCCGTATTGCTACGCGGAGTAACATAAACAGTCGTCGGCGCAGGGTTTGTGTCATTACGACTTGTGTTTGTGGAAGTCGATTTAGCTGTACTTGGAGAACTATTGACTTTGCTAGTTGTAGGGCGAGGAGCAGGTGGATTATAAGAGGGCGCAGGAGCCGAATCGTAATTTCTGCTAGGAGCAGCATTATAGCTACGCTCTGCAGGTGCTGGGGCTAAAGCAGCAGGCAGTGGAGCAACTGAAATGGGCGGCAATGCAGTTGACGGCACTGTTCTCAAGGTTGTATTAGGAACAAAGGCGCTATTTGGAGCGAATAAACTTGATGCTTTTGTTGATGGTTTAGTTAATGGATTTTTGGTTGATACCGCAGGATTGGTTAACGATTTATTACTATTTGATAATGCAGATTTATCACCAGCAAATGGCACAAAAGATAATCCTGTATCATTGGCTTTTTGCTGCTGGTTTTGTAAATTAATATCACTACCTAAGTCTGAGTTTTTAACATCATTTTGGGCAGATTTTGGGCGTGATTCAGGTTTAAAAAGTTTCATCACCCCAGATGGATCGACCATCAAATAGCCGATCGCGGCACTAGAACAAAGCAACAATAATAGTGAAATAATCCCCACGGGATTCATTAAACTGCGTAGGGCACTTTTTTCGTTTGGTGCATTAGGAATCGGGTATGCAGACTCTTCCTCAACGTTTTCCTGAGAGGAATCTGCATAATCATTGGCAAAACTTTGCAAAATATCATCATCATCGGGTTCAGGTGCTCTTGCCATCGTCGGCGAAGTCAGCCCGCTTGCCTCACCATAGCCATTCATGTCTTGAGCATAGGGTAAATCTTGCTCAAAACCAGTGCCATTCAAACTTTCAAGGCTATGGAGAGTTTCTAGCCCTTTAAAGTTATGTAGCTCGGCTGCTGAAATATTAATCGATGGATTTGCTAGTAACCCTGTCCCCATTGGTGGCATTACAGGCATTTGGATTGTCCGCCGATCGCTAGTAGTTGGATCGGCGATTGGGGCAATCGGTGAGAGCGCGTCGGACAAACTTGGTGATGTCCAGATCGACTGAGTTGAGACAGCACGAGGTCGGAAAGGATTGAGGTATGAGATAGTTTGACCGTTGTCTTGCCAATGGCGATAACGATCTAGCTCGTCATTGAGGCTCGCATCCAAACCAGCCAACGCTGTTTGCAAGACTGAAGACTGAGCGATCGCAGGCAAAAAATCAGTCTCTGCGTCAGTACCCCTTGGGTTGTATGTTCTGGAAATAGTTGGAGAGATGGTGGGACTCAATGTTTGCATAATCTTTACCTCAGGCAGTAACGGCGGTTTGAGCTAGGTAAATGTCTCGGATATCTTCGGGAAGGGCATCTTCTAGAGCATGATAGGCCCTGACTAGAAGCTGTTTAACATCACTAGCAGAGATGTTTTCACCTTCAGCATGTAGGTAAGCTGCGATGCGCGTATGACTCCACTGAAAAGTTTGAGACAACAATAGTATCAGACGTAGGTTACCAGCCATTTGATTTAGCGCTTGATTAAGGTAGCACCAAAATACTGGCGGCGTATCTTTAAGTGAATATTGGATCTCTTCAACAGGTGGGACTTCAGCACGATTAATCATCATTGCCGCAATATTAATCAACCAACTCTGCAAGGATAGGCGAGGTGTATTCGCACGCAAGTCTAGCACTCGCATCTCGTGGTAGATATATTCCCAAGTTTTCACAAATAAGTAGTCTGATTGCACAGGCGATCTTGTTGCTGTACCAATTAAGGTATAAAGCACTTGTCCATAGCGACAAAAAATCGCCGCAAAAAACTGACCCTCTTCAGGATGTCTTTGAAATAGCGTCACGAGTTCGCGATCGCTCTTCTGGAAAAGCGCCTGAATCTTTGGGTGATGAATTTCGGGAAGGGGGGGAAGCTGCACGGTCACGGCTATTGCTAGCTCACTTTTTTAGTTTTCAAAATTGATGCACACATACTAGCAGCAAAGTATGATAATGCAACCCGTAGTTCGTACTAATTGTTTTTTAGCACCGCAATTACAGCGCTTTGCGCTCAAACCCAAACCAAGAAAATTTTTAAAAGTGTTGCTTTGCAACACTTTTAAAAATTTTCTTGGTTTGGGTTTAATTGGTAATTCCTGTAAATGAGAATAAGCGCTTCGTGTCTCTAGTTTTGGGCTTGGATTTTGGTATTCTAAAAGATAACTTCCGCCCCAAAATTATGGAATAGCTTGCTATGCTCACAAGTTTTGAAGGTTTATACCGTAACGGTCAAATCAAGATCGGCGATCTACCCACAGGTATCCCCGATGGCACAAGAGTTATCGTCACGTTCCTGAATTCAGGTGGGATTGATTTAGAATCCCTCGGCATTAATAAGGCAGATGCACAGATATTGCGATCCAGTTTACTGACCTTTGCTGAAGAGTGGGACAGCCCCGAAATGAGTATTTACGATAATTACGATGCTGTCAAAAAACGTTAAACGCGGAGACGTGGCTCTCGTGGTGTTTCCCAACTCAGATCTAATTACGGCAAAAACAAGACCCGCACTAATTGTCCAAGCTGATAATTTACAAACAGGACTTCCGCAAGTAGTAGTCGCGATGATCACTAGCCGCAGGATCAGGAGCATTCATCCCAGCCGTGTTTTGGTGCTATTAAACACGATCGCTGGCAAGCAATCAGGCTTACTCACAGACTCAGTAGTAATGACCGATAATCTGACAACCATAACTATTTCTTCGATTTACAATGTGATCGGTTCGCTACCAACCCCCGAAATTGATAAAGCATTGAAACACACTTTGGGAATATAGCCATGATTTATCGCAGTTTGGCTGACATTAATATTTACGATTCGCCAAAACTCGATCGCTTAGCAACGCAGATGGCAAAGGGTAGATATTTGCAGGTACTAGAATCTGAGCCAAATTCCCTCGAAATCCAATTACTTGAAGATGACTATACAGGGTTACTTGATCGTCAAGATTTTGAGAAATTAGAACTAAGCGATCGCCAAAGTTTTATAGATAATTTGCCGCAAGCTTTAAGTACTCAGGAAATAAGCGATCGTCTTACTCAGGTAATTGCTTTTATTCAAATAGCTATGGCAATACCAAATGAGTATTTGTGGGGCGGAACAGTTGCGCCAAATTATGATTGTTCAGGATTAATGCAAGCTGCTTTTGCCTCGGTTGGTATTTGGATACCTCGCGATGCCTATCAACAAGAAGCATTTGCAAAGCCCGTAAATATTGAAGAAATCCAAATCGGTGATTTAATATTTTTCGGCAATCCAACAAAAACAACCCATGTTGGCATCTACATCGGCAATAGTGAATATATTCACAGCTCAGGAAAAGAACATGGACATAATGGAATTGCAGTGAGTGAACTAGCAGGATTAGATCGAGTTTCCCAATGGTACGCTAATCAATTACGGGGCGTAGCTAGAATTACAACATGTTAAAGAACCAATTTTTTGTGGCGCGGCGGAGCCACAAAAAATTGGTTCTTATTAGAAAGGTCGGAACTCTCATTTGGGTTTTATGTCTTAACTAAAGGGGCGATCGCTATACTTAGAGAGCAGATATCAGGAGCAGGACTCATGTTGCAAATTCGACTTGGTTTAATGGCTGTGATGGCAAGCCTTTCATTTATTGGGTGTACTAATCAAGATGCCCCAAAAGCATCACTGTCACCTAATAATTCGACGACAACCACTACAACCACTACAACCACTTCCAAAACAGTCTCTCCATCTCCTGATGCAACTCCAGCCAACACAAAACCAACCTCTACATCTCCAAACACTTCTGCAAAAACGATCGCTGTTGGAGATATCAAAGAACTTGAAGGCGATATTATCTGTGGCAAAACCAAAGTGATTTATGCCTATGGGGAAACTTCCAACTATCGAGTTTATATTTGTGCCGATGCAAAGGAACCCGATCGCCCGCGATACTACATCAGCCGAAACAAAGATGGCAGTGGTGGTTTGAACTTAGAAGCGATGAATTATAACCCTCAGAAAGATGGGGTAATCGAGTTTAATAATGATGGATATATTTATACGCTCGAATCACCTACTACTCAAAATCCTGAGCCAGTATTAAGGGTGACTTTCCCCAATCAAAAATTAACTGAAGAGCAATTATTGCGCTATCTTACTCGCTCAAATCCATCTAAGTCCGCAACTAGTTCTCCTGCTGATCCATTGCAATATGTGCTGCAAAATCGCGAAACTTTAGGGGTTTGTAAGGATAACTTCCGTTCAGAAGATGGACAAAGCGGGATGGGGTCTAAAGCTTTCCAAATCACCGACAAAAAGTATTTGGTACAGATCAAGTGTTTCCTAGCTGCTTATCAAGGAAACTTTGAATATGTCTTATGGATTGACGAAGCTCCGAAACCTCGTGTAGTCCCTCTTGAATTTGATAGTTTCCAAGAGCCGAAAACAGGTGAAAAGCCACAACGGGTCACTTACAGGTCGATCGCAGGGCTGCCTAGATTTAATGTGCGATCGCAAACCATGACCAACTTTACCAAATTTCGAGGTGTTGGTGATTGTGGCTCATCGGCTCTTTATAAATTAGAAGGCGATCGCATGGTTTTACAAGAATATCGTGCTAAATATGCCTGCGATGGCAATTATGTCCAAGACTTTCCAATTATTTATCCATAAAATCAAAGATGGCGCAACGCCCATCTTTGAATGATCACCAAATGCGGCGCACCGCGCCACATTTGGGCTAGAAAAAAACAAAGATGGCGCGTTGCGCCATCTTTGTTTTTGGCAAATGCGGCACAGTGCGCCGCATTTGGGCTAGGGGAATTTATATCTAGCGGTCACAAGACGATGTATGCCACTGGTTGGATCTTCAATTGGTTTAAATTTGTAACCCTTAGCTGCTTCTCTAGCAATATCATCTAACTCAGGAATTCCACTTAAAATAAGAAGTACAGTATCCTCTTCGATTTTACCGTTAGGATCAACTAACCACATAAATGTGACTGTCCCACTTTTCCCAGAAGTATTTGCACGTTTTGGCGGAATCCATTCCACTCCTTTTTCTCGCCTACTGTTATCAAGATCGGATAGCAGTGCATCAGGAGGCGCAATTTCTGTAGTCCTAAGTAATTTCCTAGAAGTTAAATCAAGAATTTTCGGATTGGTTATATATGCAGTTGTAACATTGTCAATCGATTTTTCTCTGCGATCGCCATTGCCTCCTTGTGGGTTTGTTGCAACTTTATCAGGGGTTTTATTATTGCCATTATTTTTGTTTGGAGCTGTTCCATCCTTTCTTAGATTGCCATTCTTAAACTCAGGCTTGAGATTATCTGTTGGCTTCACAGGAGCAGTGTTATCGATCTGTCCAGATTGAGTAAAGCGCTGGGGCGGTTGATCCTTTGGTGGTGTAGGAGTTTGTGGTTTTACAAACTGTGGTGCATCAGTGTCATTACTTAATGGAGGAACTGAGTACGACTCTGTAACTGGTTGTAAACCCTCAAAACTACCAAGGTCATCTAAGTCTAATGTGGTTAGCGGGCTGCTAAACCTATCGGGAAATGTAGTCTGGGGCGAACCAGACTTAGGCATAGTTTTGACGAAGAAATTGTCTAAGAGCGATTTATTCGATTTTGAGTTAGTTGGTAATGGCTTGGGAGGTAGTTTAACAACTGGAAGGGTTGAGACTACGACTTCACGAAGCTCTTCTTTTTTGATTGGATTGGGCGCGACTAAAGCAAAGACAGTATGGATTCCGACAGAACCAACCACAAGCAACCAAAAAGGATGCTGCATGATTAGGTTACCTGCTTTATTCGCAAATTGAAGCATAGAATTCTTAGCCACAAATGTATGCACAGATTTAAACATAGAGTTATCCGCTTGACATACATTTAGCTTGCTTTTGGGTTCAGTCGGCAACATTGTTTTTTGTTCTTTTATGTAAGTATTTTGATTTTGATTTTGTAATTATTTATTAAGTATAAATTTACTAAGCAAAACACTTTAATCAAGATCGAGACGTGGCGATCGCCACCCGATTACCAGCAATGGCTCTTAATTCTGATAAGCGACTAATCACGATTTGATAAGACACTGTTGAGTCATCAGCACTAAGTACAACCATACCTCTCGTAGAGGAGTCTAAGAACCGAGTAATCTCCTGCGACAACTGCTGGGGCGGCATAGATTTTCCATCTTTTAACATTTGCCCCGCAGGATCAAGAGTAATTACAAAAACATCTTCTGGCTGAAGATCACCTGAATTTGAGTCGCCCTTGCTATTGCGATCGCTAATTGGCAAATCGATGCCAATCCGACTTGGCACAGTCAGGGCTGCTGATAACAGGATAAAAAAAGCCAAAATCGAAAATACCACATCCAAAAAAGCGGTTAGATTGATTTCGTCATTAGCCGTTGTTTGTTTTTTTTTGCGAATTTTCATAAATCAACTGCACTCATATCAATGTGACGAATCTAAAGCTAGATTGTTTCTTGGGGCTTAGTGTAATTTACTTCCACAACCGTATGGACATTTCCGCGAGGCGTAAAATCACCTTTGACATTAATTCTTAAGGGATCGCCTGCCTTCACAAAATCATCAAGAATTTGATTAACCGCTTCTTCGTGGGAAATAAAGCGATCGCGGTAGCTATTGATATATAGCTTTATCGCCTTGAGTTCTACCAATACGAGGTCAGGTGTATAGGTAATGTAAATTGTGGCAAAGTCGGGATATCCTGAAAATGGACATTTGCTAGTAAATTCAGGAAGAGTTATTTGGATTTTGTAATCTCTGCCGATTCGAGGATTCGGAAAAGTGGTGAGATTTACTTCTGCGATCGCTTGTTCGCCGTACTTAACAGTCATGTCTGCTCTGAGATAAAAAATAAAAAATAAATTGTGCAAGATTTGCTTTAGTCTTCTAGCGTAGCAAATTTAAACTCAAAAAAAGGAAGGACGCAAGGCGTCCTTCCTTTTTTTGAATAGCACTTAGCGCCCTCTTCTGAAGTTTGGCTTAATTTTTTTTGACATCATGGGGTTGGATTACACCATAGCCGCCATGATTTCGTTCATAGACAACGTTGATTTCCCCAGTATCGGCGTTGCGAAAAACATAGAAGTCATGATCGATTAACTCTAGCCGTTCAAGAGCCTCTTCGACTGACAGTGCAGGCATGGCAAAGTACTTGTTTCGCACAACCTGACTTGGCAATTCAACCACACGATTGTCATTTGGCAATGGTATAGGCGGCTGCTCAACCACGGCAACACTGGTTTTTGCAGCAGCGCGATCGCTCTTGCGCTCCTTGAATTTCCGCAACTTGCGGGCAATTTTGTCAGCAACTAGGTCAATACTTGCATACAAATTCTCGCTCTTTTCCTCGGCGCGGATCACAGATCCATTTGCGTACACTGTTACTTCAGCCGATTGGCTAGAAGCAATGCGAGGGTTACGAGCCACAGATAGATGGACATCTACCTCTGTGGTTAATGCTTGGAAATGGCTCACCGCTTTGTCGATCTTTTGCTCGACGTACTCGCGGATGGCTTCCGTGACTTCAATATTCTTGCCTTGAATTACAAGTTTCATCTCTATGACCTCGCTTCTGAGTTCCAAATCAGCTAAAAAATTTGAAACGCGCAATCTTGTTTTTAATTACCCCACTGCGCCGAATAGCTGATTTGGCTATGAGATCACCATAACACTTTGCTGGTGTCAGCAACCCAACTTTGATGCACTTCTTAATGTAGACTTAACAACCGATTTTGGCATTTTTATCGCCTATAGTGCTAGAAATCCCAAATTTGTAAGGTTGCGCCCCGCAGGGGCGCAACCTTACAAATTTGGGTAATTTATTTTGCATAAATACTTACAAAAAACAGTGGCGATCGCAATCTGTAGGAATAACAGCAAACAAGGTTGCTTGTTATCACTTACGATTGGGTTTATGCATCTAAGCTATCCAGAAAAAGCAAAGTGAGGTTCGTATGAGTTCGGCTGTGGAACTGTGGCAACGTTATCAAGACTGGCTGTACTACCATTCAGAGTTGGGGCTGTACGTGGATATCAGTCGGATCAGGTTTACGCCAGACTTTGTGACACAGATACTACCTAAGTTTGTCAGGGCTTTTGCCGACATGAAAGCTCTAGAGTTAGGCGCGATCGCCAATCCTGACGAACAGCGGATGGTTGGGCATTATTGGCTGCGATCCCCTGAAATCGCTCCTACTGAAGAATTGCGGAAAGATATTACAGAGACTCTTGATCGCATTGAAGATTTTACAAAGAAGGTGCATACGGGGATCATCCATCCACCAAGTGCACCAAAGTTTACAGATATTCTTTCGATTGGCATTGGTGGATCGGCTTTAGGTCCACAATTTGTTGCCCAATGTTTTGCTAAAGCCGATGTGCCCCTCAAAATCAGTTTTATGGATAACTCCGATCCCGATGGGATCGACTTAGTGCTCGACCTATTAAGCGATCGCCTTAGTACAACATTAGTCTTGGTAATTTCCAAGTCTGGCGGTACTCCTGAAGCAGCCAATGGCATGAAAGAAGCCGAGTTTGCTTTTAAACAAGCAGGTTTAGATTTTGCGAAACAGGCGATCGCGATTACAGGAGTCGGTAGTGCGTTGGAGAAATATGCGATCGCTGGTGGTTGGCTCGATCAATTCCCCATGTATGACTGGATTGGTGGCAGAACCTCAGAACTTTCGGCGGTCGGCTTATTACCTGCAGCCCTTCAAGGCATTGATATTCGCGAAATGCTGCGTGGTGCAAGTTTGATGGATGCCGCTACCCGTATTGAGGATATTCACCAAAACCCTGCGGCTCTTCTGGCGATGTCATGGTACTTTACAGGCAACGGTAAGGGCGAAAAAGATATGGTGGTTTTGCCCTATAAGGATCGACTTCTGTTGTTTAGTCGCTATCTGCAACAACTGGTAATGGAATCTCTCGGTAAAGAGAAAGATCTTGATGGTAATACTGTCTATCAAGGGATCGCAGTCTATGGGAACAAAGGCTCTACCGATCAACATGCTTACGTACAGCAGCTGCGCGAAGGTGTCCCTAACTTCTTTGCAACTTTTATCGAAGTTTTACTGGACTCGGCAAAGCCACATCCCGAAGTCGAAGAAGGTGTTGTCACAGGTGATTATTTACTAGGGTTTCTCCAAGGTACTCGCAGTGCTCTATACGAAAATGGTAGAGACTCCATCACGGTCACGATCCCGTTTGTTTCTGAACTTACGATTGGCGCATTAATTGCTCTGTATGAGCGTGCTGTGAGTTTTTATGCTTCGTTAGTAAACATCAACGCTTACCATCAACCTGGAGTTGAGGCTGGTAAAAAAGCTGGTGCAAAAGTACTTGCTTTGCAAATGAAACTTGTTGAAGCATTGAAAACTTCAAATGTCTCTCTCTCTCTGGAAGAAATTGCCATCAAAATCGATGCTTTAGATGAAATTGAGTCTTTGTACCACATTGCTCGTCATCTTCATGCCAATTGCAAAATTCTATTTGAGGGAGATTTATCTAAGCCTAAAACATTGAAAATGATGTTGATTTTGTAATTTAATCCTAAAATAAGGGCGGCTCTTTGCGCCGCTTTTGTTTTAAGGTTAAGCATCATTAGAAATAGCTAAAAATTAAAAAATACTATTTCTTAAATTTTTTAATTATCATTACTATTTTTACAAAATAATCTGCAAGAATATGATTTCTTACGTTTTATCCAGTTACAGAGGTTAAATGTGAAGAAAATTTTACTTTTCTTTAGCGAACTCAATAATAGTGACCTTGACTGGCTCGTCCAGAAAGGAAAAAGCGAGACAATTGCCCCCGATCGCCTACTGATTCGAGAAGGTCAGGTCAGTGAAGCTTTATATATCGTTGTGAGTGGATCGTTTAGTGTTGCTATTGAGTCTCAAGATCATAAAGAACTTGCCAGAATTTCTGAAGGAGAAATTCTGGGTGAAGTCTCATTTATTGACAGTAGACCCCCTCTGGCTAGTGTGCGATCGCTAGAAGAAAGCGTCGTATTATCAATACCAAGAGTTCAACTCTTATCGAAACTTCAACAGGATATAAATTTTGCATCGCGATTTTATCGTGCCATCTGCCTTTGCCTTTCCGATCGCCTGCGCGGTACTGTTAGTCGGCTTGGGTATGGTTACGATATTGACAACTTAGAATCACATTTTGGTGGATTTGGTCAGTCTATGTTAGGCAACTTAGAACTAGCCGAAGCCAAGTTTAACTGGTTAATCAAAAATGTTCGCAAAGCTTAATAGATGAAGAGAGCAAATCTTGATTGCCGCACAGGTTGACGGTATCAAGATTTGATCGACAACAATCATTTTAAAGAACATGAAAAATGGTAGCACCGAGCATCGCTTCGACAACTGCGGCAATAACTAGCCCTGTCCAAAATCTTCCTGTGCTTTTACTAAATCCCAACGCATTATCCTCACGACTTGCTGTAAAAAACATTGACCAAGCTTGAGTTTCACTTAAACGGGCAAACTGATTAAAGTCTTCGCGAAAGGCGATTGGGGTAAAAAGATTTTTGCCATTAAAGTCAAATTTGGTTTCCATTGTGTCCTCTGAAGAAGTTACTTGATGTTCGATGTAGTTATCTTAACAATTGTTTACAATTAAGGGCAATATCTCTTAGGTGTGCTTTCCATTTACTCTTTAGACATAGAAAAGGCGGCACTTTGTGCCGCCTTTTCTATGTCTAAAGAGTAAATGGAAAGAGTCTATTCTTTAATTTGCTTCGATTCGCATTAAAACTTGACCATACTCAACTGGTTGAGTATTTTCCACTAGAATTTCTACGATTTTGCCAGAAGCCTCTGATTCGATCTCATTCATTAACTTCATTGCTTCGATGATGCAAACTGTGTGACCTTTTTTGACTGTATCTCCAATCTCGATAAATGGAGATTCGTCAGGACCTGGAGAGCGATAAAAAGTACCAACCATAGGCGATGTAATTTCGATCAGCTTTTTGGTAGGAAGAGAATCAGCGATCGTGGTGGTATGTGCCACAGTGCTTGTTGCATTGTTCTCGATCGCTGTTGATGACATTGCGGAGACAACGGCAGCTGTTGGCATAGTCGCAGGTGCAGCATATCTATTTTCGCTTTTACGGATACTCAGACGGACATCGCCTGATTCTAGAGTCAGTTCGGTAATATCAGTCTTATTTAGAATCGTGACTAGTTCACGTACTTGCTCTAAGCTAAATTCCACCTAATTTTCACGCCCCAAATACGTGTCTTCACGAGTATCAATTTTGATGCGATCGCCAATATTCACAAATAGAGGAACATTGATTGACGCGCCAGTTTCCATCTTCGCGGATTTGCTACCGCCCGTTGCTGTGTCACCCTTTAAGCCGGGATCGGTTTCGATCACTTCGAGGACAACAGTGTTGGGCAATTCAACTTCAATGATTCTTTCACCCCAGCGCACAACATTGACTTCCATGCCTTCTTTGATGTACTTGACGCGAGTACCAATCTGGGCAGTAGTTAACGTCGCTTCATCAAAGCTCTGCATATCCATAAAGACATAATCATCGCCTTCTTTATAGGTGTGCTGCATTGAGCTTTTTTCTAGAACAGCCTGAGGGAGTGTCTCGCCAGCCCTAAAGGTCTTTTCTAGGGTTTTACCTGTCATGGCGCTTTTTAGAGTCGTGCGAACGAATGCGGAACCTTTGCCGGGCTTCACGTGTAAAAATTCAACTACACGCCAGACTTCGCCGTCAAGTTCAATTGTTACACCGGGTCGAAAATCGTTACTAGAGATCATTGCAGGTTGAGTAATAGCCAGTGACAATTTTAGCCTAGTGATGTAACCTTTGCGACAAAAAATATTAAAACCAATATAAAAGCAGGTAGGACGCATCTGCAATTCTCAATTATCGAAATTGTTTTTGTAATGAGAATAGCTAGGGACACATTGTAGCTCTCCTACTTTTATGGCAATTGTTATAGAATTGAGTTTTTATAGGAGCGATCGCCCCATGTCAGTAAAAAAGCAGTTTGGTAGTTTTGACGAATTGTTGGAAAGTTCAGAATTGCCTGTACTTGTGGACTTTTATGCACCTTGGTGTGGTCCTTGTCAGCTTATGACAGGGATTTTGGACAAGGTTAGTGAAAAGATGAAAGATAAAGTTCAGATTGTAAAGATCAATACTGACAACTACCCCGATCTAGCCTCACAATATAAGGTTTATGCTTTGCCAACATTAGTTTTGTTTAAGGATGGAGCGCCTGTTGATCGGGTTGAGGGGGTAATTCAAGCCGATCAATTATGCGATCGCATAGCAATTCACGCCTAATCCAAAAAAAAGAACCCTTGCTGGTGTTTTTTTGTCCTAAAGAGTTAATAATGAGCCGCGCTTCGCGCGGCTCATTATTAACTCTCAAAAGCGCATTTTTGATTTAGACAAGACAATCTGTGAGCTTTGCTAGTAGTTCTTCACGGTGCAAATTACGACCAATGATTACTAGTTGATTATTTAAAGATTTGCCGCGATCGTCAGTTTTGAGTTCATAACGTTTACCACTGAGTTGAAAGACATAGCGACTGTCGATATTGGCGAACCATAAAATACCTTTGGCGCGGAAAACATCGATTGGTAATTGCTTGTCCAGAAAGTTTTGAAACTTATCAAGCTCAAAGGCGCGATCGCTTTGAAATGAAATTGAGATAAATCCGTCGTTTTCTAGGTGATTAGAATGGTGATGATGATCATGGTCGTGATGATCGTGTTGGCAATTGGCATCATGGCTGTGTTCATGGGCATGAGCGTGGTCGTGGTGGGCGTGATCGTCATGCTCGTGATGATCAGCCTGTTGACTAGACTCTTTGGTAGCAGCGATCGCTGATTGGTCGATCTGAATATCCAGAATTAGCGGTAATGGGACAACTCCTAAATGCGATCGCAAAATTCTGGCTTTAGTCTTGGTTTTGTGAATGTAAGTTTCTAGTTCTTGTAGCTTTTCTTCGGGAACTAGATCGGTTTTATTAAGAATAATAATATCGCCATACATGATTTGGGCATAAGCAGCATCACTATTGAAATGGTCAGATGTAAACGATTCAGAGTCAACAACAGTCAAAATCGAATCAAGACGAGTTAAATGCTGTAGCTCAGTGCCTAAGAATGTTAAGGCGATCGGTAAAGGATCGGCTACGCCAGTAGTTTCGACAATCATGTAATCAATGCGATCGCCTTTTTCAAGCACACTATAAACAGCATCAACTAGCCCATCATTGATGGTGCAGCAAATACAGCCATTGCTAAGTTCCATCATATTTTCATCGACAGAAACCAATAATTGACTATCGATGTTGATATCGCCAAACTCATTTACTAAAACCGCAACCTTCAAATCCTGCTGGTTTTGTAAAATGTGATTGAGTAAGGTGGTCTTACCGCTGCCTAAAAAGCCTGTAATGATCGTAACTGGCATCCCGCGTTTGGGGACATCTACATCAATAAAATCTGGTGTAATTTCTTGTTTAACAATGCGATCGGAAGTGAGCATGGACTTTAGGCAAGAATAACTTTGATTATCATTTTAGCCGATCATCACATAGCTCATCAAAACCGATTTTGGAGATTTTAGAGCCTGCGGCTCTAAAATCTCCAAAATCGGTTTTATAATTGAATTACTGAAGTAAAGACAATCTGTCACCATCAAAAAAATACTAGAGGCATTGCTTCGCTCTGCCTCTAGTATTTTTTTTGATAGAGTATAAGTCTCATTGTGAAGATTTTCAGCATCGTAATCGCTAAAAATATCAAAATCCATTTTGAAAACTAGAATTGCTGGAATGCCCAGCATTTATCTTTACTTTCTAAGTTTTATGTCCTAATTTTACTAAAGATAGCTTTATCATTGCGGATCATCATGTCAGTTCCTGAAGCTCGTATTACCTTTAGCCTAGACAATATCCTAGCCGCCTTAGAATCACGTCTAGAATTGGAAGAAGCAATCAATAAGTTGCCACTAACTCAAGCATTAGAAAAATGTTTGGCATTTGCACAGGCTAATAACTCCATTGAGCTTTCTGAGTTCATCAAACAAGAACTTTATGGTTATGGTAGCCAAACCCCTAGCTATCGATATCTTCAATTGAGCTATTTCGATACTGGTGGACAGTTTATCAATGGATTAAATCAATACAGCATTTACCCTGTAGTTACAGGAGTTTGTAAATTAGAACTACATCTAAAAAATGGATTAACATTGATTTTGCCAAAACAAATTTTGACGTTTTTGTCGCAAGTATCGGGTCAAGAGGTTGATACTGGTCATGTTTCAGCAACCTTAATCAAAAATCTTTTAGAGACTGTTCGCAAAGAAACTATTCATAGAGTTATCGCTGTTGCCACTTAGCCTCAAAACCAAAGTCCAAAAAGAGCAATCACCAGCGTATCTGGTGATTGCTCTTTTTGGACTTTGGTTTTGGTTAAATCCATTCCAACTTAAGCGCTGGCATCAGTCTTTGCAAGTTTTTTAAGGATTTCCCCTGCCAAGGTATACTTTCAGAGCCTTGCACAGTAATCTTAATTGTTTCTTTTTGGCGAACTTTGATCACGAATTTAGATAGGACATTAATACCTGAACTATTCAAAAATTCTAACTGACAAAGATTTAAGGTGATCTTTTTTGGGTTTTGTGCAATTACATCCTCTAAAACCTGCACAATTGGCGCATATTCTTCTGTCCCTGCTAAACGTAGAGATCCTTCGCAATAGATAACTGTATCTGATTGTTCATACCAGACCCGATAGTCATCTCCTTTAACTTCCATTATTTAAATTCTCCTGACAAAAAATTTGATTCATATTTTCTAAAAACTTCACTAGGGATTAACCTAATAACTTTGTTGAATAATTTGCTACAGGGGCAACTGCACCATTGTTGTCACCATTGTGGCTGGCTTATTAGAAATCTGTTCAAACTTCCATCCTAGAACTGCATCATAGTCCATGATCATGGTCAAATAGCCAAGCCCAGAACTTTCGGATTCGCCATTGTCAACGCTTTTTTCAACTTGATTAATATACATTTCACCCACATCATCAGTGGTAATTTGCTGCAAGTAGTTCTGAAAATTAGCGATCGCTTCTTGGTGAACACTATTTTTTGATACAAATATTAGGCGATCGCTAAATAGATGCACTTCTAGATTGACTGGTTGTCCTGCACTTTTATCACTATATTTCATTGCATTCTCTAGCAATTCATTCGCGACAAAGCTAACTGCATGGCGTACTTCAGTTTGTTTGTTTAAAGCCGCACTAGTGTCACCAGGGAAAAAGTTCTTGACATAATCTCCAAGGAAATCAGCCGAAAGCCCATTGGTCTTCCAACGTAGTTGGATTGGTAAAGATGATGGAGAAAATCCTAGAACCAAAAACTCGCTTCTTTCGGAAAAATTTTCTGTGAATTCTCCAAAGACTTGCGCCATAGTTAACGCCATTTTTTAATATTTGTAGTTGTTTAGGATTTCTTAAGTGGTATGCAATATCTTACAAAAGCTTAACAAATCTATGATTTCTTTTACTACGTTTAGGGACGCGATGCAACCTGTTAAATTACATAAATATTAGAGTTTGTCTTCGGAAAACTCTAGTATTTATGTAATTTAGTACCACGATAAATCCTATGTCTGCTCAAATTCACAACTCACAAGATCTCAGCGATCGCCCTGCTTCAGAGGAATGGTTTATTTGTAAACGTGATACGGGTCATTGCGAGATCGTCAAAAGCGATCGTAGCGAAGAAATTGCAAATTCCGTGGAAACTTGGGGTGCTTTTGCCTCTCAGGGTGAAGCGATCGCCAAACGAGTCGGACTAATCCGCGCTGGAAAATGCAACCCGCAATAAATTAGAGTCAGCACTTGGTGCTGACTCTAATTTATTGCGGGTTGCCCCGCTTTTAGCAGCAATTCTCATTATAAAAATTGGTTTTGTTGAGCCTTTGGCGGGGATCAGTAACAAGTAGCCATGAGGCGCTACTATAATACGGGACTACATTCTGTGGGAATTTTTACGTCATGATATCCGTTTCCGCTCGATTTGAAGAACTGCGAGCTAAAGGGCAAGCCGCGCTGATTCCATTTATTACGGCTGGCGATCCTAACATAGAGACAACAGCAAAAGCTTTGCGGGTCCTAGATCAAAACGGCGCGGACATGATCGAGCTTGGTGTCCCTTACTCAGATCCATTGGCAGACGGCCCCGTAATTCAAGCCGCAGCAACAAGAGCTTTACGAAATGGGACAACACTGGAAAAAGTTTTAGATGTTGTACGAACCGTTGCACCAGAACTGCGATCTCCAATTATTTTGTTCACTTACTACAACCCAATTTTGAATATGGGTGTAGAAAAGTTTTTGCAAACAATTTATAAAGCAGGGGTTCGTGGTTTAGTCGTTCCCGATTTACCTCTGGAAGAATCTCATGTTTTGTTAGAACCTGCTCAAAAAGCAGGGATTGAAGTGATTTTGTTAATTGCTCCTACTAGCCCACCCGATCGCGTAGCCGCGATCGCCGAGAAATCACAAGGCTTTATCTATGTAGTCAGTGCTACAGGTGTTACAGGCGTGCGTACCGAAGTTGCGAAGGGAGTAAAAACGATGATCGAGCAACTGAGAGTGATTACGGACAAACCGATCGCCGTTGGGTTTGGCATCTCACAGCCTGAACATGCTAAGCAGGTAATCGACTGGAATGCGGATGGAGCGATCGTTGGGAGTGCGATGGTAAGAAAACTTGCAGAACCTGATGGTGGCTTACATGCGATCGCTGAACTTTGCAAAACTCTCAAGCAATCTATTAGTAGAGATTAGGGGCTGGCGACCAATTTTGTTGTGGCGCGGATTCGCCACGCCACAACAAAATTGGTCATTATCCTTAGGGCTTAAAGATTAGGAAGTAGGTATTTAAGGCTTATGAATATTTTGATTGGTGTGGGTATTGCGATCGCGGTTTTGGCTGGTCTAGTTTTGCTGCTGTGGTTATTGTTTGAGTGGCAATACACGACCCGCCAAGGCAACTTACTAGAGTTTGATAGCGGGCTGTGGCAATTTTTGACCTACGAGCCAGAACACTATCGTATTGAGTTATTGCTCACAGCAACCAACAAAACTCGTAATCTCGATGTGTTTCTAGTTGAAGTCGATCCTGTGATCTCGATGTTGTCTAGCGATAGTCTTGATGGCATTAATAGCAAAGTCGAGTTGCGATCGCGTCATCCAAATTCTGCTAGTCGCAACGATAATTATTGGGAGTCTTATATTGTTACTCCTAATCACAGTACAGGTGTTGAGATTCAGATTGACCTGAGTGGCAAAAACTTAGAAGAACTAAAGACTGTATGGGTACGTGTTCATTACACTATCTATGGGCCAGCTGGACGCGAAGAAAAAGTTAAACATTGCATTATTCCCTTACAGTTTCCTGATGCAAATCAAAGAGAACGTTGGCGACCCACGCCTGATGCAGATGTATTGCCCATTCGCACGCACATTTTATCGGCGGGAGATAGTCCAGTCGAGGTGATGCAGCGCTATGTGATGAGTCATGCACAAGCTGGTGATATCGTCACGATCGCGGAAACGCCAATCGCAATTATGCAAGGAAATTTTTATCACCCCAGTGACATTAAGCCTAAGTGGTTAGCTAAACGTCTCTGCTATTACTTTAAAAGCACTTCTAGTCTCGCCACTGCTTGCGGTTTACAATCCTTGATTAACGAGTCGGGCGCATTGCGAGTTGCTTTTGCTTTTATTGTCGGTGCTTTAGCTAAGGCATTTTTGCGAGTACCTGGGGTGTTTTATATGCTGGCTGGCGATCAGGCAAGACTGATTGATGATGTGACGGGGACTTTGCCTCCCTATGACCAGTTTATTGTCCTAGGTCCGAAAAACCCTCAAGCAGTAGTTGATGAAATCAAGGCAGGAACAGGGCTAGAAGCCGCGATCGTGGATGTCAACGATTTACGCCGTGTCAAGGTGTTAGCCGCGACTTCAGGGGTATCTGAGAAACTTCTTAATCAAGCTCTATTAATGAATCCAGCGGGGAATGCTGCCGAGCAAACTCCAATAGTTTTGATTCGCCCCAATAGTGGAGCATAACTTTCCCTAAGACGATTAAGAGCGCTAAAATGAATTAAAGCAAGGTTTAAAGGTTTAACTGAAGCATATGCAATTTATTAACCCTAAAACTGATTTTGCATTCAAAAAGATATTTGGCTCAGAACAAAGCCATGATGTTTTGATAAGTTTTCTCAACGCCATTCTCTACAATGGCGAGAACACGATTAGGCAGTTAACAATCCTTAATCCTTATTTAGCTCCGCGCATTCGAGGTGTTAAAGATACTTATTTAGATGTCAAAGCTACACTCGATAATGAGACCAAAGTGATTATCGAAATGCAGGTCTTGAATATCGAAGGTTTTGAGAAACGTATTCTCTATAACGCTGCGAAAACTTATTCTATTCAACTGGGTGTTGGGGACGACTATACAATGCTCAACCCTGTGATTGCACTGACGATTACAGATTTTGAGATGTTTCCAGAAATCAATCAGTTAACCTCTTGCTTTATTTTAAAAGAGAAAGACTTTCTGATTAACTATCCCATTTATGATCTAGAGCTAGTATTTGTCGAGTTACCAAAGTTTCATAAAACTATTGACGATCTCGAAACCCTAGCTGATAAATGGGCGTTGCACAAATGAAAGATGAATCAAGAAAATGAAGGAATCGATTTGTACTTAAGATAGTGAATTAACAGACGAATTGAATACCTCAACATTTCTTCCGATTTTGAATAGCATAAAGTTTTTCTGTGCAATCTGGCTAAATAATGTCTCAGTCTAGTATTTTCACCCTCAACTCTAGTCATATAGGTTTTGCTGATAATTTGATCCTCCGAGTTGATAAACATTTTGTAGACACAGTAGCCATCAGTAACCCAGAAATAGCATTGCCACACCTTAATCAATGTCCACAAGTTTTCAAAGGTTTGGCTACTCCTATCTCCTAATACCCAAGCCAATATGCCTTGACTAAAATGATTCACCGCAGTCCATAGCCAAATCAAGTTTTTTTTGACCCAACAAAAGTCTGGAGTTCATCTAATTCACCAACTTCAGGAATAGTTTCAATGGGGGGATGTTCTGGTAATTGCTTTGCTGCCTCCTTAACCCAGTTGATGACTGAGTTGTGACTAACATCGGTACATCTCTCAATTTGTCTAAATCCCATGCCGTTGCAGTACATTTTTAGGCATATTCTTTTGACATCTTGCGAATATCCAATCACTGAGTAGTTATCAATGAACTGACGACCGCAATCAGCACAAATATGATTTTGTTTGTCTCCTCGTTTCCCATTTTTACGAATATGTGTTGAACCACACTTTGGACATTTCATTGTTTTTCATTGCTTAAACTCGTTATCTTTATATTTACTCATTCATCCTTCATTTGTGCAATGCCATTTTGTTTAAAAATGGCTAAAGCTTGCTGATAGAAGTCAGCGGCTTTTGAGAACTGACTAAGGCTCATTTGAGAATTGCCTAGATTGCCAAGTGATAGCCCTTCCCCATCGCGATCGCCATTGCTCTGATTAATTGCTAGAGCCTGTTGATATAGCTCGATCGCCTTCTGGACTTGTCCTAAATTGCGATAGATAGTGCCGAGATTATTGAATGCTGTTGCTTCACCACTGACATTGCCAAGTTGTTTGGATATGGCTAAGGATTGCTGATGGAAGTCAATCGCTTTAGGATAGTCACCCAAACTACCATAAGCACTACCAATATTGTTCAGCGACTTGCCAAGCCCTTCGCGATCGCCGATTTTTTTAAAGATGTCTATAGATTGCTGGTTAAAGTCAATTGACTTCTTGAAATTGCCCAGATAGTTGTAGGTATTAGCCAAGTTGCCGAATAACTTTGCTTCACCTTGTTGGTCGCCTTCTTGCCTTTTCAAAACTAAGGCTTGCTGATAAAATTCAATCGCCCTTTGGTACTGACCTAAACTGTTATAGCCATTCCCAATCCCAATCAGTGAATTTCCTTCGCCATTAAGATCTTTAAACTGTTTTGCAAGCATCAAGGAGCGTTGGTAAAAACCAATTGCTTTAGCATACTGTCCCACGATCATATTGGTAGTTCCCAAATCGTTTAGCAAACTCCTTTCACTGTTGCGATCGCCGAGTTTGCGGACAACGGCTAAGGCAAGAGTATACGCATCAATTGATTGCTGATACTGTCCTAAACTGCGGTAAACATCGCCAAGATCACTGAGAGCATAGCCCTCTGATTGTGCGTTGCCGATTTGTCTAAAAAGGGCTAGAGCTTGCTGATAGGAGTCAACGGCTTTTTGGTACTGCCCTAGATTTCTATAGGCACTGCCCAGATCGCCAAGCACAGTACTTTCCTCATTGCGATCGCCTAATTGCTTCACAATCACCAAAGCTTGCTGATAGATATCAATCGCTTTTTGATATTGTTTCAGCTTGCGATAAGCATTGCCCAGATAACTGAGCGAAGTTACTTCACTCTTCTTGTCTCCGAGTTGTTGCCTAATTGCTAAGGCATCCTGAAAGAAATCGATCGCTTTCTCAAACTGCCCTTGATTGTAATATACAACGCCAATGTTACTGAGCGAAGTACTTTCACCTTTGCGATCGCCAATTTGCTTTTTGATGATTAAGGATTGTTGATGGAACTCAATCGCCTTTTGATACTGCTTTTGCCTGAAGTAGGTTAGCCCAATATTATTGAGCATCACGGACTCGGCACTGCGATCTTTAAGCTCACGATAAATTTGAAGTGCTTGTTCGTAGGTTGCCAAGGCTTCAGAGTAATTCTTAGCTTGAGTTAGTTGACTACCTTGAGTTGCGAGTCGATCTGCCTCAGCTTGGCGATTTGAGGATACTTGGGCGATCGCTGTTTCGCTCACCGCATTCTGGACGGGCAAACCCATTAACAAAGTCAAAATCGCAATACTAAAAATCTTACGCATAAAAAACCCTCTGCTTACTTACCCTTGTTTAACGCTGCTTCAATCCGACCGATCCGCACAGCATAGTTTTCTACTCCGCGACCACTGCGATCTCTTCGTCCTATGGCATGAAGCCCGATAATTTGATAAACTCCATCAATCTTACTAATCAAAGCCGAGCCAGAAGCTCCTGGATTAGTATCACAGTCATGCACTAGCATTCCATCGCGCTCTCCCAGCACACTGCACTTTAAATGGACTCCTGCGGTGTAACCCTTGCCCGCTGAAAATTCAGAGCCACTATAGGCTTTAGGATCGGGATAGTCGCCTGAATAGCCTGCCACAGCCAGACGATTCTTATATCTCTGTAGCAATGCTACTGGAACCGTTCTCCACCTGAGAAAACCATACTTCTCACCCAAGGGCTTATCCAATTCTAAAATCGCCCAATCATCTGCCGATCGCCAATTAGGTTTACTCGTGCCTGCCAAGATATTGCGCACCGAAGCAACATCATTTTTTGTTCGCAATCGTCCATTGATTAAATTCGGCAAAAAGAAGATGTTGGGGAATAGCTTCCCACTCTCATCGTATACACAGTGAGCATTAGTGATCACCAGCGACTTCCCAATCAAAGTTCCCGTACAGGAATATTCTTTCTTGTCTTTGCCGATCATCACGATCTTGCCCACCGTTGACCAAGGATACTCACGACTCATCATCGGTATGCGTTGATCCTCTCCAATGATCGCTCGATTGCTCCCCATCGGTGATTCTGACTCTTGCAACTTTTTGGGGATAAAGCCATCAAGACTAGTCCCAATTTCCTTGAGGCTATCGATTTGTTTAGGGGCAATTTCTTGTTTGGGCTGAAAATCCAAGAGGGATTGGGCTTTAACGGGCGCAATGATTGGACTAGACATGTAAGCGATCGCGATGCTAAATCCAAACAAAACGTTCAAAGTTTTATATTTCATTGCTTTACAAATCCATTTAGCTAAATTTTACTATTACTCAGTCTAAGACTACTTACAGGAAAATGAATCAACGTTACAAATTTTGCAACAGCAAGGTACTTACAGTCCATTCCCGATCGCAAAGAAAGCCGACCAATAATTAGGATGGTTGAACTCTTTGGAGCGAATTAGCGAAACTTGCGCTCTGTGTAAAGCTTCAGTAACATTAACGTCACCTTTCTGGAACTCTCTATAAAAAGCTGCCATGAGAGCCTGTGTGCCAGCATCATCGACTTTCCAGAGCGAGGCGATCGCATTTTTTGCACCTGCTTTCTGGACTTGATAGCCAAATCCCAATATTTCTACTCCATCACCAAGCTTACCAACTCCAGTCTCACAAGCACTCAACATAATCAAATCTATATTTGGAATCTGCCACTCAGAGATTTCATTGAGCTTGATTTTGTCGCCATTGCCAAAAATGATGAATGAATTGTCGGGTGTACCTGTGTTAAACGAGGCATGAGTAGCAAGATGAAGAATATTGTGATTTTTGAATTGAGATTCGATCGCTTGGCGGCTAAACTTCTCTTCGGTGAGCGTTACTGAGTTTGTGAATGAATTTGCGATCGCTTGGACTTCTGTAAGCGTGGCAGGTAGTGCATTTTGTCCAAACTTTTTCTCGCCTGCTTTACCGCCAAATGCTCCTGCGAGGATGTTGGGTTGAGTTTTTAGATT
>NZ_BBJB01000113.1 GCF_016584665.1 Pseudanabaena sp. lw0831
CGGTCATACCTCGCCTCCCGCGCCAACGGAACCGCAATCTCTCCAATGGCTCCAACATCCCCCGCAAACCTCTCCACCAGATAAGTTCCCAACAAACTCAACACCAACGCATATCCATCCCAATCGCGCACCACCTGCCTTAGCGCCGCCGCCTCACCCCGCACACTCAACTTTTGCAACAACTCACACCCCTCCCCATCCGTCAACCGTTCCACATCCCGATGCACAAACGTCGTCAGATCGATCAGATCGAACAACGGCGCACGACTGGTCACCACACAAAACGCCTCATTCTCTCCCTTAGCCAAAGTTCGCAACCACTCCCGCAGATCGGGACTTTTCAGTAAGCCATAATCATCACCGCTCTCATGCTGCAACTCCTCCAAACCATCCAAAACAAACAGATAGCGCCCACCCTTCCGCAAGACTAAATTAATCAGGAAAATCTTCTCGCTTGCAGATTTACATAGACTTAGAGCATTCAAATCCCCTACAACGAAGTTAGCTAACGCTTCAAAAAACTCATCAATACCGCCATTCTCATAAAATCCCCACCAGAAAACCGCTTGCGGTTTGCGATTTGATGACAACACATTCGCCACCCACCGCCGCGCCACACTACTCTTACCCTCACCCCCAAACCCAATCAATTCCACAATCCGCCGCGCAGGATCGCCCCAATCCCCATCCAAAGCTTGCAACAATTCCACCCGTCCGACCCATTCATCCAAAAGCGGCGGCGCATTTACCAGTTTTTCCTTGAGAGTAGGCATGGCAATATTATTCGTCATTGGTGCTGTAGCGATCGGTGCGATTGCTACAGCAGTTACTGTATTTAAGGGCAATGAGATCGGTGGCAAAGCCAACACCCGCACATTCACCGCCCAAGCCGTATCCCGATCCTTCCCTGTCTCGTCAGGAAACCAAGTCTCTGAGACAATCCCCACCACGCGATCGCGCTCCAAATCCAGCACCGCAGCACCACTCATGCCACTATTGATCTGACTCGACTCCAACTGAATCGGATCGAGTTGTAAAACATAACCATTTGGCGGTTCCACATCCCCTAAAATTTCGCCTTTCGCAAACCCGCCTGAATATTTCTCTAACGGACGATAGCCATAACTCCGAAAGCGATTCCCTGTTGATTCATCTGCCCCATCAATTCGCGCAGGTTGCATCTTGTCTGGCAAGAAAAATGGAGCATTCTCATCACCCAATTGCAGCAACACCACATCATCATCGCAATCCTCAAAGCAGCCGATTACCCGTGCCAGCCATTTTTGACGCGATGGCGCGAAGTACGCTCCTATTTCCATACCTTGACAAACGCTCCCAGCCGCCGCCTTCACCACATGCACGCAAGTCACCGCCAAGCCATTTTCTGAAATCACAAACCCAGTGCCAATAATCTCTTCATTACTCACAGAGCGATGAATTTGCAGCGTAAACTCACGGGGATTTTGGATTTGAATGTTTGTCATGAGTATCAAATATCTGTAAGCAAAAGAAAACTAGAAAATGCCTAGATCCCCGACTTTTTGTGTGATTAGCACAGGTAATCTCTGACTGCAAAGAAAAAGTCGGGGATCTTAAATCTCTGCATCTTTACTTATCCTTGTCCCGATTCCAGACCAGCCTCACCTTAATACTGCCCTCAGCCCCAGCACTCGCCAAAAACGCACCCGCCTTAGCATCCAGCTTCACCGCAAACTCCACCTCCACCTGAGACGGCTTATTTGCCATCGTATCAAGCGTTGCGATCGTGCGATTTGCCATTAACCGAATTGTCCCCATCGCCGCATTTACAGCGTGCTGAGACTGAGCTACTACTTGCGCAGTTATCTCTTGAGGTGATAGCGATCGGCTGACTTGACCTACAGATCCGCCACTTCCCTTAAAATCCACCAAAATAATTTCGAGATTGTCTTCTGGCAAATCAGTCATGAGTTCTTCTAATTCTTGAAAGTTATTGCGATCGATTATATCGCTTTATTCTCATAATCTTCATAGCTTGATTGGTAAATATTTCATCTACTCACAGCTTTTTCCAAGATTTTTATGATTTGAATCTTCTTAAATATCGAACAAAATCTTGAGACATTTATCAATTTCAATTAGCATGACGATTAATTTTGGGGTGATTAGTTAGGCAATCGCCTACAATAGCGTTATTAGTAAGTTATAAATTTTGAATAACTATCAAGCTTATGACCACAGTAGAACTTCGCCATCAAATTGATGAATACATCGATAGCCTATCCCCTGAACGGCTCAGAGTAGCTGTAGATTTTTTGGCATATCTGGCAGAACGTGAAAGCCAAGAAGCAACTGACGAACTACTGAGGATTCCTAGATTTATGGACTCTTTAGAAAAAGCAGAAGCTAAAGTTTCCACAGGTAGCTATCGTAACTGGAGAGACATTCGCAGAGATGTATGAAGTCCGCCTGTCTCCTGAAGCCCAGAATTTTTACAACAAGACCTCACTTGCAACTGTCAAAAAGATTAATAAGTGTCTGCTAATTCTCGAACAAACTCCATACAACACCCAAACATTACTGCTTTGAGAGGAAATTTAACAGGACGCTATCGTTATCGCATTGGTGACTATCGAATAGTGTATCTAGTTGACGAAGACTCAAAAGTGGTATCTGTTACGCTCATTGCTCATCGCAGTAAGGTGTATGACGACTAATAGTCTGTTTGTTTTACCTACTTAATCTCCTGATTAACTTCTTGAAGCGCTAACTTGGGAAATAGAATCACAAAGAATCCCATCCATGCAGATATGGGAATCGCGACAAGAATCGATAACCAGACTATTTTAAACAATAGCCAACTACCACTAATAATCGAGATTCCAGTTAAGATAATTGTCCAAGGTTGACACCACCAAGGCTTATGATTCCAGACGCTATCAGGTTTTTCTAAAGACATTTTTTTGATTCCTATATTTTAGAAAAGGTCGTGCGAAGCACGACCTTTTTTTACATCCGTTCTAACACGCGAATACCGAGGAGATTTAAACCAAGCTTGAGAGTTTTGGCAGTGATATCACACAGACTTAGTCGTGAGATTCTCTCTGATTCCTCAGCTTGCAATACAGGGCATTGCTCAAAAAATTGATTGAACTTCTGGCTGAGTTCAAAGAGATATTGACAAAGACGATTTGGGAATAGTTCTTCAGAAACAGCATCGATCGCTTCGGCAAATTGCAACAAATGCTTAGCTAAGACAATCTCTGGCTCTTGCGTGAGCTTGATCGCATCAGCATCCAAACTAGCAAAATCAATCTCGCCTTTACGCCCGATTCCCTGCACCCGCACATAGGCATAGAGCATATAAGGTGCTGTGTTGCCTTGTAGGGCTAACATCTTATCAAAGCTGAAGATATAGTTGCTAGTGCGATTTTGCGACAGGTCGGCGTACTTCACTGCACCAAGTCCGACGGCTTCAGCGACATCTTGCTTGAATTCATCAGATGCTTCAGGGTTGCGGGTTTCGATATCAGCCCGTGCACGGGTGACCGCTTCTTCTAAGAGACTCTTGAGAGCGATCGTGTCACCCGATCGCGTTTTAAATTTTTTGCCATCGTCACCCATCACCAATCCAAATGGAACATGAGTAGTCTGCACAGTTTCAGGAATCCAATTCGCTCGCTTAGCAACTTGGAAGACTTGGGCGAAATGTCCCGACTGACCGATATCTGTCACATAAATGATGCGCGTGGCTCTGTCTTCACGAATGCGATAACGCAGGGCGGCGAGGTCGGTGGTCGCATAGTTATAGCCGCCATCAGTTTTCTGAACGATCAGGGGCAAGGGCTGACCATCTTTGTTACTGAATCCTTCTAAGAAAACACATAATGCGCCTTGATCTTCTTGGAGTAAGCCAGTTTTGCGTAAATCTGTGACGACATCAGACAAGAACTGATTATAAAAAGATTCGCCGCGTTCTTCTAATTGAATATTGAGGGTGTCATAGATCTTTTGGAACTCACGGCGTGATTGTTCGCAAAGCAGTTGCCATGCCAGTTTGGCTTCAGATCCTCCTGCTTGCAGTTCCACTACCGCAGCGCGAGAAATCTCTTTAAATTCTGCGTCTTCATCAAAGCGTTTTTTGGCGGCGCGATAGAGTTCTACTAAGTCGCCGATCGCGATCGCATCAGCTTTCGTCAACGCATCTGGATACACTTCGCGCAAATAGGTAATTAACATCCCAAATTGAGTCCCCCAGTCACCGACATGGTTGAGGCGCAGGACTTCATGTCCTTGAAATTCTAGAATCCGCGCAATGCTGTCACCGATAATCGTCGATCGCAAATGTCCGACATGCATTTCCTTGGCAATATTCGGACTTGAGAAATCGACGATGACGCGATCGGGCTTCTCGACCTTGGCGATCGCGAGGCGATCGCTTTTTTGCATTTTCGCTAATTGTGATTCTAGGTAGCTAAGTTTCAGTTTTAAGTTAATAAATCCTGCTCCTGCGATCGTCGGAGCCTCGAACATATCGTCAACTTGTAAATTTGCAATTATCTGTGCTGCGACATCTTGGGGCTTTTGTTTGAGCTTTTTGGTTAAGCCTAGAGCCGCATTGCATTGATAATCGCCAAATTTGGCATCTTTGGATGGGGCGACGGCTGGATCGTGGCTAGTATATTCCGCACCAAAGGCGGCTGCGATCGCCTTAGAAAAACGTATCTTTAAATCGGATAAAACGGAAGTGGTCATGGGTTAGTTGTCGCTTTTAGCCTAGGCAGATCAATATAGCGTTTTTTAAGATCTATTCAATATTATGATTCATGGTGCTACGTGCTTGCAGCGCTTTGCACTCAAAGCAAAGAACTAAAAAATTTAAAAGTGATGCTTCGCACCACTTTTAAATTTTTTAGTTCTTTGCTATCGAAAATTGCTGTAACCAAATCCAGAAGGCTGAGGGAACTACAAAAGCTCTTTTGACTTCTAAGTTTTGTAGATCCAAAATGCATAGACTGGGTTACTGTATCAGTAAAAAATTACATGAAAAATTCTAGGGTTAAGGCTTTCGGTCAAATTTTTAAGCAAATATGTTTGGGCGTTGGGGGTGCTGCGATCGCGCAATTATCTCTATTTACAAATCCCAGTTTTGCCGCGCCGAACAATATCACACTTAACGTTCATCCGACGGATTCGCGTGGAGCTTTTCCAATTTGTCCTACTCAGGTGAGTCTTACTCAAACACCGCGTCCCTATGCTGAGGGTGGTTATACTACCGATGGCTCAGCGTCGCTGGGTTGGTTTGCAAGGGAGTTTCGGGTTGAGAAAAGTGATGAGTTTAGTGTGACTTGGGTGGCGAAGTTGCAGATCAAGTATCACAACTGTAAGGCTACTGCTGGAATCACTAAGTATAACGGTGAGACGTTTGAAGGGCATTCATATTTGCGGATGAGGTTTGTTAATGACAAGGTTTATTTGATTTTGGATATGACAGGGATGAGTGATGCGAATGGGTTAACGCCTGTGATTTTGAATAAGGGTGTGAAAGATGGTAATCCGACATGGACATGGGGAGGTACAGATTAATGTCAATGTCATAGCAATCGGTTAACCTAAGATTAGCGATCGCCAAAACTTTAAAACGAGCATCATGACTTCAAGCGCACAAACTCACCCCACATTTTTACTCGTTGATGGACATTCCCTTGCCTTCAGAGCCTTTTATGCCTTTGGTAAACACCCAGAAGGCGGCTTGCGCACCTCGACAGGAATCCCCACGAGTATTTGTTTTGGCTTCTTGAAAGCATTGATCGAGATGCTAGATCGCGAAAAACCTGCTGCTGTTGCGATCGCCTTTGACCTCGCAGCACCCACATTTCGTCATGAGATTGACGATACTTATAAGGCAAATCGTTTGGAAACCCCTGAAAGTTTTATTCCCGATATGCAGAACTTACAAAGGGTTTTAGCAGCGATGAATCTGCCAGCGATTACCCAAGCAGGTTTTGAGGCGGATGATGTATTGGGAACTCTATCACAGGCGGCGAGTGCTGAGGGCTATACCGTCAAGATATTAAGTGGCGATCGCGATTTGTTTCAATTAATCGATATTGATAAGCGCATTTCAGTGCTGAACATCGGACAAAAAGATAAGATTGTTGAATATCATGCCGATCAAGTAAAAGAGCGGTTAGGGGTTTTACCTACGCAAGTCGTGGACTATAAAGCTCTCTGTGGTGATGCTTCTGACAATATCCCTGGAGTGCGGGGGATTGGCGAAAAAACGGCGATTAAATTAATAGAGGAATATGGCAGTTTAGAGAATGTTTTAGCGGCTGTACCAAGGATGAAGGGAGCCGTTAAAACTAAGCTAGAGCAAGGAATTGAAGCGGCAAAACATTCGCAATTTATGGCGACGATCAAAACCGATGTACCGCTGCCGATGGCGATCTCTGATTGTAAATTGACGGGTTTTGATACTGCCGAGTTAATCCCTTTATTAGAAGAGCTTGAGCTTAAAGCTTTTGTGAATAGAGTCGATCAGATTCAGGCAAAGTTGTCGGGAAATTATGAGAAGAAACCCTCACCCCCAGCCCCTCTCCCTCTGGGAGAGGGGAGTAAGACTTCTCAAAAGCAGGATAATGGCGAAGATGAGGAGTTGTGGTTTGACTTTGCTAAGCAAGAGGCAGATCGGGCGATCTCCGCTTCTGCATCGTTAAAGTTGGATGTACAGATTATTGATGCGATCGCAAAGTTAGAGCACTTAGTGGAAAATCTTCGCAGCACTAAACAGCCTGTGGCTTGGGATACGGAAACCTCGGCACTAAATCCCTTTGAAGCCGAATTAGTAGGAATTGGTTGTTGTTGGGGAGATTCAATTAGTGAGGTTGCCTATATTCCTTTAAGTCATAGTGAAGGACAAAATCTCAAATGGGAAGAGGTTAGAGAGATTCTTCGACCCATTCTTGAAGATGCTAGTTATCCGAAATATTTACAGAATGCCAAGTTTGATCGCTTAATGTTTAAGGCGGCGGGAATTGAGCTAGCAGGTGTGGTATTCGATACGATGATTGCTAGTTATGTCATCGATCCAGAAGCAAGTCATAAGCTCGATGATATGGCGATGAACTTACTCCAGATTCGCACTGTTAGTTATAAAACGCTAGTCGGTAAGCGCAAATCGATCGCAGAAGTTGCCATTCCTTTGGTTGCTCAATATTGCGGGATGGATACCTATCTTACTTATCACATTAGACCGATTCTGCAAGAGCAATTAACTGCGGTTCCCGAACTGTGGGATTTATTCCAAAATGTCGAGATGCCTCTAGAGCCAATCCTTGCGAAAATGGAATGGCGTGGTATTAGGATCGACAAAGAATATTTGAGTGTTTTCTCGCAGGAATTAGAAAAGGATTTAGATACTTTAGCGATCGCAGCCTATGCCCAAGCTGGCAAAGAATTTAACCTCAATTCACCTAAGCAATTGAGCGAAATTTTACTCGAATTATTAGGCGAGAAATTTATCAAGAAATCGCGTAAAAGTGCCACAGGCTATTCTACTGATGTGGCAGTTCTCAATAAATTAGAAGGCGATCATCCACTCATTGACACGATTCTCGAAAACCGTACACTTGCCAAGCTCAAATCCACCTATGTTGATGCTTTGCCATCGCTGATTCAGCCAAAAACTGGGCGCGTACATACAGATTTTAATCAAACTGTTGCCTCAACAGGACGTTTGAGTAGTTCTAATCCTAACTTGCAAAATATTCCCATTCGTACAGCTTTTAGTAAGCGGATTAGAGCTGGCTTTTTGCCAAAAGAAGATTGGATATTAATGGCAGCGGATTATTCGCAAATTGAACTGCGAATTCTTGCTCACTTGAGTCAAGAGCCTGAATTGATGAGGGCTTTTAATGCTGGTGAAGATGTGCATACTGTCACGGCGCAACTGCTCTTAGAGAAAGAAGAAGTAACTAGCGATGAGCGTCGTCTAGCGAAAATCATTAATTATGGTGTGATTTATGGCATGGGAGCGCAGAAATTTAGCCGTGATATCGGTGTGCCAGTAAAAGTTGCCAAGCAATTTATTGACAAATTCAATCAGCGCTACGCGAGGATTTCTGCTTACATGCAGGATGTAGAGTTTGAAGCAGAACGTGATGGCTATGTGAAAACAATATTAGGTAGGCGGCGTTATTTCGGCGGGCTTAGTCAGAGCGGTGGATATCAGAAGGCGGCTCTATTGCGATCGGCTGTTAATGCGCCCATACAGGGAACTAGTGCCGATATCATTAAAATTGCAATGTTGCATGTGGATGATCTTTTGCGAGGCTATCAAGCGCGATTGCTATTACAAGTCCATGATGAACTTGTATTTGAAGTACCACCTGATGAAGTTGCCGAATTACAGCCCAAAATCAAAGCAGCGATGGAATTAGCTGTAGAGCTTTCGGTAAAGCTGGAAGTGGACATTCACACAGGTAAAAATTGGATGGAAGCAAAATAAATCAATAAGAAGTAGTGCAAAGCACTACTTCTTATTGATTTATTTAGGAACTCATCGTCTTCTCAATACGGCGATCGGGTATCAGCCACATGATCGCCACTGCGACATACAACAAGAAAGCTAACCATGAATTCACTATGGAAAGTAGAACCGCTACAGCATAAATCACCAGCGATATCTTGCCTTTAAAATCTCTACCGATCGCGATCGCTAGTGTGGATTCTTTACCATGATGAGAAATAAGCACACGACTAAGAATGTAATAAGCGATCGCTGACATTAAAAGCACGATCCCATAGAACGCAACAGTCACAGGGGCAAAGAAATTTTCACCTGTCCATGCGGTGACAAAGGGAATTAGCGATAGCCAGAATAGCAGATGCATGTTAGCCCACAATATCTTCCCATTGACTTGTCTAACTGCCTGTAACATGTGGTGGTGATTGTTCCAATAGATTCCTAGATAAATAAAGCTGAGTACATAGCTCAGAAATACTGGAATTAATGGACGTAATGCAGCTAAGTCTGCTTCATGTGGCACTTTCAATTCCAACACCATGATGGTAATAATAATAGCAATCACACCATCACTAAATGCTTCTAATCTACCTTTATGCATTGATATATATGCTCCTTTGGGGCTTAGTTCAAATCTACAGCCATTTGCTTTCAAACTCGCCACAAATAAGCATATAAAACCCATTGCTGGACTTTGCCCTGCGACCCTTTTTGTGGTTGGTTCGATCGATAACTGCTGTAAGATAGTTCCAATAATAGATCGAGCAAATGACAAGCAAACTAATTTGTAAGCGATCGCTTACAAATTAGTTTGGATTGTTGCTATAGCTCCCAAAAAGCTTTTTTCTTTTTGGATTTAGTTTTTGGCTGCTCCCAAAATTGAGGTGTATATGGCTTAGATGAAACTGATTCCTCGATTTCTTCTGGGTTAAAACAAGCCCACCATGACATATTTTTATGGATATTATCTAATGATTTTCTAGATAGATTTTCTCTGAGCCGAGCAAGACATGTTTCTACATCGTCTTCCTCCAATATCTTCTCAATTGTTTCAAGATCAGTCCACATCTCTTCAATTAGTCCCTTGTCAAAAGCCTCCTTAATCTTATCCATCAACTCTTCAGGATAAAGGTCGCAGATGTCACAAACTAGTTGGCTATGAAAAGATGAATCTTCAGGAGCCTCATCACCCGTAAGCAATCCACCAAAGAAAGACAATGCATCTTCTCTAGTAATCATGCCTTCAACTACTGCATATACCATTGCAGTCAGTGCTGAACCACGACTAAATTCATAGGCATTTTTGTTTTGAATAAGACTTTTAATTCCTTCAAGCGAGCCTCCACAAGTTCGCAGTAAAATGACTGGCAAATCTTCTGTGGTTGTATCGCCAAACAGATCGTTTGGAAGAGGAACTGGTAAACTGAATAAATCAACAATTACCTGATGAGCTTTAGGTTCTTTAAAATGTCCCAGCAGCATCAAGGCATAGATATATGCAAAATAATCGACATCTTCTGCATATTTTTGTGGATCTTCTCTGACTTTTTCAAGAATCGCAATGAGATGAGGAGTGATTTCTTCTTTGTTGCTTAAAGCAGCTTCAACATGCTCGTGCTTATATTCACCATCATATATTTCAAATCCAGCCAAAATTTCATTTATATTCATTTGATTTGCCTCAAATAATTTTTATAATTTGTAATGCTAAATTGTATGAGATAGCTAAGATTTTATCCACCTTATTTTTAGCCTCTGTTGAATAGACGATCGCTGATAGCAATTGGCTAAGGCTATAATTGCACCAAAAGCCTTGTGTCAAAAGCAGCTTTCAATGTCATGAGAAGTTTAAGCGATTTGAATCAATGAAAATTAATGCCAATCTATCTATAGAACTCCTTACCTACTATCGCCAGATTAGTACAGAGCTATTCACGGTAGTTGACTTAGAGACAACAGGAGGAAAAGGCGATCGCGATCGCATTATCGAAATTTCTGTTCTTCAAGCCACACTCAAAGACGGAATTCAGCAAATATCTACTGACCTAATCAATCCTCAAATCCAGATTCCTGAACAAATAGTCAGATTTACAGGCATCTCGCAGGATATGGTTGCTGATGTTGATGTCAGCGATCGGATTTTGCCCAAATATTTGCCAATGCTACAATCTGGCGTTCTTGTTGCTCACAATATTGGCTTTGACTATTCTTTTCTCAAAGCTGAATATCAAAGACTAGGCACTGAATTTATCGCTCCTCAACAACTTTGCACCGTCAAGCTATCAAGGCTATTATTGCCACATTTACCATCGCGATCGCTGCCTAAGTTAGTCAAACATTATGACTTTAATGTTGGTAAGTCGCATCGAGCCGAATCCGATGCGATCGCTTGTTGGTTACTTCTAGAAAAGCTATTGACTCAACTACTCAGGGCAAAGGATGATGAAATCTTGAATCTATTTGGGCAACAATGGCTCTCTGGAGAAGATATAGCCGTGATTTTGCAACTTCCTCTTTGTCAAGTTGAAGAGCTTTTGGCAGACCCCGCAATCAAATCAAGGTTTTCAAGCCGTAGACAAATTAATCTATATCAGCGTAAAAATGTTGAAGTTCTAGCGAATAAAATTACTCCATTTCCATTCTAAAATTGATGGTATGAAGCCTCGCTTCATACCATCAATTTTAGACCCATAGCCATTGTTAAACCAAAAGAGAGTTGTGGGGCTTCGCTCCACAACTCTCTTTTGGTTTCGATACTAAACAAACCAATTCTCTAACCTTTGGAACTGGCGCGATCGCACAATGACAATAAACAAAAATGCAGGAATTAAAAATAGTTGCAAAAGAACTCGGAACGCTAATAAAGCATAGGTTAAAGAAACCAGCCCTAAACTTGCCTGATAGGACACGATCGCAACTAGCGACAATACAGCAACAATCAGAACAGTCATTGTCTTTGCATTTGGCTTTTGCCAATTCAAACGCAAAGGCTGACGCAACCAATGCACAAGCCAGCGACCGCCTCGCGTTCCCCAATGCAAAAATAGACTTGGAAAAATTAGTTCAGGTAGAAATAAGAGAGAGAGTTGCCAACTAGGAACCAAACCATTGCTATACACAGGAAACATCGCCGCATTAAATTCTTGTACACGGGAATAAGTCAGTGCAATCGGCAGGTAGACAATAAATTGGGGTAGACCCAGAAAATAGCTAGGACGAACCAGTAAGTCACCAATCCGAATTACTACTGACTCGATCGCATAGGCAATCAGAAACGCACCGATATATAGTCCAAATGATCGAAAGAAAGACGAGATCGCTCGTTGGACTCTAACTGCATAGGTTGCCACTGGCAAAAGAACAGCACAGAGCAAAATGCTACTGGTCGCGGTGCGGGAGGGAATGCTGCCATTTGCTCCCAAATAGATGAGTATGCTCACGATCGCAATTACCCCAAAAGCCAGTAAACGAGGCGATCGCAAACCCGATACATCTCGCAGTCCATAACCCACAGTGAGGATACTACCGACAAAAATGCAAAACCAACCGAGCATCACCTGTGGCATCGTCAGGGAGATCGCTTGTTTGGGAATTTGTAAAGACTGTATTGCCCAAGTCACTGCTTCTTGAATCAGCGTTGGATCGAAGGGTTCGGTTAAATGATCAGCAGTTGCAGAAATCACTAATTGTCTTGCTGTTCCCTTGAGGAAATCTCCTTTAATAGAGAACTCTGAAATTGTCTCTCCTGTGGCTTGTTGTAACATTTCGCGCATATCAGCAGGGGTATGAAACTCCTCATACAAGCCAATACCCATAAACAAATTAGCGGGTAAGCTCTTGGTCACATCTGCATTCATGCCCAAATCGAGAGTGACGCGAATTTTGGGGCTGTTCATCGCCAAGGCGATCGCTGTGCTTGCTCCCATCGAGTGTCCGCCAATCCCCAATCGTTGCAGATCGAAGCGATCGGGATGTTTACTGACATACGCCATAACTGCCTGAGCGTCTTGCAGATTTTCCTCCTCACTATGGTTACGCCGATAGGATTCACCAAATCCACCCGAATCAAAGGTAAGTGCAGCTATACCATGTCTGGCTAACTCCACCGCCAAAGGTTCCATCATTTCCTTACTAGAACTCACCCCATGCCATAACATGATCGTTGGGTAGGGAGTTGATGTTTGCACTGGCTGGAAAAGTTTACCCACTAGGACGCGATCGCGATCGAGGTCAATACGAATAGTTTCAGTTTTGATGCTGTAGGGAGAAAATGTAAAGTGCAACCATAGACCTACAGCCAAAACCAACAAGCTCAAAACCAACCCTAGCCAATTTTTTAAGATAGACAGGCGATCGGTAAAGGTCATGGTTATATTTTTGCTTGGTATTAAAAGGGGGTAACTAGTTAGGAATTGAGCTTTTAGCTAAGAACTTGAGTTCTTGGCTAAAAGCTCAATTCCACTTCAGTGGACTACAGAATATTTCAATTAACCCGTTTCAACGGGTTTTAGCCATTAGCCCGCACTTGAGTGCAGGGCTTTTGCTAGTATCTGTTGGTTTGGTGCAAGATAGTTGCTTGCGGTCTGACAATCAGCCTGAATTTGAGATTTGAGAGCATCAAGAGAATCAAATTTCTTTTCAGGGCGAATAAATCTGATTAAGTTTACACTTAGTTCCAGATCGTAGAGATCGCCTTGCCAGTCAAATAAATGTACTTCGACCGATCGCAGATCGCCATTCACAGTTGGACGCAATCCAATATTCATTACACCTAGTATTTGAGATTGCGTTTGCGATTGTGTTGCTGCATCAGGATGATTGATAGTTGCTTGGACAGCATAAACTCCATCACGCGGCAAACACTTTTGTGTCGGTAGTTCTAAATTTGCAGTCGGGAACCCAATTGTGCGGCCTAATTGCTTGCCTTGCACAACTCTGCCAACAAGGTTGTAAGGACGACCAAGCAACGAGTTGGCTAAATCAATTTCACCTTGAGCTAAGGCTGTCCGAATATTCGAGCTACTGATGCGCACGGGCGGCTGATCTAGATCTCCGAAACTCATCGTTTGCTCTGGAATCACCGTCAGGCGATCGCCCCAAATATTTTGCAGATCGGTGATATTGCCTTGACGTTTCTGCCCAAAGTGAAAATCAAAACCGACGCTAATTAATTCGACTTGGAGGGAGTCAATTAAAATTTTCTGGATAAATTCGGTGGCGGTTAGTTTGGCAAGATCGGCATTAAAGGGCAGTAAGACTAGCTGCTCGACACCGAGAGACTTGAGCAAGGCTACTTTTTCATCAAATGGTGCGAGTAGCGATCGCGATTTTTGGCTAAAAAATTCTTGGGGATGCGGCGAAAAGGAAACGACCGTACTTGTTAAATTGCGATCGCGATCGCGCAAAGATATCGGCAAAATTGGCGCAATCACACGACGGTGTCCCACATGTACGCCATCAAAGTTACCAAGGGCGATCGCAGTGGGACGAGAAATTTGGGTTGGGTCAAATATTACTCTCACGCTTAACATTTTGACATAATTGAAACCAAAAATAGTAGCTACATAGTCATATTGCATTGCTATAGTCAAATGAAAATCTTCATAAGATATGGAAAATCATTTCTAGTTCGCGATCGCTACTAAGTTACGACCATTTTTCTTGGCTGCATATAGTGCATGATCGGCAGCCGTAATTAAGCTTTCCACTGAATTCCCATGCTGACGGATTACTGCTATTCCTAAACTAATTGTGATTTGAATATTTGATGGCGTGGGATTTGTCTCTACATAAGAGCGTAATCGCTCAGCAAGCTCATGGGCTTGATCGAGCGTCGTATCGGGCAACAAAATCAAAAACTCTTCGCCTCCCCAACGACTGGCTGAATCAGCTTTCCGCATCTTGGTTTGCAATATTTGGGCAAGATGGATGAGAACCATATCACCGCCATCATGCCCGTAGACATCATTAACACGCTTAAAGAAGTCTACATCAATCAAAATAATCGCAAATGTGCGATCGCTACGGTAAAACTGATTCATGGCAATCTCAAGCTGATGCATCATCGCTCGGCGATTGAGCAAATGCGTCAACACATCAGTATTCGCTGCAACCTTCAAATCATAGTAAAGTCTCTGACAGACCATCATGATAAATCCAGTCGTCAATAAAAATGTGAATAAAAACGCCACGACCAAGGTGTAAGCATTTATATCATTAGAAGCAAATAGCTGTTCTGGCGGATTTCTCACTAAACCGACAATTCTGGCGACTAATGACATTGATAAAGCGATCGTGACACTCGCCATGAATCTAGATGATCCAATAAAACTCTTATGGGGCGTAGTCAGTAAGCAGTAAGTGGATATTGTATAGATAATTATTTGAAAAACTGTTTGATTAATAGTTTTAAAGACAAAAACATCCTTGAAGATCAAGAAATACAACTGAACACCAAGAAACAAAAGATTAATTATGAATAGGTAATGGAGTTTAATCTTTTTGTCTGTAAATTGAGAAACACCGACACAAGAAATGGAAGTGCCAACTAAAAGGAAAATACCCGCTAGAACTAATGTGAAGGAGAGAGGGAAGCCCTTACTTAAGCTGATTAGAAAGCCCGTTGTTGTAAAAGCCCTGCCTATCGCGTAGGTTTTGATTCCCCGATATTGATTTACTAACAAGCTTAAGAAACCTAGTATTAATACTTGCAAAGTTGCATCAATACCTAGCATGAAGGTCATTGTCTGAATATCAAAATTTACCAAGTTTGTAAACATTGCATCAAATACTGGATTTGTTCGTGGGTATGACTTGTCATCAGAGTGAGCCGAATGCGCGGAGTCGGGACAGTGGGCGGACGGATCGCAGGAGCAAAGATTCCATTTTCGCGTAAATTTGTTGCCATTTTTAGAGTTTGAGCAATATCACCCATCTCGATCGCAATTATTGGTGAATCAAACGCGATCGCCTGAATACCTAAACTTTGTAAACCCTGTTTAAAGAATCTCACAATTTGCCAAAGCTGCTGACGAAGAGTGTTTTCTGACTTGACGATGTTAATCGCTGCGATCGCTGCGCCCGTATCCGCAGGCGAAAGCCCCGTAGTATAAATCCAAGTAGCCGCCCGATTGCGTAAAAAATCAATGAGTTTAGCCGAACCCGCCACATAGCCGCCCAAACTTCCCAAAGCTTTGCTCAGAGTTCCCACTTGGATTAAATCCTGCTGAATTCCTAGCGCCTGAGTTAAGCCACCACCGCGATCGCCAAATACTCCCGTGCCATGCGCTTCATCGACTAATACCATGCAGTCATATTGGTTGGCTAAGTCCATGATTTCCCGCAAGGTCGCCAAGTCACCATCCATACTAAATACGCTATCAGTCGTAATCAGACAACGGCGATATTTAGCACGATTTGCTTGTAGTTTAGCGGTGAGATCTGTCAAATTCAAATGTTGATAATCGATCGCAGTTGCACCACTGAGTAAGCCGCCCTTTTTCAAACAAGAGTGATTATATTCATCCCCCAAAATCAAATCTCGCTGTCCCACAATTGCCGCGATCGCGCCCAAATTAGCCAAATAACCAGAGCTAAAAACTAGGGCATCTTCTGTATTCTTAAGATCTGCGATCGCCGTTTCTAATTCTTCATGCAAAGCGAGATGACCCGTAACTAAGCGCGATCCAGTCGAGCCAGTGCCGTACATTTCGGTAGCGGCAATAGCAGCATCAATCAATCTGCGATCGCCTGCTAGCCCCAAATAGTTATTACTAGCAAACATCAACATCTCGCGTCCATCAATGGTGGCGATCGTCCCTGCTTTGCTACTTATAGTTTGCGTAGAGCGATACCAGTTAGCTTTATGAATCGAGTCTAAAGAGCGATCGAGCCAGTCGTAGGGCGTAGATATGGGTTCAATCTTCACACTTCTTTACAAATCAGTTTAAAATTGACTAATAGGATCTGAATAGCTTTAGGCTAACTAATCCCCGCAATCTATTATTTATGATTTAGGTTTAAAGATGACAGTTGCTTATCCCCATAAATTTCGCGGTCAACTGAGCGCTGAAGACATTCTCGACAATGTTGTACGTCAGCGCGAAGTTCACATGACAACATTAAATCGCTATCGCTTTAGCGAACAACGTAGCTGCAAAGATTTGACTGGACTGATTGAACTCCTGAATGGCAAGCCTCGCGATTTGATTCAAGACCTTTCCCATCATGTTTCTGACGAAGCGCGTCATGCGATGTGGTTGACCGATTTGCTCTATGAGCTTGGTGAAGAAATCGGTACACCTGATGGGAATTTGTATATCGATGAATTTACTCGCTTGAGTAAGTATGAACCTTCGGCAAATCCTGAAGATATTGTCATCGATGCTTTGGCGGGAATTAATGTTGCCGAAAAGCGTGGTTGTGAATATTTCGCTGCTCATATTCGCTCTCTCAAGAAAGCGGAACAGACTGACGAGAACATCAAAATTCGCGAAACCATTGAGAAGATTCTTCCTGAAGAGGCGGCTCATGTACGTTGGGGTAATCGCAAGCTAGCTGAGATTAGCAAAAAGAGTGAAGCTCATCGTACTAAGGTTGAGGTGGCTAAGCGCAAATATGTAGCGATCGAGCAAGCAGCTTTTGAGTCAGGAATGGATGTTCTTGCTGGTGCAGAAGTACGCCGTCTTGAAAATTTGTTGAAGATTTCCGAGACTCTTCCGCTATGGGAACGTCCTCAATACTTGCTCAATCAACTTCCTGAGACTTTGTTCTCGACAGAGTTACAGAAGACTAGAATCGATATCTTCAAAAAAGCATGGGATAAAGATCCTTCTTCTTTTGTGGAGAAGTTCATTCCAATGTTCTTTAATGCCAATCTTAAAGAGACTGCTAGCAAGGCAGTAAACCATTAACAACTCTAACAGGCAAGGGGCTTAAGCCCCTTGTTCGCTTTAAAGCTTCTAAGTTTGCTAATATTTTATATAGATAAATTTTTGGCATTAACAAGGTTTAGCTAATGGCTGATCGCATTGAAAATTTGGCAGCCTTTGTGGCTTTTGTCACGGCAAATATTAAGGGGAGCGAGAAAAGTGAGGCGCAAACTTTTTTAGATCGATTTTTTCAGGCGTTTGGTCATTGCGGCGTGTTGGAGTCGGGGGCGCGGTATGAGGAGGTAATCAAAAACAGTAGCAAGACAGGGAAAACGGGTTTTGCAGATTTGGTTTGGGATGGGCGGATCTTGATCGAGATGAAGAGTCGGGGTGTGGACTTACGCGATCGCAATATTTGGGAGCAAGCTGGGCGTTACTATTTGCGCTTAAAAAAGGAGAATCGTCCGCGCTATGTGATGTTTTGCAATTTTGATGAGTTTCATATTTACGATTTTGATAATCAGTCCGATGAACCCGTTGATGTGATTCGTTTAGAAGAATTACCAAAATGCGAATCTGCTTTTACATTTATGCGTGGCAGTAAGACTACGCCCCTATTTCGGAATAATCAAACGTTGCTGACCGAGAAGGCGGCGCGGCGGTTGGGGGATTTGTATAATGCTTTGATTGAGCGAGGGAGCGATCGCCGATGGCGCGAATATTCAGAGTTACAGGCGCAACGTTTTGTATTGCAATGTGTGTTAGCGATGTTTGCGGAAGATTTGGATCTGTTGCCTGATAATTTGTTTACTCGATGTGTGAAGGATTGCATCGACAATAAGCTGAGTTCTTTTGATGTTTTGGGTGGCTTGTTTCAGGCGATGAATACGATGGGCGTAACGCCTGCGGGTCGCTATCAGGATGTGCAGTATTTTAATGGTGGTTTGTTTAAGGAAATCCATCCGATTGAATTGGAAATAGGTGAGTTAAGGATTTTAGAAACTGCGGCGGGTGCGGATTGGTCAAAGGTGCGTCCTTCAATTTTTGGGAATATTTTTGAGGGTGCTTTTCAGTCTGATGAGGGCAAGAAAAAGCGTCACGCGCATGGGATTCATTTCACTTCTGAGGGGGATATTAAGCGGATTGTGTTACCAACGATCGCAGATTATTGGCGCGATCGCATTAATTCGGCAAATACTTTAACGGAGTTACAATCTTTACATGAGGAGTTGAGCGAGTACAAGATTCTCGATCCTGCCTGTGGTTCGGGCAATTTCTTGTATGTGGCTTATCAGGAGTTGAAGTCGGTGGAGTTTGATTTGTTGCAACGTTTGCAGGGACTTGATCCGACGCGAGAATTTACGGCTTTGGTGACTCCACAGCAATTTTTTGGAATGGATATTAATTCGTTTGCGGTGGAGTTGGCGAAGGTGACGCTGATGATCGGGCGTGGTGTGGCGATCAGGAAGTTAAATCTGCCTGAGTCTTCTTTGCCTTTGGATACGTTGGATCAGAATATAGTTTGTACGGATGCTTTGTTTACGGATTGGGTTAAGACTGACGCGATTATTGGGAATCCACCATTTTTGGGTGGAAATCGTATCAGGCTTGAGTTAGGAGATGATTATGCAAAAAGGGTTTTTGAAAAATTCTCAGATGTTAAATCACAAGTAGATTTTTGCAGCTATTGGTTTCGCTTAGCACATGATAACCTTGCAAAAAATGGCAGGGCAGGTTTAGTTGCGACTAATACTATTAGCCAAGGAAATAGTAGAGTTTGTTCTTTAGATTATATTGTCCAAAATGGAGGATTTATTCATGATGCAGTTTCTACTCAGTCTTGGTCTGGAGAAGCTGCTGTTTATGTAAGCATTGTAAATTGGTCGTATATCAAACCAAATAAACTTTATCTTGATAATCAAATTGTCAGTTCTATTAATTCATCTCTAAGCCAACTTATTAGTGTTTGTGATGCTTCAAGATTAAAAGCAAATCTAAATATTTGTTTTGAAGGAGCGAAGCCTAATGCAAAAGGTTTTGTTATAACTGAAGTTCAGTCTCATGATTGGATTAAAGCAGATCCTAAAAATACAACTGTAGTTAAACCATTTCTTGATGCTGGCGATCTTGCTAGATCTCCTAATGGATATCCAAGTAGATGGGTTATTGATTTTTCAAATCTACCAATAGAAGGGGCAAGTGAGTACCTATTACCATTTGAGCATACTAAAAAATTTGTTAAACCTGAACGTGAAAATAATCGAGAAGAGATTCTCAGAGAAAAATGGTGGCGTTTTAAGAGAACTCATGAAGCATTGAGAACAGCTATAGCTCCTTTAAATATATATTTTGCTGTTCCTGCTCATTCTAAGTGGTTTATTTTTCTGCCTTGTGACTCGACTTGGCTACCCAATAACTCTACTAAAGTAGTTGCCTCTAATGATTTTTATGAATTGGGAGTTTTGACGTCAAAAGTACATCGTCAATGGGTAAAAGTGCAAAGTTCTACATTAGAAGATCGAACTCGTTACACCCATAATTCTTGTTTTGAAACCTTCCCATTCCCACAACTCGATCCCAATACCTCAACCAAAGCAAAACAATCCATTGAGAAAATTCGCACCACTATGCAAGAACTCCATCAATACCGCAGTCAACAAATGGAAAGCAAACAATGGGGCATCACCAAACTCTATAACGCCTACTTCCACGAACCCGCCAGCCAACTCTACAAACTCCATGCCAAACTTGATAAACTCGTCATGCAAGCCTACGGATTTAGCGAAGATGACGACATCCTCAGCAAATTGCTGGAGCTAAATCTGCAACTAGCAGAACGCGAAAAGCAGGGCTTACCCGTTATCGGTGCGCGAGGTTAGATAATTTTTAACTTTTGGGAGATCATCTATGTTCTAACAATATATAATCATCGACTAAAATTGAGAAAATATGACTGACAATAAAAAATATCGTATCCAGTTAGAAGGACAATACAAAGCACTAGACGAGCATCTCCAAAAACTAGCTAAAGAAAGAGAGAAACCAATTGAAAATCAAGATTTAGGCTTAATTGCTCATTGGGAGAAAACAGTAGCAAATTGTCATAATCAAATTGCAAAATTAGAGCGGAGACTTAAGAAATGAACAATATATACAAACAACCCATCGATCGCCTAAAGCGTCATATGGCAGAATATCAACCTCAACTCAAACGAGCGATCGCTGCGATCGCTATTTTAGAAAATACTGATCCAGAATCCGATGAGTTTTGCAATGCTCTTGCAGAGCTTCATGTCTGCTCAACGATACTAGAGCCATATTCTGAAGGAATGTTAGAAGCGATCGACCAGTTTACTGAAGACTCTGTTGCTGAAGAAAAATGATAAATAGGAAATTATTAGTCATTGTTAATCCTTAGCTTTATTCCTAAACTCATTTTGTCTCTTTAGCCCTAAAGCTAAATCTTCTTTCGAGGTTTTAGCTTTTAAGTCAATCCATAAGTATTACTTAGCGATTTGCGAAACTCCCTTAACATCGAACTTGTGCCAATCTTAATCGCTCGACTAACAAGCTGCGGAATCAGCGTCTTGATTGACATATCTGGGAAAAGCAAACTGCTATCAGACTCAAGATAATGTCCATCGGTCAGCAGAAAAATCTTCAAGTCCTCATCTCGATAAATCCAAACCTCAGGGACAGCGATCGCTTCATAAGCAGAAAGTAATGTCTTAGAAGTCACATCTGACTCGATCGCTAGTTCAGGTGGAGGATAAATATCTACATCAATCCTTCCTTCACAGTTTCGCACAGCCGCAGAGTTAGAAATATAAAAGCAAGTATCAGGTTCCACATCCGCCAACCCATGCTTTTGGAAAGTCGTTGAACCAAAGTCTTCCCAATCTTTTCCCTGTGCATCTAGAATTGCGGTTACAACATAGCCAGCAATACGATGGGGACGTTCATGTCTAGCTAATGGTGACATAATTTCTAAAGTGCCATTGTGATACGCAATGCGCGTTTGCCGATCTTCACCTAGCTCATCAAGGATGTTTTCGCAATCATTCCAACTAAGAGATTGAATTGCAATTGCACTTCCATGCCGTAAATCAATAGATTTGATGGGAATAGTTACAGTCACTTGCTATCTTCTCCCGATAAATATGGCTTTAAATCTGTCCATATCTATACATAACAACATTTTACCAGATATTCAAACTAGTGAGTTCAAACTGATCCAGACGTTTTATCCCAATCCTCAAAATGACGTTGCCATTTTGAGGATTGATATTATTCTTCAAACTGCCAACGATCTTGAGATGCGGCTTCGTCGAAAAAGCGTTTAGGGCGAAGCGTTAGGGTGATTTTGCCCAATAGCTTCACCTCTGGTGAAGATTCAAACCATGCAAACTTGAGGTTCCCATCTTCATCAGCGATCGCAAAATAGCCATTTTCATCCCAATCCTGTTGGGCGCGATCCACTAGTACTAAAATATCTTCAGCGCGATCGCGAATTGAACTAACCACTTCTTCTTGCGCGATCGCAGCTTGCAAAGTATCTGTATTACAAGAAACGATCACGCCATCTTCCGCTTCATGTACTACAAACCATCCTGGGAGAGTTGCCCATGTGGATTCACTAGAGGAATGCACAATCCCAAAAGGTTCAATCTCATTAGCAGAGGAAACTGATTTGAACTGATCAATTGACATTGGCAAAGTTCCAACGACAGGCAAAATGCGAGGGATACTATCTTCGGCATCGTAACGGAAGTTAGGCAGCTTGGGAGCTTTCTTTTTGGTGGGGTTTGCCATGTCGGTGAGTAGACGTTCGATCGCCGATCTTGCCTTTTCACTATGAGCAAAACGTAATCCTCTCGCAATCAATCTAGTTCGTTCCTGCGGATCGATTTTACCCTGAGCAGCTTTCAGGACTTGCAATACCACTGCATCCCCAGGGTGGCGAGTAAATCCTTCGGGCAAATTTGCCACAGAGGAAGCTTCTTTAATCGCCTTGACGACATCTTTGGCTTCCAAAACATCAAGATTCTTCTCAAGGGCAAAAGTTGCCATTGTCACTCTCTCAGCTTGATTGAGTACACGCAACTCATTGAGGATGTCACTTCCCTTTTGTTCAAAATGAGCAAGGACAATATCAACAGCATTGCCTGCCTGTAGGCTGGCATAGACTTGTGAAGCAACGACAATCTGATTTTGTTGAACTGGCTCAAAACCCGTGTTTTCAAAAATTGCAAGGGAATTCTCTCCCATTTTTTGCAGCATTTGGCAAGCAATTCCCCACTGCACCCAAGTTCCCTCTTTATGGCGTAAGAGTTTTAAAAGTCCTTCAGAGTCGGTGGGAAGTGTGGCTACTGGGGTTGGCATAGTTGTAACTGGAAGTAAATTAGAAATGAGAGCGATCGCATTGCTCTGCCATATAACATTTATATCATCTCACCTTAGAGGCTTGATCCCCCAGCCACACAAATAGCCAAGAACCCAAGTTTTTGGCTAAAAGCTCAAGTCATCTAAAGATGACTAAATAAAATCAACTCGTTTCAACCTGTTTCAACGGGTTCTAAGACCATGACCCTGCACTCAAGTCAGGCTATGGTTTTGAACCCATTCAAGAATTATATGACACTTAAAATTTTGTTTAAAGCTCTAAGTGTCTAGCCCCCTAAATCCCCCAATTCTGGGGGACTTAAATATGGTTCCCCCCAGAATTGGGGGGCTAGGGGGGCAAAAACTACAACTCTTAAATGGGTTCTTAAGCTGCAACTTGCTTGTGATTGTTTTTATGTTCTCGCATCGAGTTCACAAAACGCTCGAATAAATAATCAGCATCATGTGGCCCTGGGCTAGCTTCTGGGTGATATTGCACCGAGAAGATTGGCAAGGTTTTATGTTCTAGCCCTGCTACAGTGCGATCGTTGAGGTTGATATGAGTCAACATCGCGGGAGACTCATCAAAGGATTCACCTGTGAGTGCAAACCCATGATTTTGGCTAGTGATTTCCACGCGGCGATCGGCGTTTTCGGCTTGGTTTTGGGCAGGTTGATTGAGTCCACGATGTCCAAACTTGAGCTTGAAGGTGTCGCCACCCATGGATAAGCCAAGAATCTGATGTCCTAAGCAAATACCAAACATGGGTTTATCAGAAGCTAGCAGGGCTTTAGCGGTTTCAATGCCTTGAGTGACGGCGGCGGGATCTCCAGGGCCATTAGACAGAAAGATCCCATCAGGATTGTAGGAGAGAATCTTTTCGGCGGGGGTGTCGGCTGGGACGACGATCACGCGGCAGCCGTAGCTAGCAAGACGACGCAAGATATTCCGCTTGACACCGAAGTCGATCGCAACTACTGTCAGCGCTTCCCCAGTTAACTTAGTTGGCTCGATGAATTCCCATTCAGGTAAGGTTTTGTCAGCCCATTCATAAATGCAATTAGTCGAAGCTGCTTGAGCGAGGTTTTGACCTTGCATCGAAGGAGCCGCTTTTACCTGCGCTAATAAGACTTCAGGGTCAAGAATTTCCGTAGAGATACCGCCATTCATTGCACCCAGCGATCGCAACTTGCGGGTAAGTGCGCGAGTATCAATCCCTGCAATACCGACAACATTATGTGCCTTGAGGTAATCAGGCAGAGACTGACGCGATCGCCAATTACTAGGCACAGCCGTAATGTTACGCGCAATTACACCACGAACCTGTGGGCGATCGGACTCATCATCTTCGGGGGTTACGCCTGTATTGCCAAGTTCAGGGCAGGTAAAAGTTACAATTTGACCTCGGTAGCTGGGATCGGTCATTACCTCTTGGTAGCCAGTCATACCTGTATTAAATACTACTTCGCCGATCGCAGTTCCAGATGCGCCAAACGCATAGCCACGGTAACAAGTACCATCCGCCAAGACCAAAATCGCTGCTTGCTTTGTTGCCATATCTTCAAATACTCGTTCGTTGCTGTCCACTATTCAGATACTTATTTTGGACACTAGCGAACATTCTAAACGTTATCTAGGTCACAAGATCAAAAAAGAAGGCTTGCAATGCAAGCCTTCTTTTGATTTAGCTAAGAACTTCAGCGATTTCAATTACTTGACCATCTGGGTCTTTGACCAAAAAGTTGAGCGGCTTTTCACTACGAACCTTGTGCTTAATACCTTTGACTTGAATCTGCAACAAGAGTTGCTCCACACAGTCACGATTAAAGCAAATATGTCGTCCTCTGTTTGCGTCGGTGACATTGGCTCCAGGGACAATGTGCAATTGGACGTTTTTCTTGAGCTGATACCATGCGCCATCCATGTCTGCTGAATATTTGGACTGAGAGCGTCTAGCTTCAGCAGGAATATAAATTGGATCGGCAGGTGCGCCCATGCCGTATTCATAGCCATAGTAATAATGTAGCGGTATATCAGCGATCGGCAGTTTCATTTCGCCTTCATAAAAATATCGCGCTTGATCGAGGTTGGAAACCATGATCGTATGTACTTTCGGTGCGCTGGTGAGAAACATCCACATGGCAACTGCGTATGCACCGAGGAGCATAACCATGATGCCTTGAGTAGAAAAAATTGACTCCATCGTAAAGCAACTACATATTAAGAGACTAAGCTTTTTAGTTTAACGCAACTGTCATAGGTTTAAGTCACAAACTACACGATCTGACAATTTACCTTATAAGAGAGGGATGGGCGGCGCGAAGCGCCGCCCATCCCTGTACCGTGTAAATCTATTTATCGTAGGGAATATCTGATGGCTTTTTCCCAACCGTTACCGTAAAGCTAGGAAATTTCACTAAGTCCGCAGTAAATTTTTCGTCTAAAGTCAGGGCATATTTGCGATCGGACAATAAAACTACGGGAATATGCTCGCGATCTTCTTTATTAGAAACTAACTTTCTTTCTACTTTTTTTGTAAAATGCTCTTGCTTAAATTCTTTTATCTGCTCATTGCTAATTCGATTTAACCTACCTTGCTGGGTTAAGAGATTAATAATCACAGCAATATTATTACCTGATGCTGCATGACCCATCGTTCTGTAATATTCGGCTATCAATTTTTGGGAAACAACTAAATGAGCGTTATCATCATGTTTTTTGGAATCAGAATTAAATTCTATTAGCCATTTAATCAGTTTCTTGTATTCAGGATCGACAGGATTAGAGAAGTTTTTAGCTATATTGGTGTCGATAAATATATCTTTTCTAGTCATTAGAAATTTTTAAAAGTTAAACCTATCAAGCATTGAGAGCAATATCCATTGTGTCAATCATATATGTCTCAAAGAATCCTTTGGGAGCATTTAAGATTTGTCCATCTTTAGTAAATTCAATCCTATGAGCAATGCTGCCATCTTTAATCGAGTTTTCAAAATAATAAACAGCTACATCTTCTGGTTTAATTTCTCCTGTGACAATTAGCAACCTCATCCTATTGAGCAAATATTCACTATGAGTTTCAACAATATAATTTTTATTTCTCTCTTTAACTTGCTTAACTAAATAATTACCTAAGTTGGCTTGTACAGAAGGATGTAAATGTATTTCTGGTTGAGACATTATTAGAGTGGAATCATCAGACAACTGCAAATCAGCGACAATAATAGGTAAGAACTGACTAATTCCGAAACCAACATCAGCTAAAGATGCCCATTTACTTTTGCCTTTAACCTTAACTTTTAATTCAAACCTACCCCCAGATAATCTTTGAAGCTTAATGTCATGTAATATTTTCAAGGCTCTAAGAATAGAAACTAATTCATATAACTCATCTGCCACGTTATCATTCCATTCTAAAATCTGGTCTATATAGCCACCTCCAAACTTATCAACTTTATCAGTTGCTAATGATTGGTAGTAAGTACGATCAGGATGAGATCTAAAAGAACTTATGAAGTTAAAACCGGGGTTTAAAATCCAGCTATCATATAGACCTCCATGTATATGAGCAATCCAACCACCAATATCATCATCGAAATCCTGAATAATCAGATTTCTGACATCCTTTCCATAATTATGATTAGAATAGTTTGCAATGTAAGACAAGTCTTCTTTTTGCTTGATTTCAATTTCACTAAAAGGAGGAGTTGTTTTTGATATATTTAAACTGCTTAACTTTGGAGATTTACTGTTGGGATCAAAATACCATTTTGTTCTCACTAATTCCGGATTAAAGTAATCAGCAGATAGTGTCATTTCAATTCCAATTTGGTTTTTTAAATCATGATTAAAGGAAACCTCCCCAAATCCACCCATATTTACATAATTTCCATTGAATGACAAATACAAAGGGAAGGAAACTATATGGAAATTTACGCTTTGAATCGGCGCTAATATTCCATATATCAGAGAACTTTTACCGCTACTATTTTCACCTGTAAGCAAAGTTATTTTTGAGAAGGAAATATCTACTTCTTTAAAGCATTTAAAATTTTTTAGAGCTATTTGATGAATCCACATAAGTGAGGTTTCCTGAAAGGATTTTTTGAAATATATATGTTTAGTTTATATCTGCGATTCTATAATTTGCCGATCCCGATAAATCTCTAACGAGTTCCCGAATCTAAATACATGGCACTGGTCAGTTAATGAGGGATGGGTGCTGAAATTCACATTTCATGCCGACAAAAAAGACGCAAATACGTTGATCACGTTTTAGCTGACCAGTGCCAATACATAATAAAAATTATAAAAGTCCTAGCTTTGTTTTACTACATTTTTAAAAATCTTGCTGATCGCTTGCTAAGCGTAAAATTTTTCCTGCCAACATCGCCGCTCCGAAGCCGTTATCGATATTTACCACACCCACACCAGTTGCACAGGAATTAAGCATCGTCAGCAAAGGCGCAAGCCCATTAAAACTAGCACCATAACCAATACTCGTCGGCACAGCCACAATCGGGCAATCCGCCAAACCCGCAACCACACTTGCCAGCGCTCCCTCCATGCCAGCGACCACAATAATCACATCAGCATCCGCGATCGCATCACGATGACTGAGCAAGCGATGGATTCCTGCCACACCCACATCCCAAAGCCGCTTCACCGTAAATCCACATAGCTCACCTGTCACAGCAGCTTCCTCTGCGATCGGTAGATCGGCAGTTCCTGCGGTAAGGATTGTCATCGTGCCTTGCTTTTTCATAGTTGATTCACCGAGACAGCAAATTTGGGCGATCGGGTAATATCGCAAACCGCGCAAAGATGGCTGAATCAGTTCATAAACTACGGTTGATATTTTGGTTGCCATTACTAATGGATTTTTGGACTCCATCACCCGCATAATCTGGACAATCTGCTCAGGAGTTTTACCCAAACCAAAAATCACTTCAGGAAATCCTGTTCGTAAAGTGCGATGGTGATCGATTTTGGCAAAATCTCCAACTGTTTCATAGTGTAGATATTTCAATTCTTCTAAAGCTTTCTCTGGGCTAAGTTCTCCTTTCGCTACTGTTTCCAGAATTTGCTTTAAGTTGTCGTGCATAGAGATTAAACGTGCTGATTTAGGGAATTACCCAAATTTGTAAGGTTGCGCTCCGCAGGGGCGCAACCTTACAAATTTGGGTTTTCAATTAATTATTTTACCGATTTACGGCAGCCTCAACTATTCGTCATACTTTTAATAGGCTTATCCGAAAGGCTTTGGAAATATAGCAAACCCGCAGAGGTCAGGAACGTGAAGTAAGCGATCGCTTGTCCTAGAAATAGGCGATCGCGAAAGCCAAACAAAGCTTTGAGCAAGATCCCAGGGAATTCTTGGTCAGGAAGAATCTCATGCACATCCCAAACTAAACCACCTAGAAGACAAGAAGTTAATCCAGTTGTTGCATCCGTTGGGAAACAAAGCGAAGCTTGCGAGAGTTCAGCGTAGGCTGCTACGGCTTTGTCAAGATGCCCGATCGCACTAATTACTAAACCTCCAACGATTAGTAATAGAAATATACCCATCGCTTGAAAAAATACTTTAAGATTGATGCGAATCCCGAACTGAAACAGCGCAATCCCGATCCCTACAGCACCAACTAAACCTGCGATCGCACCCAAAATTGGCACAAGTCCGCCTTGCAGCTTTGCCGAGATAAAAATCACCACCTCAAAACCTTCGCGCAAAACTGCGATTAAAATCAGCGTGAATACGGCAAAGCCTGCATTCTTTTCATTCGAGATCGCCTTGCCAATTCGCCCTTCGATTTCACCCTTCAGCGCTTTAGCATTTTCAGTCATCCATACCAACATCCAACTCAACATGGCGATCGCAGTAATTCCCAAAAGCCCTTGCCATAATTGCCCATAAAAAGCTGCTTGGTCTGGGTCAGTACTTTCGACCTGTTTGAGAAACCAATTCAGTAATATCCCCATCACAAAGCTAGCCAAGATACCTGTACCAATGCCGCCAAATACCCAAGGGTTAAGCGAACTGCGATCAGCTTTTTTGAGATATGCCATCACGATGCCCACCACAAGGGCGGCTTCAACACCTTCGCGTAAAGTAATCGCAAAAATCGGTAAGGCTGCACTGAAATCCATATAAGTTTCCTTTAGTTTACTAGTAACTCTCTCTAATCATTTGTCAAAGATAACGTATACAAATTCAATTCCCCACAAATAGCGATCGCTATCTATTTCAGTAATTTATCATATTTAGCTCTAGTGGTGCAGAAAACTTTTTGAGGTCTTATTTGAGACTTAGTTTTGGTAAATTAGCATCTTGGAATAGCCTATTTACAAGGCTTTATATCAAGGCTTTTAAAAATCTATCTTAAGTTAAGATTAGGACATAATGCTGGTTCCCAGACTTTTCTGCACCACTAAGCTCATAAACCTATCAATAAGCAAGAGGCGATCGCTATTTTTTACTCATTATCTCTGTTTTTGAGCAATTTCTAAAAGTACCTGATACAAAATGATTTCAGGAGATTCCCTAACATCATCCCCTTCATGCTTGTGATGAGGAAATGTAAAAATTTCAACATGATGGGGGGCATTATCATAGCGAAAAATCATGACTTGATTTTCATTCATGTAATGATATCGATATTTTAACTTCCGTTGAATTTCAGTATTTTTAACCTCAACAAAATCCAAACGATGATTATTTTCAAAGATAATCGAGCCGCCAATATAACCTTGGGTAACATTGTAGATTTTCTTAGTCAGTGAGACAAAACGGACATTTGGGAAATCCCGAATCGTTTGCTCAATTTCGATAAAATAAGTCTCAATCATCTCAATTCGCTAAGCTGCATCTGATTGTGACAAAGCATTTCGTACAAACCTGACCAAACCATAAAATCTGCATCATCCCCTAAAATACCTTGAGAGAATCTCTCTTGAAAGTCTTCAGAAGTCATTTGATGTTTTTGTTCAAATTCCTTTAGATCCAATCGCAAGTTTAAGACACCTTTTTGTAATTCTGAAATTTGATAGGAAATAATAGTTCTTGCAAATATCTCCGTATCTTGCACCTGACTTAAAATTTTTCTAAGTCTTTTTTCTGTTTGCGGCTGAACAGATAGATGAAAGTCAATCATTGTACCTTATCCTTAAATTAGAAAAATCATAAATAATGTTAAGGTGAGTCGTTTATAGACTCACCTTAACATTATAAGCAAATCAACTAACTACTTCGCTGCTATAGGCATACCCAAAATGTCCTCAATACGCGGCATATCCTCTAATGCAATCACCCGACCTTGATCTTCAAAATTGGAGATCTGATCGAAGTTGAGATAGCGATAAAGCTCACTGGCAAAAGGATCGATCTTTCTCGTGACGATCGCTTGATATTCATCCACCGTAGGAATCTTACCTAGCAAGGCACAGACGGATGCTAGTTCCGCCGAACCGAGATAGACTTGAGCATCTTTGCCCATGCGATTATTGAAGTTACGAGTGGAAGTCGAGAATACCGTCGCGCCATCGGCAACACGGGCTTGATTACCCATGCAGAGCGAACATCCTGGAACTTCCGTTCTGGCTCCAGCGACACCGAAAGTACTGTAGATCCCTTCTTCTTTGAGTTGGAACTCATCCATGCGCGTGGGTGGCGCTATCCAGAGACGGGTTTTGACTGGAGGTTCTTTTTCGAGAACCTTGGCGGCGGCGCGGTAATGTCCGATATTAGTCATGCAGGAGCCGATAAATACTTCATCTACGCGATCGCCTGCAACTTCTGAGAGCAACTTCACATTGTCAGGATCGTTCGGTGCAGCAACGATTGGCTCTTTAATTTCATTGAGATCGATCTCGATGATTTCTGCATATTCGGCATCGGGATCGGCTTCCATGAGAACAGGATTCGCGAGCCATTCTTCCATTTTGGCAATGCGGCGGAGCAGTGTTTTGGCATCGCTGTAACCGCGAGCGATCATGTTTTTCATCAAAGCGACATTCGATCGCAAGTATTCGGCAACTGTCTCAGTGCTAAGCTTAATCGTACTGCCTGAGCAGGAACGCTCAGCGGTGGCATCGGTGAGTTCAAAGGCTTGTTCCACTTTTAGATCGGGTAAACCTTCAATTTCCATGATTCGACCTGCGAAGACATTCTTTTTATTCTTCTTCTCAACTGTCAGCAATCCTTTTTGAATGGCAATATAGGGAATCGCATTCACGACATCCCGCAGGGTGACACCAGCTTGCAACTCACCTGTGAAGCGTACTAATACGGATTCAGGCATGTCCAAGGGCATAATTCCCAATGCGGCAGCGAAGGCGACTAGTCCTGAACCTGCGGGAAATGAAATGCCAAGAGGAAAACGAGTATGGGAATCACCGCCAGTACCGACAGTATCGGGTAATAGCATTCTGTTTAGCCAAGAGTGGATAATGCCATCATTGGGACGGAGCGCCACGCCTGCGCGAGTAGAAAAGAAATCGGGAAGTTCCTTATGGGTTTTGATGTCCGTAGGTTTGGGATAGGCGGCGGTATGACAGAAGCTCTGAAGCACTAAGTCAGCGCTAAATCCTAAACAGGCAAGTTCTTGCAACTCATCGCGAGTCATGGGGCCAGTTGTATCTTGGGAACCAACGGTCGTCATCAAGGGTTCGCAAGAAGTATAGGGACGCACACCAGTCACGCCGCAAGCTTTGCCGACCATCTTTTGAGCGAGAGTGTAGCCTTTGCCTGTGTCGGTTGGGACAGATGGAAGGATGAAGATATCGCTAGCAGGTAAACCAATCGCATGGCGAGTTTTGGCAGTGAGACTGCGACCGATCAAGAGAGGAATGCGACCACCTGCACGAACTTCATCAGCGATCGTATCAGGGGTGAGGCTAAAGGTGGAAATAGTTTCACCAGCTGCGTTTGTAATCTTACCTTCGCGAGTGTGGATCGTAATCACATCACCCATTTCCAATTTAGAGACATCGCACTGAATCGGTAATGCGCCTGCATCTTCAGCCGTGTTAAAGAAAATTGGGGCGATCGTGCTACCGAGAATTACCCCGCCTGATCGCTTATTAGGAATGAACGGAATATCATTGCCTATATGCCACAGTACCGAGTTAATCGCCGATTTTCGCGAAGACCCAGTTCCTACAACATCACCAACAAAGGCGACAGGATGACCTTTTTTCTTAAGTTCAGCAATGGTTTTTAGACCAGTGGGCATCATTGATTCCAACATGCAGAGCGCATGGAGGGGAATGTCAGGACGTGAGAAAGCTTGAGAGGCAGGTGAAAAGTCATCGGTATTGATTTCACCTGTTACTTTAAAAACAGTAACAGTAACAGTCTCAGGCAATACGGGGCGACTGGTAAACCATTCGGCTGCTGCCCATGACTCGATTACGCCTCTGGCTCTAGCGTTAGTTTTAGATAATTCCAAAACTTGATTGAAGGCATCAAATACTAGGAGCGTTTTCTTGAGAGCAGTTGCAGCAAGATCGCCTAAATCATCATTTTCTAGCAAATCGATTAGAGTATGCACGTTATAGCCACCGACCATCGTGCCAAGCAATTCCACTGCTCTTGACGGTGTAACCAATGGTGATGTCAATTCACCCTTAGCGATCGCAGTTAGCCATCCTGCTTTGACATAGGCAGCCTGATCGACTCCTGGGGGAATGCGATCGCGTAGTAACGATAGTAAAAATTCTTCTTCACCTGCTGGAGGCTTTTGCAATAAATCGCAAAGTGCCGAAGCTTGCTGGGCATTCAAGGGCAAAGGGGGAATCCCTTGCTGGGCGCGTTCGGCAACATGGTTACGGTAGGCTGATAACATACGTTGTTATTTCTAATTCTGTAATTGAGATATAGCAGATTGTGAGAGTATGACCCTCTGGGGCACACTCTCACAATCTGCCGAGGATAGCTATATTATCGATCCTATTAAACTTTGGTGCGGAAATTATGTTTGCGTTGATATGTTTTAGGTTTTGCAGAGATTGGGGTTCAAAGTAAAATGAAAACTTGTGCCAGCTAAACAAGATAAATCTAAACTAGCTCGCAATTGTTGAGTCATAATACGTACCAGTCTTAAACCAAGTGAAGCAGTTGCTTTAAAGTCAATATTTTCAGGAATCCCTATCCCATTATCACGAATGATTAAATGTAAGTTTTCGTCATCCAGCGACTTATATAAAATTACTTCAATTAAGCCCACATTATTATTTGGGAATGCATACTTAAAAGCATTTGTTAATAGTTCATTCACGATTAATCCCATAGAAATGGCCGTATCAACATTCAATTGAGTTGGCTTAATATCTAATTTTAATTCAACTTGGCTAGTATTAAAACTTGTGGAACTATAGAGATTACCGACTAGACGCTGTAGGTATTCACAAAAATCAACCTTATCCACATCATGAGATTGATATAATTGCTCATGAATTAGCGACATTGTATGAATCCGTCGTTGACTATCGGAAATCGCTCTCAACGCTTCTGCATCACTTATATAACGAGCTTGCATCGACAGCAAGCTATCAACCACACTAAGATTATTTTTAACCCGATGATGTACTTCTCTTAATAGAACTTCCTTGTCCGCAAGTGATGATTGCAGCCTTGATTCAACTTCTTTTAACTTTGTGATGTCAGATGCTGCGCCAATTGTCTGCTTAACAGTGCCATCAGCATTACAGAAAAAAACAGTTTCTTGACTATAAAACCATTTCCATTTGCCATGAATATCTCTCATGCGATATTCAAAGACAAATAAATCTTCAGGATTCTCTTCAGGTTCTTTGTTGCGAATAAGCTCGTAATGATCTTTTACTTTTTCTAGATCATCAGGATGAATGACCTTATGCAGTAGTAAGTCACCCATTGCTTGAATTTCTGATGGTGTATATCCCAGAAGATGTGTAATAGCTTGATTGCAGTAAATATTACGATGTTCTTCGATATCGTAAATATAGAGAATGCTGGGAGTAGTATCGGCAATCCGTTGAATAAATTGTTGACTGCTTTTGAGAGCTTGTTCAGTCTGTTTACGGGTTAACGAGATCGCAATATAAGTAACAATTGTCTGTGTTAATTGGACTTCTTCTTCCGTAAATTGCCTTGGCGCATCAAAATACGCAACAATATCCCCTAAGTGTCGGCGTTCGTACTGTAGCGGAAATACTGCCAAGGCTCCAATGCTTTCAGCTAGGCATATACTTTGTAAACTGCGATCGCTAGGCAATATCGCACAGTAAGGAAAAGTCCTGAATTTGAGTTCAATTTGATGAGATGAATCTTCAAAGAATGCTTCAATAGATTGCCTGTAACCTTGACTAATTCCTACAGATTCTTGATATTTTAAACAATGATTAGCTTTAGTTGTAATCACGGCCGAACGCGAAGTTCTTAGAGCAGTACAGATTCCATTTATCGCAATTTGATAAATTTCATTAACTGATTGTGCAGCATTTAACGCTGATACAAAGTCGTACATCAGCCTTAAGCGATTGAGCTGCAAATTCAAGCGATCTTCAGATAGTTGTTGATCCGCGATCGTTTGTACTAATTGCAGGTTAACTTCTTTGAGTTCTGTCCTTACTTTAGCCATGAGCATCACCTCCTACGATCGCATTCTTAATTCTTAAGCTTGGCGAACCACAACCAACCGCTAGTCCACTTTGTCCTCCTTTGCCGCAACCACCTGAATCGTCCCACTCAAAGTCATTGCCGATCGCCTCAATATCCTGCAAAGTCTCAAAAGCATTTCCTGAGAGCGTCACATCCTTAACAGGCTCAGCAATTTGACCATTGCGAATCATCCAAGCTTCACCTGCGGTAAAGGTAAACATCTCACCATTAGTCATACCGCCTTGCCAGTTTTTGGCATAAACACCAATAGGAATATCGTTAAACAAATCGGCAACAGGTGTTTGACCGCGACCAATCCAAGTATTTGTCATCCTTACGATTGGTGGGTAATGATAATCCAAACATCGCGCATTACCAGTTACTTTTTCACCCAATTTACCTGCTGTCTCCCGCGAATGTAATCTCCCAACTAATACACCATCTTCGATTAACTGAGTTGTCGTCGCAGGTACACCTTCATCATCATAGAGATAACTACCTCGATGGTCAGCAGTAGCAGCTCCGTCAAAAATTTGTAGATCAGTCGAGCCAAATCTTCTACCAATGCTCATCGTTTCTAACATATCGGGATTTTCATAGAGCATATCCGCTTCCGAGAGATGCCCAAATGCTTCATGCACAAACAATCCTGCCAAAATCGGATCGATGACTACTGTGTAAGTATTACCTTGCACCGTGGGTAAGTCTAGCGCACTAACAGCACGTTGAGCCGCGCCAAGTACTTGTCGATCCAAATTGAGCAAATCCTTATAAGCCATTCTTGATCCGAAAGTTTCGCGACCAGTTTGGATCGTTTCCCCATCCCTTGAGATCGCGGAACATCGCAATTCCCAGTCAGCCCATTCTTGCTCAATCATTGTGCCTTCAGATGTCGCAAATACAACTTGCTGCGTGCAGTCTCCATAGCGGACTGCGGTGCTAACCACGCGATCGGAAACCGATCGCAAAATATCTGTGTAATGGGCGCACAAATTCTTTTTGTCAATGAGTTCAATTTGATGCAGATTTTCTTTAATCAGCGATACCTTCGCTTGGACAGGCTCAACTTTGGCAAGCACAGTTTCTGCATTGCCAACCCATTTTGCCGATGCGATCGCTTCTTCGAGTTTGGCTTCCAAACTATGTAGATCATTAAAACTCGCAAATCCCCATCCGCCCCGATGACAAGCTCTGACCTGTCCACCAATCGAAATACCCGTACTCAAAGTTTCAACTTTACCACTACGTAAAAAAATATCCGCCCCTTGATCTCGCTCTAACCGAATCGCAAAAAAATCGACATGAGATTTATACTTGCTCACTAAGCTCGAAATTTGATCTTTAAATTGCCATATGTTCATATATCAAGCTCACAAGAAAAGCTTTTTATGCATTTTACTGAAAATTATTACACAAAAATCATTATTTGCATATAAAAATAGCAAATCTCATAATATAGCTATAACCGCTTGGATTAACACATATCAAAAGCCAAAAGATGAGAGGCGGCGCTTCGCGCCGCCTCTCATCTTTTGGCTTTTGATATGAAACCAATTTTTATCATAAAAATTTCTGGCTACTACAAATATAAATTGCCAATTGAGTACTTCTGTGATATATATCTTAGCCTAAATTCCCTAAATGAATTGCACCTATGAATGCCACAGTAAATGCCCTCGCGAATACCTCAGAAGACATGACAGCCAACCTTCAGAAGGAAATTAATTTACTTAAGGTTGATCTAGAACAAAAGGATCTGTTAGTACAGCAGCTTTCTGAAGAGCTTTTTCGTTTGGTAAAGGGAAATACAGCCTTTTTGCCAAATGCTGAGGTACATGAGCATCATTCAGAAGAGATGCGCTGTTTGGCAGAAAAGCTTGCTATGGTCGAAAATCAATTAATTTTGTCTCAAGCCCTAATCCAAGATCGCGATCGCGAAGCCTTAGAATTGCGTCACACCATCCAAGAAATGAGCGATCGCAATCGGATGCTAGAGCAAGTCGTACAGGAGTTGCCAAATATTTATCGGGCAAAGTTTGCCGAACGGATTGTTCCGATCAAACAAAAGATCGAAGCACTGCAAAAAGAAAACCGCCAATTGCATATTGAGCTGCAAAGCCTTAGTTTCCGTCTCTCAGGTCGTACTCGTCGTCCTGCGGCTCAACAGCGCCTTGAGCTACCCAGAGTTATCCCTGCACTAGGCTAAAACAAATAAAGGCGGCGCATCGCGCCGCCTTTATTTGTTTTGGTTTTAGGTGGGCATTGCCCACCCTACTAAAAATAAAGAAAAGCGGCGCAAAGCGCCGCTTTTCTTTATTTGGGTCTTAAGCCATACATGCCACCGAGCAAAAACCATAACAACATACTCAGTCGTGGCTCATAGAGTACTAAGTCTAACCACCCTGACATCAAAAAAAGCATCACGCTGATCACGACTACGACTATCATTCCGTCTGTATCTTTAGCGATCGCAGATTTGAGAGATGTCCAGATTGTCCAACCGATGATGCCGACAAATCCTAACAGCGCAGGAATTCCCGAAGCAACAGCGATCGCTAAAAACAAATTATGCTCATGGGGTAGCCCTCGCAAGTCATAGCCGATAGACTGGGCGACCAGTGGAAAATTACGTAAACCCCAACCTTGGAGCGGATGTTGAGATATTAGAGAGAGCGCAAATTGCCAAACATTTAGGCGACCAGCCGTGGATGCATAGTCACCTAATTGCGGATCGATGCTACTAACTAAGCGATTGACGAATCCTTCTGGTAATAGCGATCGCACCGCTTCGCCACCCAAACCAAATTTTTGCCCGAACACTCCCCACGCAATGATTGTCAAAACAAGTCCAAATCCTGCGACAAGTTTCCATTGACGGTAGTAGAGGGCTAGGGCGACAGCGCCGAATATAGCCAGTCCCCAAGCATTGCGCGAACTAGTCAGAATCAGTACACAAGTTCCTAATGCTAGAGCTATAGCAGCGATTATCTGTTGGGATTTAGAAATACTTTTGACTTTGCCAAGAGCAAAATGAAAAGAGATCGGTAATATCATTAAGAAGTAAGCAGCCGTTTCATTGAAATGCCCGAAAAATGACTGAATGCGGCGATCGGGACTAAATCCCATGGGGATCGGATAGCTATCAAAAATCACTTTCGGAAAGATTAAATCGGGGCGATCAAGAACGGCTTGTAATAGACCAAATCCACTTACCATTATGGAACTCAGCACTAGTAGCCAGAGAAAATGAATAAATTGAGTAGGGGTACGGATGATGTAGCTAGTAGTAGCAGCCAAGAGAAAATATGGCAAGAAATTAGCTAGTCCTCCTGCGGCAGTTGCTGGGTTGAAAGCGATGATGGTAGTGAAAATCATCCATAGCGACAACCCGAAATAAGCTTGATTAACTGGTGCTGCGATCGCTCTCCATCCATAGCAAATCAGAACTCTCAAAGCCAGTATTGCCATAAAAATTGGCATGAAAATATTGCTAATCACCATAAAAATAGCAACGCTTTGCAACCAATTCCACTCTAAGCGCAACTCATCATTGTCTGCCGATTTCCAGAGCATCCATTCACCTTACACATTTGCGTAATCACAATTTTAATAGCTAGGCACAATTAAAACCCAAAAACCAAAATATGTACCGCCCGCTATGCGGACGGTACATATTTTGGTAAAAAAAGAAAGGGAGTGCAGTGCACTCCCTTTCTTTTTTTAATAAAGATTTGCTCTGCAAACCTTTATTAATGATTAATAATCGAAGTCGCCGCCAGCACCCATTGCGCCGCCGCCGCCAGCACTAGCACCTTCAGGCTTATCAACAACGATACATTCGGTAGTTAGAATCATGCCAGCGATCGAAGCTGCATTTTGCAACGCAGAACGAGTAACCTTAGCAGGATCAACAATACCAGCGACAAACATATCTTCAAATTCGCCAGTCATTGCATTGAAGCCAATGTTGAAGTCTTTTTCACGAACATTCTCAGCGATTACAGCACCGTTGAAGCCAGCATTAGCAGCAATACGCTTAACAGGAGCAGAAAGAGACTTGGCTACGATGATCGCGCCAGTTAGTTCTTCACCTTTGAGGTTTGCAGTTGCCCATGCGTGCAGTTCAGGCGCGAGGTGAACATAGGTTGTACCACCACCAGGAACAATACCCTCTTCAACAGCAGCTTTAGTTGCGTTGATGGCATCTTCGAGACGAAGTTTGCGATCCTTCATTTCGGTTTCAGTTGCAGCACCAACCTTGATGACAGCTACGCCACCAGAGAGCTTAGCCAAGCGCTCTTGCAGCTTCTCTTTGTCGTAGGAAGATTCGGTTTCTTCAATTTGACGACGGATTTGTTCAACGCGAGTCTTCACTGCGGCTTCGTTACCGTCAGCAACGATGGTGGTGCTGTCTTTGGTGATGATCACGCGGCGTGCTTTGCCGAGTTGATCGAGCTTAACTGCATCAAGACGCAGACCAGCATCTTCGGTGATCACTTGTGCACCTGTGAGAGTTGCCAAATCTTCGAGCATCGCTTTACGGCGATCGCCAAAACCTGGAGATTTGATCGCTGCAACGTTGAGAACGCCACGTAGACGGTTTACAACGAGGGTTGCCAAAGCTTCCTTTTCGATATCTTCGGCGATGATGATCAAGGGACGACCAGAACGAGCAACTTGCTCTAGAACTGGAACGAGTTCTTGAACTAGGGCAATCTTCTTATCTGTGATCAACAGAACTGGTTCTTCAAAAGAAGCTTCCATGCGTTCTGTATCAGTCACGAAGTAAGGAGAGATATAGCCCTTTTCAAAGCGCATACCTTCAGTAATTTCCAATTCGGTGAACATGGATTTGCCTTCTTCGAGGGAAATCACACCTTCTTTACCGACTTTATCCATTGCTTGGGCGATCATTGCGCCAACTTCTTCGTCATTACCAGCAGAGATGGTTCCAACTTGAGCGATCGCTTTAGAATCTTCAATGGGTTTAGCATGATCCTTGATCTTGCCAACCAAGAAGGCAGTTGCTTTGTCGATGCCGCGCTTGAGGGCGATCGAGTTAGCACCAGCCGCAACATTACGCAAACCTTCTTTGACCATTGCGTGAGCCAAAACCGTTGCGGTAGTGGTTCCATCACCAGCAGCGTCATTAGTTTTAGAAGCAGCTTGACGAATCAAAGCTACGCCGGTATTTTCAACATTATCTTCTAGTTCGATTTCTTTAGCGATGGTGACCCCATCATTAACGATTTGAGGAGAACCAAATTTCTTCTCAAGAACTACGTTACGTCCCTTAGGTCCAAGGGTGACGGCGACTGCTTCAGCCAAGATGTCCATACCACGCTCAAGGGCGCGACGAGCATCTTCGTTATAAATTATTCTCTTAGCCATAATATTTTTAAGTTGGTGATTGGTGAATAGTTTGTAGAGTGCTTTGCACTCTACAAAGAGACTATGAAACGATCGCTAAAATATCTTTTTCTGCTAGCAGCACATATTCGTCTGTGCCAAGTTTGATGTCAGTGCCAGCATATTTGGAGTACAGAACTTTGTCTCCAACTTTGACTTCGAGGGCTTGGCGCTCGCCTTTGTCGTCGAGTTTGCCAGGTCCTACTGCAGCAATTTCGCCGACTTGAGGCTTTTCCTTTGCCGTTTCAGGTAAGAAAATTCCACCAGCGGTTTTTTCTTCTTTAGCGCTTACTTTAATAAATACGCGATCGGCTAAAGGCTTTACGGTAGTTACGTTTAATGTCGTTGTTGCCATTTGTATTCACTCATTTGACTAGCATTTTTTGGCTTTGTCTAGAGTTGTTTAGCACTCTAGGTGACTGAGTGCTAATTTAACCGAAATGGTTGCAATGGCTATAGTGTGGTTTACCGAACTGTAATAACAAAGCAGGTGACACTACATGTCACCTGCTTTGTTATTACCATAAATCAGAATATAAAACCCATTGTGGGGCTTTGCCCTGCAACCCTTCTGGTGGCTCGCATAAATAAATAAAAAGCGGCGCATCGCGCCGCTTTTTATTTATTTATGCTTCTTCTTGTTCTTCGCCTTGCAGTTTTAGCAAGAAGTAGCCGAAGGCAATACCAACAGGAATTAGTACCATCGATAAGACCATTGCGTTAACCATTTCTCCCATGATGTTCTCTTTTTAAAAATTAATATAGTATTGCTTTAGAAATTTTACCGCATAAAGATTCGGTATAAAAATCAGTTTTGATGCAAGTCCGCCGCCGACGGACTTACATCAAAACTGATTTTTGTTTTTGTTACCGCCGCAGGCGCTAACAAAAATCACAAGATTTCTACATCGATCGCATCGGCATAATCTTCTTGCTCACGCTTAGCTTGACTATCCTTAGATTTATGAGAATCTTGCTCATTTTGATAAGATTCCATAACTTCAGCCTCGTCTAACCAAACTGGGCGAATCTCGTAATGAACTCGCAGATTTGCAGGAGCACTGCGTTCAGCTTCTCGCACAAATCGATTAGCTTCCCATTCTGCTTGAAATGTGTTGATCAATTTGAGCGTTTTTAGACGTTGTCGCTCTAGATATGTCCATACTTCCCAAGCATTGTATTCAGGCTCTTTGGGCGTTTCAATGATTTCTTCAGGCTCAGAAAATATTTCAGCATGATCGTCATGATCTGTAGACTTTTGGCTATCACGAATAGGATCATTACTCTGATCCTCAAATTTAGATGGTGATGGCTTTGGTCTATCTTCATCATCGCGAGATTTGCTAGCAACATCCTTCGATGTTGCCGAATCTGCGAAGGCATCCTGCGATCGCGATAGACTTTTAATCGCCCTTGCCCGAATTTGTCTAACTGATGACTGATCGCCTGCGATCGCCTTCACCTCGATCGCCGTCTGAGACTGATCAACCCATCCTTTAAAAATGACTTCCTCGTCATTAATTATTAAGCGATCGCCAACTTCTAACGCAAATCCTGCTAACGAATTAAACAATGGCTTCAAGTTTGGTGTTGAACTAAAGCCACTAGCACTATTAGCGTCTTGACTATGGTCATTAGCGACCTTGGGGATAGAGACATTTGCCTGACTAGATTTCCCATTGTCAATCAGGCTTTGGACTCCCCCAGTTGCATTCTCATCTCGCTAATTTGAGCATGTAACGGAGCTAGACATTTCTCGACATATGTCAAAAGCTCAGGATGTAAAATGAACGGAGATGGCTCTGGTAGCTTTTCTGGTATTGTCTCAGGCTCAAACTCGCGGCTGACCACTGTTAAAATCCAATCAGCGATCGCCTGTTGTTTGGCATCAGCTTTTGTTTTGATTTGGCTCAATAAAGGCAGAGGAAAACGAAGATTTACCTGTTTTGTCCTATGAGGAGTCGCCATTATTTGCCCTTACTTAAAATTTTTGAAAATGTTTGCGAACTTAATTATAGCAATCGGCATCACTAATACCAATTCTCGAAAATGTAGTCCAGCAATTCTCGTTATCAAAATCGGTTTTTTGAAAGCCCACCTATGGCGGGCTTTCAAAAAACCGATTTTGGAGTTTCCAGCGCAAAAGGCGCTGGAAACTCCAAAATCGGTTTCATAATGAGAATTGCTGAATGTAGTCGCACTTTCGATAATATAAAAATCAAACCTAAAAAGAAGAAGCATCGCAATTATTGCGATGCTTCTTCTTTAGCTTTATAGACATTTCGATAGCCAATAATTATTTAAACTGCAAAGGGGATTTCCCCAATGAAAGCGTAACCATTACCCACAACGCTAAGCTAGAGCAGGCAAAAGCGGAAATAACTCCTAAGAAAAAGCTATTCCAAACAATAATCATTTTGCTTTTCTCCTGAATACAGAATTCTAGCTGTACTGTACATAATATTTATAGCTTATTACTTTATAAAGTAACTGTGCGATTGCTGACAAAAATTAACAATCGATCATAGACGATGAAACAAATTAATTTGTTCCCTAAAACTCATGTTTAAGAACGCGCTTTCCATTATCTAGCTGTTTTAAAACACGGGTTTGGAGAAGTTCAAAAACAGCAAGCCCAGAACCAGTAATTCACTTGTGAAACCAATTTTGGGGTTTTCAGCGTCGCAGGCACTGAAAACCCCAAAATTGGTTTTGATGGCATTTGGAATAAAAAAGATGAGGCAGCTTTAGCCGATGATAAAATGAGTATCTGTACTTTTTGATCCCAAAACCATGACCGATTGGCAAATCGCCGCCGAATTTGAAGACATTCTCTATCACAAAGCCGATGGAATGGCAAAAATTACAATTAATCGTCCCCAAGTTCGTAATGCTTTTCGTCCTAAAACGATTACAGAAATGATCGCTGCCTTTGCTGACGCGCGAGAAGATGTAGAGATAGGTGTAGTTTTGCTAACTGGTGCAGGACCTACAACCGATGGTAAATACGCTTTTTGTTCAGGGGGCGATCAGAAAGTGCGTGGAGATGGTGGTTACATCTCTGAGTCTGGCGTACCGCGCTTAAATGTACTCGATTTGCAGCGTTTAATTCGGACAATGCCTCAACCTGTAATTGCATTAGTTGCTGGTTATGCGATCGGTGGTGGTCATGTGTTGCACGTTGTCTGCGACCTAACTATTGCTGCCGATAATGCTGTTTTTGGGCAGACTGGCCCAATGGTTGGTAGCTTTGATGGTGGTTTTGGGGCTTCCTATTTGGCGAGATTAGTTGGACAGAAAAAAGCAAGGGAAATTTGGTATCTATGTCGTCAATATGATGCTCAAGAAGCTCTTGATATGGGCTTAGTGAATAAGGTTGTACCAGTGGGGCAGTTGGAAGCTGAAGGCATCCAATGGGCGCAGGAAATTTTAGATAAAAGTCCCTTGGCAATTCGTTGTCTCAAGTCTGCCTTTAATGCTGATTGTGATGGACAAGCGGGTATTCAAGAGTTGGCGGGTAATGCAACAATGTTGTTCTACATGACTCAGGAAGCACAAGAGGGTAAGCAAGCATTTCTCGAAAAACGCAAACCCAATTTTCGCCAATATCCCAAATTGCCATAAATGATATTCCGCAAATGCAAAAACGAGAGGTAGCGCAAAGCGCTACCTCTCGTTTTTGCATTTGCAGTCAACAGATAAGACGATCACGATACACTTGATAAATTATGATCAATTAGCAAAAATCAATCAAGTTTTATGTCAGAAACCGTTCTTCTCAATACCTTCTTCTGGTCTGCCATTGTACTAATGGCGATCGCCACTAGTGGCGTTGGCTATCTCACTTATCTAGAATGGCAAGATCGTCGCCGTCGCGGAGGAAAAAGTTAAACCACTCATACATCCGATCTTCCAACCAAGGCGTGTGCCACGCTAAACCTAAGTTGATTGTTTCTACAAAATTTTCAGGCAAATCATCATCATTGATCGCCACGCAAAATCTAAAGGTCGCAACCTGTTCCCATTGTTTTAAATGTTTGAATACGCACACGATCGCCTGACGATAGGGATGATTTGGTTGTTCATACCAATCATTAGAAATTTCATTGGAGCGATCAAATCCTAAATGGACAATCGAGAGCTTGTTGGAAAACTCTTTTGCTAATAGGTTTGGATCTTGCGTATCAGCATTGGCAAATAAACTCGCAAAAGCTATAGAGGTTTCCTCTTGTAGTAATAGATCGTTAGCTGAAGTAACTTCCCGTAATTGATCGAACCATTCAGGTGGTTTATGATCGGTCCAGCGAATCCCAAGGGTGATGAGTTTAGTCTTCAAGAGCAAATGCCCTAGCTTTTCCGCCTTGGTTTCGAGATAGCGTAAATTATGCTCATTGGTTTCAATGAGTAAAGGCAATCGCCCAACAACTTCAATATCAAACCCTTTAAGTCCCGCTAGTTTGCGAGGGTTATTAGTAATTAAGCGCATTTTCTTAATGCCTAGATCGTGTAAAATTTGCGCCCCAACTCCATAAGTACGCAGATCAGCCCCAAATCCTAGCTTTTCGTTAGCTTCGACCGTATCTAATCCGCCATCTTGAAGGTTATAGGCTTTGATTTTATTAATTAGCCCGATGCCACGCCCTTCTTGTCGCAAATAAACGACTACGCCCCAATTGGCAAACTCGATCATTTTTAAAGCACTTTGCAACTGTCCCCGACAATCACAACGGAGAGAGCCAAGCGCGTCGCCTGTCAGACATTCAGAATGTACGCGCACCAAAACTTCATGTTCAGGAAAGTCGTGGAGATCGCCTTTAACGATCGCAAGATGCTCCGTATTGTCGAGGGTATTGCAATAGGCATAAACTTTAAAGTCGCCAAATAACGATGGTAAATTTGCGATCGCTTCTCTCTGCACAAAGCGATCGTGCGCCAGACGATAACTAATCAAGTCGGCAATGCTAATTAATTTCAGGTTATGCAACTTTGCATATTCAATTAGTTCAGGCAGACGCGCCATTGAGCCATCATCATTTTGGATCTCGCAAATCACCCCTGCGGGATATAGTCCTGACATTTGCGCCAGATCCACCGCTGCTTCAGTATGTCCAGCGCGCTTGAGTACGCCGCCATCCTTTGCCCTGAGAGGGAAAATGTGTCCAGGACGGCGCAGATCGTTAGGGCGTGTATTGGGGTTAATCGCCGCTTGAATTGTACGAGATCGATCCTCTGCCGAAATTCCTGTTGATGTACCTTCTACCGCATCAATGCTGACGGTGAAGGCGGTTTGCTGACTATCAGTATTGCGATCAACCATCAGTGGCAGATCTAGGCGATCAAGGCGATCGCCTGTCATCGCTAGACAGATCAGACCTCGCGCTTTCACCGCCATAAAATTAACCATTTCAGGGGTGGCAAATTGGGCTGCCCCAATCAGATCGCCTTCGTTTTCACGGTTTTCATCATCGACAACGACAATGAGACGACCAGATTTGAGGTCATTAAGAGCATCGGGAATAGAGTCAAATTGAAACTTAGTCAAGGCTTACTGTCAGGGCTTCAAGCTATTTATATCCATCATATAGCAATCTCTATATTGCTTAACCCAGAAAACAAAGAGAGAGGCAAAGCCCTCACTATGTTGTTGATATAGCTCCCGCATCCGTTGAGACATCAAAATTCATTTGTGAGATTAAATGGTTTGCTATATTCATCAGATTTTATGCAAATTATTATTTGATGCATTTTTAAAAATTTACCAAATAAATTAAATGTTTGATTTGCTTGATTTATTTAATTAACTTAATGAATCAAACCTTAATTTAACGAACCTTAATGTTTGATTTGTATAACTTATTGTTTTTACAAACACAAGTTGCGCAAACATTTTGAATATGACATTGCTATATCCCACAAACTTTTAGGAACATTTAGTTTAGATATACAGTCATTCGCAAATATACATAAATATGTATAGGAGAAAAACTCAAAATGACAAATCAAACTAGACGTTATAGCACTGCATTACTTGTTGCTGTTAGCTTTATTGGTAGCTCTGCAATTCCTTTATTCAGCGCAACCTCTGCATTTGCTCAGACCACGTTTAATGATGTGCCTACAGGTTATTGGGCGCAGACTTTTATTCAAGAGTTAGCCTCTAGAGATATTATCAAAGGCTTTCCTGATGGGGGATTTCGTCCAAACGATCCAGTAACTAGAGCGCAATTTGCAGCGATGCTTAGCAAAGCAGTAAACAAAGCGCCTATTCGAGGTGGTGTCACTTTTGTTGATGTTGCTTCAAGTTATTGGGCAGCTTCTGCCATTCAAACTTCATACACAACTGGTTTTATGTCTGGCTACCCAGGCAATGTTTTTGAACCTACCCAAAATATTCCTCGTGTACAGGTTTTAGTTTCCCTTGCTAATGGCTTAAATTATTCTGCTAGTCAATCGCCTGAAACAATTCTCCAAACCTATGCTGATGCTTCTGGCATCCCTAACTATGCTAGAAATAGCGTAGCGGCAGCTACTGAGAATCGATTGGTGGTTAATTATCCCAATGTGCAGTTCCTAAACCCTAATCAAACAGCAACTAGAGCAGAAGTTGCCGCGTTTATCTATCAATCTTTGGTGCGCTCAGGACAAGCCAATGCGATCGCTTCTCCTTACATAGTGGGGCAGACAACTACGACTCCTCCAGTGCAAAACCAAGTCAGAATTCCCGCAGGCAATGTAATCGCTGTGCAGTATTCCAAAGACAAGATTTTGCTTGGGCCTGATGAAAAAGTTCCTCTTGTGCTCAATGTGTCACAAAATATTGCTAATTCCCAGGGCACCATTTTGATACCTGCTGGTACTCAAGTTGTGGGTGAATTGCGAACTGTATCTGGTGGTGCACAGTTTTTTGCCAGCGAACTTGTGTTTGCCAATGGTCAGAGAAAAGCGATCAATGCAACTTCTAAAGTTGTTACTACAACCGAGAAAGTTGATAAAGGCGTAAACGTTGGGGGACTTCTGCAAAATGCTGCCCTTGGTGCTGCTGCTGCTGCTGCGATCTCTGCGGTAACAGGCGATCGCGCGATCGCTACTGAGGAAGTACTTGGTGGTGCTGGTGTTGCCGCATTGATCGGTCTATTTTTAGGTCGTAATAGTGTCACCCTTGCTTCTGTCAATCCCAATACTGACCTAGCAGTAACTTTGAACTCCGATCTTTTGCTATAGATTCTAAAAAATTGTAGTGAAGCTTAATGTAAAAAAGCAACGCCATTCCCGAATAGGAATGGCGTTGCTTTTTTATCGTGAGTGTTAGTTCGAGTTGATTTATACAAATTCCTGAAAGTATTTAGGGCTTCCTGAAAAAGTACAAAAGCTCGCTACATAAGGACTTTAAGCTTTTTTGCCATAACAAGTGCAAGGTTATAGCGTCTAGAGGCTCAAAACCCTTGCACTTCCGTGGAAAATCGCTGGGTAAATTTTGGAAATATGCGACAGAATACTATTTTTAAAGCTGTATTGCCTTTAAATTCGCTCTGTAGACTTTTTCAGCAAGCCCTATTTACTATAGCTGTAGTCACTCAAGTTAAGATATAAAACCTAAAAGAGAGTTGCGG
>NZ_BBJB01000114.1 GCF_016584665.1 Pseudanabaena sp. lw0831
AGCGCCGCAACTCTCTTTTAGGTTTTGTCTTTTTTCCTACAGCAATTTGCTTTCAACGCCGCCACAAATAAGAATATAAAACCCATTGCAGGACTTAGCCCTGCGACCCTTCTTGTGGAAGGTTTGATCGAACACTGCTGTAAAACTATATAGGTGAGATCTTTGTGGACGAAACATATAGCTTTCAGACAAACGTTAATTCGGTAATTTAACGATTTAATAGGATCATGGGTGGTCGGGCACTAAAACCAATGAACCTTAACGCCAAAAGGCTTGCAGTATAAGTGCGAGATCTCAAATGGGTTCTATAAACGTATTGAAAATAAATGGTGCACATATACAATGAATAAAAAAGCTCCCCTTTCGGGGAGCTTTTTTATTGGTTTAGACCATCGATAGGAATTAACCGTTGATAGCAGGAGCAGCCATAGCTACAGGAGCTACATCAACAGCAGCCAAATCGAGAGGGAAGTTGTGAGCATTGCGCTCGTGCATTACTTCCATACCCAAGTTTGCGCGGTTGATTACGTCAGCCCAAGATGGTACGACACGACCTTGGCTATCAGAAATCGATTGGTTGAAGTTGAAACCGTTCAAGTTAAATGCCATGGTGCTTACACCCAAAGATGTAAACCAAATGCCGACTACTGGCCATAGAGCCAAGAAGAAGTGCAAGGAACGGCTGTTGTTGAAAGATGCGTATTGGAAGATCAAGCGACCGAAGTAGCCGTGGGCTGCAACGATGTTGTAGGTTTCTTCTTCTTGTCCGAATTTGTAACCAGCATTTTGGCTTTCGTTTTCGGTTGTTTCACGAATCAAGCTGGAAGTTACGAGTGAACCGTGCATGGCACTGAACAATGAACCACCGAACACACCTGCTACTCCCAACATGTGGAAAGGATGCATCAAGATATTGTGTTCTGCTTGGAATACGATCATGAAGTTGAAAGTACCAGAGATACCCAAAGGCATACCGTCAGAGAATGAACCTTGTCCGATTGGGTAGATCAAGAATACTGCGGTTGCTGCTGCAACGGGTGCAGAATAAGCAACTGCGATCCAAGGACGCATACCGAGGCGGTAGGAAAGTTCCCATTCACGTCCCATGTAGCAGAATATGCCGATGAGGAAGTGGAATACTACCAATTGGTAAGGGCCACCGTTATATAGCCATTCGTCAAGGCTGTCTGCTTCCCAAATGGGGTAAAAGTGCAAGCCAATCGCGTTCGAGGAAGGAACAACTGCGCCAGAGATCATGTTGTTACCGAAGAACAAGCTGCCTGCAACTGGTTCGCGGATTCCGTCAATGTCAACTGGAGGAGCGCCTACGAAGGCGATTACGAAACAAATTGTGGCTGATAGTAAGCAAGGGATCATGATTACGCCGAACCAACCCACATAGAGGCGGTTTTCGGTGCTAGTGATCCAGTTGCAGAACTGATCCCACAGTGAAGCGCTTTCGCGTCTTTGTACTGCTGTTGTCATAATTGCAAATAATCCTTTTGGGAATGAATTAAGATGAAAAAATTTATATGTAAGCTTTCGCTTATGTAAATAGATTAGTGGAAGTATTGAGTAATGTAAATACTTAAATCTTAAATCTATCTATAGATAAATGCGAGCGCTGACAAGCCCTAAGTGGTTAGAAATGCCCGATCATCTTAACTTCGGTTTCCAGTACCACACCATAGCGATCGCTGATTACAGTTTTAATGTGTTGGATGAGACTGCAAATATCACTAGCTTTTGCATGACCCAGATTGACGATGAAGTTGGCATGTAGCTCTGAGACTTGAGCATTGCCGATTTGATAGCCCTTCAAGCCTGCGTCTTGAATTAGTTTTGCAGCAAATTGAGGCAAAGGATTACGAAAAACACTGCCGCAGTTGGGCAAGTGATAGGGCTGTGTAGTATGTCTTACTTTAAGTTTTGCCTCAGTATCCGCAGCGATCGCTTCTGGATTGCCCCCAGTCTGAAACTTAAAAGTTGCACCTGTAACTAGGTTTGATGATTCTTGAAGAGACGAGGTTCGATAGCTGAAATTCAGGTCTTGAGGATAGATTAGATGAGTTTGGCCAGCTAGGGTTACAGTCTGCACTGAAGCAACACAATCAGCCGCACAGCCACCCTGTGCTCCAGCATTCATTACAACCAATCCACCTACAGTCCCTGGAATACCAACCGCCCATTCAAAGCCAGACCAACCATGGCTAGCGATTTGCATTGCTAAACGAGCCACAGGTTCGCCTGCGGCGGCGGTGACTTGTCCAGATTGTTCGTCAAACTCAATGCTACGTAGATGTCTTGTGCAAATAACTAAACCTGCTAAGCCTTGATCACTGATTAAGAGATTGCTACCTGCACCAATGATTGTGATTGGTAAATAGCGATCTCTTGCCCATGCAAGACTTTCGCCTAGCTCTGTGGATGAGCGAGGCGAAATGAAGTACTCAGCCAAACCACCAACTCGCATCGAAGTTAGCCCTGCAAGAGACACATTTGAGCGAATTGGGTTTTGGATTTGAAGATCGAGTGACATTGGATTAATTAATTCAATCAAGAAGAAATTTTTTTGTGGCAAGGCGAAGCATTGCCACAAAAAAATTGTTAAGTGGTTAATTCTTGGATGGTTGGTGCGATCGCCTGATTGAGATTGCCCGCACCGAGAAATACAGCTAGATCCCCAGACTGCAAATTTTTCACTAAGAATGATTGGACATCTTTGAGGGTTGGCAAATAATGCACTTGATCTTGTACCGAGGCGATCGCTTCAGAAACTTGCAAGCCTGTAATCTTGCCATCATTGAGTTCACTGGCTGCGTAGATATCGGTGACAATCACCATGTCGGCATCGGTAAAGGAATGACTAAATTCTGATAAGAATCTATGGGTGCGACTGTAGCGGTGTGGCTGAAAAATCGCGACTACACGACTAGTCGTATTTTGTTGTCTTGCCGAAGCAAGGGTCGCGATAATTTCGCTAGGATGATGGGCATAGTCATCAACAAAAGTAATCCCGTTCTGCACGCCTTTAATCTCAAAGCGGCGGCTAGCACCAACAAAATCAGGTAAAGCATCGGCGATCGCTTGCCACTCAACACCAACATAACGTGCTACTGCGATCGCAGCAAGAACATTGCTGAGATTATGTTTACCTAGCAAGCCTACTGAAATTCGACCTAAAGTTTTGCCACGTTCGATGACTAACGCTTGTGTATCTGAAGGAGTGTAATTCACTTCCGACACCATATAGTCTGCGGTCGGTTCGTTCAAACTATAGGTAATATCAGAGTGAATAAACTCCTTCACTGTTGGACAATCAATGCAGCCAACTACAATTTCACAACGTTTTGCAAAAGTCTGGAAGATTTCAACTACCTGTTCAAGGTTGTGATAGTGATCAGGGTGGTCTAGCTCAATATTGGTAATAATGCCAATATGCGATAAGAATTTCACTAAAGTGCCATCGGACTCATCGGCTTCAGCAACTAGATATTTGCCTTGCCCCAAACGCGCATTTCCCTGCCAAGCGCTTACTTCACCGCCAATGATAATACTGGGGTCGAGTCCTGCTTTGAGCAATAAAAAGCCGACTAAGCTACTAGTTGTTGTTTTGCCGTGAGTACCAGCAACCGAGATCGCCTGAAATTGTTCGATCAATGCTGCTAATAAATCCGAACGATGCAAAATTGGTAAGCCGTTTGCCAGAGCTACCTGAAACTCAGGGTTTTGTTGATTGATAGCTGTAGAACATACAACCTGAGGTGCATTTTCTAGATTGATGTTGTCTGCATGATGCCCTTGAAAAATATTTACACCCAGAGTCTGTAGTTTTTGAGTGATGGGATTTCTACTAAGATCCGAGCCAGATACCGTAAATCCTTGCTTAGCTAAAATATAGGCGATCGCAGACATCCCGATCCCGCCAATACCCACAAAATGAAACGGTCTACCGCTGAAATCAACTGGATTCAGCATTTATACTTCTTACCTACCAAATAACGAGCCTAATAATAACAGATCAAAAGGTGACGCAAAGCAACACCTTTTGATTTAAACCATCAAAGATTCTAAGCCTTCAGGGTTGAGTATGCACAGCACATCGCGATCGGGAATACGCTGAATTAAATTTTTACGTTCTAATTTGCCCAATACACGAGTGACTGTCTCTCTTGCTAACCCACTTAGACTACTAAGCTCACGATGGGGTAAATTAGGAATTTCTAGACCACCACTGACTTTTGTCCCTTGTCCTTCGGCTAGAAAAAGCAGGACATCGGCAACACGAGAAGTACTATCAGCCTCCCGTAAGCGTAAACGTCGATTAACTTGACGTAAGCGCTTTGCCATTAGTCTTGCCAAATGGATACCTGCGATTGGCTCTGTTTCAAGCAGATGGACAAAATCTGAAGCTGGGAGACTACCTATAGTTGTCGGCGTAAGTGTAATTACGTCGGTCGATCTGGGTACTTGATCAAGTGGAGCCATTTCTCCAAACATCTCGCCAAAGCCTAGGATATTTAGGGTGATTTCTTTGCCATCGAGGTTATAGGTGCGAATTTTTGCCCAGCCTTCCAAGATGAAGTAAACTGAGTTGCCCCAATCATTTTCTAACAAAATCACTTGATCGGCTGGATGGCTGCGCGTGACCATATGGGCTGTTGCCCTAATTACGGCTTCATCAGGTAACCCCACAAAAAATGGGGCAGACATAATTTTTTGCTGAAGATCAGTTCCATCCCGCATAGTGGCTGCTCGTATTTCTTAAAGATTTTGTTGTAAGTAATCACTCTATCCGAGTTTGTGGCGATAGGTATTACCATCAGCACAATGACTTAGTTATTTTAGAACCCAAACCTACAGCGATTTACAATTTAAGAAACCCCAAAATTGGTTTTGATGAAAGTCCGCCATCGGCGGACTTTCATCAAAACCAATTTTTATAATGAGAATTGCAATGTTTAGCTGGCTTAATTTGCATTTCCAAGTAATTTATGTAGCCTTGATGCCAAAGATTTAATAATTCCGTTGGGATAAGAGTCTTCGTTAGGAACGATCGAGGCTTCAATATCAGCTACAACGTCTGGAGGCAAATCTAAAATTCTGACTAGCCTTTGATAAGCTGCGGCTTCATCAAGATTGATCATTGGTTCATCTGGACTGCGTCGACTAGCTTGGATCACTTGATAGCCAAGTCTGAGAGTCATTTTGCGATCTTCAACACTTTTGATGTTTGGGACAACTTCTTCAAGAGGAATATTTTGCCCTAGGTAATCTTTAAGACGAGTTTTTAGATCGCTACGCTCTTTTTCAGTTTTGGCGAATAACATTGCAAATTCATCAAGCATCAGCCGAATTTCATCAGGCTCAAGCTTGCCATCAGCCCAAGCCATTGCTGCTACTGCACGAAGCATATCCATCTGACGAGGACTAATCGGAGGGGGGAGTTCTTGATGTGTCATAGATTTACCCTTAGCCAAGTTTATTTGCCAAATATGCACAAATCATAGGCTAGATTCCGTGAAAATATTCCTTACTTTATTAATGTTTATAGCTTACTTAGCTTTTGCTTAAGTAGATCGACATTTACAGCGCTTAAGTCAATTTGAATTTCTAAGCGTTGGGTTTCGTCACGAAATAGTAATACAGCATCACCATTGGGTTGGATCACGCTACCAAACTGCGGATCGGTAACTTGAATCTTTTGGTAGATGATCTTAGGAAGGGTAATGCGGATTTGATAGCTTCGCCCTGACGATGGAAGAATGTCTAGCTGTTGGTTAAATAGATTGAGTTGGAGATATCCGACTGAGATATTGCGTTCGTCTGGGCTATTGGGCTTATACCAATAGAGAGTTATGCCACGTAGGCTTGGTGTTTGAATCGCAAAAGTTTCGTCGAGAGCCTGTTTGTTCCAGTCGATCTCATTGCGATCGCTATTCTCGGTTAAGGGGCGTTGTTGCCAGATGATTTCTTGCCCCGCTAGGGATGTCCACCATTGGGAGATACAGGCAAGATTGGCTTCAGCATCAGGTTCGGTGCTGCCAAGTGTCCAAGTAATGGTTGAGTCCATTATTTTTTAGTACTTGTTAGATTTACTTGTAAATTCTTTATAGCTTACTGCTTTTGAATACACTCGGAAAGTTCAGTTAGCTTATACTTGCTGAGACAATAAGTACCACGGCATAATTAAAAAAACAGAGCCAAGATGTGTACCGCCCGCGCAGCGGGCGGTACACATCTTGGGGTTTTATATTTAATTGTGCCAATCATATTCAGATACGTTTGAGGAGATCTAAGATAAATGTTTGGAATTGGCTGGCCAGAGGTAATTGTGATTTCGCTTGTGGGTGTGGCAATTTTTGGGGCAAAGCGAATCCCTGAAATTGGTCGAAGTGTGGGACAGGCGTTACGTGGGTTTCAAGATGAAGTAAAGAGCAATGGTGAGATTCCTGATGAATCAGGATCTCAAGATAAAAACTAGTAATTTTCAGCGCATACGGCGCTGAAAATTACTAGTTCTTGTACTGTCTAAGCATCTCAACATGAGATGAACCTTGAGCTATTAGTTGAATTAAGCGTTCTTCAGGTAAATCAACTAGAAGTTCTTCGTCTTTGTCTGGAGCTAGTTCAAAATTTGGGGATTGTTTATAAGACGATCGCATTGGTACTGAGAGATTAATCTTGAGATGGTTTGGCGGGATGTTAAGCAGTTTACTTGCCCACTCGATCGCCACTACGCCGAGAGGAAAATCTCTACCGCGCCAATATTCTTCTAAATGTAAGCTGGGGACTTGAGATGGCTCTAGGCGATAAAGATCGATGTGATAAAGTGGCAAGCGACCTTCAGTGTATTCATCAATTAGCGTAAATGTTGGACTAGTAATTGTGGTGCTAATGCCGAGTGCGCTGCCAAAGGCTTGCATAAATGTGGTTTTGCCACTACCAAGATTGCCTTCGAGCAGAATAATTGTGCCTGCGGTGACAAGCTCAGCAAGTTGAGTCGCGATCGCTTGAGTAACACCAAGATTATCGGCATAAATCTCAATATTTACAGTCTCAGTCATAATTCGGGTAAACTTTTGTAGGTACTTGTACAAAATAAATTACCCAAATTTGTAAGGTTGCGCCCCGCAGGGGCGCAACCTTACAAATTTGGGTTTGCATTAATTTCGTAACCTTGTTTTGTTTTTATATTATTGAGCTAATTTCGGCAAAGTTTTTTATGGATACGGATATTCTTCAGTCACTCGCTCATCTTGATCAAAGTGGTAATGCTCAGATGGTGGATGTGACTCATAAACCGCAAACGGTGAGACGGGCGATCGCTGTTTGCGAGATATCTATGAAAACAACAACATTGGATGCCATCCAAGCGGGAAATGTGCCAAAGGGAGATGTATTAGGGACAGCAAGACTAGCAGGGATTATGGCAGCGAAACAAACAGCTAACTTGATCCCCATGTGTCATCCGCTTAATCTCACTAGTGTCGATGTCAAGATTTTGCTAGACGAAAATATCCCTGGCTATCAAATTGAGGCGGAGGTCAAAACCAAATCTGAAACTGGCGTGGAAATGGAAGCCATGACCGCTGCCACGATCGCGGCTTTAACCCTTTACGACATGGCAAAGTCCCTCGAAAAGACGATGATCATCTCGAATACAAGGCTGATCCACAAGAGTGGTGGAAAGTCAGGTGATTTTAATGCACCTAAAGGCGAGTATTGCGATATTTAAGATATAGATGCCGCGAAAATCACAGCATCTATTCTTAAGATACTTTGTGTCCTGCGATCGCTATTAGTTCGCGAATTTTGGCTTCAGGTAATTGGCTTTCGATATCCAAAGACTTAGTTGTTACGTCGCCAGTAACTGCTGCCGATGCATCGACAGATTGGATTGCTTTGGCAATAGTTTCAATACAACTAGCACAACCGATAGAAGGAACTGAGAGTGTTAAATTCATAAATAATTAATGTGAATACATAGCGATCTAAATTATTATTGAGCTTTATGGCTCAATAATAGCTTCGACATTTGATAAAGGATTTGGCGATTATGCAAAATATCCTAGATCATATTCAATGCGGAATTTTTGTTTTGACGGTTGAAGCAAATACGCAAGTAGCAGATCTAATTGAAAATGATCAAGAATTTATGCTGCGATTTGCGATCGCAAATCTTGCGTTTGTACATCTTGTTTTTGGGGAACGTAGCAGCGATCAAACAGTTGATCTAGTTGGCTTACAGCCAAAAGAATGTTTACCCTTAGAATTTGCTCAGTTATTGAATAAGCATGTCAGTCAATGCTTGCAAACTCAACAACTTGTTGAGTTTGAAGAAACACTTGATTTGGCAACAAATCGGATACTATCGATTTCGCTATCCCTAAAGACTGATAGTAACGATCATTCACAACAGATAGTTGGTACTTGCCAAGATGTCACTAACCGATCGCTATCAAAATCCCAATTTAAAGATTTTAATCAAAAAAAATTCAGTCATTTAGTTAGTGAAGTTTCTGATGCTTTTGTGGTGGTTGATCATGAAGGTGTGGTGCGTTATGTGAATCAATCAGCCGAAAACCTATTTGGGTGCAAATCCGAAGAGATTGTCGGTGAAACCTTTGGGCTTCCCGTGGTAGTGGGGGAAAGCACAGATATTGATATTCTCAATCGCCGAGGTAGTACCACCTCGGCAGAAATGCGCGTATCTGAAACAATCGACGAAGATCGTAGAGTTTATGTGGTTGCTTCATTGCGAGATATCTCAGAACGTAAGCGGGTGGAAGAGTCTCTCCAATTGCGTGAACGAGCGATCGCTGCAAGTTCTAATGGGATTGTGATTACCGATGCTACTCAGCCAAATAATCCGATGATTTATGTTAATCCTAGTTTCGAGCGGATTACAGGTTACAGTGCTGCGGAAGTGCTTGGTCGTGACTGTCGATTTTTGCAAGGCGGCGATCGCAATCAGATTGGGCTTTGGGAGTTACGCAAAGCAATTCAAGAAAAACGAGAATGTCATGCAGTGCTGCTCAACTATCGCAAAGATGGCACGCCATTTTGGAATGATTTGTACGTTGCACCAGTCTTTAATGATCATGGCGAACTTACTAACTATATTGGTATTCAAACCGACATTACCGACCAAGTAAAATCAAATCAACGATTGCTCAAAAGTGAAGAGCGCTTGCGTACTGTTTTGACATCGATCAAAGAAGGAATTACTTTTAGTGATGATTCTGGCTATTTTTCGATTTTCAATGCTGGAATGGAAAGTCTTACAGGGTATACGTTAGCGGAAGCCAATGCTAGTCAAGATTTTGCAAACTTTCTATATCCAGATCGATCTGAACATGACAAGGCTTTGCAAAGATTGCAACAGCTACATGAAACTGGTCAAGCGATGACTGTCGAGACCCGCCTTTGTCATCGTGATGGCACATTTAAAGATGTCTTAGTTTCTACAAGACTAATAGCATACAAAGGTAAACGGATGTATTTAAGTAGTTATTATGACATTACCGAGCGTAAAAAAGTCGAGACCCAACTGCGTTATCAAAATGAAAGAGAACGTTTGTTAAATGCAATTTTACTTAAAATTCAATGTGAACTCAATCTCAATCAAATACTAGCAATTACTGTTAAAGAGGCTCAAGAACTATTACGTATTGATCGAGTGGTTATTTATCAGTTTCAACAAGATTGGAGTGGTACATTTGTTGTAGAAGCTGTTAATAATCCTGTGTTGTCAATTCTTGGGAAAACAATTGATGATGCATGTTTTAATCAGGATTATGTACAAAAATATCAAGACAGAGCCATATCTAGTATCAATGATGTTGAACTTGCAGATTTAAGCCCTTGCCATAAAGATCTTTTACAATGTTTTCAAGTAAAGGCTAATATTGTAGTCGCTATTTCTTTTGGAGATACGTTATGGGGATTATTAATTGCCCATCAATGTATTGAACCGCGACAGTGGGAAGAATTTGAGATCGATCTGCTGAAACAATTGGCTAATCATGTGGCGATCGCTATTCAACAAGTAAAATTATTTGAACGAGTTCAAGAGCTTAATAAAAATCTAGAGCGTCAAGTTGCCGATCGCACCCAGCAACTAGAGCAAAGCCTCAGCCAACTAGAAAGAGCCTTGCTCAGAGAGAAAGAACTCAACGAGCTAAAATCACAATTTATTTCCAGAGCTTCCCATGAATTTCGTACGCCACTAGCAACAATCCAGACAGCAAGCGATCTGCTGCGAAACTATGGACATAAAATGTCAGACGAGAAAAAACTAGAGAGAATTGATAAAATCCAACGTGAAGTTAAAGGAATGACTAATTTGTTGGAAGAAGTATTAATCATTGGCAAAACTGAATCTGGTAGATTTGATTTACAGCCAGAAAAAATTAATCTCGAAGATTTCTGTCTAGAAATTATCGAACAAACTAAGTTAATAGGCAATGGCAAGCATCAAGTTATATTCAAAAATATTAATGCCCCTGCAAAGATATCAATAGATACTAAATTCTTTAGGCAAATTATTTCTAATTTATTATCAAATGCCATTAAATATTCTCCAAATACTAGTGAGGTTTATTTTGCGATTTCGCTAACTAGCGATCGCATCCCACAAATTTTATTAGAGTTTAAAGATCAGGGAATTGGCATTCCTTTAATTGATCAAGAAAAGATTTTTGATCATTTTTATCGCGCTCAAAATGTTGGTATGATCGTAGGGACTGGATTGGGGATGGCAATTATCAAGAATTCAGTGGACATCCTTGGTGGCACAATTCAACTTACTAGTGTTGAAAATAAAGGCACAACTGTAAAGGTGAAACTTCCTTACGCCCTTACCAGTGAATAATTAGTGGTGCGCGGCGTAGCCGCGCACCACTAATTATTCACTTTATAACGGAACAAACTAAATTATGACAACGATTCTAGTCATCGAAGATGTAGAAGCGCTACGCGAAGAGATCATGGAGACGCTTTCATACGAAGGGTTTGATGTACTGGGCGCTGAGAATGGAGTCGTTGGTGTCCAAATAGCTAAAACCTATTTACCGAATTTGATTATTTGCGACATAGCCATGCCAGAACTGGATGGCTTCGGAACTCTAATTGCACTACGTCAAGAACCCAAAACATCAATGATCCCGTTTATATTTTTGACGGCAATGACGGAAAAAGCGGATATGCGTCAAGCCATGCAACTAGGTGCAGATGACTATCTGACTAAGCCATTTACCTCTGCGGAATTATTGGGTGCGATCGCCTCGCGGCTGCAAAAGTACAACTCAGTTAAAGATCATTACTATGATGAGATTAAAGCTGTAGGTGAAAGATTTGAATATTTATCTCATCATGATGAGTTGACGCAATTACCAAATCGAATCCTTTTTCATGAATCATTAACCCAAGCTGTATTACACGCCAAGATTAATAACAAATCTCTAGCTTTGTTATTTCTGGATATGGACAATTTCAATATCATTAACAACACTCTTGGTAATGATATTGGCGATCAATTGTTTATCGCGATCGCCGAGCGACTAAAGCGCTACACAGCACCATGCGATATGGTGGCTCGCATCCAAGGTGATGAATTTGCATTGTTCATTTCTGGTATCACAGATACGCTCAGCATCAAACTTGAAACCCAGAAAATTTTAGATTTGTTAAGTCGTCCTTATCATCTATATGGGCATGAGGTTTTCATTACTAGTAGTATTGGCATCACCATTTTTCCTGAAGATCATCAAGAGGTGGAAGGATTAATCAAAAATGCTGAATTAGCAATGTATTATGCCAAAACCCATAATAGGAATAGCTATAAGCTCTATAGCCCCGATCTGAATGTCCAATCTTCAGAATATATGGCGTTAGCAAACAGCCTCCACCGCGCCATCGATCGCAATGAGATTCGGGTTTTTTATCAGCCTTTAGTCAATCTTAAATCAGGTAAAATAGTCGGGGCTGAAGCGCTTGCCAGATGGCAACATCCTGACTTAGGGCTGATTATGCCGAGCAAATTTATCCCCGTTGCTGAACAAACAGGACTAATCCTGCGTTTGAGTGAGGTAATTCTATATTCGGTCTGTGACCAAATGCGATCGTGGCGAGAGTCTGGCATAAATTATGGATTTATTGCCGTCAATCTATCTGGTCAGCATTTTCGTCCAGACACTAATCTGATTGAATTTGTTAGAAAGATTTTACAAGAAACTAATACAGAGCCAGACCATTTAGAACTCGAACTTACTGAAGGTATCATTATGCAAAATGCCGAATATACGATTCAGGTGCTATCACAATTGCAGGAAATAGGCGTAAAAGTAGCGATCGATGATTTTGGTACAGGCTATTCGTCTTTAAGCTACCTTAAGCATTTCCCAGTCAATATACTTAAGATCGATCGCTGTTTTATCCAAGACATTACGACCGATCGCCATGATGCGACGATCTCCCTAGCTATCATCGATCTTGCCCATAGTTTGTCATTGAAAGTTATTGCTGAAGGTGTTGAGACTGCTGAGCAGATGCAATTTTTAAAAGAGCATGGCTGCGATCAGTTTCAAGGCTATTTATTTAGTCCCCCATTACCTGCTCAAGAATTTGAACAAATGTTGATTGATGATACTCCCTTCCCACCGAAAGAATAGACGTTGTAAAGTGAAGAATTAGTGGTGCGAGGCTTCGCCTCGCACCACTAATTCTTCACTGGGAAAGGAGTAAATGCTCATAAAAGAGAAAATAGCCCTACTCAGCCTCTTCTCTTTTCTGGGTTGCGCTAGTCATTGCTATAAAATCTTATCAAGTCCTTATAAACCATACTTCATGAGTAAATCTAAACGCGCCTTAATCACAGGTATCACAGGTCAAGATGGATCTTATCTATCGGAACTACTACTAGCAAAAGGGTATGAAGTGCATGGCATCATTCGACGCACTTCGACCATCAATACCGATCGCCTAGATCATATGTATCAAGATCCGCACCTGCCAGAGACCAAGTTATTTCTGCACTACGGCGATTTGACCGATGGCACTACTTTAGGACGTATTTTAGAAGCAGTTCGACCTCATGAAGTGTTTAATCTTGGCGCTCAGTCTCATGTGCGCGTTAGTTTTGACTCACCAGAATATACAGTTGACGCAGTGGGCATGGGAACATTGCGACTGTTAGAAGCATTGCGAGATTACCATCAACGCAACGATCGCGAAATTCGTTTCTATCAAGCAGGCTCATCGGAGATGTATGGATTGGTTCAAGCAGTACCCCAAAATGAAGATACGCCCTTTTATCCGCGAAGTCCCTATGCTTGTGCCAAAGTCTATGCCCATTGGCAAACGATTAATTACCGTGAGTCCTATGGACTATTTGCTTGTAATGGCATTTTATTTAACCATGAGTCACCGCGCCGAGGCGAAACCTTTGTCACAAGGAAAATCACCAGAGCGATCGCCCGCATTGTTGCTAATCAGCAGAAAAAACTGTACTTAGGAAATCTGGATTCCAAAAGAGACTGGGGCTATGCCAAAGACTATGTTGAGGCTATGTGGTTAATGTTGCAGCAGGAAAAGCCTGATGATTATGTGATTTCCACAGGTGAAACCCATTCAGTAAGAGAATTTCTGGAAGCAGCTTTTGCTTACGTTAATCTCAAATGGGACGACTATGTAGAGATCGATCCGCGTTATTTCCGTCCTGCTGAAGTTGATTTGTTATTGGGCGACTGTTCTAAGGCTAAACAAAAGCTGGGTTGGGAGCCGAAAGTTACCTTCAAGGCTTTGGTGGAGCTAATGGTGGATGCAGATTTAGAAGCATTGGGCTTACCTAATCCTAAAGGCACACATTCTCAAGATATTGCCACATTGCGAAATACTGGACAGGCTTCGACTTGGTAACTTAAAAGCCATGCAAAGCATGGCTTTTAAGTTGCCAGTTTGGATTTTAGATTGCTTGGACTTTTATTGAGGAGTTTTATGTTGGAAAATCGTTCAAAATTACAATTCAAAGATCAAAAGATTCTTGTGACTGGGGGGGCAGGCTTTTTAGGTAAGCAAGTAATTGCGCAACTAATCGCCGCAGGAGCTAGCCCAGATTTAATCACCGTCCCTAGATCAAAAGAGCATGATTTGCGATCGCTTGATATCTGTGAAAAAGTTGTACAGGGGCAGGATTTGATTATCCATCTTGCCGCTCATGTTGGTGGTATTGGACTTAATCGCGAAAAACCAGCCGAACTTTTTTATGACAACCTGATGATGGGTGTGCAATTAATTCATGCCGCCTATCAGGCAAATGTTCAAAAATTTGTCTGTGTTGGCACAATTTGTGCGTATCCTAACTTTACGCCTGTACCATTTAAAGAAACCGATCTGTGGAATGGTTATCCTGAGGTTACTAATGCTCCCTATGGTGTTGCTAAAAAAGCTTTACTAGTGCAGCTACAGTCTTATCGTCAGCAATATGGTTTTAATGGCATTTACCTACTGCCTGTTAATCTCTATGGGCCAGAAGATAACTTCGATCCTCGTAGCTCCCATGTAATTCCTGCGCTAATCCGTAAAGTTTATGAAGCTCAGCAAAGCGGCGATCGCACTATTTCTGTATGGGGAGATGGTACTCCGACCAGAGAGTTTTTATATTCCGAAGATGCTGCGAGGGGAATAGTTATGGCATCCGAGGCTTATAACGAGTCTGAGCCAATAAATATTGGTACTGGCTTGGAAATTTCCATCAAAGATTTGATCCATTTAATTTGTGAATTAATGGGATATGATGGCGAAATTGTCTGGGAAACTGACAAGCCTAATGGGCAGCCGCGCCGTTGCCTTGATGTAGAAAGGGCTAAGCAAGCCTTTGGTTTCACAGCACAGGTGGATTTTCGCGAAGGTTTAAATAAGACGATCGCTTGGTATCGTCAACAAGCGAAATAAAAGCAGAGTTTCCGGACGAAGTGCGGAAACTCTGCTTTTGTGATTGTGGTGCGGTAAAGCCGCGCTACAAAAAATTGGTTCTTAAGTTTCACACTCGAACTTATCGCAATTTTAGCAAAATATCATTAACTACTTCTGGCACTTCATCCTGTGGGCAATGTCCCGCGTTCGGAATATCAATAAATTCCTTGACACAGGTAAACTTTGTAAAAGACTTGCGTCCCAATTCGATTGGCTCCCAAGGATCGTGATCGCCCCACAACACGATCGCATCACATGGCAAAATCGCTAAGAGATCCTCTGGTCTTGGTCCCTGAGAGTAGCGAACAAAAGCCATAAATACATCTACTGCATTCGGATTTTGGGCGGGCTTAATTAATATGTCAACTAATTCATCGGTCACAGCTTCTTTATGAAAATAAGCTTGCGAAAGAATTTGCTTGACCGATCGCGGATTTCGTACTTGATCAAAAAATAGTTTTGCGATCGCGCGATTACCCAAAATATTTTGGACAGTCTTTACGCCAACACGCTTCAACCAAGGCATATTCAATTGATTTTGCTCTTGTAATAATCGCAATGAACAATTAATTAATACTGTTTTTGTGATCAACTCAGGCGCATATATCGCCGCCTGCATTGCTACCACAGCACCGATCGAATTGCCAACTAATATGGCGCGATCGCCTACCACCTCGCGCACAAAATCAGCAACCTGTTGCCCCCAAGTCTCAAACGTATAAGCAAGTTCACTGGGTTTAGGTTGCGCCGAAGAACCGAAACCAATTAAATCGATCGCATAAACTCTAAACTCTTGGGCAAGAACAGGGACATTCTTGCGCCAATGCCCCACCGAAGCCCCAAAGCCATGGATCAGAACAATTGCAGGCTTATCTAGATTTTTATCTAATCCTTCAGCGCAATAGCCAATCTCATAATCGCTCCATGTCCAGAAGCGATCGGCAAACTTACGATATTCAAAAACCATTGAGATAACTTAATTTTAGAACTCAAAGATAAGAAGATGCACATAATTAATTACATACCCAAACCCTTAAAGTTCCGCCCCGCGGGGCGGAACTTTAAGGGTTTGGGTAATTTATTTTGCACAAGGACTTAGATCGTACGAAGAGCCAAATATCTGTCGCAAAGGTAAACTTATATTAAGCAAGTAGAACTAGCTAATTTCGCCTATCCTATCATTGACAAGAGGTTAGCCTCTCGTAATTATATTTAGCTTATTTAGCCCCGAACTCATTGTATGTTTGGGAATAGGTATTTTTATAACTTTTCGATAATATTTTGGAGATTTAAACGTGGCTCTTCCTTTATTAAATTACGCTCCAGCATCGCAAAATTCTCGCGTTGCTGGCTTTACAGTAGGTAGTGACAACACACCTCGCATTTATAACACTGCAAACTTACTCTCTAGTGGTGATCTAGGCGAACTGATTGAAGCTGCCTATCGTCAAATTTTCTTCCATGCTTTTACCTCTGATCGCGAAGTTGCTCTAGAATCGCAATTGCGTTCTGGCAATATATCAGTCAGACAATTTGTGCGTGGACTAGTACTCTCTAACACCTATAGAAGCAGTTTTTATGACAAAAACAGCAACTATCGCTTTGTAGAACAAACTGTGCAGCGCGTCCTGGGTCGTGATGTTTATAGCGAAAAAGAAAAAATTGCTTGGTCGATCGTAGTTGCGACTAAAGGCATTGAAGGTTTCATTGATGCGCTGCTCAACAGCGATGAATATCTTGAAGCATTCGGCGATGACATCCTTCCTTACCAACGTCGTCGTGTCCTACCTAGCCAAAGAATTGGCGAAGTGCCTTTCAACCTCAAGTCTCCTCGCTATGATGCTTACCATCGCGCAAAGTTGGGCTTCCCTCAACTCATTTGGCAAAATACTGTCCGCAGCTATGCAGCTACCGACAGAACACCAAAAACTGGCGATCCAGCTTTGTTCTTGAATATGGCTCGCGGCATTAGTGCAGCTCCTGTTAACTCAACCCCAGTATCTGCGCAAAACCTCGATTACGAACGTCTAGTTCCTCGTCGCTAAATCGCAACTCAAAGAGCAAGGTACAAAAAACGTTGCTCTTTAAAACTCAGAAAACAAAGGGGGCGCAATGCGCCCCCTTTGTTTTGACTACAAATTACTATAAAATTTGTGTCACAGCTAACTAACGTTTGTTCGTCCCTCTTACAGCGCTTTGCGCTCAAACCCGAACCAAGAATTTTTTTAAAGTGTTACGAAGCAACACTTTAAAAAAAATTCTTGTGGTTCGTTTGATCGGGAATTGCTGTAAGTCTTGCCATTTTTTAGGTTGTTTATTTTTCACTAATGGATATTCATCAATTTCTCGAACTCTTTGTCGGTCGCTGGCGATCGCAACGCAGCGATCACCAATTTAGTAAGGGAAATGGTAGTGATGCTCGTGCTGTGATTGAGATTACCGCTTTAAATCTGGACGATCCAGATTTGGTTGCAATTTGCCAAAAGCATGATATTCATCCTCATACCGCGATCCATCCGATCAAGATGTCGTGGGAGGAAGAATCTCTAAGCAGTAATAAGCCCAAGGGTCACGCTCTAATCGTACCTGTGCCTAATAATCTGAATTCACCACAGAAAGGTTTGATTTTGACCAAACAAGGTAAAGGTATTTATGAACTTGGTGCAGACGAAGCTCTGACAATTCAGACGATTACTGCACAAAATGTGATTGAAGAGCGGATTTGGTATGGAAATCCTAACTTAAGATTTCGAGTAGCAACTTTGTTACGAGGAAATATAGTTAGCGATCGCCATGTCCAATCGTCCAAATTTTATTCGGAAATTCGCAGTATTCCCCAAAAGTCATAAAAAAGAGACGACGCGTCGCGTCGTCTCTTTTTTACGGTAAGAAATGTGATATTAAAGTCCATACTTCTAAGCCGATAAAACCTGCTAAAAAGATAAAAATCGCAATATTTAAACCAGCTTTAATTTTTTCCATATTATTTTGGGTATTAGGCTCTGTAAATAGATTAAGATGGGCGGCGCTAAGCGCCGCCCATCTTAATCTATTTAAGAGTGTCATATTTTGATGAATTAGGTGCTTAAATAAACCAAATAATTTTGACTAGAAAAATCATCACTTTATCTAGTTGAGTTAAACTTAACCGTTATTACATTCAAGTGTGAGGATGTACTGCTGTGAATTGGGTCAAAAGGTTTATTATTCTCGGATCTGTAGCGATCTCATCTTTGATGATTGCTCAATCTGCCTCGGCACGCTTTGTGATTTTTGTTGCAGGTAATGATGCAGCAACGTTACAAAGGGTTCGCAATGTCTCTCCAACTGCTTTTGCAACAAAGATCAACGATCAACCTGTAATTCAAGCAGGTACATTTAACTCTGAGACTAGCGCTGATAGTTTAGCGATCTCTCTGCAACAGTCTGGACTGTCAGCCCAAAAATATTTTCGAGCTTCGGGCGGCAAGGAAACTAATGTCCAAGTTCCTTTCTCAGAAGCGACCACCTCTTCAGTAAATTCTTCAGTGGTCGCTTTACCTAACCCGCAACAGGTTGTCATTCAATCAAGCCAAACTCCTCAACCAGTTAGCTTTCAGGTAGATTCTCAGCCTCAGGTTTTTAGCTCAGCGCCTCAACAAGCGATCTCCTATAACCAGAACCAATATCAGCAGATCACCACAAATACTGTCGTTCCTCAGGTACAAACTCAGCAGGTACTCGTACCACGTTGGCAACAGGTACTCGTACCAGAAACACGGCAAGTTGTTACCCAGACAGTTGTACCTCAAACTCAAATAGTCCAAACTGGCTATACACAGCAAGCAACAGGTTATGTGCAGCCAGCAACTACTACTTATGTCCAACCAGTACAAGCGACAGGCTACACACAAACAACAGGTTATGTGCAACCGCAGACAGGGTTTATACCTACAACATCAACAACATTAGCCCCAACAACCTTCGACAACTCGACAGCCACTAGCTTCGCATTGCCGCCTCAGTCAACCAATACTGCTTACAGCTCTAGCTCATATACCAATACTGCAACTAACGAGCCACAGTTACCACAAGCCACGCAGAATTCTAATTTTCGCTATGTTGCTGCCATACCAGCAGCTGCAAGCAATCAGTTTTTGCTGTCACGAGTGCGTCAATATGTTCCTAATGCCTTTTTGACAAACTCTGGACGTGGTACTTATATTCATGCAGGTGCTTATCAAAGTCGCGATTCAGCTGAAGCTGTATCTCGCTATTTGCGATCGCAAGGCGTTGACTCACGAGTTCTTTACTTCTAAATATGCCTGTGAATAGCACTTCAGATATTCCCCCTAACCCCACCGCAAAATCAGTTCGGCGACCCAAGTGGCTAGAGCCTTTAGCTTTGCTGTTCCCAAGTGGCTTTTGGCTGATCTCATTTTTGATTGTTCCAACAGTTTTTATTTTAATTCAGAGCCTTGTCCCCCTTGGGAAAACTGAGTTTGGGCTAGACAACTACCAGAGAGTATTTGAGTACGTTGGTGGTAACTTTATCTATCTAGTTGTCGTGTGGCGATCGCTGCTTTATGCAGTTATCACTACAGGATTTTGTTTGATCTTGGGCTTTCCTGTAGCCTACTGGCTAGCCGTGATTGCTCCCAAGCGTTGGCGCAATATTTTGCTGCTTCTATTTGTCTTGCCTCTATGGACTTCATCACTATTGAGATCCTATGCATGGATTACAATTTTGCGACCGACTGGGGTTCTAAACACTTTTCTTAATTTCATTGGACTATCAGGGATCAATGTATTGAATAAAGCTGAGGGCGTGATCATCGGCATGATTTACACTTATTTGCCCTATATGGTTTTAGTTCTATATACTTCGCTAGAACGCCTTGATCTGCGTCTACTTGAGGCAGCAGCCGATCTTGGCGCTAATGCTAAACAAACTTTTTGGCAGGTTACGGTTCCGCAAGTTTCCTCAGGGATTATCGCGGGAGCCTCACTAGTATCGATCAGTAGTTTTAGCGATTACATCAACCCACAACTATTAGGTGGCCCTGGTAGCCGTACGATCGCATCAATTATTGAGTTGCAATTTTTGGGCGCAAGTAGCAACCGAGGTTTTGGCTCGGCGCTAAGTATGGTGCTCATTTTGGCAGTAACAATTGTGATTGCTTTGCTAATTAAATATGGCGATCGCAGGGTGGTAAGTGATGGCTAATCAAATCAATGTGCCAACTGTTAAGCGCTGGCAAACTTGGTATACGGTGCTTGCATTCTTTTACATGTACTTACCGATCGCCGTTCTGACACTTTTTAGCTTCAACAGATCACCATCCCCATCAAAATGGACTGGGTTCACTTGGGAGTGGTATGCCAAGTTTCTCCAGAACCCAATCCTACTAGCAGCTCTAAAAAACAGTCTCAGTGTTGCCCTAACGGCGGTATCAGTCTCCGCTATATTAGGCACGCTCACAGCAGTCGGATTAGCTCGATATTATTTTCCTGGCAAGAGCTTATATCGTGGCGCTACCTATTTACCTTTGATCGTCCCTGACATTGCGATCGCTGTGGCAACCCTCGTATTTTTTGCGGCAATTAAACTGCCTCTTAGCCTTGTCACGATTGTGATTGCCCATATCGTTTTTTGCTTAGCTTATGTAGCCGTAGTTGTTTCTAGTCGTCTTGCCACGATCGATCCCCAACTCGAAGAAGCTGCGCTTGATCTGGGTGCTACGCCTGTTCAAGCTTTTTTGCGCGTATTGTTGCCACAGCTTTTACCCGGGATTTTGTCAGGCTGTCTTCTCGCATTCATTCTCAGTATGGATGACTTTGTAATTGCGTACTTTACCGCAGGCGTTGGCTCAACCACGTTACCGATCGCCATTTTCTCGTCACTGCGAAGTGGCGGCGTTACCCCCGAATTAAATGCTCTCAGTGTTTTGCTAATTATTGGTTCCGCCTCTATGGCTGCGATCGCAGAAGCAATCAGAAGTTGGGGTAATCATGATTAGGACTAGATAGAAATGGCAAATAATTAATTTCAATCAAGCTTAAATAGCATCTAGATTTGTCCGTTGAAATTGACATCAAAAATTTGGAAATTGTGATATTTTTTTGAAAAGCTTTATCAAAAATTAATTGGTTTTGCAAACATAGGTTAAAAACGTGTGGTATATTACATCTGGCAAAGCTAAGCAAAGCTACAGAATGACTCCCCATGAGTGAGAAGCCTTTAAAGCTGCGAATCTCAATTCCACCCGTTGAGGGAATCGAGGACATTCCCATCGCAGCAGTCGAAGTACTCGCTACAAAAATGGGGTTTGATCCTGATGCTGTGCAAGATATCGTACAAGCTCTTACGGAAGCTTTAGTTAATGCGGTTCTTTACAGTACATCTGATCTTGACGTAGAAGTTGTAGTTTTCGCGGCACATAACAGCCTAATTGTAGAAGTCCATGATCGTGGATCAGGTTTTGATATCGATAGTGTACCGCCGCCTGATTTTGATTTGATATCCGAGATTGGTGTCAAAAATGGAGGTTTTGGTATACATATGATCAAAGCACTGGTTGATAAGGTCGAGATCGAATCTACCAATCAAGGTACAACAGTCCGTATGAGTAAGTTCCTGTCTATCCCCAAACCCATTCTCCAATCATGACTCATTCCTCATTTTTACAAGATGAACTCAAGATCGTCGAACAGATTGATGGCGATCAAGTTATTCTCAAACTGAATGGTGCTTTGAGTGTAACCACGGTTCCATATTTCAGACAAGCCGTGCAACCATTTATTGACCGCAAATTATCAGCGATCGTGTTGGATTTTGAAGGAGTGACCAAAATCGTCAGTAGAGGCGTAGGTGCAGCAATTGATATGGCAGTGCAAGCCAAGAAGCAAGGTGGTAAGTTACGCCTAGAGAATGTCGGCAAATATGGTCGTTCTTTATATATTCAAGGTGTACATTTAGTAGCCGAAGTGCCTGAACTAGAAGGTTTTGAACCATAAAAACCAATAGACAAAAAACGGCGCTTCGCGCCGTTTTTTGTCTATTGGTTTTTTGTTTTGGGAAATAGAAATGAAAATCCTTAGCCGCAAATCGTTAGGTGTCCAAGCTGTCTTCGACATTGGCTTAGAGCGCGATCATAATTTTTTATTAGATAAAGGCTATATAGCTTCAAATTGCTTTAATAAGTCCCATAGCGTCGCCTATGGATATGTAACTTATCAAACAGCATATCTTAAAGCGAATTATCCCGTTGAATATATGGCGGCTCTTTTGACTTCGGTCAGTGGTGACCAAGATAAGGTACAGCGATATATTGCAAACTGCCGCAGTATGGGTATCCCTGTTGTTCCACCTGATGTAAATAGCTCAGGTGAAGACTTTACGCCCCGTGGACATCAAATTCTATTTGGCTTAGCCGCGATTAAGAATCTTGGTGCAGGACCGATCTCTGCAATTCTACAGGCACGTCAAGAGGGGGCTTTTATATCATTGGCGGATTTATGTAGTCGTCTTGATTCGCGATCGCTAAACAAAAAAGCATTAGAAGCATTAATTCAAACTGGCGCATTAGATTTACTAGAGCCAAATCGCCATCAGTTAATGAATGATCTTGAGATCACGATGGAATGGGCTTCGCGACGCGCTAAGGAGCATGCATCAGGGCAAGGTAATATCTTCGATTTCTTTGGTGAAAGTAGTAATACAAAAACTTTTGATACTGCCCCAACTACATCCCGCGTTCAAGACTACTCTTCTCAAGACAAACTTCGCCTAGAAAAAGAACTGTTAGGTTTTTATATTTCCGATCATCCGCTTAGTGTGGTCAGTCGTTCAGCAAAATTAATGGCTCCGATTAATCTCTGTGATATCCCCGAATCTTTAGAGACAAAGGTAGTAACCGCGATCGCGCTAATTCTGGAAATTAAAGAAGTCGTCACGAAAAAAGGCGATCGCATGGCAATTTTGCAGCTCGAAGATTTAACAGGCAGTACTGAAGCCGTTGTTTTCCCAAAAACCTTTGATAAGGTTAAGCATCTAATGGAAAAGGACAAACGCCTAATGGTATGGGGAAAAATTGATCGCCGCGACGAGCAAACGCAATTAATTATTGATGATATGCAGCCGATTGAGTCAGTGCGAATGGTACGGGTCGAACTCACTCGCGAGCAAGCAAGAGATCGGCAGGTTTTGGAACAACTCAAAAAAGCTTTAAATCCTAACCCCAGTTATAGCAGCAATACCAATAATGGCAACTCTAGCTATGGCAAATCCAATTATGGTAGAAATGAACCTGATACTTCTAATAAAATCCCTGTAATTGCGGCGATTGAGTATATGCCGAAGTTAGTTCGCTTAGGCAATCAGTTCTGGGTGCAAGATGAAGAAACTGCCGTTAAAGCTTTACTGCAAGCAGGATTCAAAGCAACTTACGACGCGCTAGTTACTTAAAAGAAGAGAGAGTCGCAAAAAGCCTCTCTTCTTTTATATTTATATTCCTAATTGCCGCCTGGCTTCAAATAAGCCAAGAGCCGCACTCACCGATAGATTAAGACTACGAACTTTAGGGTGTTCCATAGGAATCTGGACAGATGGATTGTTGGCAATGATCTCTTCGGGCAATCCGCTTGATTCACTGCCAAATAGGAGCCAGTCACCATCTTGGTATTGAAATTCTCGGAAGCTTTGTGAACCACGCGCACTAAAGCAAATCCATCGTCCTCCTTTTGAGACTTCGCGCAAAGATTCAATATTGGGATGTACAGTTACGTTCACATATTCCCAATAGTCTATACCTGCGCGTTTAAGTTGGCGATCGCTAATTTCAAAGCCTAAAGGCTCTACCAGATGCAAATGTGTGTTCGTTGCCGCACAGGTACGAGCGATGTTGCCAGTATTAGGTGGGATTTCAGGATAGATGAGAGCGACTTGTAGCATTGACTATGGATATATTTAAAGACTGCGTTGTTAGCACAGTCTTTAAATATAAAAGAATTGCGGCACTTCATGCCGTAATTCTTTTTATTACCAGCATTTCTCATTATCAAAATCGGTTGCATAATGAGAATTGCTGTTTTATTACACTTTAGCTCGCTCTTCAATGTCTTCTAGGGTTTGTAGAACTAGACGCTTGGCTTGGAGTTTCCAGCCCCATTTTTGCAAGGCGATCGCAGCCCCTGTACCAACAATTGTGGCAATAAAATCTAAGGGTTGCTCCATCGATATCCCTAAAAGTAACCCCAGTCCAGCGATACCCCAAAAAGGTAAAGAGACAGTCTGACGATTTTTTTCTACTATTTTGCTAATGTCGTCGGTTGGCATTGCTGCGACTAACTCAGATTTTGCTTGTTTTTGTTCGGCTTTGTTGAGAGATAGACCGATTTTTTGGCGAAGTTTTTCGATTTTGCGAGCATTGGTGCTGTATTGCACTAACTCATCTTCCGCCAACATGATTAAACGCTCTAACTTTGCCATTGATAAATATATCGAGATAATTAAATGAGATGTACTTCACAGAGTGTCTCAATCTAAGCATCATAGCGATCGCGATCGCAATTACCAAAAGGATAGAGGTCGGGCGATCACCACAAAAACATCAAAAAATATTTGACAAGATGCACCATTCTTGTTGTAGAATATAAGTCTTGAAAAAAGGGCGAGTGGCGGAATTGGTAGACGCATCAGACTCAAAATCTGACGACTTCGGTCATGAGAGTTCGATTCTCTCTTTGCCCATAAAATAAAAAAGAGTTCTCATTTTGTGAGAACTCTTTTTTATATGGAAATTTTTTGTAAGACTGAACTCGTGGAAACAATGTGGTGATCTAAGCCAAGTACTTTGGGTTCGATGCCGATCGCTAATCCTATCAATTGTGGTAAGTGCAAAATCGGGATGCCAAGTTTTTGCCCAATTACGCTTTCAACTTCAGGTTGGCGCGAATCGAGATTGAGATGACAAAGAGGGCATGGCGTGACAATACAATCTGCTCCTGCGGCGATCGCGGCGGTCAAATGTCGTCCTGCCATCGAGAAAGATTCTTTGGGCGCATAGCTGGAAATCGGCCAGCCGCAGCATTGCACGCGACCTTCGTAATAGACAGGAGTTGCACCAACAGTACGAAAGATATTTTCTAGAGATTCGGGCTTGAAGGGATCATCGAAGCGAGTAACTGTTTGCGATCGCAACAGGTAACAGCCATAGAAGGCAGCACATTTAAGATTAGCTAATGATCGAGTTACTTTAGTTGCGAGCTTTTCTAAACCATAGTCGCGGATTAGAACCCAGAGTAAATGCAAAACCTCGGTAGAACCTTGGAAATCATGTCCTTGTGTATTCAGGAGCGCATTTACTTCGTCTTTGCGAGTGGTGTCTGAGCTTTTGAGTTTATCGTTGACGCGACCGAGTACACCCTGACAGGTGCTACATTGCGTCATCACGGTGAGATTTAATTCTTCGGCAAGAGAAATATTACGGGCATTGATTACATCCTCCATCAGTTCGTCGGTTTCCTTGAATGTGCCAGAACCACAGCAGGTTGCCTTATGCAATTCAACGAGTTCAATTCCTAAGGCTTGTGCGATCGCGGTTGTTGATGCATGTAGCTCTTTGCAAGCACCTTTGGCAACGCATCCTGAATAATAAGCGTATTTCAATGCTTTAGTTTCTGTCATTTCTCTTGATCACAAAATCTTTCCCTTGTGCTTTCAATTATAGGTAAGTAGCTATGCACAATTAAACATAAAACCGCAAAAGATATAATGCCCGCTGCGCGGGCATTATATCTTTTGCGGTTTAAGGCGGCTCTTTGCGCCGCCTCTCTTTTTTATTAGTTAGGCAGTGACAAGCTCAGGACGCTTGCTGTTGCGAATACCTTTGATTGCTTCAGCATAGTCAGGAGCATTAAATACTGCCGAACCAGCCACGATCGCATTAGCACCAGCTTCCAAAACTTGCCAAGTGTTATTCGCCTTCAGACCACCATCAACTTCGATCCAAGGATCGAGTCCGCGATCGTCACACATTTGACGCAACTTGGCGATTTTAGGAATTACGTTAGGAATAAAGCTTTGACCACCAAAGCCAGGGTTCACACTCATGATCAAAACCAAATCGCAAAGATCGAGAACATACTCAATAAAGCTTAAGGGAGTCGAAGGATTGAGGGAAACGCCAGCAAGTTTACCGAGTTCCTTGATTTGGCAAAGATTGCGATGTAAGTGAGGGCAAGCGGTATGCTCTGCATGAACGGTGATGATATCTGCACCAGCCTTTGCAAAGTCAGCCACATATCTTTCTGGCTCAGTAATCATCAAATGCACATCTAAAATTTTGGTCGTCACAGGACGAATCGCGGAAACGATCAAGGGTCCAATCGTGATGTTTGGAACAAAGTGTCCATCCATAACATCAACGTGAATCCAATCTGCACCCGCCGCATCAACTGCACGAATGTCGTCACCTAAACGGCTAAAGTCAGCAGACAAGATTGAAGGGGAAATAACTGTGGACTTTTTAGGCATATGATTTACGGGGGCTTAGCTTTATAAAGATCTGAAAAACAGCAGATAAAAGTAGTTTTAACTACAGTCTTACCTTAATTATTAATTAAATTTAGCAGTTTTGATCAATTAAAACCCAAAAATGATGATTCGCCCGCGAAGCGGGCGAATCATCATTTTTGGGTTTTAATTTTTATTAAGCCAAGGTATTTGAAAACTGATGAACTGCAAATAGACTAATAGTATATGTCCCAAATCCAAGCAGAATACAAACTGGTAATGTTAACAACCAAGCTAGTAGCAAGTTTTTTAAAGTATCGCTCTGTACACCAGACCGATTGGCTACCATCGATCCAGCAATACCCGATGAAAGTATATGGGTGGTACTAACGGGCAATCCGAAATAATCGGCTGTAACGATTGTGGTCATGGTGATTAACTCCGCGATCGCACCTTGAGCATAGTTAAGAGGCTCTTTACCAATTTTTTCACCAACAGTAATGACAACGCGCTTCCATCCAATCATTGTTCCTGAGCCAAGCGCAAGCGCAATTGTAATCTTCACCCAAAAGGGAATGAATTTGGTAGTTTTATCTAATTGATTTCGATAGTCAATTAGTAAAGATTGCTGATCAAGATTAGCTAATTTTTGTTGATTTTCTAATTTAGTAATAGTATTAGCCACAAGGTAAATATCAGTTCTAATTTGATTGCGATCGCTCTCGGCTATATCCATAAAATCACTACTTATTGATAAAATCTTGCCTATTAACTGACTTTCAGAAGCGAGCGATCGCCAAATATTTTCATCTAATTGCCCTTGCGGTTTTAAGAAATTAGTAAGCTCACTTTGACTATTCGCAAACAATTGATTGTGAATCGAATTTCCACGGATCTGTGATTCTAAAACTGGAATAGCCGCTTGTGATGTAGCAACTAATTGCGCGATCGCTTGAGGACTAGTATGCATATTTAAAGAGAAAATACTTGGCAATAAAATCACTAAAACCAGCATCATTAAGCCCATTCCTTTCTGTCCATCATTAGAGCCATGGGCAAAGCTGACACCCGTACAGGTCAAAATTAACATTGCCCTAATCCCCAAAGATGGAGCTTCTTCTGTTGGCGCAGTATAGAGATTTTCTTGCTTAATCAGAAATTTGGCGATTATAAATAATATTGCGGCTCCACAAAATCCGATCAATGGTGAAATCAATAGAGAAATTAGCACTTCCTGCATTTTTATCCAATTTACGCCATCCCACCAATTATTTTCTGTGGATAAGACAGAATTAGCTAAACCTATTCCCAAAATTGAGCCAATTAAGGAGTGTGTACTCGATATGGGTAATCCCAAATACCAAGTTCCTAAATTCCAAATGATTGCCGAAGTTAATAAAGCCAAAACCATAATCAAACTTTGGCTTGATTCTTTGCTAACAAGTAACTCTACTGGTAATAAAGCCACGATCGAGAAAGCAACTACCCCACTTGAAGTGATCACGCCCAATAAATTGCAAATTCCTGACCAGACGACTGCATAAGTAGGTTTTAAAGAATTTGTATAAATAACTGTCGCTACAGCATTAGCCGTGTCGTGAAATCCATTCACAAACTCAAAGCCGATGACTAAGGCGATCGCGAAGCCTAAAAATAGATATTCCATTTTTTTACTATTTTTTTAATTCCTGAGCAAAGCTCAGGAATTAAAATCAATCTTCTTGTTTTTCTAGCGATCGCCACCAACGGCTGAGAGGAAAGTAAATTACAGGTGACCACAAGCTACTCAAAATTGCGGAACTAAGTGCAATCCGTTGTTGTAAAGTCCAAACATTATCCATGCCTGCTCCCATGACAGTCAGTTGCACCGCATGTATAGTCTCGACAATTACTGCCATTCCAAACACAATTAAAGCGATCGAAATAAAGTCCTCTTGCACATATCGCTGCTTTTGCAAAAGTGAGGTAAGCCCACCAGCGATCGCTAGACCCAAAGCATGAGTTGGCGCAATAATCATGCCTGAAAAAGTCATGCCGTCCTGTATAAATCCCAGCGCGATACCCACCATCACCGACAACAATACAGGACGATTGACACTCCAAGCCACTAGCCAAATTAGCAACCAGTTAGGGGCAATTCCCATCAAAGTCATGCCTGGGAATCTGGTATACATCGATAAAATGCAAATTAGCAGTGACCCAATGGTTACCGCCCAGTTTAAAAACTTTTTTGATAAAGGAACCTTGCGCTCAAGCATTATTTTTTTGAATGGGTTATCGCCTCTCTTAAAAAGGATATACCTCAACGTAATCGAGTAATCCCAGAGGGGTTGAAAACTCAACAACTGCCTCAGGTGCAGGTTGCTTATCGAGATTTATAGATTTAATCCTACCAACAGGTAGATTTTCAGGAAATAGGGTACTAAATTGCGAAGTACTAACAATATCTCCTACTTTTACATCTGGATCGCGCTCAAAAAATTCTAGAGTCGCTATATTTTGGCTTTGCCCTTTGAGCATTCCACTAATGCGGCTGCGACTAATAACAACACCAACTTGACTATTAGGATCACTGATTAGCAAAATTTGACTACTATTTGGTGATACATGGGTCACCCGTCCCACTAATCCGCCTGGTGCAATCACATATGCCCCAGACTTAATGCCATCATTACTCCCCTTGCCTATTAAAATTTGATTCCACCAAGAGTCAGCACCACGACCAATTACAGCCGCCCAAACGCCAGAACCATTAGAAGATACTTTTACCTTCAAAAGTTCTTTCATGCGCTGATTTTGTGACTCTAGCTCAGTTAGGCGATAGCGGAGTTCACGTACTTGAGCATCTTGCAATATTTCTTGCTTAGATACATTTGATTGGAAAGGGCGGCTCAGAAACTGATAAGTTTCCATAATTGCTACGCCCTGAGTTTGACGGATTAACCAAGCCAAACCAATCCCAGCCGTAACAACTACAGTCTGAAAGCGATAGCGCTCCCACCAACTACGGATTGAATCCATGAAAAATTTACCTATAAACTTTTCAAGCGGCTGGTGAGGACTCGACCCAGATTCTTATAATCTTCTAGGACGCGACCAGCACCGATTACCACACAGTCCAAGGGGGCTGGGGCGATGTGAGTGATAATTCCTGTTTCGTGACTAATCAAGGTGTCGATACCATTCAGCATTGCTCCACCACCAGCCAACATGATGCCACGATCGATAATATCGGCAGCTAGTTCGGGCGGTGTGCGCTCTAGGGTACGCTTTACAGCTTCAATGATCACTGAGAGTGGTTCACTCATGCTCTCACGAATTTCTGAAGATTTCACGGTGACCGTGCGAGGTAAGCCCGATAGTAGGTGTAAGCCTCTGACCTCCATCGAAGTCTCTTCTTTAATCGGATAAGCTGAACCAATTTTGATTTTGATTTCTTCTGAAGTCCGTTCCCCAACAACGAGGTTATGTACAGTCTTCATGTATTTCATGATTGCTTCGCTGAGCTCGTCACCTGCAACACGCACCGACTCACTCAATACTATCCCCTGTAAACTCATCACCGCAACTTCGGTAGTACCACCACCGATGTCAATGATCATGTTACCTGTGGCTTCAGTTACAGGTAATCCAGCCCCGATCGCCGCAGCGATCGGCTCATCAATTGGGTAAACTTCACTTGCTCCAGCGCGACGAGCTGCATCCATAACGGCACGCCATTCCACGCCTGTTACGCCACTGGGAATGCCGATCGCGATGCGAGGATTAAAAACGCCTTTTTTAACTTTCTGAATGAATGAACGTAGCATCAACTCAGCCGAGTCAAAGTCAGCAATCACTCCGTCTTTAAGGGGACGCACCGCAATGATGTCACCAGGGGTGCGACCGATCATTTTGTTAGCTTCATTTCCGACCGCATAGGCGGTCTTATCTCGTTGATCGATCGCTACAACTGATGGCTCTTGAAGCACAATACCTTCACCAGACACATAAATAAGTGTGTTGGCAGTACCGAGATCAATGCCGATGTCTTTCGTAAAATGGCGTAATAAACCCACAGTAAAACTCTTCCAGTGGTCAAACTAGCTATACATTCTTAACATTTTATTACGATTGTTGTCACTTAGTCTAGTCTTTTTGCCTACTCCGAAAGTCTTGTATTTCCAAACCAAAGTCAAAAGCATTGCAAAGCAATGCTTTTGACTTTGGTTTGGAGGGAGCATTTTGTTATGATAGTTAGGTCTGGCAAAACTTTGTAACAATTTAACGATTATCCAATGAGTGATTGGCTCGAACATACCGTCCAAACTGAAGTAGCTATTCCCGTGGAATATGCATGGTCGTTGTGGTCAGATTTACAGGCTATGCCCCGTTGGATGAAGTGGATTGACTCTGTGGTAGTCACTGCCGATCCTGAAATATCAGCATGGAAACTCGGCACAAACGGCTTAACTTTTACTTGGAAGTCACGTATTCTCAAACAAATTCCCAATCAAATTATTCAGTGGGAATCGATTGGTGGCTTGCCAAATCGTGGGGCTGTGAGGTTTTATGGTCGCCCTAATAATATGACGATTGTGAAGTTAAGCATTGCCTATGCGATTCCTGCGATCGGGCAAATTATGGATAATTTGTTTTTGGGGCAAGTTGTTGAGTCCACTTTGCAGGCTGATTTAGACAGATTCAGAATTTATGCCCAAGAAGATTTTGCTAAGACCAGTTAAATAAAAAAGAGCGCAAAGCGCTCTTTTTTATTTAACTGGTCTTGTATAGAAGCACTTTGCGCTTCTTTCAATATTTAAAAGATTGATCGCTGTCCTTCAGGACTGACCCCAATAATTGTGAGTTGGCAATCTAGGACTGAGAAGCCATACTTGTCAGCAACTTTTTTACTAATCGTGAGAATCTGATCGTTTTTGAATTCAATAACACGGTTAGTTTTGACGCAGACTAAATGGTGGTGATGGTGAGGCTTGGGTTGATTAATTTCATAATGTTTGTGATCTTCCGTGAGTTCTAACTCACGTAAAATCCCCATTCTTGCCATCATTTTCACAGTGCGATAAATTGTCGAAAGACTAATATTTTCACCTTGCGCTTTTAACCGTTCGTAAAGATCTTCTGCACTGAGATGTTCACCTTCAGGCAGGGTTTGAAATGTACTTAAGATCACCTCGCGCTGCGGTGTCATGCGACAACCCTTTGAATTTAGTTCAGCCTTGAGGGCCTCAGGTGAATAGGTAGGCTCCGCAGAAGTCATAGCATTATCAATAACGATAGCTTCTTGAGAATAACATAAATGTCATTAGCAGAGCATCAATTCGCATCAAACCCAATATTGTTGTCAGCGCCGTAGGCGCTGACAACAATATTGGGTTTGATGCGAATTAGAGTGGGCATTGCCCGTCCTACTCCTTTCTATGTTATGTTTAGCACCCTATCCTACTTAGAAGTTATTAGCCATGTCATCGTTGCCCCGTGCGATTATTCATCGTAAAAAAGTCGATGCGGTTCAGCGTTTCCATCCTTGGATTTTTTCGGGCGCGATCGCGAAAATGCAAGGGGAAGTCAGTGATGGTGACCTAGTAGAAGCCTATAGCGAAGATGGCAAGTTTTTAGCGATCGGCTTGTGGGGAATGGGTAGCATTGCGATTAAGGTGTTATCGTTTCAGCCTGTTGAGTCGATGCAGCAGTTGCTTCGCGATCGCCTACAGCAAGCATTTACTTTAAGAAAGCAACTAGGATTAATCGATAATCCAGAGACAAATTGCTATCGATTGATTAATTCTGAAGGGGATGGTTTAGCAGGGTTAATTATTGATGTTTATGGTGGCACGGCGGTTTTGCAATGTCATTCATTGGGAACCTATCGCTATCGTCAGGATATTGCGGAGATATTGAAAGAAATTTATGGCGATCGCTTACTTGCCGTTTACGACAAAAGCTCGGCGACGCTTTCACGCAAATCACAAACGCAGTCTCAAGATGGTTTATTGATCGGCGAGAAATCTGCTGATAGTGCCGAGGTTCTGGAATATGGACATCGTTTTATTGTTGATTGGGAAAGAGGTCAAAAAACTGGATTTTTCTTGGATCAACGTGAAAATCGACGCTTGTTTGGCAAGTATGCCACAGGTAAAAAAGTTTTAAATACTTTTTGCTATTCGGGCGGATTTTCGGTGTATGCAATGGCGGCGGGTGCGCGAGAAGTGCATTCGATCGATAGCTCTGTGAAGGCGATGGAATGGACAGATCGGAATATTGCTGCGAATTTTGATGCTGAGCGTCAGGCGACCCATACGTCTTTCGCAGGCGATGTATTTGATTTTCTGAAGCAATGCGATCAGGATTACGATGCGATCGTGCTTGATCCTCCTGCTTTTGCTAAAAGCTTGTCGGCGCGACATGCCGCGATGCAAGCCTATAAACGATTGAATTTACAGGCATTTTCTAAATTAAAAAGCGGTGGTTTATTGTTTACATTCTCCTGTTCGCAGGTGGTGAATGTAGAGAATTTTACAGGGGCGGTGACGGCGGCGGCGATCGAGTCAGGTCGAACGATTCAAGTTTTACATCATCTAACGCATCCTGCGGATCATCCTACGAGTATTTTTCATCCAGAAGGCGCGTATCTTAAGGGCTTAGTTTTGAGCGTTAACTAAGCAGCCATAATTTTCTCAACAGTAAGATTTAATTCTGGAAAGGTTGGCGAAACTAGGCGAACGCCGTTTTGAAACCTTGTCATTTGGTACTTACCTTCTGTATCTAAGGTAAATATGAAAACAGATGGGATCTTAGGATCGCCTAGATAGTCGCGAGAACCGATCGCTAAATAATCAACAATCCAATACTCAGGAATCCCTAAACGTTCGTATTCTGCGAGTTTATCAATGTAATCATCTTCCCAATTGGTAGACACCACCTCAACAGCAATCTGAATTGGTTCGCGAATACCTCGATGATTTTGGCGATCGCTCCGCCAAACATCTCGATTAATTACACTTACATCTGGATGTCTGCCCTGTTCTTTACCTTTTTTATTTATGGTTAACACCGCAGCAACATCATTGACTACATAGTTTAACTGAAGTCGCTTGACCTCATCCTTGATTGCATCCATGATTAATCCCGCAACATCGTAGTGAATTCTGGTTGCTAAAATTTTTACCATTTTGCCATCCACAAGTTCATAGCGACCATCTTCAGGACATTGCTCCAAAAATTTATCAAAACTTAGATCTAGTTTTTGTTCTAGTTCTGAGCCAGATTTTGGTTGAGTGAGTGTAATCATAGATTTCCTCAAAATGCGTAGTCTAAATTATATCAAACCCCTATCAAAGACTCCCTAGTACAATTAAAGCCGCAAAGTGCGAAGCAACGCACTTTGCGGCTTTAAGGAATTACACTAAAATAATTGAACCCAAAAACATGGCGGTGGGCTACGCCCACCGCCATGTTTTTGGGTTTTATATGGATCATTTTTTCCTTGGAGTTCCCTTAATTGTACAAATGTCAGAAAATGTCGGAAAACTTCTAGAGAAAATTGCTTTTATGTCGCTACAATGTGTGCACCTTTTTGGTGAGGATGTAGGGATATGTATAGAAAGCGTCAGAAAATGTCCGTTGCAAGTCTAGGAGCAACAATCTTAGCGGCAGTTGTGGGAGCGATCGTCGTGCCGATGCCAACTCAGGCCCAACAAGCAACCGTCAACCCCGCAAATCGTTCAGTTCGAGATGAAGCCGATCGCTTGCTCGATCTTGGCTATGGTCAACTCAAGGATGGCAAACATCGCGAAGCAATTAAGACTTGGCTCTATGCGATCGGTTATTACCGCCGCGTCAATGATCAATCTGCGATTTCCTACACTTTGGCGCGGGTGAGTGATGCCTATGAAATGATGGGGGCGGCTAATGCGGCTCAAGACACGACTCGTCAAAGAATCCGTTATGCTAATACCCTGAAGGATAATGGCGCTAAGTTAGAAAGCTCAAATAACTTAGTAAGTTTTGAGATTGCCCAAAACAAACTGGAATCAGCCGCGCAACTCAACAAAGAAACCCTTGATCTGGCTATTCAAAATGATCAAGGACTGAATACGGCGATCGCCTTGAATAACAAAGGGCTAATTGCAGGGCGCTATGGCGATCATATGGCGGCAATCAAGCTTTATTACGCATCGATCAAACAATATCCCATCCGTGAAGCGATCGGTGAAGGCTATGTCTACGTTAATAGCGGTGACAGCTTAATGGCGTTGGATAATTACAAAGCGGCGATCACAGACTATGGCATGGCTCTGACGATCGCTCGCCAATATCGCAATTATCCACTGATGGCAGTAGCAAGTGATCGCCTGATTGCCGCTTATCTCGAAGTCCCTAACTTTTATCGGATCGAGGAATTATTGCAAAATCGATCTAGCTTGGCTTTGGTAATGGGCGATCGCGAAACAGCCGCGATCGTGCAACGATATTTGGGTGATTTGTACTTATCTTTTGGAAATCTGCCAAAATCACGCGCTGCTTACCAAGAGTCCTATGATTTTGCTGCTATGCTAGAAGATACTTCTAGCTTGCAACTGCGAGAAGCTTATTACAAATTGCAGACACTAGAAAGATTGTAAGTTTTGCGAGGTGGTGCATTGCATCACCTCGGATTGAATATAAAAGCGCTTTTTATTTTAAAATTTAGTAAAAACTTTAAATTTGCCATGCCAGCGATCGTCGTTCCGCGTCGGTTAGATGTAGCTGTGACCGATCATGCTCTCAATGATCTAGCTACAAAAGCGTCTGTATCCACTGCGCCCACTCAACATATTCTCCCCAATGGGATCAAGATTATTGCCGAACAGGTTCCCGTTGATGCGGTCAACCTTAGTATTTGGGTTGATGTTGGCTCTGCTGTTGAGAGCGATGACATTAACGGTATGGCGCATTTCCTAGAACACATGGTTTTTAAAGGTAGCGAGCGCCTTGGTTTAGGAGAATTTGAACAGGCGATCGAGTCTCATGGTGGTAATACCAATGCGGCAACTAGTCAGGACTATACACATTTTTATATCAATGTTGCTCCCAAGGACTTTGCCAAGCTTGCGCCTTTGCAATTAGATATCGTGCTGAAGGCAAGTATTCCCGATGAAGAGTTTCAGCGTGAACGGCATGTGGTGTTAGAAGAAATTCGTCGCAGTGAAGATAATCCCGATCGCCGTATTTATCGGCATATTTCCGAGTTGGTCTATGATCGGTTACCCTATCGTCGTGCGGTTCTTGGTCCCGTAGATGTGATTGAAAACGTCACTTCTGAGCAAATGCGATCGTTTCATCGCCAATGGTATGCGCCACAAAATATGACGATCGCTGTGGTTGGCAATTTACCTGTCAGCGAGATGATCGGTGTGATTGCGGATTATTTTGAGCCGCAAAATGAAGAGAAGGCGATCGCCGATAAGCCTACACCAAAATCCTTTACACCAGAAAAGCCTTTTGAGTCTATTGTGCGGCGGGAAGTGACCGATCCTAGTCTTAAGCAAGCGCGACTGAGCATGAGTTGGCGCGTCTCCAGTTTGCGGGACTTATCGGAAACCTATCCCTTGAGTATTTTGGCGAATGTTCTCGGCAGTGGGCGTACTTCGCGGATGGTGCAGGATTTGCGAGAAAATCGACGCATTGTCGATCGCATTTCAGTGAGTAATTCGGCGATGCGTTGGCAAGGTACATTCCAAGTATTTGCCAAGTTGAACGTAGAAGATGTGGCGATCGTCGAGCAAGCAATTCGTGAACATATCCTCAAATTGCATGAAACGCCTGTCACTGATGAGGAACTAGCCAAAATTCGTACTCAAGTCAGCAATCGTTTTATCTTTGGCAATGAATCACCGAAAGAACGCGCAGGAATTTATGGCTATTACGATCGCATTGTTGGTTCGCTAGAGCCAGCTTTAAACTATCCCGATCTCATGAAATCCATCACCAAAGAGGACATCCAAGCCGCTGTTCGCAAGTACCTCAATCCTGATGCTTACGGAATTTTGATTGTCAAACCCTAAATAGTAGTCGCTTTATTGAAATGCCACTCAAAATAACAATTTAGGAGATTTTTTCTCTGGAATTGTTATTCTGAGTGAGAATATAAATTATACTCAACTCAAATTTTAAATTGACTGATTAAAAAATGCTAATTCAATTCACCATACAAAACTTTTTGTCCTTCAGAGATGAAGTGACTTTTAGTATGGTGGCAGTTAATAACGATAATCAGCATAGTGATCACCTTGCTCCAAATGAAGCAGGAGAAGGTCGTTCTGTATTGCCAGTTGCAGCTATTTATGGAGCTAATGCCGCAGGTAAGTCAAATCTCATTAAAGCTATGAGTTTTGTGAAAACTTTAGTTGTCAAAGGCACTCGAACAAATCAATCTATTTCCTTATCTACATTTAAGTTGGGTAATTATGATAAAGAAGCTAGTAAATTCGAGTTTATCTTTACTCATCAAGGTTCTCAATACTCCTATGGATTTAGATTAAATAAAGAACAAATTATTGAAGAATGGCTTCACGGTATTCCCAAAGGCAAAAAAAAAGAGGTAATGTATTTTGAAAGAGTTACGTCTACTTCTTCAAAAAAAGAAACAATCGTTGAGTTCGGTACAATACTTAAGGGAAGAAGTCCAACTAAAGGTAAAGATTCAAACCGACATCTTAATTTAAAATTTATCGCCACAGGGACAAGACCAAATCAACTTTTTTTAACAGAAGCGATTGATCGCAGGATTGAGATTTTGATGCCAGTTTTTAACTGGTTTAAAAACGTACTCATGGTTGTATCTGCTGAATCAAATTTTAGAAATTTAGAGGTTGGAGTGGCGGTAGATGATTCCTTTACAGATTTTCTGAGCAAGTTTCTTACTTTTGCAGGAACAGGTATTGAAGCAATATCAACGGATATGGTTGAATTAGATTTCGATAATCATTTTCCCACCATGCCCAAAGGCTTTAGGGATAGTATTCTTGAAGAGCTAGAAGAAAATTCAGTCACAACAGTTGGGAATTCTCAAGGTGGGCGTTTTCTGTTGTTTAAAGACAAGAACGGTCAAGTTAATTTAACTCAACTGAAAACTAGTCATCGTCATGAAAATGGCGATTTGATTGATTTTTCTATGGATGAAGAATCAGAAGGTACACAACGCCTAATTAATTTGATTCCATCTCTTTATATTTTAGGAAAGGATGCAGAAAAAGTTGTATTTATTGATGAATTGGATAGACGATTGCACCCTCTTTTGTCAAGACGCTTTGTAGAATCTGCAATAAATTGTAGATCTAAGGGAAATCAACTTATTTTTACAACGCATGATACCAATTTGTTGGATTTAGACCTATTGAGACGTGATGAGATATGGTTTGTTGAAAAAAATAAAAATGGTATATCTGATTGCTACTCGTTAGCCGAATTTAAGATTAGGCCCGATCTTAAGATTGAAAAAGGTTACTTGAATGCTCGTTTTGGAGCTATTCCTTTTTTTGGAAACCCAAAAGACTTGGGGTGGTTTGAATGTGAAGATTCTCTATCTAGCAAGGCAAATCAATAAGAGAAATGAGAAAGATAAACCGCACTAAGCTTTTAGATCGTAAACATGATCGCAGAAGTGCAAAACTATTTGTCATAGCGACTGAAGGTAAAGATACTGAAAAACAATATTTTGAAATGTTCGGTAATCGCAAGGTGAAGGTGGAAATATTAGCTACTGGAGATGATGATAAATCTGCCCCCGAATATGTCCTAGAGCGTCTGGATAAATTCAAGGATTTATATGGCTTTAGTGAAGATGATGAGTTATGGCTGGTGCTTGATGTAGATCGCTGGGTAAAAAAGGATCAATTAATTTCCGTCTGCCCTCAAGCTAGGCAAAAAGGATATCAATTAGCTATTAGTAATCCATGCTTTGAAATTTGGCTATGCTTACACTTTGGAGATTTATTCCCTGAAGATAGGACTTGCAGACATTTTGAAATAAGACTTAGAAATATTTTAGGAAGTTACAATAAGAGTAATTTGGATGTCTTTGCATACAAACCCAATGTCAAAGATGCGATTGAGAGATCGCGAAGTCTTGACTTAAAACTAAATGAATACTGGACTTCACAATTAGGTACTCGTGTTTACAAATTGGTTGAGAGTATCTTGCAAAGCCTCAATGATTAGTTACAGAACGGTTAGAACCCTTGCAATGTAGGAGCGCTAGTCTTATTTAGTAAAGCGATCGCCAATATGCCAAAATTAGAACACCTAAAGATATTGATTTAGCCATGCAGCAGTTACTTTACATCGAAATCCCTACACCTCAAGTTGAAGCCGTCAAAACATGGCTCCAGTCTGAGTACCAGCCGCCTTTCGGTAAAAAATCTGTTGCTAAGCATGGCTTTATTCTCGATCGCCAAAATCGCTCAGGTGCGATCGCGCAATTATCAGTATTTCTCTGGACATTGCAACGTACCACTTACTTAAAAGTGTTTCGCTGGTCGGATGAGGTGATGGATGGCGAAAAAGATTTTCTCGATCATTTGACTAAGGCTGCTCGGCAAGCATTTCCTTACGAATTTAAACAGCCGCCAGCGATCGCAGCTAATCAATCGATTTTTGAAGCATTAGCCGCAGAATATCCGCTGACGGTCAAATTCTTTCAGCGTATTCCCAATGGAGAATATGACCTCAATCGCGTCTATTGGTGGGAGAAACGCTGGCGTGAAAGTGTGAAATCACCTGAAACCCCGAAGAACGTGATCTTTACAGAAGCAAATTCTCCAAAGCAAGATTTGCAATACGATATTGTTTATTTGGGAGGGGCATTGGGGGCAATCCATGCCGCAATGCTGGCGAAATTGGGATATCGAGTTTGTCTAGTGGAACGGATTCCCTTTGGACGCATGAATCGTGAATGGAATATTTCCCGTACCGAATTTCAAAATCTGATTAACTTTGGGCTATTCACTAAAGAAGAATTTGAAAGCATGATCACGGCTGAGTATGTCGATGGATTTAATAAATTTTTTGATAGTAACAATCCACCGCATCTCAAAGCTAAAGTTTTACATACGCCAACAGTGCTGAATATTGCGATCGATACTAATAGTTTATTAGAGATCTGTAGCAAGAAATTACATCAGTATGGAGCAGTGATTTGCGATCGCACTGAGTTCCAAAAAGTAGTTATCAGCGATAGTGGCGCAACTATTTTTGCGAAAAATCTAGAAACGAGTGCAGAAGTAATTCTTAATTCTCGGTTAGTAATTGACGCGATGGGATCGGCTTCAGCGATCGCTCAACAGCTTAATGCTGGACAAGCCTTTGATAGCGTCTGTCCCACTGTGGGTGCAGTTCTCGAAGGTATTGATAAGCATGTATGGGATTCCCAATATGGCGATGTTCTCTTTAGTCATGGCGATATCTCACGGGGACGACAGTTAATTTGGGAACTCTTTCCTGCGGAAAAGGATGAACTCACGATTTATCTATTCCATTATCATCAAGTGCATCCTGAGAATGCAGGATCATTGCTAGAGATGTATGAGGATTTCTTCACAATTCTGCCTGAATATCGACGTTGTGATATGGAAAAATTGGTGTGGAAGAAGGCAACTTTCGGTTATATCACAGGACATTACAGCCTCAATGAGGATTCTAAAAAATGTGCCTTCGATCGGATTTTAGCGATCGGTGATGCGGCCTCATTGCAATCGCCACTTGTATTTACTGGTTTTGGTTCTCTTGTCCGCAACTTGCCTCGTTTGGCAACTTTATTAGATACTGCGCTAAAGCATGATTTACTCAATGCGGACGATCTCAATCAAATCAATGCCTATCAGAGTAATATTGCCGTCACATGGTTATTCTCTAAGGGGATGATGGTTCCGACGGGAATGCATTTGCCGCCTGAGCGGGTTAACTCGATGCTGAATACTTTCTTTGGGTTACTAGCTGATGAGCCACAACCAGTTAGCGATCGCTTTATTAAAGATCGCCTCAATTGGTTGATGTTTAACCGTCTCGCGCTCATTGCCGCGTTTAAAAATCCGAAACTGATTCTCTGGATTTTGCAAATGGCTGGTACGAAAGATTTATTGAAATGGCTGTCTAGTTATGGAGCCTTTACCCGCAGTTCCCTAGCCAATGCTTTATTAGGTGGATGGCTGCCTCAGCTCATGCGAAGTTGTCAGACTTGGCTAGAACCGAAGAATCCTCGTTTGTGGCTACGCTTATTAAGTTGGAGTTATGCGCTCAATTACTCTGTTGGTAAGCCAGTAGATTAAAATCAAACATAAAGAGGCGGTGCTTTGAGCCGCCTCTCATGTTTTGGGTTGTTTTTTCAAAGATTGCAATAATGCTTAGCTTTTAAGAGAAACATTTATGTCATAGTTTTTTAATTACGTGAGGTAAGCAACTATGAGCGGTCGCATCTTAGGGACAACTAAAATTATAGGGGTGATGGGTTTTCCTGTTAGTCATAGTCTTTCACCTGTGATGCATAACGCCGCGATCGCAGCAATGGGAATGGACTATGTGTATGTATCATTGCCGATCCCTGTGGAGCAGTTACCTACAGCGATCGCAGGTTTAAAAGCAATTCAATCAGTCCAAGGCTTTAACCTAACTATCCCCCATAAAGTTGATGTGATGCCTTTGCTTGATGAAGTCTTGCCGATCGCTAAAGCTGTTGGTGCTGTCAATACTGTTAAGCGGGTTGGAGATCGCTGGGTTGGAACAAATACCGATGTGGCAGGCTTTTTAAATCCACTCAAGCAACTTAACTGTGATTGGGAAAATATGCCCGCCTTGATCCTTGGCAGTGGTGGTGCGGCAAAGGCAGTAGTTGCAGCTTGCTTAGAGTTGGGCTGTTCTGTAATTCATGTTGTGGGACGAGATCCCAAAAAGATGAAAAAATTTCACGGGGCAATGACTATCCAACTGCATGATTACAATCTGCGGGTACATCCTTGGACATCAATACCACATTTGCTTGAAGTTGCAGGAATTGTAATTAATGCTACGCCGATCGGGATGGCAAGCGATCCAAATACACCTATTTCTGAAGCGGAAATGAATTTATTGCCCGATCATGCGATCGCCTATGACCTGATTTATACGCCACGCCCCACTAAGTTTTTGCAAATCGCCGCAGCCAGAGGGCTGAAAGCGATCGATGGTTTGGAGATGTTAATTAATCAGGGCGCGATCGGGCTGGAGTTTTGGTTAGATCAACCCGTTCCGATTGAGATCATGCGCCAAGCATTGCTTCAGCATTTGGCATAATCCTAAAACACAAAACTGCGTAGCCGTTTTGTGTTTTAACGCATGTATCAGTTGAACAAGGATCATTCCGATCTTTCAATAGGATATTTAAAGAGGGTTTGGTCTCCAAGCCCAAGTCTCTGCACCACGCAACATCAGTTTTAAAACCATTAGTCGCTTTCTACATTAGCTTGCATGACAGTCAAGTAAGCATCTAACTCCTCGGTATTCACAAATACTTCAGAAAGCGGCACGGCTTTAACAATATCAAATACTTTTTTCACTTGAGGCGTAAGATTAGTAAAAAACACCTTGCCTTCCTTTGATTTCATCGTTTTTCTTGCCTTGGCAAAGACTCTTAATCCTGCACTGGAGACAAAGCTCAAGTTCTGGAGATCGAAAATGATCGTCTGGATATCTTGATTCAGGTTGGACTGAAGAGATTTCTCCAAATCAGAAGCAGTCAATGTATCAAGCTGTCCGTCCAAACTTAAGCACAAGGTGTCAGGATTAGAATTGTCAGTGAGGATCTGCAGAGCCATAAATTTTATCTTGAAATCAAGGTAGTTGTAGTTTAATACCAATTTTCAAAAGTATCGTCACACTTTTAAAAGTTGCCTCTGCCCAGTTTTTACATAATTTAATATTCTTGGGCTATGCAAAAATCTGGTTTGGCAGTTGTAGTTTTACAAGTCACCTCCATAGGTGGCAAGAACCTTGAAAACCGCATTATTACGTTGACCTCTGGAGGTCGCTCTCTCCATAAGGGTTTCGGCTTTTATAGTTGTAGTCTTATTACGAATTTAGCAAGCTTATTGACTATGTAAAAGACCTATGGAGATCGACCCTATTGAAAGCTTCACTTGGCAAGGCTCAAAAATGTGAAGCCTTTCACGCCTAACACCCCGCAAGGGGACGAAAACAGTCCGCAGCTGCAAGCAGCCGAAGCCGAAGCCGCTTTCACGCCTAACACCCCGCAAGGGGACGGAAACCTTTATTATCTTTGATTCGATTAGTTGGTTTTTTCTCAGCTTTCACGCCTAACACCCCGCAAGGGGACGGAAACGGGAGAGAAAGGTCGAAGAATGAAGATCGAAGAGGGAAGGAAAGGCGAAAAAATAAAGAAATTTTATGTTTCTGCAATCATATACAATTAAACTCTTAATTTTCATTCTTCGATCTTCATTCTTCCGCCTTCTTTCAATTCCTTCTTCGATCTTCCGACTTTAAATCCCCCCTCTTCCGACTTCTTTCATTCCCCTGCATATGGATGTAAAACTACGGCTTTGAGAATGCGATCGCCTTTCCAAAGTGGTAAGGAGAGCCATAATTTACCTTCATTAATCCATTGTTGGCGCAGGGCAGCACTACTAAGGTTCGGATCGTTAGATTTGAGGCAAATAATATTTAAAGTTGGTTCGCATACCAGTTCTAATTCGGTCGAATCATCAACCCATTGACGCAGATGATCGGATAGATCGAGCGATCGCTCAACTAGATAACGACAACCCGAAATTCCCAATGCTTTCAGTGCCATCCATAATTTGAGACTATCAGTCCGTCTTGTGCCCTGCAAATTGAGATTCCCAAAGTTCAGCGTTCGATCATCCATATAAGGAAGCTCTCCATCAAAGCCATCAACCAGATGTTGCTTATTTTTAACAATCAACATCGCACAGGTTCGCGCCACCCATAGCCACTTTTGCGGATTAAACGTCATGGAGTCAGCGAGTTCGCAACCTTGAAATAGGGGTTGCAGTTTTGGGGTGAAAATACCTGCTCCACCATAGGCTGCATCAATATGAAACCAACAATCATAACGTTTAGCAATTTCTCCCACTGACTGAATCGGATCAATTGCCCCTGTTACCGTTGTGCCTGCGATCGCTGCCACAAAAAAAGGTTGTTTTCCTTCTTGAATAGATTTTTGAATAGCAGCTTCTAATTCTTCTAAAATAATTTCGCCGCGATAGTTAGTTGGCACTCGCACTAAGTTCTCTTTGCCAATGCCGATCACATTCATTGCCTTCTCAAAGGAAGTATGCGCGGCATCAGAGACAAAAGCCACTAAGTTATTAGAATTACCCAAAGATTTGCTCTGTGGTAGTTTCCAGTTTCGCGCTAATAATAGTCCCGAAATATTGGCAAGGCTACCACCAGCAGTAAGTGTGCCAAAACAATCAGTTCCCATTCCAAAAAGATTGCCAAACCATTGCATCAATTGTGCTTCCATTTCCGTAAACACGGGAGCAAGTTCATAACTCAGCATGTTGTTGTTAATTGCTGAAACTAGAGCATCTGCCCAGATTGTAATCGCAGTAGGAACGCTGTCCATATGACCCATATAGCGAGGATTCTGGAAGTTAACAGTACGTGGCAAAATCTGCGATTGCACTTCTGACAACAATTCTGAAAGCTCTTGCCCTTGATCGGGAATAAGAATATCAAAAGCAGATTCATCTTTTACAAATGGCTGATTTTGAGTGTCCAAAACTGAATCCACGATCAGATCGACGAAGGCATATCCCAACTTACGGATGTCTTCGAGATTAGAGCGATCGGGATTAAGAAAGTGTGAATCAAGGGAGAATTTTCTTGAAGAATCGGGCATTGTCGCTTTTTTAATAAATAATATCCAATAAAAATCAGAAATTCAAAAACTGTGGCTCACGCGCAGCGTGCGACACAGTTTTTGGGAATTCTAATTTTTAGCTATTGATGTAAGGAATGCGTGGAATTGAAGCAATTAAAGCCTTAGTATATTCATGTCGAGGATTGGTCAACACTTCTGCGGTACTGTCCTGCTCTACAATTTTACCGCTACGCATCACAGCAATGCGATCGCAGAAAAACTGGGCAACAGCGAGATCGTGGGTAATGAAGATATAAGTTAGCTTAAATTCTTGTTTGAGATCGCGCATTAACTGCAAAACTTGGCTCTGAATCGATGCATCAAGCATACTGACTGGCTCATCACAGATAACTAATTTAGGGTTAGTAATCAAAGCACGGGCGATCGCCACTCGTTGCAATTGACCACCCGACAAATCCGAAGGATAACGTTCGGCTAATTGCGAATTTAGTCCCACTTTTTCGAGAATTGCATATACTTTTTCGCGGGCTGATTCCAGATCGGGGGCGAGTTTGTGAATCAGTAAAGGATCGGCGACGCTGCGAAATACGGTCATATAGGGACTAAAGCAAGCACGGGGATCTTGGAAAATCATCTGCATCTGCGATCGCATTTGGCGAAGTTGTTCACCTTTGAGTCTAGTTAGTTCTACGCTATTAAACCGCACTGAACCGCGATCGGGTTTAATCAATTGCAGAATTGCACGTCCCGTTGTGCTTTTGCCAGAACCACTTTCGCCAATAATACCAAAAGTTTCTCCTGAGATGATTTCTAAGTCAACGCCATCAACTGCCCTGACTAACCCAATCGAAGGATCAACCAATCGCGTCAGCAGATTTCCGCCAGTGACATAATGTTTTTTGAGATGATTAACATAGAGAATTACTCTGGGTGCTGATTTTGGAGGAACCAGAGTTTTCTCAATTACCTTAACTTCTTCCCGATCTAGGTTCTCTTCTACAGGATTCTCTGAGACATGTTCGGGGATATCCCCTAGAACTTCCCGATCTTGAACTTCAGAAATATCTTGTCTAGAAGATAATACCTCAGGATGAAAATGGAGAACAGAAGCCAGTAAGCTTTGGGTATAGGGATGTTGCGGGGAACGGAAAATTTGTTCGACGGCTCCAGTCTCCACGATCGCACCGTTATACATGACGGCAATGCGATCGCAATATTCGGCAACCATACCAAGATCGTGGGTGACTAGCAGTAAGCCCATAGAACGGGTTTTGCGAAGTTCGGTTAGTTCCTTGAGAATATCGGTGGCAACAGTGACATCCAGACTAGTAGTTGGCTCATCCGCAATCAATAAAACAGGATTAAGTAGTAGCGAAAGCGCGATCGCTACCCTCTGACGCATCCCACCACTAAATTCATGGGGATATTGCTTAGCTCGTGATGGATCGATACGAACGGCTTTAAGCGCATCTTTTAGCCGTTGTTGAGCGGATTGGGCTGAGAGCTTAAGATAATGAGATGCTAATACTTCTAAACCATGTGCCTCGATGCTCATCAATGGATCGAGCCTTGTCATCGGATCTTGAAATATTAATCCAACCTTTTCGCCGCGCCATGAGCCATCTTTTTTCTCTGCGATCGCTTCGCCATCGACACAGATTGTCCCTTCAATATTCGCATATTTGGGTAGTAGCTTAATTAGCGATCGCCCAATCGTTGATTTGCCACAGCCGCTTTCGCCGATTAAACCTAGCGCTTCACCTGCTTGTAAATGGAAAGTAACGCGATCGACCGCAGGCTCTGCATCGCCATAACGAACAGTCAAGTTTTCGACTTCAAGCAGCATGTTTTTTAAGGACTGAGTATCTAAGCATCTCAAGCTAAAATATCATGCTTCAAGACACTTACAGTGCTTTGCGCTGACAGGGCAACCAAGATTTTTGTTAAAAGTGTTGTAAAGCAAGACTTTTAACAAAAATCTTCTGATCTGCTGAGTCAAAAAAATAACAGAGAGTTACGGCGCAAAGTACCGCCTCTCTCTGTTTCCACTAAATTGGTAAAAGCTATACATTCTAGATATCGAGATAACGATGAATTGCAGTAAGGTCTAGATGTGTTTCTAGCAAGTCTGCCATATCGTTATAAAGCTTTTGTTGATGATCTTGCCAAGAGATAGTGGCTGACTGATGTTCAGGAATATTTGCCAATCTGGTTAAAGCTTGGCGCACAGCAGCCGATTCAAATAGACCGTGTAAATAACTGCCCCATACCCGATCGTATTGCATTCCTTCATCACGAAACTCGCGATCGCATTGCACTTGCAGTAAAGGTTGGATTTGCGAAGATGCACTTGCCTCAGTTAATTTGGTAACTCCCATATGAATTTCATAGGTCATCCATTTATCGATAGATTGCGAACTTTGCCAGATCGCATGTACCTGACGCACCTGTTTGGTTGCCATAAATTCGGTGCTAATTGGTAATAGTCCCAAGCCTGCCACTTCCCCTGAGGAACCAGCAACACCTTCGCGATCGCATAGATATTTTCCCAACATCTGGTAGCCACCACAGATACCAACGATCGGAACGCCGCGATGATGTGCAGCCAGAATTGCATTTCCTAATCCTGAAGTTCTTAACCATTGCAGATCACTGAGAGTATTTTTGCTGCCAGGGAGAATAATGATCTTTGCATTGTCTAAATCCGCAATGGTTTTCGCCCAAACGGTCTCTATGCCTAAATCTAATTGCCAAGGCTGACTATCTTGAGAATTAGATAAATATGGAAATCTAATCCATGCGATCTTTGCGCCCTGACCTTTCGCTTCTGCTTCGCTACATAAACTGTCTTCACTCTCAGGTTGTAGATCTGCGGCATAGGGAAGAACTCCTAAATAAGGAAGATGTGGCATATGCTCGCGAAAGTGTTTTTCCGCATCACTAAACAATCGTAAATCACCACGAAATTTGTTGACAATAAAGCCTAATCCCAAATCCCTTGCAGTTTCAGGTAGAAGCTGATGCGTACCTATTATCTGAGCAAACACCCCTCCCTTCTCAATATCCCCAACCAGAATCCAACGTCCTTGCAGGTGGACGATCGGGCGTAAATTTACGAGATCGCGATGCATGAGATTTAGTTCTACAGGGCTGCCAGCACCTTCTAACAGCAAAACATCACAGCGATCGCGCCAATATTCGAGAGAGTCACGCACAGTCTCCCAGAGAGTCTCAATATGTCGATAATAATCAATTGCCGCGATATGTTGACGGGCTTCTCCTAATAAGACCAATTGCGAAGTTCCATTTCCTGATGGCTTTAAAAGAATTGGATTCATCTCTACTATGGGACGCATCCCACAGGCGATTGCTTGTACTGCTTGCGCTCGACCTATTTCTCCGCCTTCAAAGGTCACATAGGAATTATTCGACATATTTTGCGCTTTAAATGGAGCAACTTTTACTCCATTGCGTCTCAGCCAAGCCCCTAATGCAGTAACCATCCAGCTTTTGCCAGCATTGGATGAAGTTCCTAAAACAGATATGGCTTTCATGATGTCAATACAATAAGTTAGGATAGGCGACACTTCGGGCAACCTATCCTAACTTATCATCGAATTCTTGTGCTAGAGCTATCTCCTAACTTTCTGATTTTAATCTTCGCAGCAGGTCTCGATCGCCTAATTGGCGATCCTGTCAATTGGCTGCATCCAGTGCAGGTCATGGGATGGATGATCTCACAGTTTACTAATTTGGTACTGATCAAAGATCCTGTTTCTAGCCCTCGTATTCCTCGCTTTTCACCACTAATCATGAAAATGTTAGGGCTGATTTTAGGAACTAGCATGATTTTAGGAAGTGGAATCGGCGCTTGGTTAATCGCGATCGCTTCAGCAAAAGTCCATCCTATTTTCGCGATCGCTGTTTCCAGTATTTTATTAGCCGCCTGTTTTGCGGGACGAAGTCTCCGCAATGCTGCTGAATCCGTGCTAACTGTGTTACAAACTGGCAATATCGAAAATGCTCGCCAAGAACTAAGTCGCTATGTGGGGAGGGACACGGAAAATTTGACAGAATTAGAAATTTTACGGGCTGTTTTGGAAACCGTGACCGAAAATGCGATCGATGCTGTTACCTCGCCATTGTTTTATGCCTTGATTGGTTCACTATTGTTTGATTATGGAGGTGTTGCCCTAGCGATCGCCTACAAAGCAGCTAGCACCCTCGACTCAATGGTCGGCTATCGCGAATCACCCTATACCGATCTTGGCTGGTTTAGCGCCAAGACCGATGATGTGCTGACTTGGTTGCCCTGTCGCTTAACGGTGATAACTCTAGCTTTAATGTCGGGGAAACCCATTTATGTTTGGCAGATTTGCGATCGCGATGCCAAGCAAGACCCTAGCCCCAATTCAGGATGGAGTGAATGTGTCTATGCGGCAATTTTGCAAGTACAGGTAGGCGGCGAAAATCGCTATCGTGGTCTTATCAAACAGAAACCTTTATTGGGAGATGCGATTGAAGCGATCGCAGCACCTAAAATTTCACAAGCTCTCAAACTAACGCGCATTTGTTTTTTAATTTGGCTTAGCCTCGTCATAGTCATAGCCAATAAATAGTAAAAAGGGATGCTGAGCATCCCTTTTTACTATTTACTAATTTGGCGACATTCATCACCAGATATTGATTTAGTACTGCCATCGGGTAAAACCTTAACGCAGGCAATATCTGTCTTTGGAGCAAAGAAAGTATAGGCTATAACGCCTGAAAGTAATATCAAAGAAGCAGGAATTAGCACGTTTAAAGATAGCCATTTTGGGCGTAATTTCTTCTTGATACTTGCTAGCTTTTTCTGAACTGCCAAAATATGGGGATGCTTATCTTCGAGCGATCGCTTATAAATTTTGATCGCCTGTTCATAAAGATTTTTGACCTCTTGATAGCGCTTTTGAGAATAGTACATGGCAGCTAAATCTACTAAACTAGCCGCAATTTCTGGATGCTCTACACCTAACACCTTTCTTTTGATTTCTAAAGCTTGTGAAAACAATGATTCTGCTTTTGTATATAAAGCCTGAGAATTATAAATTGCTGATAAGTCGAGCATTGCTGAGACGGCATCAGGATGATCTTCCCCCAGAGTCTGCTTACGAATGGCGATCGCTTGTAGAAATAGTTTTTCGGTTTTATCAAATTGGTTTTGCAAATAACTGATAGCTGCTAAATCTATTAAGCAATTAGCAACAAGAGGATGTGATTCTCCATATAAATTTTGATTTACAATTAAAATTTGCTCAAGAGAGCTTTCAGCTTCAGTATATTTACCAGACTTGCGATCTTTTTGGGCTATCTCTTGTAAACATTCAAGAAAAATAGAAACTTTGCCTTGAGCATAGGGTGGCTCAGGTTCAATTCGATAAATAGCAAGAGTATTGCTACTAAAAACAATTTCATCTCCATGCATTAAAATCCATGAATCGCGCATTTCTCCGTTAATCAACAACCCATTTGTGCTTTTCCCTTTTTCAGGAGTGCCATCACTAAGACGAAATAATTGTAGTAGAGGAGCAGGTACAGAAATTCCTATTAAAGTTGCGTGTTCACGTGACACTGACTGCGATCGCAAAACGATCTCGTTTTCTGGAGATCGCCCAAGTACATAGCTCTTACTAGATAGCAAGATCCGTTGCTGTCCTTCAGGATCTTTCAAAATCAGATAATGCTCGAATTGACTGCCTTCAACTACGGTCGCATCTTGTGGAGTAATGGATCTTGGATTCATAGTTAAGAGGGGCGATTGCTAATTACGAAGAGCGCAATAAGTAGCTAGGCACAATTAAACATAAAATCCCAAAACCTGTACCGCCCGCGCAGCGGGCGGTACAGGTTTTGGTTCTAGTTTTTTAATTATGCAGAGGTACTTGGTCAGAATATTCAAATACTTGAAACTTTTGACATTGATTAAAACTAACCTACCCACATCAAACTTGCAAGAAGCAATATAAGATATTTGGCTGAAGCAATCAGATATGAAGCAAAGCGTCACATCTGATTGCTTCACAATCAAACCCAAAACAGTTGCGGCTGGCTTTCCCCGCCGCAACTGTTTTGGGTTTGATTTGCCTAATTTATGCGCTCTTAAAAAAACGAATAATTTCTCGAACTTGTTCTAAAAATTGGCTGTCTGCACTCAATTGCGCGATCGCTTGTCGAGATTCACGCGCTAAGCGATCGTGATCGCGATCATTGGTAGCTCGTAAATCTTCAACATTTGCACCTAGTCGGGATAGATCTTTGCGCGTCTCATCGGCAAACTGCTCATATTTTGTCACCCACGAATAAGGATTTTCAGTACTTAGTTGCTCGTTAATTTGTCGAACTGACTCTTCCAAATTAATAAAGCGTTGCCGTAACTCCATTACGTCTTCGCGAGGATAATCAATTTGTTGTGAGATTAACCTTAATCGTTGAGCTATATATTCATAGGCACTAATTGCAGGACGTAATATGGTCAACATCAGCGCCGCGATCGCACCCACATAACCGATCGTGCCAACGCCGCTCGATGCTAAAACATATAGGGCGATCGCCGAAATTACATGTAATGCGATCGCTAATCCTAGGGATTTTTGGGCAAGCGATCGCACATAGGGTAATTGGTTCTCATCGACAGCGATGCCTTTATCCTTAGAAATTTCCGCTTGATTGAGTACAGCCTTGGACTGAAAGTAAACGTTCCAAGGCACAGTGACGATAATGATCAGCCACACAAAAATGCTGGCTCCAATTACCCAATCAATAAAATTGCCAAAGGGTAAATCCAACCATTGCGTTAGTCCAAATCCTGCCAAAAAGATCAGTAGCAAAGCTCCAAGCCAACCAATAAAATTGCCCATTGGGGTTACCTGAATATATAGCTGCATCAAGTCAAAATAAGATAGGCGGCGCTTAGCGCCGCCTATCTTATTTTGGGTTTATAGAAATTGGAGCATCCTAATTAGGGAATTTTTGTGGGAACTGAGCAGTTTCCACACTTAACGCTACCGTCTGTCCATTGCGTTTAACTTCCATATTGATCTTGTCACCAACAGCCCGATCTTCCACTAGTTGCGTGACTTGATCGGCAGTCAAGATTTCTTTGTCGTTAAACTTGGTGATGACATCACCGCGCTTAGCACCTGCCTTTGCCGCAGGGGAATCATCCACAACTCTGGTAATTAGTACACCTTTATCTTCAGAGATTTTAATGCCAAACTCAGTGTCTTGATTGACTTGTTTCTTGACATTTGCATCAACTGTCACCATCTGAATGCCAAGATAGGCACGGCTGACTTTTCCATTCGCAATTATCTGTTTAGCAATGCGCTGAGCCGTCTCGATCGGAATTGCAAACCCTAAACCCTGTGCGCCTTGAATGATTGCAGTGTTTACACCAATGACTTCACCATTTTGATTAAGCAAGGGGCCACCTGAGTTACCAGGATTAATCGCGGCATCAGTTTGAATGAAACTAACCCGCTTATCGACTCCAATTTGACCACTATTACGCCCGATCGCACTGATGATTCCTGCGGTAACGGTATTGTCTAAGCCAAGAGGATTACCGATCGCGATCGCCCAGTCACCTGGTTGTAAATTTTGAGAGCTGCCGATGCTTACGGTAGGCAAATTATCAGGCTTAACTTGTACAACAGCAATATCTGTAAGTTCATCGCTACCCAAGACCTTGCCTTCGATTTGGCGACCATCTTTGAGAATCACAGTCACTTTGTCTGCGCCACTAACGACGTGGGCATTAGTGATAATATCGCCTTCTTTGTTGATGATAAAGCCTGAACCAGTGCCGCGTTCAACCCGTTCTTTGGGCATACGACGTAATTGATCGCCAAAAAATTGGCGAAACATGGGATCGTCTAAAAATTCTTGAGGAATTTGTTGATTACCCGCCGCGACAGTACGCGAGGCATTGATTCTCACAACGGCTGGACCTGTGCGGTTAACTGCCTCCACAACGTAATTACGAGGGACTGAGATCGATTTAACTCTGTCGCTATCCTGTGCGATCGCTGGTGAGATCGATGCAACTTGAGTCACAGGTGTAATTAATGTTGTATTTGGCGATCGTACTCCAGACACAACTGCCCAAGCTCCCAAGATGACACCTAACAACAACATCGAAGCATAAATCAAAGGTTGCTTGTAACGAGATTTTTTATTTGAGTCTCTCATAGCTATTTCCGCGACCAATAATACTTAACATTCTACAAAAAATTTTTTATCGTGTTGATCTTTGACGCTAGACGGAAAACCGTCACTTAACATTTAGCCACAGTTTTAAAGAATAATGCATCACCCATGAGAACTTATTTACTCCCTTACCAACGTGATGTGCAACTATTTTTGAGCCATTGCCATGAGGTTGTTTGAGATACAGAAAATTCAAACTCCTTATTAGTGCATTACGATGAATCAAGGCTTTCAGACTCTTAGTTGCACATCGCGTTTCCAGTGAATAATTAGTGTTGCGTGGCTTCGCAACACTAATTATTCACTGGTAAGGCGGAGCTTTGCGTCGCATTTATTTGTATTTGGGTTTTATGTCCTAAGCAAAACTTGCATTGCTATATTTGGTTATAGCTTGACAACAAAACAGACAAGAGAGGTGGGCTTAGCCCACCTCTCTTGTCTGTTTTGTTAATTAATCTTGACGTAAAAACTTTTTGCCAAACTAAACTTAACTGCATCTTTAACATCCCTTAACCTTTGGTTGACGGATGCAGTTTAGTATCGATCTTGTCTAGTTTAAATGCCTAGTAAACCGTAACAGATATAATCGCAGTAAGATTTCTATGATGTCTAAAAAGAGTATCAATCGCAGTGTAGTCAAGTTTGTAGCTGGTGTTACACTTGCCACAGCGCTAGCATCCTGTAGCGGTAGCACCACCCCCACACCTGGTGCAACTAGCCCAGCAGCGACACCAACAACGGCGATGAAAGATCCCGTTAAGGAACCAGAAAAAGCACCTTCTAACTTGTCTGGTAACATCACCATTGATGGTTCTAGTACCGTTGCCCCAATCAGCAAAGCTATTGCTGAAGACTTTGCAAAATCAAACCCTGGTGTAAAAGTTCCTGTAGGTACAAGTGGTACTGGCGGTGGATTTAAGAAATTCTGTTCTGGTGATATTGATATTGCTAATGCCTCTCGTCCTATCAAAAAGGCAGAAGCTGAAGATTGCAAGAAGAACAACGTAGAGTTTGTTGAACTACCTGTTGCTGTTGATGGTCTGACTGTAGTTGTTAACAAAGAAAACACTTGGGCAAAGTGCCTTACTGTTGCTGAACTCAACACCATGTGGAGTCCTGATTCAGAAGGCAAAATCACAACTTGGGATCAAGTTCGCCCTGATTTCCCCAAAGAAACAATTGCCCTCTTTGGTGCAGGTGCTGACTCTGGTACATTTGACTACTTTACCGAAGCCGTCAATAAAAAATCTAAGGTGATCCGTAAGGATTATCAACCCAGTGAAGACGACAACATCACTGTTAAGGGTGTTCAAGGTGGCAAGGGTGCAATGGGCTTCTTCGGAGTTTCTTACTATGAAGAAAATGCTAAGAAGTTGACTGCTATCGAAGTTGATGGTGGAAAGGGTTGCGTTGCGCCTACTGCTGAGAATATTAACTCTGGCAAATATTCTCCCTTGTCTCGTCCTCTGTTTATCTATGTGAGCAAGAAAGCTCTAGCACGTCCTGAAGTCAAGGCTTTTGCTGATTACTACTTTAAAGATCTTAAAGTCGTCAAAGAAGTTGGTTATGTTCCGCTGCCTAGCGACGCTGTGCCTAAGATCCTTGAGCGTTTGAGTGCTGGTAAGACAGGCTCAACCTTCATGGATGCCCCTGCTGGCGTTTCCGTAGCTGAATTGCTTGCAAAAGACTTGAAATAATTTCAAGTTAGTTTTGAGCTAAGCCCTCCTATCATCTATGGGGGGCTTTGACTTTTGATGTACTTGATGAGAAAACTTTATGACAAGTCCCGTAACTCCCGAAGATCTTGACCTTTATCAACGCCGCGATCGCAATATCCGTGAAAGTGCGATCGGTTACGCGTTGCTTTTTTGTGCTTTCGTTTCTGTACTGACTACAGTTGCGATCGTTTATGTCCTTGCCTCAGAAACAGTTAGCTTTTTCGGCAAGGCAAGCATTGGCGAATTTCTATTTGGTAAGACTTTAGAAAATGGTAGCTACAGCTGTAGCTGGACACCACAGTTTGCTGAAAAGGGCTTTTGTGTTTGGCCAACAGTTAACGGCACAATCATGGTGGCGCTAATTGCTATGTTGGTAGCAACTCCTCTAGGACTAGCAACTGCTGTTTATCTGTCAGAATACGCATCACCAAAATTAAGTAAATTTTTACGTCCAGTTATTGAGTTATTAGCTGGCGTACCTACTGTTGTGTATGGATACTTTGCACTAACGGTTGTTACCCCAATTTTAAGCAAGCTTATTCCTGGACTTCAAGGATTTAATGCTCTAAGCGCAGGATTGATCATGGGCGTGATGGTTATCCCAACGATCGCATCAATCAGTACTGATGCGATGATCGCTGTACCAAGCTCCCTGAGAGAAGCTGCCTATGGGCTTGGCTCAACCAAAAAAGAAGTTGCCACTGGTATTGTTTTTCCAGCGGCTTTATCTGGTATTTGTGCTGCCATAATTTTGGGCATATCCCGCGCTGTGGGTGAGACGATGATTGTCGCGATCGCTGCTGGTCAAAGACCTGTTTTGACTCTCGATCCAAGAGAAACAGTTGGCACAATGACAGCCTATATTGCTCAAGTTGCCAAGGGTGATTCACGAGTTGGCAGTGTAGAGTACCAAGCCCTCTTTGCGGTTGGGATGACGCTATTTCTGATCACTCTTCTTCTTAACATTATCAGTAAGCAAATTAGCAAACGTTTCCAAGAAACCTATGAGTAACGGAATCGATATATTAGAAAATATTGACGGACAACCTAGCGAATCAAAATTTGAGCCAAAGCTCGAATCTAGACAGTTTTGGGGCAAAATATTTTCCGCATTTTGTATTTTTGCAACATCTCTTGGGCTGATTGTTCTCGCATTCTTGATCTTTCAGGTAGTTAGCGACGGTTCTAGTCGCCTAAACTGGGATTTATTACAGCTGTATCCATCACGCCGTCCCTTAGAGTCTGGATACAAAGCTGCCATTCTTGGATCGATCGCAATGCTAACCTATGTATTGCTTTTGGTGATTCCCCTTGGAGTTTGCTCGGCAATTTATTTGGAAGAATATGCCAAGAAAAACTGGTTATCTGAGTTAATTGAGCTAAATATTTATAACTTGGCTGGTATTCCCTCGATTATTTACGGTTTATTGGGCTTAGGGCTTTTTGTTCGTGGCATTTATGGCGGTCGCGCTGTATTGGTTACAGGAATCCTGACGATTACCTTACTAATTTTGCCGCCAGTTATTGTTATTTCTAGAGAAGCAATCCGTGCCGTTCCGCAATCAGTCCGTCAAGCCTCCTATGGAGTTGGCGCAACCAAGTGGCAAACAATTCGCCATCACGTTTTACCTAGCGCTTTACCAGGGATTTTGACTGCGGTAATTATCTCTACCTCTAGAGGTATAGGAGAGACTGCACCAATCGTTGTTCTCGGAGCTGGGACGGTTTTATTTGACCCCAAAGCTTCGCCTATCAACTTTGGAGCTTTGTTCAGTGGTAACATAGGTGGTGTATTTACCGATACATTATGGTCAAATGATAACTTCTTTTCCGTTCTCCCATACCAAATTTATGAGTGGGTTGGAGATCCGAAGCCAGAATTTCAGACACTAGCTTCCGCAGGCATCGTCGTGCTTTTAGTCTTAGTTTTAGGCATGAACTTAGTTGCTATCTTTTTACGCAGTCGGGCTAAGTAGTTCAAACTATTCGCAGACTAAATTCAACAAATTTGGGGTTTTACAATGAATTTAAGCAGCAATTCTTCAGAGAATCAGGCAATTTTAAAAGTAGAAGACGTTAACGTTTTCTATAGTTCCAATTCACCCGCAGTAGCTGGTGTCAACTTAGAAATCTTTAAAAATCAAATTACCGCATTTATTGGGCCTTCTGGCTGCGGTAAAAGTACGATTTTGAGATGTTTTAATCGTCTCAATGATTTGATTGAGGGTGCAAGAGTTAAAGGATCAATCACCTTTAACGGACATAATCTTTACGATCCTAAAATCGATCCTGTGGCAGTTCGTCGTCACATTGGGATGGTGTTTCAGCGTCCTAATCCATTTCCAAAATCAATTTACGAAAATATCGCATTTGGTCCTAGGATTAATGGATTTAAGGGATCTAAGAATGACATGGATGACTTAGTTGAGAAGTCATTAAGATCGGCAGCAATTTGGGATGAAGTCAAAGATAAACTTAAAGAAAGCGGTTTAGCACTTTCTGGCGGTCAACAACAGCGCCTATGTATTGCTAGAGCGATCGCAGTGGAGCCACAGGTAATCTTGATGGATGAGCCATGCTCTGCACTTGATCCCATTTCAACTCTGCGGATCGAGGAGCTAATGCAAGAACTCAAGCAAAAGTTTACGTTGGTCATCGTTACGCACAACATGCAACAAGCATCAAGATCGGCTGACATGACCGCATTTTTTAATACCGAACTTAGTGATAGCGGTAAGCGCATGGGGAAACTAGTTGAAATTGATCGCACATCAGTTATCTTCAGCAGCCCTAAGCAAGTTGCCACTGAGGAATACATTAGCGGTAGATTTGGCTAAAGCTAAAAATCAAGATTAAAATAAGTAAAGGGAGCGTAAAACGCTCCCTTTACTTATTTTTGTAGCTTCTAAATTTTCATGGTTTTAACAAGTACTGAATCGATCGCTGGGCAATATTGGCTGTGGCGCGAACAAAAAATTTATTTTGTCAAAGCGGGAAATAATACTCAGCTTCCACCGTTGCTATTAATTCATGGGTTTGGTGCATCAACCGATCATTGGCGCAAAAATATTTCTGAACTTAGCCAAGATTTTGAAGTATATGCGATCGACTTGTTAGGCTTTGGGCGATCGCAAAAACCTGCATGGCAATATAGTGGAAGTCTTTGGCGCGATCAGCTCCATGACTTTATTACCGAAAAAATTCAACGTCCTACCGTAATTGCTGGTAACTCCCTTGGTGGTTATTCTTCGTTATGTGTAGCCGCCGATTATCCGCAATCAGTTGCTGGCATTGTCTTACTCAATAGCGCGGGGCCATTTACAGATACCAATCCCCTTGGGGCTAAAAAAGTAAATCCAATCCAAAAAGCGATCGCGCCAACATTGCAGAAAGTTTTGCGTCAACCTTGGGCAAATCAATTATTATTCAACTTTGTCCGCCGAAAATCCCGCATTCGTAACACTTTGAAAAAGGTCTATTTAGATCAATCTGCTATTACCGATCAATTGGTCGAAGATATTTATCGTCCATCCTGTGATGAGGGTGCTGCTCAAGTTTTTGGGTCGGTGTTTAGTACTCCTCAAGGCAAAAAAGTCGATGAGCTTTTGACAGCAATGAGTTGTCCCTTGCTCATGATTTGGGGAGAAGGCGATCCTTGGATGAATTCTCGTGCTAGGGGTGCAAAATTTCGCGAGTTTTATCCATCACTAACAGAGCATTACATTAATGCAGGGCATTGCCCCCATGATGAAAGTCCAGAGGTAGTGAATAGACTAATTCGAGATTGGTATTTGTCTCTATAGCCCAAGAAAATTTTTGAAAGGCTTGCTTTGCAAGCTTTTCAAAAATTTTCTTGGTTTTCGTGAAAGCGTAAGGCGCTGTATATTGAATAAACCAATAGATTAGAAAATATACAATGGCAACTTGGCAATGCATTAGCAACTGTGGCGCTTGCTGTCATCTCGACCCTACCGATCGCCCTGACCTAGCAGATTACCTCACCGACGACGAACTCCAAAAATATTTAAGTATGGTGGGTAACGATGGCTGGTGTATTAACTTCGATCGCATCAATCGTAAATGTACAATCTACGAGCAAAGACCTCGCTTTTGTCGTGTGGAACCTGAGACTTTTTATGACATGTTTGGCATTGAGCCAGAAGAACTAGATGAGTTTGCGATCGCTTGTTGCGAAGAAAATATTGAGTCGATCTATGGAGAGCGATCGCTAGAAATATTACGTTTTGAGCAAGCAGTTAAGTAGCTCACAAACCCAAAAAAGACAAAGTGCCCGCGCGTAGCGGGCACTTTGTCTTTTTTGGGTTTGTGACTCTGATCACGTACATACATACATTAGAGTCACATCTATCCACAGATATAAGTCACATCTATCCATAGATACAAGTCACATCTATATCTTTGATTTCAGAGGAAACTTATTGTTATAGAGATAGTCCTTAAAAAGTGACGACACACCAAGTCAGGCGTGGTTGATCATCACCTGAAAGACAATTACTTCTCTAATTTCATCCTTCTCGAAATCAATATACGTCTAGTACAAAAATAATGAGTAACAAGAGTGTCATCAGAAATTTAGTCAACCGTGCTCTTCTCGTCAAGCGTCTTACTCCTGAACTAGAGAACATGATTAATCATGAGCTTTCTGAGCAAGGCTACATTACCGATCATGACTACGAAGCCCTCGAATTTCTCATGCAAGCCGTCGATCAAGGCAAAGTCAGGCAAGTAAGCTAATAATTGGCTAATGCTCGCCAATTATTTAGACTTGATTTTAATCCTAAGGATGTAGACTAGAATTGCAAAAATTTGAAGTCTTGCTTGTATGGGTTATTTGACCTATTCGCAGCTACATAATAAATATCAATCGCTATCTCGTCGGATAGGTTATTCGTTGATACTTTTTGGGATAACTGCACTGATTGCGACCGCGGTGAATGCTTGCAAGTCTGAGTCTGGGATCATTCCCGTTCTACCGCAGAATCCGAATATTCAAGTATTTTTTAATCAAAATCAAGCCGCTCGATACACCGACCCATACCGTAAAATTGAGCGGCTTGGCGACAACCTTGAAAGAGTAATGATTGATAACGTCAGTAACTCTAAAGTCAGCCTTGATATTGCTGTTCAGGAATTGCGTTTACCCAATATAGCTAAAGCAATTGTCGAAGCAAAATTGCGGGGTGTAAATGTCCGACTAATTCTCGAAAATAACTATAGTCGAGCTTGGAGCGAATTTACCCCTGAGCAAGTTGAGAAACTGAATGCTCGTGATCGAGATCGCTACAAAGAATTTCAAAAGTTTGCCGATATCGATAACGACGGTCGCTTAAGTGAAGATGAATTGGATCGTCGTGATGGTTTACGGCTGATCAAAGTCACCAATGTTCCTTGGATTGACGATACTGCTGATGGCTCTAAAGGCAGCGGACTAATGCATCATAAATTTATGGTGATTGATGATCAGATCGTTTTATTTGGTTCAGCAAATTTGACCATGAGCGATATTCATGGAGACTTTACAAAGCCTGAAACTAGAGGTAATGCTAATAATCTTGTTCGTTTAGACAGCAAAGAACTTGCGGCGAGATTTAAGCAAGAATTTAATCTTATGTGGGGGGATGGACCAAATGGGAAACCTGACAGTTTGTTTGGCACGAAAAAACCTTCCCGTAAAATTGATTATCTCATCGTTGGTGGAGCGCAAATTCGCCTTAAGTTTTCTCCAGATTCTGAAGATACAGCAAGAGAGCAGACGAGTAATGGCCTTATCGCTACAGCGATCGCAGGAACCAAAACAAATGTTGATATGGCTCTCTTTGTCTATTCCGATCAATTCATTTCCACAATCCTTGAAGAGCGTCAACAGGGAAATGTACAGATTCGGGCGTTAGTGGAACCTCAATTTGCCTATCGTGATTACTCGTCTACTCTCGATATGTGGGGACTCCAGTCCACTCAAGATTGCAAAACAGGCAAAAGCAGTGCATGGAAACAACCAATTAAAACAGTTGGTATTCCCAATCTTGTATCTGGGGATACGTTGCATCATAAGTTTGCGATTCTTGATCGAAATCTGATTTTGACAGGTTCACACAACTGGACAAGTGCCGCCAATCATACGAACGATGAAGTTTTAGTTGCCATTCAAAATGAGACTGTAGCAGCACATTATCAAAGGGAATATGATCGCCTTTATCAAGATGTCACTTTGGGACCCACCGCAAAACTAGTACAAGCTACTTCCAAAAGCTGTGCTGAGCGAGTTAAGAGCAAGGCGAACCCCTTGATTGAAAATTCAGAATTTTAATCCAGCAATTCTCATTATAAAAATCGGTTTTTTGAAAGCCCGCCTACGGCGGGCTTTCAAAAAACCGATTTTGGTATTTCCAGCGCCTTTGGCGCTGGAAATACCAAAATCGGTTTCATAATGAGAATTGCTGATTTTAATCATTGCGATCGCATGGTGCTTAAGTTTTGTTAAGCTAGAGTGTCTGAAATTTTGTGCGCCAAAAATTGCGTTAATACAAACATGGTCAATCTGGTTCAAACCGTCAAACCCACGATCGCATTCTCTCATTTGGGTTGTGAAAAGAACCGCGTCGATACGGAACATATGCTGGGATTGCTAGTACAAGCGGGTTATCAAGTCGATAGCAACGAAGAACTTGCCGATTATGTGATCGTCAATACCTGTAGCTTTATCGAAGATGCTCGTCGTGAATCTGTACGAACATTGGTTGAACTTGCCGATATGGGCAAACGCATCGTCATCGCTGGCTGCATGGCGCAACACTTTCAGCAAGAATTGCTTGATGAAATCCCTGAAGCAGTCGCCCTAGTCGGTACTGGCGACTATCAAAAAATTGTCGATGTGATCGAACGTGCCGAAAAAGGCGAACGAGTCAAAGAAGTTACTCAAGTTCCTACCTATATCGCTGATGACACAGTACCGCGCTATCGCACTACCAATGAAGCTGTTGCCTATGTGCGGGTTGCTGAAGGTTGTGATTATCGTTGTGCATTTTGCATCATTCCCCATTTACGCGGCGATCAGCGATCGCGATCGATTGAGTCGATTGTGACTGAATGCGATCGCTTAGCTACCGAAGGTGTAAAAGAAATTATCTTGATTTCGCAAATCACCACCAATTATGGACTAGATATTTACGGTCAGCCCCGCCTTGCCGAACTCTTAACCGCCCTCGGAAAAGTTGATGTCCCTTGGATCAGAATGCATTACGCCTATCCCACAGGCTTGACTCCGAAAGTCATCAATGCAATGAAGTGTACGCCTAACGTGGTTCCTTATCTGGACTTGCCATTGCAGCATTCCCATCCTGATGTGTTAAGAGCGATGAATCGTCCTTGGCAAGGGCGGATCAATGACAAGATCATGGAGCAAATCAAAGCATCGCTCCCTAACGCTATCACCCGCACAACCTTTATTGTCGGCTTCCCTAGTGAAACTGAGGAGCAGTTTGAGCATTTACTAGAATTTGTGAAGCGCCATCAATTTGATCATGTCGGTGTATTTACGTTCTCGGCTGAAGAAGGGACACCTGCCTTTGATTTGCCTAACCAGTTGCCCGAAGAAGTCAAACAAGACCGCCGCGATCGCATCATGGCTGCTCAACAGGAAATTTCTTTCAAGAATAACCAGTTAGAGATCGGTAAAACCGTTGATGTGTTGATCGAGCAAGAAAATCCAGACACAGGTGAACTAATTGGGCGATCGGCAAGATTTGCTCCTGATGTTGATGGTGTCGTCTATGTCCGTGATCCCCTTAGCAAAGCAACTCTCGGCTCCATGTTTTCCGTCAAAATTACCGCCGCCGATCATTACGATCTATTCGGTGAAATAGTCTAAATAAGTACCTATACAATAAAAGCCTAGAATCCTGCGCTGCCCTTGCAACGGGTGGCATAGGCTTCTAGGTTTAATGTGCGAGAGTTGCTGCTTAAGGATTACAGCCTCATTTTGGTATATCTAGCTACATAGTTTTTAGAAAACTTATATCAAGACGATAAAAATAACTTTTATATAACTTTTTAACTTCTTTTTACTAACCTTTGTATATCTATTAATGGTTTCACAACATAGAAAAGCGTGAATAATAGAACCCAAGAAGCAAGAAACAAGTTTGCGTTGTCAAGCAATCTAGATTCCCTTCTACATCGGATGCTAGACATTAGAACCCAAAATATTACTCTCTTAAAGAAGCTAGAAGGAAGAACAATGGATACAATTACTAAAGTTAATCAGCTATCCTTCCACCAAGGTTTAAATAGCGAATCCGCTTTTACAATTAAACTTACCAACAGCAAGTTCGATAGCCTCGCAGGATCTGAACTTCTTGGTAAAGTTGAGTCTTGGGTTTCAGCTAATGTAATGATGAACAATAAAGAAGTTCCTGTTCTGATTGTTGATATGGAAAATGTAGAATTTATTGATAGTCAAGGTTTACAAAAGCTCTTAGCATGTTTAAGACTAATGCAATCCCATAAGAGTAATTTTTTACTTTGCTCTCAACAGCCTTCTGTTCGTCTTGTATTTGAGATTACAAGAATTGATCAATTGTTTGCTGTGTTCCCTAGTGTTAGTAAATTTGTAAGTCGTTTTGATGTTCAAAATCAAGACTCTGAATATCTATTAGCTGCCTAGAATCAACCCAAAACCTAAAGCCCAAAAGAGAGTTGTGGCGCGAAGCGCCACAACTCTCTTTTGGGCTTTAGGTTAAAAATGCGTCAATTTTACTTGCTTCTTGTAAACTACGCTTGATGCAGTCACCTAGAGCCACACCGCCGATAAAATTGGCACTGACGTAAAGTCCTTTAGATTTCTGTAATTCGGCTTCTACAGTGGCGATTCGTTCTAAATGTCCGATTTCGTATTGTGGGATCGCTTTATCCCATACATGAACTGCGATCGCCTTCGGTTCGACTTTCGTGTCAGACCGAAGAATTGTTTTCTTTAAATCTTGATGTACGGCGGCAATGATTTCTGATTCTGAAAGTTTGGCTAGAGCGGGATCAAGCGTGCCGCCGATAAAATTTAGTAATAGTTGCCAACCTTCAGGAGCGCGTCCTGCAAATAGACTAGATGACCAGATTGTGCCTAAAGTTCTTACTCCTTGAGTGCGGGGGATCAGATTGCCAAAGCCTTTCATGTCATAGGCAAATTCGCTCTTAGGATAGGCAAGTACCACACAAGCAACGGTGGGATAGAAAATCTCATTCAAGGCTTGACTGGCGGCTGGCAGATAATCTTGCAGTAATTTTGCGGTGACATATGCTGGGGTCGTGAGAACAACTGATCGCGATGTCACAGTTTCTTCACCCGTGGGTGTATCGAACTTAGATATATAGACTTCGCCTTGTTTTTCGAGCGATCGCAAAGTCCATTGTTGTTTGACGGCTGTACCTTGCTCTCTTAACTTGGTGGCGATCGCTTCAGGCAACATCTTAATCCCTTCTCGAAACGAACCCAGTTCACCAGCTTTAACTTTAGGAAGATTTGCATCATTGAGATTTTTGGCTTTCCGTTCTTTGCTAGATAATATTGCACCTGCGACTAGCCCACCATAGGTTTCTAGACGAGCAATCTTAGAGAATGCAGCCTTGGCACTGAGTCGCTTGGGATCGCCTGCATATACACCTGAGATAAACGGTGCAACTAATCTTTCAACTGCTTGTCTGCCTAGCAAACGTGAAAAGAATTGATCCACGGATTCTTCACCAGCCATGGCTGGACGAGCAAAGCCGATCGCACCAAAAGCTAGACGAATTTTGCCGCCCCAAGTCAAAATTTTAGAGGCGATCGCACTAGGTGGAGTCATGGGTAAGGCGTTTAACTTGCCATTTAGAAAAACGAAACGGGGTAATTTGCCATCGGCTAGCACCAATTCATCCTTAAGTCCCACTTGTACCGCTAAGCGCAATAGTTCTGGAGCGGGCTGAAAACTGTTTGGACCCTCTTCCCATTTATAACCGTCGTCATTTTTGGCACTGGTTATGGCTCCACCCACACGATCCTGAGCTTCTGCAACCAAGACACGATATTTTTTAGCGATCGCTAGTTCGTGGGCGATCGTTAATCCTGAGATTCCTGCCCCAACGACAAGGACATCTAATGGTTGATTGGTTTCAGAGGGTGGCGTGATGGTCATAGCTAAAAGGACTTAGGGCAATTGAGCAATTTTTAGTCTAGTACAACTAAGCTCCTATAGCTCAGTACAAGCTTTGAAAGTCTATGAAAGCGATTGTGTTTTTTCAGTGCCGCAGGTGCTAAAAAAAACAATCGCTTGTGAAGCATGTAGCTTTTAAACTGAGTGCTGAAATAAAGCGTTTAGATAAACTTTGGCAGTGCTGCGATAACTATGGGATGCATGATGAGATGAGCCATGGCGATCGTTACCACCATTTTGCAACAGGAATAAAGATAAAGCGGCGGCAAATACGCGATCTTGATCCCAGTCAGGATGTGACTCTAGGTAACTTTTGAGGGTTTCGTGTAGTTCTTCAGGAATCTCTGCCAATATACTGACGGTCGTACTCATGCTGAAACCTCAACTTTTAAACAAGTTTGATAGAAAAGACGCAACCATTTTCAGCGGTCGGGCTTTAATTGTGCGGGTAACTATGGTTCTTGTCAACGTAACGAAGTATTAAGCAGTAATGACGAAAAGCTGAAGTTGGTTTGATAGAATCAGCATTTTCAATCATTTTAGTTTACATATATTTATAATAAATAGCCTTAAAAAGTTTTCCCAAGTGAAATGCTCATTCTATTAACGAATCCTTAACCAGTAAGGCGAAAGTATCTTTGTCTGTAAAAGAGCCTGTGGAAAACTAATAGTTATCTGTGGAAAAAGACACAATATCTGTGGAAAAGTCTGTGGAAAACTTTTGGATGTTAAAGTTGAAAATTATTTTTTTCTTAATATTTATGGTCATATTTATGACGATCTCTATACAAGCAAAAAACGACATTTTACGTTTTTTTCTGTTAATGACTCAGCCAATTTTCAGGAACAACTATCAATGTTGTGCCTTGTCGCCTGAGAACGATTACTTTTTGCTGGGCAGCGATCGCAATTTGAGGATTATCACATCTTGCTTTCCATGAACCGCCCTCATACTTGACTCGTCCAGTTTCTCCTGCGGGTATTTCCGTGAGCGTAATCCCTTCACTGGCTTCTTTTAGTTGATATGAATCCTTGGGAATAAATCGTCTAGAAACCATGGCTAACATTGCTGAGATCAACATCCATGCCAAGATTTGCAACGCAGGAACAGGCAAGATTAATGAGATCGCAGCTACTAACAACGCAGCTACTCCCATGGCTCCTGCAATCAGAAAAGTTGGCAATGGAACTAGTAGCTCAACAACACAAAGAGCGATACCGATCAGTAGCCAGATTTGACTGGGTAGTAAGTTCATTAAGTAGGTAAACGTAGGATGGGTTAGCGATAGCGTAACCCATAATTCTTGACTATCTTGACTAATGTATGCGTTACGTTGCACTAACGCATCCTACAAATAACTAAACCTTTTTACTTAATTGCTAGATTTATCAGAATTGGGTATAGCGATCGCAGGGGATGTTTCTGATTTGACAATTGTGCTGCTGGGTTTGGTGCTATTGATTTTTACCTTTTGAGCGTCAAAGGATTTTTCGCGTTTAAAGCGATCATCCTCTGTGGTAGGTTTAATCACTTTATTGCGAGCTACTTCTATGTTTGCTGGTGATTTAGGGCGATCGCTTGTAGAGGGTTCACTAGGACGAGCATTAGTCACGGTTGGCGCAATTGAGTCCAGATTGGGAGCATTGGAAAGCAGACCACCTAAACCATTGATCAAATTACGAATATTGCTGCGAATCTTGGGATCTCCTGTTAGTTCATCAAGATCGGCGGTAATCTTCTTGGCATTGGCAAAAGTTGCGCGGGCAGAATCAAGGGTTTCACGCAAAGCTGCCATAGTGGCGGGATTGTTTAACTCGCCTGATACTTTACGAAGATTTGCCGATGTCTCGGCGGCATTTTCAGCTAGTTGCTGCAAATTGGCGATTAGCTTGCCATCATTTAATAGAGGCTTCGCACTAGCTAGCAGCGATCGCGCTTCATTGGAAGTAGCAGCAATACCATCAAGGGTTTGCGCTAACTTTTCGCGATTGACCTCGATCAAGTCTTGGGCGCTATTTGCGACATTGCCAACCTTAGTCGCAGCACCACTAATCGCGTCTGCCGTATCGCCAAATTTAACAATTTGACCTTCAAATGTACCTACCACTCGACTCGCTGAATCCGTCAATTTTTGGATGCTTTTCGCAGTTGCTTTGGCAGCTATTAAAGTTTCATTGAGGTTATCAACTAAATTTTGATCATTGATTTTGCGTAATGTCGCACTCGAATCCTTAAGCAATGCAATGAAGCTCACACCGCGAATTCCTTCAATTTCGCCACCTTGACAAATAATCAGATCAGCATTGCAATCTTTAGCGATCGGATTCATCTTGGGATCAATCGCTAATTTATCTTGAGGAGGGAAAATATCAATATTAGTGTTCCCTAGAAAACCACTTTGATTAGTTTCGGCGATCGAATTCTTCGGAATAATTAATCTTGAGTTTTCGATACTTACTTGGACATCAACGCCCTCTGTTTGGGCTATCAAAGCTGTGACGCGACCTACTTCCACACCGCGAAATCTTACAACTGAGCCACTATTTAGCCCACTTGCATCGGCTATTTTGATCGTAAATGTAAACTTTGAGCTACTTAGTTGCAACCCGCGCAACCATAACAATGCGCCCCCAAAGGCAACTACTCCACCGATGATAAATAAGCCAAGCGCACCGTCGCGTAATGTTTTTCGCTGCACGAGTCTTATACCTCCCTAGTCAAAAGTTGAATTGGACCTTCAGTACTGCCACTAAAAAATTGTCTGACATACGGATTGTCAACAGTATTAATTGTACTCACGTTTCCTGCATAGCGCACCGATCCACGGTAAAGAACGATCAAGCGATCGGCTGTACGACGGATCGTGCTGTCTTGGTGAGTGACGACAATATAACTATCACATACCTGTTGCTCTCGGAGCGATCGCATCAAGTCTTCGATAATCGTCGAAGCCACAGGATCAAGTCCTGCGGTGGGTTCATCATAAAGCAGCACTTTTTTGGTTTGCGTTTTCGCAGTGGGGTCATCCATAATTGCGCGGGCAAAACTAACCCGTTTCCTCATCCCGCCTGATAGTTGGCTAGGATAGCGATCGCAGATGTTTTCTAAACCCACAAGTGCAAGTTTATGTTCGACCAGTCGATAAATTTCGCGTCGTGACAAACGGGAATGCTCAAATAATGAGAACCCTACATTTTCAGCAACGGTAAGCGAGTCAAATAACGCCGCATTTTGAAACACCATACCGATGCTTAACCCGTAGCTTCCTTCTTGGATATCATCTCCAGAGGAAGCAAGGTTGCCATTAATGTAGAGTTCACCTTGCTCAGGGGCAAGGAGACCGCAAATAATCCTTAAGATTGTCGATTTACCAGTACCAGAGGGGCCAATGATAGCGATCGCTTCCCCAGAGTGCACAGTGAGATCGACCCCATTTAGCACAGCATTAGAGCCAAAACTTTTGTGAATATCACGCAGTTCTAGCAAAGGCGTAACCACATTGCTACTATTTTTGATTAGAGATCGGACTGGCTCCATCGACATTTATTTCAGCTTGAAAAAATCGCTCTACCAAAAACTAACATTTTTTCAGAAACTTTTCCTAAAAAATAACTCTAAATCAGCAATTTGCATTATAAAACCAAAAGATAAAAGGCGGAGCTTCACGCCGCCTTTTATCTTTTACATTCGTCGCTTAAAAACAATTGCGAGTAACCCAACTCAAATATTTTTGTTGAGAGTGTTGCAAAGCAACACTCTCAACAAAAATATTTAGTAAAAACCAAAAACTAGATGCGACGCTTTGCGTTGCGTCTAGTTTTTGGTTTTTGAATTACCGTAAGATGTTAATGGCGATCCTAAAGCATTAATATATGAACCTTGGCAAGCGCAATCGTTTTTCCGCTAACAAAATTACCGTTCAATTGCTACGCGAAGGCATAGTCGAGTCGGTGCACTCTTGTCAGGCAGCCGTCGTTGATACAAGAGGTCGAATTCTCTCGGCAGCAGGAGATCCCCAGACAACCACCTTTGCCCGTTCTTGCCTTAAACCCATTCAGGCTCTACCCGTCTCAATCACTGGCGCACAGGATCGATTTAACCTTTCAGAAACCGATCTCGCCATTATTTGCGGTTCACACCAAGGTACGATCGCTCAAGCCAGACAAGTTTTTAGCATTCTTTGGCGCTGTGATGTGGAGCCAAGTGCATTGCAATGTCCAGTGCCAGAATGTCAAAGAAGTCCGCTTCAGCATAATTGCTCTGGCAAGCACGCAGGCATGATAGCTATATGTAAGCAGCAAGGATGGCAGATTTCCTCATATATGGATCGCCATCATCCTGTGCAGCAACTTGCACTCAATACAATGGCTGATCTCTTACATATGCCTGCTGCCGAATTTATCTGCGCCCATGATGATTGTGGAGTTCCTACTTATCTATTAGAAATTGGTCAACTTGCCCGACTCTATGCGCTGCTCTCAGCTCATGACCAGTTACATCTAGAGCGTATTACTCGTGCGATGACTAGACATCCTGATATGGTGTCTGGGAATGGTCAATTTGACACGGAGTTAATGCGCCTCAGCAATGGCGAAATCATCAGCAAATCTGGTGCAGAAGGTGTGCAATGTATCGGACGGATTGGTGAAGGATTGGGGCTAGCGATCAAAGTGATGGATGGATCTAAAATGGCGAAAACTGCGGTTTCTATCCATTTGTTAAAGCAATTAGGATGGATTAATCCTACAGTTGCACAAAGTTTAGAAGAATCATTTCTCTCTGTTGGTAAATATAGCCGTCTAGAAGCTGTTGGCGAGTTGTCGCTAGCTTAGGAAAGCATTGTTTCATGGGATGTAGAGTCAATTCATGAATTGACTCTAAGTAGACAGGCGCAATTAAATATAAAACCGAAAGAATCAGATTCGCCCGCTTTGCGGGCGAATCTGATTCTTTCGGTTTTGATTTTTATTAAGCCAAGGTACTTACACCATGAAAGCTATGTTACTTTAACAGCATAGCTTTTACGTTTTATAATTGCAAAAATCAGGACTAAAAAAGTGCAAATTCCTGCTAAATAGAGTGGATAACCATAGGAAGAATGATTGTTTTGATTAACAACTAATCCTGCAATTATGGGGCCAAAGGCATTTGATATACTGAGATAGGAGGAGTTTAACCCTAAAATTGTGCCCTGTTCTTCGGGGCTAGTATTAAGGGAAATTAACGCGCTAATCATCGGCTGCACGACTGAGTTTAATAAGGAGAAGAGAACGCAAACGGCGACAAAGTAATATACATCTTCCCAAATTGGCATCAAAACGAAGGAAAGGCTGCGGATGAGTAATCCTAAAAAGAGAATCTGAACTAGTTGCAGACGTTTTGTCATTTGAGAAATGCCTAAAGTCTGCATAATTACTCCTAGCACCCCAAACAGCAAAAACATCAGAGCAAGAGCATCGCTATTCTGTTTGAGAACTATCAGAAAGTAGGGCTGAAACGCAAAGGTAAATAGCGTGAATGTCATGCCCGTTAGAAAATTAATGATCAATAAGATACCGATTTTGGGCATAAACAAGCCTGTGATCAGCTTCTCTAAGCCAAGATCGAAAATATTTTGCGCTTTTTTTGCCTTAGTCTTGAGAGTTTCTGGAAGAAGAAATATTGTAAGTACTAAAGCGATCGCTGCGATTGCTCCCGACACCAAAAAAGATGCCCCAAAGGATTTACCTAGAGGCGTATTCAGTGCAACCTTCTGCGCAAGTAAACTGATTGCGGGACCAAGAATAAAACCTAAACCAAAGGCGGCTCCATTAATGCCAAAGGCTTTAGCACGGTTTTCAGGTGTGGTGACATCAGAAATTACGGCTTGGGCAACCGAGGCATTACCGCCTGTAATGCCATCGAGAAATCTGGCGAAAAACAAGACTGAGGCACTAGCTGCTGTCCCTGCCATCAGGTTGGAGATCACAGTCCCCGCCAAACTAATAATCAATAATGGTTTGCGTCCAAAGCGATCGGAGAGTTTCCCGATGATTGGAGTAGCAAAAAATTGGGCGATCGCATAAATTGCAAATAGCAAACTAGTCTGAAAATCATCTAATTTGAACTGTCTGCCATATTGGTACAACACAGGGATCAGAATCGTAAAACTCAGGGAGTTAATAAAAGAAATGAGGGCAATAATCCAAAATTTACGATTCATTCGCTTTGGCGATCGCATATAGTCCTTATCTATATTACAGCTCCAGCACGTTTACAGCAGTTTTCGAGCAACTGAACAAAAAAACACGCGATCGCCCAATCACTGACCTTACCCAAAACGCGATCGCCAAATCATTCCCCTACCCAAAACACGATCGCACAATCATTTCACAAAAAATGCGATCGCCCAACCACTCACCCAAAACGCGATCGCCATAAGCTGTTTGATGTTATTGAGGTAGAATTATGATACATAGATTTGGCTTATGATTGAGAGTCTGGATATGCAAATACTCCTTAACGATGAGAAGACAAGAGAAATGCTCACTGAAATCTTAATTGATTTGATTAAGACTAGAAAGGAGCTTTTTGCGGAAATATTCCAAGATGCTTTGGAAGAGGTCGGTTTGGGGAATGCGATCGCTGAGGGTAGAAAAAATGAATTTGTTCCTGAAGAGAATATATTTGTGATTCTTGATGGTGATGTCCCATGAATGTTAGGTTTGAGTCTAGATTTGAGAAGGACTTGAAGTTAGTCAAGGATCGTAATCTTTTGACAAGGTTGAAGCAAATAATTTTGACCTGTAAGCAAGCTGAATCTTTGGGGGAAATCAATAATCTAAAAAAGATGCAGGGATATGATAGTTTTTATCGCATTCGTCTAGGTGATTACAGAGTAGGGATAGAAGTTTTGGAAAATGAAGTAATCTTTGTAAGATTTTTGCACCGTAAGGATATTTACAAGTTTTTCCCTTAAAGGCGATCTCCCAACCAACCACCAATAAAGTACAACGCGATCGCCCATCACTCCTCAACAACGCGATCGCTCAATCACCAAACCAGCATCAACACGATCGCCCAACCATCCAGAAACCCAAACGCGATCGCACAATCATTTCACAAAAAATGCGATCGCCTAACCACCCACTAAAAAACATGATCGCACAATCACTCATCAAGCAGTAACAAATAACACTAATAAATTTGATAACAGTTATTGCTATTTACTGTTATTGCAGCGAGAATATTGATATCAAGATTATTAGAGGACTGAATTTATGAATGTGTCTCTAACGCCTGAGCTAGAAAGCTTTATACAGGGAAAGGTTAATACTGGCTTGTACTATTCGGCTAGTGAAGTTGTACGTGAGGGGTTGAGATTGTTGCAAGAACGAGATCAACTTCAGCAGTTGCGTTTGCAGGAGTTACGTCAAGATATTCAGGCGGGTTTAGATAGTGGTGATGCTACGCCCCTTGATATACAGGCAGTAAAGGCAAAGGCACGGCAGCGCAAGCAACAGAAGCAGGTGCAATAATGGCAATCATTCTGAAGCGTCCGCTTGCTGAGTTGGATTTGCTGGATATTTGGGATTATATTGCGGATGATAGTCCAGATAGAGCAGATGATTTTTTAGATCGAATAGAAAGTAAGTTGTTAACTTTGGCTCAGAATTCGGGTTTGGGGCGGAAAAGACCTGAGTTATTGTCAGATTTACGGAGCTTTCCTATTGGTAATTATGTGGTGTTTTATCATGAGATTGAGGGTGGTATTGATGTGATTAGGTTGCTTCATGGTTCAAGAGATATTGAGCAAGTATTTAAACAGAACTAATGCAGGGCGATCGCCCAATCACTCACTAACAAACACGATCGCCCAATCATCTCCTCAAAAAACACGATCGCCAAACCACTCACAAAAAATTACAACACGATCGCCAAATTACTCCACTCAATAAACGCGATCGCCTAACCATCCCCATCACCCAAAATGCGATCAGCCAATCACACACTACAAAACGCGATCAGCTAATTACCCCCTCATAAGAACGCGATCAGTAAATCAATCATTTAATTTAATCTAATACGCCATTTTTTAGGATTTTGAGAACAGTGAAAAACAGCGTAGACGGTTATTCTATCTTCAAAATATTCGTAAAAAATAGCGTAAGGAAATCTCCGAACCAAGGCTCTGCGGTAGTTATCATAAATGAATCCATATATTTCAGAATTTCTTTCAATAGTTTGGATGGTGGCATCAATACATCGCAAGAACTCTTCTCCTAATCCAAGTTCCCTCTCTTGATACCAATCATAGGCTTCTGTAACGTCTTGTTCCGCTTCTGGGAGAATGATTAGGCTTTTAGACATTTCTTTGACTACGGATTCTTGCTTTTACTGAGTCCCAAGAACTCGCTAAATTAGGGTCTTGTGAGTGAGCTATTTTTCTTTTAGATAGTTCTTCTTTTTGCCAATCCAGCACAGGAATATTTGCTGGTTGAGTTGCAATGTTATCCCATAAGTCCTCAAGAAGCTGTAGCTTTTCTGAAAGTCCTAGCTCAAAAATCGGTGCAAACTCTACTGTCATAACTGTAAGTCTATGTAGAACTAATCAGCTTATTTTACTGCAAAAATAAGAATTTGTGTTGCGATAATGCGATCGCCCCACCACTAATCAAAAAGTACAACGCGATTGACCAATTATCCCCAAAAAAACACGATCGCCCAATCATCACCCACCAAAACGCGATCGCTCAATCACCAAACCAGCATCAACGCGATCGCCCAACCATCCACCTCACCAAATTAGACTGGCAAGGCTTTTTGAAGACTTATATCAGTATGAATTATTTAGTTTCATTGATGTATTTATTCATTCCATCTCTAAACTGAGTGCTTGCAATCATATCTGATATATTGTCATGTCCAAAATCTGGAATTAAAAGAAGTTGCTTGCTATAGGGAGCTGCATTGTAGAGATTTTGACTCATACTAGCTGGATTAGATTTATCAGAAGTTCCATGAATAATTAAAATAGGTGTTTTCAACGATGAAATCTTACTAATAGAGTCAAATTTTTGGTTTAGAATTAATTCAATTGGGAACACCCTATAACCTCTATAAAGTATCTCTTCCAACATAGAAGTAAAAGAACTAACTACAATCAAGCCTCCTATCCCTATCTCTTTAATAGCTAAATCAATCGCAACTGCTCCTCCTAATGAAACGCCAAACAAATAAATCTTTTCGCGTGGAATTTCTCTTTTCTCGATTAAATATCTTAAAGCGTTCTCAGCATCCTCATAAATACTTAGTTCTGATGGAAAATCTCCCACACTTTGACCATAACCTCGATAATCAAATATAAAGACAGAAAATCCTATCTTTCTAAGTTGCACAACATCTCTGAGATAAATAGAATTACTAATATTTGTGCCAGATCCATGAAGATATAAGATAGTTCCTAATCCTAGGTTGTCTTTTTCATATGGAAGAAACCACCCATGTAATTTATCAGGTGAATTGCCTCTACTCATACTAGGAATCCAAACCTCTTCGTATTTAAGATTATATTGTAAAGGTGTTTCTAGAATGTCATAGGTCGGTTTAAAAATCATTTGTCTCTGTCGTAGAAACAGAAATATACAAGCACCTATGTATAGTGTTAACAGGATTATTCCAAAATCTATTAGCAACTTCTGGAAAAGTTGATATGTTGTCATAAAATTTACGATACTGATATTTACCAAGAACAGGAAAAAATAAATACTTCAACAGACATATCATAATAGAAACAGAGGATTGATCCAAAGCATTTGTCTTTATCGAAATCCTCTGTTTTTGATGGACTACGTGTTGTTAACTACTTCAATCGCTCAATTAACCGATCGCCTACTCTTAGAGCATTAGCAATAATTGTTAACGCAGGACTCACCGCAGCATTAGACGGAAAGAAACTGCCATCTACAACATAGAGATTATCGAGATCGTGGGCGCGGCAATCGCGATCTAAAACGGAAGTTAAAGGATCGTCACCAAAGCGACAGGTTCCGCATTGATTGGCGACCACTTGCAAAGGCGACTCGGCGCGGGGATGCAGGGAGCCAGTACGGAAACCATCTAGGGACTTCTCGATATTTTTTAAAACATCCGTCCAGCGATAAATTAAGCGATCGTGGGCTTCCGTATTGTTGGGATTGTAATCGATGTGGATTTTGTTGTTTTCCCAGCGCACACGATTATTCGAGTCTGGCAAATCCTCCGTTTGCGCCCACCAGCCGATAGAATGGGTGGCTAACTGCTTCAGTCCAAAGTTGGGCATGAGCTTCGCAACAATGGAAAATACAGGTGGCGATTCTGCAAAAATGATATCGGTGAGCAGCCCACCAGAGTTCTGAATATGTCCCATGGGATAGGGAAAATCCGCATCACCCCAATAGAAATCATTCACATAAATAGACTTTTGGAAGGAGCCATTATTGGGCTTCGTGTTGAGTTGTACTACCGATGATAAAAGGCTTTTCATCAAATTCCGTCCCACTTGATCGGAGCTATTGGCAAGCCCTTTGGGATGGGAATCATTAGCCGATCGCAACAGCAACGCTGCCGAATTGATTGCGCCACAGGCAAGCACAACGATATCGCCTAAAAAGAGATAGGACTGTCCGCCCACTTCTGCTTCTACTCCCTTCACCGATCGCCCCGATGGATTGGTATGTAGACTGATGACTTTGGCTTGGGTTTTCAAAGTGACATTGGCAGACTTTAAGGCAGGGACAAGGCAGCTTTCTTCAGAGTCGCTAGTGGGGTCATCCTCTTGACGGGTCAAGCCGAGGGGAATTGTGGATGGATGCAAACCTTGATTTGCGATCGCCTCATAGATCTTCTGAATCTCAGGCTCATGACTCACCGCAGGATAGGGATATTCAGCGCTATGAGTTGGTTCGGTGCTATCAGTTTGTGACTCACCATGAACCTTATAGAGATTTTCAGCGTCGGTGTAATAAGGCTCAAATTCGTCATACTTCACGCACCATTCTGGCGAAATCCCTGCTTGATGAGTGACTTCTTCAAAGTCCTTTTCGCGCCGCCGTAATAGCGCCGCACCATAGATTTTAGTATTGCCACCGATCGCATAGTTAGTCTGCGGTGAAAATGGCTCGCCTGTGTGGTCATACCATTGTTCGGGAGCATGATAGCGATCGCGTTGAAAGATATCGATATTGCTACGATTCTGTTCTTCAAGGGGCATAAAGTCACCGCGTTCTAGAATCAGAATTTTCTTGCCTGTGGAAGCCAGTTTATAGGCAAGGGTTCCTCCACCCGCGCCAGTTCCTACAATAATCACATCGTAATAATTGTCGTCAATAATCATTAGGTTTCTCTTGGGTTTACTATTGAGTTTAAAGGTCAGCTTTATACTTAATTTTCAGAGTTTATACAATTGGATGGCTACGAATATTTCATAAATACAACTGGGTAATTCTATGCTAGATTTCAGGCTGATTTTTTTCTACATCTTGCCCCGATTATTCCTCAATACGCTAGTAAGTGGGATCATTTGTTTAATTGTCGGGTCGGCAGTAGGTTTGGTTGTCGGTTTGTTACGGCGACGCGTTAAAGAGACTTTATTCGTGAGCTGTACCAGCGCTTTCTTTGGTTGTTTGGTGGTCTTCATCACACCTTGGCTAGCACAGCCAATCTCTTCCTACCTACAGGCATTAAAGGGACAAGGTGGTGGTTTGGGGACTTATGTAGAGCTGTTTTTTGTCTTGATTGGTGGCTTTGCGGGGAGCGCGATCGCCAGTATTTTCTGCTTTCGGCAATGCCTAGGTCTTAAGAAGAAATTGGTAATCACGATTTTAGCTTGTACCTATGTTCTGCAATCTATCTCACTTTATTATCATTATTTCTCTTGGTGTCCATCCGCTTCTTCCTACTGTACGTTTTAGGAGATGGGAAAAAGCTAATCGGTTAGTGTAGCTAATTTTTCGCCACTTGCAAAATTCAATTTTGCTGTAATGCGTTAAAAAATCAAATTTCTTTGAAATGAAAAAATAAAGACACCAACCTAATCGCTAATGCCCCATAATCACTGCCACACATAAATCAAAATAAACAATGCAATCCAAATCACATCGACAAAGTGCCAAAATAGTGAAGTGGATTCGACTCCGAACTCTCCTTTTGCATAATTATTAGGAAAGAACGATCGCACCAGCATGATTAGCTGCAACAGCACGCCAGTCAAAACGTGTAAGCCGTGAAAGCCAGTGAGCAAATAAAACGTGCCGCCAAACACGCCATCATTAAAGCCAAAGGTTAAACCATTCCATTCCACGGCTTGACCATAAAGGAAGTAACTACCCATAGCGATCGTTAGTAGCCAGAAGGCGCGAAAGCCCCAAAGATTATTTTTATGGAGAAATTTTTCGGCAAGATAGATGGTGAAACTACTGGAAACTAGAACTACTGTGTTAATTGCAGGTTCTCGGATTTCTAAGCCTGTTACACCGGCAGGAAGCCAATTAAGGGAAGTTGTTTTGTAAACAATGTAGCCAGCAAAAAAGCTCAGGAAGATGACGCTTTCAGAAAGCAGGAAGACCACAAAGCCGAACATGCGGTTATCGGGATGCTCGTGATGTGCGGCTTCGTGGGCGACTTCTAAAATGGGATTAGAACTATCAAGAGAAATATTAACTGGTTGCATGAGCTACCTCCAATTTATTAGGATTAGAAACTAAGGGTTCATCTTTGCCATAGCCGTAGGGTTCCGAAATTACGATCGGTAATTCTTCAAAGTTCTCATGGGATGGTGGTGAAGAAATTAGCCATTCCAAACCGATCGCCCGCCAAGGATTTTTGGGAGCTTTTTCACCCTGTACCCAAGAGCCAATCATGTTGAGCAGAAATGGCAATGTCGATATCCCTAATAGAAAGCCGCCTAAACTGGCAATCACATTCCAAAAAGCAAACTCTGGATCGTAGGAGGCAACGCGACGCGGCATTCCTTGTAATCCGAGGGGATGCATTGGGAAGAAACAGGCATTAGTTCCAATAAAAGTGAGGATGAAATGTAATTTGCCTAAGCCTTCGGAATACATCCGTCCCGTCATTTTAGGGAACCAATGATATATCCCTGCATAAATCCCTAGGACAGTCGCGCCATAAATTACATAGTGGAAATGCCCGACCACAAAATAAGTATTGTTCACATGAATATCCACAGGAACCGCCGCTAGCATGATGCCTGTGATACCTGCGAATACAAACATCACCAACGCACCTAATCCGAACAGCATCGCCGTAGTCAGCTTGATTTTGCCGCCCCAGATTGTCGCAACCCATGCGAAAACTTTAATTCCTGTCGGCACAGAAATCAACATTGTCGTCGCCATGAATAGCATCCGCATCCAGCTAGGTGTTCCACTAGCAAACATATGGTGTACCCAAACTACAGCACTCAATCCCGTAATAATCAACGAAGATACCGCCACAACTTTGTAACCAAAGAGAGGCTTACGCGCATAGACAGGGAAAATCTCTGAGAAAATCCCAAATACAGGCAGAATAATTACATAGACCGCAGGATGGGAATAGAACCAGAAAAAGTGTTGAAAGAGAATGGGATCGCCGCCCTTAGAGGGATCGAAGAAACTAGTTCCAAAGGTCAAATCTGATAGAAGCATCACTGCGCCTGCGGTCAAGGCGGGCAATCCAAATAACTGAATTATCTGCGCGGCAAGAACTGTCCATACAAACACAGGCATTTTGAACCAAGTCATTCCTGTAGTTCGCATTCTGAAAATCGTGGTCACAAAGTTAATCGCGCCCATAATCGAAGCGACACCCGAAATCGCAACTGCAAGCAACCAAAGGAACTGACCGTTAATCAAATTCCCCGTAGGATTTTGCAAACTTACAGGTGGATAAGCCCACCAGCCCGATTGCGAAGATCCTCCAGGAATGAAGAAGCTTGCCATCAGGATAATCCCAAACACAGGAACCATCCAAAAGGCAACGGCATTTAGTTTCGGGAAAGCCATATCACGAGCGCCGATCATCAATGGCACTAGGTAATTGGATATCCCTAAAAGTACGGGAAATGTCCAGAGAAACAGCATGATCGTGCCGTGCATCGTGAACATGGAGTTATACACAGCGCGATCGACCAGATCCGATTCAGGCGTAATCAGTTCGCCCCGAATCACCATCGCCAGAACGCCACCAATGAGAAAGAAGAAAAAGGAAGTAACGATATACTGAATCCCAATCACTTTATGATCGGTACTAAACCCAAAAAATCGCCGCCAGTTTTCAGGCTTCTCTGGTGGTCGAGTGTCAGCGATCGCATCAATAGAAATATTTGCCATGAGTAACTCTCTTAAAAGTTTAATTAGAACTTGAATAATTAACCACAGGCGGAGCCGCAGGTACGACCGTTGCCCAATTCTGATTACCCTTTAGAGACCGAATCGCATACTCATTAGAAGCGCGATTATAAGCTGGTGTTAGAACTGCCCTAGATGCCTCAGCCAACCATTGCTGGTATTCTTCAGGAGACTGCACCACCACATCAGTTTGCATCGCTGCGAAATAAGTACCGCTATATTGCGAATCCCGCAAACGATATTTACCTTCACGAATTGGCGTAAATTCAAAATCAATAACGCGCCCAGGAATCACATCTTGCTTCACACGAAAAGCAGGGATATACAAGCCATGCAGCACATCTTCCGAATGAAGTACTAACTTAATCCTACGATTATTGGGTAAATGTAATTCTGTACTACTAACATCGATACTAGTGCCTTTGCCATAAACAAATTCCCACGACCATTGCCGCGCAAATACATCAATTTTTTCTATAGTTGCAGTTTCATCTCGATTAATCGATGCTGCATCTGTCGCCGCCATGATATGTCCATGATGAGCGTGTTCCATTGGTCCTAAGATCGACATCTGGTCATAGATTTGATAGCTATAGGCAGCAATCCAAATCACCAAGGCAAAGGGAATCGCAGTCCAGATGATTTCTAATTTGACATTGCCCTCAATGTGGGGACCATCACTAAAATCATATTTTTCGGAGCGTTGAAACAAAACCGAATAGGTCAAAGTGCCAACCACACCGAGAAAAATAAAAGTTCCCAATGTCACCAAAAAGCTGAATAGGTTATCCACCAAAATCGATTCTGCCGAAGCTTGCGGTGGGAACCATGTATAGGCAGCTTGTCCCATCCAGAGACTGATGAGGGCGATCGCGATCGCAATCCCACCTAAAATTAAAACTGTGCGAAGTTTCATAGATCTCCCTATTTCAGTAACTGATTGAGATCAACATCTTTACTTATACGCAATATGCGATCGGCGGTGATATGCACCCCAAACTCCGAAGCAAGCTGTGCGCCTAAAGTCCCATGGGCAAACATGATCGCAAAAATCGCTAATCCTGCTAATAGATAGCTCCATTGCACCTGCTGACCCATATCCTTGCGCCAGAGAAAGCGCTGAAACCCACGCCATACAGTCATGCCCACAATGAGCGCAAGCAATAAAACGCCGCCTACACCATGCCAGATCATCGTCTCCATCGCTTGAAAACCCCAAGCGCTTTTCACATTTGGATCGGGAGTGGCTAGCAAGATCTCGTAAAAGCCAGCAGCCACAGTGAAGAAGGTGATGATCGATGCGGCGACCATATTGTACCAACCGACATCAAAAAAGTTGGAACGAGCCGCAGGGATCGCTAGAAACTTGAATAAGGGCTTTTCAAGAACAAAAAACACACCGACAAAATCAAACCCGATCGCAACAATAAACAAACCCAAAGTCATGTGAACAAGATTGGGATGAATGGGAATTGCATATGGTAATCCATTCGCTCCCAACTGACTACCTAACTGATTAATCAAGTCTGGATTCACTTTAAACTAGCCTCCCTTAAAGCTTCGACAACGGGAACCGTATGCAGTCCATAGACCCAAACTAATAGATCGCCAAGATAAACTTGGAAGACAACTAGCCCTGTAAGCAATACACCAACACCGAGAAATGAGGGTGGTAATTTTTTCGGATCACGAATTCGCAGTACGTAGCGCCATCCTGTAATTGCAGCAATGATTGCGGAAAGTGACCAACCGATAATGGTATGAAGGTTTAGGGTCGATGAGACTGCCGCATAGGGTTCAGCAAGTCCTGCTTCAATTTGTCCAAAAATAATGGCGATGAAAATGGAAATAGTGGCAAAAAAGTAATTCCACCAGCTAACTTCATATAGTCGAGGATTGCGCGTAAAGTAGCCGATCGCATCGCATATTACTGCAAATAGCACCATGGCAATCACAAAATGCACCACAATCGGATGAATTGTATCGGGATAGGGCAAATTATGGTCATTTAACGGTGGAAGGTATTCCAGCATAGTATTTTCAATACTCAATGAAGGATTGGATTTGCGTATGCTTTTATTTTAGTCTAAACAAAAATTAATCTAAGTCAAAAGACAGCTCGTCAAATCTCATGCAATATATAGATCGCAAAGCTTATATACATATTTTTGAGCCTAGATATTTTAGTATTTGTAATACTTCATAAAGCTCATTATTAGGGTTTACCAAAGAAAATAACCGCGAATTAGTATACTCATTTCGCGAAGTCTTCAAAAATAAAAATTCATTCCCATTGGTAATCATGCCAAATGTTGGTTGTGCGGTTTCCAAATTACTCAACATATAAGCTAAAGCTTGTGGAATCGCTCTTGTTACTGCAAAATCACTTCGTTTTGATTCAATGACTAATAACCAAAGCCGATTTTTTATCACTAATACATCGATCCGCCCTTGAATTATTGCTCCTTCATCTTTCATCTCCAAGGCTGTAGCTGTTTCTGTCTCGATCCGAAATGGCTTGTGATAAAAGCCAGCAAGATCTAACAATGGTGCAAGCACTACCATCTTCACCGTATTTTCTAACATTGGGGGATCTTCCATCAATTCCAGAAAATTAGCTTTCACCCGATCTAATAAATGGTGATCTTCTTCACTTAAAGGTGTAAAACCATCCAACCATTCAGTAAAAAAAGCAGGATCTTGAGATATTTGAATCCCAAAGTTTTGCTTTAATTCCCTTAGCGTTACATCTTTTGCTGCGATCGCCTGAACCATGATGAATTCTAGTTAGGAGTAATACTCTTAATATTAGTGCAAAAACATAATTACCAATGCGATCGCAACCTCCACGATTCCAGCCCAATGGTTGAAGCCATCACCTAGGTTTAGCTCTAAACTTGAGTTAGGTTGATCATATACAACAGGAAATTTTAAGGATGGATACTTGGGAAAGCTTTCGGATGGCAGGCAAAACCCTTGCCGCTAATCGCTTGCGTAGCACATTGACCATGCTCGGTATCATCATCGGTAATGCCTCCGTAATTTTGATGGTTGGTGTCGGTCAAGGTGCACAAAAATATGCCGCTCAACAGTTCCAGTCCCTTGGTACAGATGTGATTTTTGTGATTACAGGTACTGACAATGCGCGTCGAAATGTCATCGCACCGCCAAATCGATTAGTGCTTGCTGATGCAGAAGCGATCGCTACCCAAGTACCCACCGTCCGCAGTGTTGCAGCGCAGATCAATGGCTCCGAGCTAGCGATCGCAGGTAACAATACTAAACGAGCCACCCTGATCGGGACGACGGACACCTATGCGATCGTCCGCAATGCCGAAGTTAGCTCAGGTCGCTTTTTTAACGAGGAAGATATTAAACGCAATGCGAGAGTGGTCACAGTCGGAGCTGCGATCGCGAAAGAGTTATTCCCACAGGGAACAGCAATTGGTCAGACAGTGAGAATGCGAGGTACTAGCTATGAAGTAATCGGCGTGATGTCGGAAAAAGGCGCTTTTCTGGGTACGAACCAAGATGACACGATTTTTATGCCGATTACGACCATGTCTAGCCGACTGACTGGCAAAACTTCCCCCTATGGAGTTGCTGTCGCAGTTATTAATGTGTCAGCAACTAGTAATGACAATGTAGACGCTGCTCAATTCCAAATCTCTAACCTACTGCGATTGCGTCACCGCACTTCTGATGTCAATGCTGACGATACATTTACAGTTCGTACCCAACAGGATGCGCTGGAAATTGTTGGTAATATTACAGGTGCATTAACGATCATGCTTGCTGCGATCGCAGGTATTTCCCTACTAGTTGGCGGTATTGGCATCATGAATATCATGCTGGTGTCAGTTACCGAGCGCACCAGCGAAATCGGACTTCGCAAAGCGATCGGCGCTTCACCCAGCGATATTCTCACCCAGTTCACAATTGAAGCGGTGATTTTGTCATTGCTAGGTGGTGCGATCGGTACAGGTATTGGCGTTGGTGGCATTTTACTGATCGCCGCAGTTTCTCCATTACAAGCTGGTGTATCCATCGGCGCAATTGCCCTAGCAGTCGGAGTATCTGGCGGTATTGGTCTATTTTTTGGCATCTTTCCTGCCCGACAAGCAGCCCGACTCGATCCAATTGTGGCTTTGAGAAGTATTTAACACAAACATGAGAGGCGGCGCGAAGCGCCGCCTCTCATGTTTTGTTGTGGCGGG
>NZ_BBJB01000115.1 GCF_016584665.1 Pseudanabaena sp. lw0831
CTGCGCCCGCCACAACAAGTTTGGATCAATTATTCTATTGAGAGACCTCACTAAAAAATAAATTATGATTACTACCAGCTCGATCGCATCAATTCCCGAAATAGCTGATGATTCTAGACGCGAAATCGTCCGCCTGAATAATGTCTGTAAATTTTACGGTCAGGACGATACGCTAGTGAAAGCACTGGATGATGTTAGCTTTGTGATTAAAGAAGGCGAATATTGCGCGATTATGGGTGCTTCTGGTTCTGGCAAATCAACTTGTATGAATATCATTGGCTGTCTTGATAGCAGTACATCAGGTCAATATTTTCTAGATGAACAAGATGTCTCTCATATGGAGGAACGCGATCTTGCTAAAGTTCGCAATCTCAAAATCGGCTTTATCTTTCAGCAATATCATCTGTTACCACAACTCTCGGCAATGGAGAATGTGATGTTGCCGATGGCTTATGCCAATATTCGTCCTAAGGAACAAAAAGAAAGAGCAGTAGTAGCACTCGAACGGGTAGCCATGGGACATCGATTAAATAATCGACCTAACCAAATGTCGGGTGGACAGCAGCAGAGAGTAGCGATCGCGAGAGCGATCGTTAATAATCCTGTAATGTTGCTAGCAGATGAACCCACAGGGGCGCTAGATTCGAGAACTACGGCTGAAGTGATGGAACTATTTGGTGAGTTAAATGCTAGTGGGATTACGGTGGTAATGGTTACGCACGAAGCCGATGTGGCTCGAAATTCGCGACGGATTATTTGGTTTCGTGATGGTCAAATCATTCACGATCGCCTCTCGCCATCGGATTTGAATCATGTAATTTGATCTACCATTGTTTTTGCTGAGCATTCGATGGGTCATGAATTCTGAGTGAATCATGCGGTGGTAGGTCAGCACAAAGGTGGTCAGGCGATCGCCTGTTAAGTTAATGCTGTCAGCGATGATTGCGGCTTGGGGTTGAAACATGATGCTTAAATTCTTAATTCATCTAAGATTGTAGTCTATGGGGTATAGCTGCTAGCTAGCTATTAGCTTTTTGAGGGACTTGTGAGACGAGACAAGCTAGTAAAAAATTTGCGAAACTCTGGACATTTTTGTTGAGCGATCGCAGAATCAAGTTGTCTAATAAAACGGGCGGTATGTAGTTGTTTAGAATATCTCATGCCTTCTTTTTGTTCTGAGGCTTGGATAATCGCGTTGGAAAGCTTTTGATGATAGCTCTGGGGAAATTTGGGGTTTAGCCCAAAATCTTCAGGATCGCGAAAGGATAATTGGCGATCGGTTACGAGCCAGTGCTGCATTGCCTTACATTTATCGCGAAAATCGGGATCTTTTGCTAAGGTTTGCTCCCAATCGGCAACGACCCAAGACTCTAATTCTGGTTTGGCGAATCCGATGATGTGATTAACTGGCGGAATGTTGGGGTTATTTTCCCATACCCGATCTAGGAGATCTGCAAATTCTTGAGTTTTCATTTGACAGAACTCGTTTGGATCGTTAATGCCTTGGGGTGGATAGTCGAGATCGTCAAAAATCAAAATAAGATCGCACATAGGATCGTTTAATCTGAACTTGTGATTTAATCTCTCCTCAATTTCTTTGAGCAATGATTTACCTGTCAAGCCTTGAGATGCTCGATCTGTCTTAGGTTTTGCACCTAGTTTGTTGGGTTTTATGCCTTCCTTATTACTAACTGGTATCACTCTTTGGAAGTCACAATTTGGAAATTCTCTGCGTAAGTAGGGAAGTAATCCTGATATTTCCGATTGTCCTCCTCCTGCAAATACCCATACAATCACAGCGCCCAGCCTCCGATTTCAGGTTCACCAACTCGATAGAGATCGCCAAGTTCCCAACCTTCATCTAGGCGGTCTTGGAGGCGTTCTCTGGATAGGGTTTTGACATGGAATAGGGTTTGCTCTGGGTTGGAGGCTTCAAAGACATGGACATTTTCGAGTCGGTCTGTAAATTTATCCAATAGGTCGGGGCTATGGGTGGTGATGATCACTTGTGTTCTAGCGGCGGCGTTTTTAATCCATTCGGCGAGGTAGCTCAACCATTGAACATGTAAGCCGACTTCTGGCTCGTCAATGACGATGAGGGAGGGTAAGTTAGGGGAGTTGAGAATGATTGCCCAACATAGCATTCTGACTGTGCCATCGGACATTTCATCAAGGTATAGGGGACGTTTGGTATTTTGTAAATGCCATTCAATGCTAATTCTGGTTCTGCCTGTTCTGATGGGGCGAATGCGTTTTGTTTGTGGCACGATGTCGCGCATGATGACGTTGAGTTGGTCTTCAAAGTCGATGTTTTCTTGGATGAGGTTGTCTAGGACTAGGGCGAGGTTTTCACAGTTAGGATTGAGATATTTCTCTAGAGAGCCGATTTCTGGTTCTGCGTTACGAATCTCTTTTAGATTCATATTATTAGCGCTGTAAAATCGCCAATCAGATATAAGGTTAATGATTTGACGACGAATATTAAATAGAGTTTCTGTTTTTGGAAGATCTTTTATACCCTCTAGTAGTTTTGGCATAATAGTTAAGCCAATTTCATTAGATGGAATTTCGGTTACTTTAGTACATCTTAAATGCAAACTATCTTCAGTATCAAAAACAGCTCCATATTCGTTTGATTTGTATGGAAATTGGTAATAATATAAGGGTTTAGTATCTTTTTTAGGCTTATATACAGACAATGATTCTTTGTGAATTTGTGGAAATCTTTTAGAAGAACATAAGATTGACAAATAAAAGCTTATTTCAATATTAATAAAATTATCAATTGCAAATGTAAATATTAAGTCCACTTTCTCTGGTGGAGAATTCGATGCATTCAGAATTCTAGAATCGCCTAACTGTGATATTGCTTTTATAAAATTTGTAGTGCCGTTTTTATCCGACAAAGATTCGTCCCAAATACCATCTTTTAAGAACTTTAATAAGGCAATAAAGTTACTTTTACCAGAGCCATTAGAGCCAATAAATATATTTAATCCTTCACTAAGTTTCAATCCTTGATCTAAGTCAATATTTTTATATCTTAGGGAACTGACTTCACTAACGTGTCTTATGTTCATTTTTTTATTCTATTAACATTATTAAATTAAAATAATTTCAAATAAATGGATATTGAGTTTTTTGTTGATAGCCCATTCATAACTTAGTCAAGATTATGAATTTATATTTGATTCATTATTGATATATTCACAAAGAAAAACTGCATTTTTGAATTGTAGATTTTCAGATAAATTGGGAGGTATATTCACTGCTTCATTTAATCCCTTAGCTTTTGACCAATCTGTACGTTCATTCCACACAATATTTTTAAGATTTGCCAACTTAAAATCAGTGTCTCTCAAATTAGTATTACTTATATCTGCACCATTGAGATCTGCATTAATAAGTTTTGCACCTCTAAGAAAAGCACCATTAAGACTTGCCTTTTCAAGGTTTGCACTGATCAGATTAGTGTTATTAAGATGTGCATTGTTCAAGTTTGCATATTGAAGATTTGCTGAGCTAAGATTAGCACATAAAAAATCTGCATATTGCAAATCTGCGCCACTAAGGTTGACATTACCTAGATCGGCATTATTGAACTTTGCCCCTCTGAGAAATGCGTGACCTAGATCTACATTTCTGAGATTAGCTTCGTTAAAAGATACGTCTGCTAGAAATGCACTCCTTAGATCTGTTGTACTTGTATTGTCTATACCGCTAAAGTCTACATTATTTAGATATCGACCAATTATATTGATAAAAAAGCCAATGCCAAAACTTTGACTGTAGTTGATGATTCGTAGCAATCGGAATGGATCAAATACTTGTCTTCCCTTATCTTGGTATTGCAAAGGATGAAATGCTACGTTCCCTTGTAGATTTGAATTTAACTTAGCATAACGATGAAAAGTAAACATCAAGATCAAAACATTTAAGCCTGTATAAACATCAACCTTACGTTGCCCGATCGCAACACCTTGCTTCTGCATCAGACCTGCTTTTCTGAGTGGCATAGGCTTACTATCTGACCCAACCGCCTCAATAAATTCCCCATCACTCCAAGCCCAATAAAACCCATATAAGCGCTTAAACAACCTCTCAAAATCATCATCTTTGCCAGCAAATTCCCTTTCAATCAAAGCCACCAAATATTCCACAATCTCAGAAGTGAGCGCTCCAAAACCAAAAAAGTCGTAAATCTGCCGCTCTAAATCTTTCTTATCCACTTTCCAAACTTGAAGATGAGGATTACTTGGATCTGGCTTTTGCTGTGACCATTCCATTAAACTATCAACAAATCTCTTTGCACAAAGAAACTCACCAAAACTCTTGTGCAGAAATTCCATAGAATTATCTTTAGTATCTGATGATTTCAAATAGAAAGTTGCTAATGCTACAGGTAAATTACCTTCTTTATTTTCTGAGTCAGTTTTCAGTTTAGTAACTAGATTGGGCGGTAATCTGTCTTTTATAGCGTCTAAGGTAGTAAATATCCCTCCAGACTGTACAACACATAACCCAGCCTCTTTCAAGATATAGCGAAGTTCTTCGTTCTCTAAGCTTGTCAATTCATGATTGAGATTTTTTCTGCCTTTAGTGCGTTGCTTATCTAAAACCCAATCCAATGTCTGCTCATAAATCAAAATTTTGGTACTATTGCCTGCATTTTGAAAGTTTTCAATCTTAAGGTTTCCATCCGTGTGCATTGCTGCCAAAAAGTACATTAGCATCGGCTCTTTCGCTAATGTTTTAACCTGTTCAGGACAGTTTAGATCACTTAGAAAATCCTTAAATTCTTGAGCTTTATCTGCACCTTTAAGTTTTGCCCAGTTCTGTAACCACTTCTCCTGCAATTCTGCACTCATATCAAGAATTTTTACCCGTTCCAAATCGTCGGGCATATCTTTCTCAATACCAAATAGTGCAAGTGGTCTGCCTGTAATAATTACTCTATGTCCACGCTCACTATTGCCCTGACATTTAGTTTGAAACTCAGATACCCGATCCAGAAAATCTTTGAGATTGAAATCTCTAACGCGCTCTAGTAGAAGCTCGTCAAATCCATCTAATACAAACAAAAAGCGAGTATTACGATTCCTGAGCCAGTTATCACTAGTTGCAAAAGATTGATCTACTGCATAACCTAGCACCTTATCAAAATCATCCGCAAAATTAGTAATATCCCGCAATCTAATTAAAATCGGAATCCAAATCGGATATAGCTCCCGCCTAACGCGATCTGCAAACATCCGACAAAACACACTCTTCCCTCGCGCTGGTTCCCCTTGGATAAATAGTACCTGTCCCGATTTGCTCTCATCATTGAGTAAACCTAGCGCCCATTCTTCAATAAATTGAGGTTCGTTATTGCTACCATCTTTTGCGATCTCTGCAATCTGCAACTCTACATAGATATCTTTAAATCCAAAACCCGCGTCAAAAACTGGCTCACTAGGCTGCTTTGCAATGAAATCTCCTAAATATTTGTCAATGCTGTAATAGGTTTCTAGCTCTCGCTGCCACTCACTACCGAAAATCGCATTTAGCTTATTCACCTTGTCCTTAATTTCCGCCAACGCAGGTTTAATTTCCCGATGCGTCATCCGCGAAATCCGCTCGACAATAATCTTCGCTTGCCCCGCCTCAATCCCCGCCTCAACCAACCGCTCTAAAACAATAGGATTCAAATCTGCCGCTAACTTCGACTCATGAAAGCAAAGTAAAACAGTCTTAGCCTCAGGCTCAGTTAAAGTAAGCTTCTTGCTCAATTGTGAAATTTCTTTCTGAAGGCGATCGGATGCTCTTGCCTTATTTAACTTCTCCAACAAATGCTTATTAGCATCATCACTAAAAAACTTCTTAAAACTCTCTAAATAAGCCGCTTGTCCCACCAATTCAACACAATCTTCTAAGGATGGATCTTCCTTAGTGCTATCCAGATAAAACTGCAACAACTTACTAGCGATCGAGACAAATGGCAACGCTGAACCCGCTAGCTGCACAATCGGCAGATTCAAAACATCCAATATTGAAGAAAGATGTCCAATGAGAGGCGTTAGTTCAGGCAGAGTTTTGTTTTCATTTATCGCTTTGGATAAATCCAAAACGGCTTTCGTCGTATCAACACCACCTTGTATCGTCTCTCCAACAGAAATATCTGTATTGAGCAACTTCCACGAACTTTGCCATAGTCCCTTGAACATATTTCACCAACCCTAGAAAAGCTCTTGCTATTTTAGCCCAAGTTTCATCATCATTTCAGGATTTGGCAGCCTACATCACGTTGAACTATTTGGAAATTCCTAATAGTTGAAACCTGTTCTAGCTCACCTATTTGAAAAATGTTTTGCAAATGCTCATTAATTGTGGGGACACTGACATTAAAAAGTTGAGAGATTTTTTTTACTCAGCCAAAAAGTTTCACCCTCATAAATCACCTCAATTTTTAGTGCTCCATCAGGAGAGGTATACAGCAAAATATCGTTAAACTGTGGATCTGTACTCATTTGTAAACTTAGGCAATAATTTCTGTAAAAGTATAACCTCTCTCCCAAGGGCAAACTGCGATGACCCTCTCTAACCATAGTGCTTCCACAACAACGCTCGATCGCTTTCTGTCTCAACCAGAAACGAAGCCCGCTAGTGAATATATTAACGGTTCGATTTATCAGAAGCCAAGGCAACAAGGTCAACATTCCCGACTTCAGCTTAAATTTTGTAATACCGTTAATGCTGTAACTGAAGACAAACAAATAGCCTTAGCTTTACCAGAATTGCGTTGTACCTTTGGAAATCGGTCAATTGTGCTAGATGTGGCAGTGTTTCGATGGGAGAGATTGCCTATTAATGCGGAAGGAGAAATTGAGAATGTATTTTCTATGTATCCTGATTGGGTGATTGAAATTTTATCGCCAGAACAAGCACCGATGAGAGTGATTAGTAATATTTTGCATTGCCTCAAGCATGGTACAGAAATGGGATGGTTACTATTTCCGAAGGAGCGATCGCTGTTAATATTTCAACGCGATCGCCAACCAATCGAAATCAATAGTGAAATAAATGTTGCTCAGAAATTACTTGTACCTAATTTTTTGGAAACAGAATTAAATTTAACTGTAGATCAAGTATTTGGCTGGTTAAAGGTGAGGAAGTAGAATGAATTATCCATTAGTTTAACCTTCCAAGAGATTTTAGAATTTGGAGGGCGGGGTAAAACTCATTGTGCGATCGCCTAACAAAAATAGGATTTAGGCAAATAAACCAAGAATTTGAGTTCTTGGTTTGTTTGCCTAAGTCCTAGCTCCATTAAATCAGTAACTTGGGTGGAATGGATAAAAATAGAATTCCATTACTCGTCCAAGGTTGCGTTTCGGGTAGAACTAGACCAATAATCCCAGCTTTTTTTAAAACTAAAACACCCTTAGATTCTCCCCAGACAAGCATTTCTGCCCAAGTGGTCAGATCTGGCTCGTGACCAATAATCCCTAATGAAGCTCTAGCAGGTTGTGGATGTTGAGCGAGCCATGCAGCCACCCGTTTCAGCCAATCTTCAAAACTGCCATTAGGAGCAAGTTCTGATAGCTGCTGCACAGGACAGTCACTAAAAACATTAGCAAAAATCTCAGAGGTCTGTTGAGCGCGAACTAAAGGACTAGTTTGCAAGAGATCAAAGCGCAAACCCAATTCATAGAGACGTTTGGCAACTTGCTTAGTTTTTTTGCGCCCTTCCTCAGTGAGAGGACGTTGCGTATCATCTTCGTAATTCCCGCGATCCTCGGCAATGCCATGGCGGATTAGGTAAAGACTAGGCATTGACTAACAATCTCTCAACTAATACTTCCACCAGTCCTTCAAATAATGCTTTGCCATCGGTTCCACCCAAAATATCTTCCGCAGCTCTTTCTGGATGCGGCATCATCCCAAGCACATTGCCTTGTTTGTTGCAAATTCCTGCAATATTGTCCAGTGAGCCATTAGGGTTGGCATCGTCATTAACATTACCGATCGCATCGCAATAGCGGAACACGACTTGATTGTTATCTTCGAGTTCTTTTAAAGCATCAGCATCCGCAAAATAACAACCTTCTCCATGGGCGATCGGGAGGGTAATAATTTGCTGTTTTTGATATTTCTTTGTGAAGGCTAAATCATTGCGCTCAACTCGTAGCGGGGCGCGATCGCAAATAAAATGCAAATCTCGATTGCGAACTAAAGCACCTGGCAATAGTCCAGATTCCGTTAAGATCTGAAATCCGTTACAGATACCGAGTACATATTTACCTTTAGCCGCATGTTCCTGTAGCGATCTCATTACGGGTGCAAATCTCGCGATCGCGCCACAGCGCAAATAATCACCATAACTAAATCCCCCAGGCACGACGATTACATCGCAATCACTAATGTCTGTATTTGTATGCCAGATTAACCTTGTGGGCTGTTTCAAAATACCGCTGGTGACTGTGGCAACATCGCGATCGCAATTGGAGCCAGGGAAAACGAGGATGCCAAACTTCATGACTTTGACTCCTCAATTATGGTTAACTCAAACCGATAGTTTTCAATAACTGGGTTTGCCAAAAGCTTATCGCAGGTTTCATCTAGCTTTTGGGATGCTTCCGCCTCATCTGCTGCATCTAAGATAATTTCAACATACTTGCCAATACGGACTGAGTCAACGTGATAATCCATTTGCTTTAACGCCGACTGGACAGCAGTACCTGCGGGATCGAGAACCGATGGACGTAAGGTAACAAATATACGGGCTTGATACTTCATGCTTGCTTTGAAATGATGAGCGACTAGCGTCATACTTATAGATAACCGACGCGATCGATCATAACCCAAAAATGGAGGCGGCGCTTTGTATCGCTGTAGTCATTCAAAACCGAAAAGAGAGTTGAGGCGCGAAGCGCCTCAACTCTCTTTTCGGTTTTGTTTTTTGCGATCGCTTTAGCCAAAAAAGACGATCCAGATCGGGAGCATAAAAATTAGTCCGATGAAAGAAAAGGCGATCGTGCTGATCAGTAAATCGCGATCGAGGTTATAGACTTCAGCCAGAATTAGCACCGATAAACCTGTGGGTGTACCTGACATCAGCGTGAGAATCAGACGGGGATCGTTGCGGAGTCCAAACATCGTGGCTCCTAGCCCGATCGCTAAAGGTACGATGCCCACGCGCAAAAAAGCCGCGATCGCCGCAGGTTTGAGACTGTCCCATTTTTCGATTTTGCCTAATCGTAATCCCACTAGAGACAAAGCAAAAGCGATCGTCACCCATACGCCAATATCCAACCCCGACTCGATCGCCTCAGGTAACCCGATAGGACGCGTATACCAACCAATCGCAAAAGCCCATAGACTTGGCACAGTGGCAACATCAAGCAATAGTTTCCACCAAGTCGGCTTCACATCACTTTTGCCGAAGTAGCTGGCAATAAAAACAGCAATTCCATAATTGCCAGCGACGTTACTAGCGATGCTGTATAAAACTGCCCAATCAGCATAGGTGGAACTTGCCAGAGAACTGGTTAGCGTCAAGCCCACAAATCCTGTGTTGCCCAGCATTGTTGCCAAAATAAAGCTACCCAAACTAGAGCGATCGCTATGCTCCTGTTTCGCAAACTGCCAACCGACTAAAGCCAACAGCCAACTGAGAATCAAGGCTGCGATCGCCACATAGGGAATATAAGGAGTATCTGAAAATTGCGTGTGTCTGGCGAGGACAAATAGTTGCAATGGCACTCCAACCCAGTAAAGAGTGATGCCCATAAATTTGGAGGTATGGAGCGGCGCAAATCTGGACGCTACTAAGCCAACCCCTGTCCATACCATCAGTGGGATATAAGCATTGATCAGTTCGCCAAAATGGAAGCTAGACCAAAATTGGTTTGGATCACTTAACAGCATTCAAAATCCATTCGGTAACGCCATCGGCAAGGGTCTTAGCCAGTAACTTTTGTTGTTGCGGATCGATAATCCATTCAAACTCGACAGGATTAATCATAAAGCCTAATTCCAAAAGTACGGATGGAGCAACTGTGGGACGGGCGAGGGCAAGATTATTCCAATAAACTCCATAATCAGCACGATTCAGCTTTTTCACGACATAAGCATTAATAAACTTGGCAAAGTCTTGCGCCTGTGGATTGTACCAAAAGCTTCCCATCCCTGACGTATTAATCGCATCACCATTATCAGGCAAAGCGTTGTAATGGATGCTAATCGCTAGGGTTGGTTCTTCTTGATTAATTTTATCGACCCTTGGCTCCAAAAGAACATCAGCATCATCAGTACGGGTCATAATTACCTTCACACCGCGATTTTGTAGTTCAGTTTGGAATAGTTTTGATGTGATCAGTGTGACATCCTTTTCGGGGTAGCCTGTTGGACCTCGCGATCCTAAATCTTGAGTGCTTCCATGACCTGCATCGACGAGAATTTTCACCCCTTGCAGTGGTTGCGAATTACTTGATGTATCGGTCGCAAGAATCGGTGGATGTTTAAGGGACAAAATCAGATTTGAACCTTGGTATTGAACTTTATATCCCCATTGCTGCTTTGGCTTGAGACTAATCGTATAGGTCACCTTGCTAGGGTCGGTTTGTACCCATTCCAGCTTATTAATAATCGAGTCTGGATCGATTGAAATCGTATCAGTTTGAGCAGTCACATTATAGAGAGTGAAAGAAAATATGCGATCGCCTTGGGTAATCGCTAGAGGCACTGGTGCTTCTAGGGGAATTGTCACCTCTGTCCACAGATTATTTTGATTGCCAACTCGCTTAGTATTAATGCTGCGGACAATTGAGGGCGGTGGTGGCTCTGCGGCTTCAAGCTTAGTCATACTCTTTCTCACCCAGCCGCCATAGTCAAGCCGTAACCAATCACCTTGCTTACCTGTAACTACAGCTTTGGTTCCTTTAGGCAAAGGCGTTAGCCTTGAGAAATCAGTACTTGCCCCTGTTCTCGCGTCAGCCGCAATCGCGGTTACTTCGGCAACTTGGATATTAGTCTGGGAGAGAATCTCTAGGTTACCTTTGGCTTTTTGCTTGACAATGCGATCGCCCAAGCGCATTTCATATTCAGGATAACCCAATTGGCTTGGCTTCTCAAAAGTGGTACAGCCGCGAAAATATCCTGAAGGAGATTCGGCTGTAGCTTCATTGTTGCCTGTTAGTACAGAAGAATTTGGCGGTAACTGGACATTGCGACGACGCGGTAAGAGGGGGATTTCGAGATCGCTGATTCTCACTAAAACTGTTGAATTGGGCGTAGCGATCGCATCGAAGCAGATTCTTTCATTGGGTTGTCGCGCAGTATCCACAGTTGGCAATAGTGATTCTTTGACAAATCCAATATCTTTTGGCGGCAATGTAATTCGTGAATCCCTTAAAACTTTGACATTAATCTGACGCTCACTACTGAGATCGCCTTTCCCGTTAACGTATTTGATTGCAAAATTATTTTCACCCAACTGAAGCGGCAAACTCGGTGCAAAATGTCCAGCCTCACTTCGTGATATGGGTTTGCCATTAATACTGAAATTGCCATCTTTAGGCGCAGTCCCAATAAAAAATAGGCGATCGCTGGTGGTGATATGTCGCAACGGTGGATAAGTAAGATGCAGTTGCGTAGGTGGTACAAAGTTCTGAGCACCTGCCGCGATCGCTAAGACAAAGCTCAACAGCCCAATTACAAAAATTCCGATCAGTCGCCGCATAATTCCGATTACTTGCTTAGATTAGCAATACAAACAGCACCATTTAATACTAGCGTCATCGCGGAATCTTCAGCGCAAAACGCTATATTCTGAGTTTAAGTAGCTAGACGTAATTAAAAAACCAAAACCAAAATCTGTACCGCCCGCTACGCGGGCGGTACAGATTTTGGCATTTGCCTAGTTACTTAGTAAATGCAATTAAAATCAATTAAAAAATGAAAATTTTAGTAATGGGCGGCACAAGATTTATCGGTGTGTCGCTAGTCAAATTGTTGGTGTCACAGGGACATGAAGTAACTTTATTTAATCGTGGCAAGAAGCCATCACCCGTAGCAGGACTTCGCACGATTATTGGCGATCGCACTGATTCGCAACAATTGCAGGACAAACTCAGTGGTGAATCCTTTGATGCGATTTTCGATAATAACGGTCGCGAACTTAGCGATACTCAGCCACTAGTCGAGATTTTTCGCGATCGCCTTCAGCATTTTGTGTACATGAGTTCCGCAGGTGTATATCTCGATAGCGATATTCTGCCCTACCAAGAATCCGATGCTACTGATCCAAAGAGCCGTCATAAAGGCAAGCTGGACACCGAAGCCTATTTGCAACAAGTCCGTGCTGAATCAGGATTACCCTATACTTCCATTCGTCCCACCTATATTTATGGACCACAAAACTATAACGATGTCGAAGCATGGTTCTTTGATCGCATTGTCCGCGATCGCCCAATTCCTATTCCTGGCAATGGCAAGTTTATTACCCAACTCGGTCATGTCGAAGATCTCGCTTCCGCAATGGCAGCCGTCTTAGGCAATCAAAAAGCGATCGGCGAAATTTATAATGTCTCTGATACGCGCTATGTCACCTTTATCGGACTAGCCCAACAATGTGCGATCGCTGCTGGTAAAGATCCCAGTCAACTCAACTTTGTCTATTACAATCCCAAAGATTTTGACTTTGGCAAAAAGAAAGCATTCCCATTCCGCTTACAACATTTCTTCGCGACCGTCACCAAAGCCCAGCAAGATTTAAACTGGAATCCCAAATACGATCTATTATCTGGATTGCAAACATCTTTTGAACATGACTATCTTCCTTCAAATCGTCAGCAAGCAGATATTGATTTCTCTACGGATGACCAAATAACTAAAAACTAAAAGAATCAAAGCACCCGCGTAGCGGGTGCTTTGATTCTTTTTGGTTTTAGTACGCCAAAGCACTTAATTTAAAAGAAGTTTGCCGTAATCTGCATGACAGCAGTACAACTAGCATTAGGCTCCAGCACAGTCAAATACTCTTTGGTGTTTAGAGAATTACGAGTCGCACTCCAAGGCTCTAGACAATAGAAGTCTTTGCCCTTAACTGTCCAAAATACAAGATAAGTATAAAAATCATCGTAATCGATTGCAATCTTGAGCTTGCGATCGTTATCAGTTACTGAAGTTGAACGACTGGAAAGCTTGCCAAACACCGAGTCAATCTCATCTTGCTCAAAGTTAAACTTACCATCGAAAGCGAAATTCTCTTTTGTGCGATTATCTTGATAGCCGACAGAAGGAATATCCACCGCGATTTTACTTTTGTTGCCGCAGAGAAAATAGGGATGAAACCCAGAAGAGAAAGGCATTGGTGTAGAGGAAAGATTTTTGTATTCCTGACGAACCTCTAAAGTATTACCGCGCAATGCATAGGTAAAAGCTAAATGGAAGTCAAAGGGATAGACAAGCTTGGTTTGTTCGTTGCTACTCAACTCAACTATGACGCTTGCACAGTCACTTGCACTCTGTGCTGTAGCTGTCCAAGGTAACTCGCGGGCAAAGCCATGCTGTTTGATCTTGTAATCCGTTCCATCAACATTGTAGGTATCATTAGGCAAATTACCACAGAGCGGGAACAGGATCGGATTGCCACCTCTAACACTCAGATCTGGATGGGTAAAGCGTTCAGCGTCAAGATAGAAAACTTCTTGCTCATTAATAAGCCAGCTAGTGACGATGCCACCACGTTCTGGGACAACTTCTATCTGAGAACCTGTACTGTCATCAGACAAGGTATAGGTATTGTATTGTTTTTGAGCGGAGGAGACTTTATACACAGATTTTGCCCTGTAACTTTCCAGAATTGATTATATCGCTATAGCCGCTCTAAAAACCCAAGATAGAGTTGCGGTGCTTCGCGCCGCAACTCTATCTTGGGTAGCATAGCTAGAGGGAGCATGAAGTATTTGGCTTATCGGCAGCACAGCCAACTGGATAAGCGGTGTGATATGTGCGATCGCGTTTTCCAAACAATTTATAGCGATTGTCGCGAATCTGGATATAGGTTGAGTCTCCAAGAGTTTTAATTGGAGCGATCGCCCGATAAACAGCAATTAAAGCTCTACCCATTGGCAATAATCGCGTAATTTCTTCGGCTGCATCACTACCTTGCCATCTTTGCGTAGGATCTGTGCGATCGATTAAAATCATCCCCATTTCACAATCCTCAGGTGTGACATTAAATTGCTGCAATGTCTGATCATCTTGCATCGGGATATAGCAAAACTGACGACCGCGATCAAACTTCTCTAAGATGCTGACAAAGTTAGCACAGAGATTACAATTGCCATCATAAATTACAGCATAGGACATAGTGGAATTGGCTAATTGTTTAGAACTTACAAGGACCTTTCTTTCCATTAGGACAAGTTGTTTCCTCATCTGTCTTTGGAAGTTTGCTTTTATCAAAAACTATACCAGTAAGGTTAATCCCATTTAATTTTGCTCCACTCCAGTTAGCGCCATTTATCTGACTACCAGTGAGATTGGCTCCACTCAGATCTGTATTTGTCATGTCAGTATAGTTAAGCTTAACATTGGTTAGATTGGCACGTTTTAGACTCGTAAAACTCAAATTTAAACCTGACAGATCTTGAGTGGCTAAGTTACGACCTTCACGAGGCTCATTGACAATTTGCCATGCTAGCAAAGTCGTCGCACTAAATTTTGTTGCTTTCTCTGTCCCTTGAGCACCTATTTTAGAATCTTTTAGATTAGCTCCTTCCATTTTAGCCCCGACAAAATTGGAGCGGGTTAGATCTGCACCTGCCAAATCGACAAGATTCATTTGAGCATTGTTGAACTCTGCCCAAATGACACTAGATTGAATTAATCTAGCTCGATTCAGATTGGCTTTAGTAAAGTTCACTCCATCAAGGTTAGCTCCCTGAAAGTTTGCCCCAACAAGGCTAGCATCCTGCATCTTTGCCCCTGTGAGCGTAGCTTTACTGAAGTCTACATTATCCAGCTTGGCTCCTTTAAAATCTGCATTTGTAAAGTCCTTTCCACTTGCATCTTTAAACAGTCCCCACCGTAGGCCCAAATCAAAAATAGGTCTATTGAGAAATGTATAAAGCAGGAAAGCTCCACCGATCGCACCTAATCCGATCGCAGGAATTTTGAGATAGTTTTGCCATAGCGACTCCAAACTGATGCTAGGTATCGTTAATTTGGGTTTACTAGGAGTCTTGGCTGGCGGCGGGGCTGATTGTTGTTCATAGCCGCTATATGCATCATAGTTATCTTCGGTAAATCGATTGAAATCGATTTGATCGGGAGGTGCACTCATGCGTGCTTGTGTCGAATCACCAAAGCTTGCCATTGGCTTACGGCGATCGCGCGGAATTTCTCTGGTCTCGCTTGTACCAGTCATATCAGTGCGAGAATCAACTATTGGATTAGTTCTAATCCGAGAAGGTAGCTGCGTACTTTGAGGACTGATCGTAGTGATACTGTCAGATAAATCGCCGCTATCTAGCAAACCAGACCAGTCTGTATTGTCGTCATGAACTTCTAGCCCAAGATCGTCAAAATCTGGCAACCCAGTTTCTTTGCGTCTAGAAATACTAGAAGGAGAATTGCGATCTCTCCTTTCTCTGCCTTGCGAGGCTCTTCCCGCAGATTTTCCTGCACTAGGAGGGGTTGTACTGCTTATATCTGAATAGGAAGATCCAGCTGAAGCTCTTCCTCCAGAAAGTACTGTATCAGCATCTAATAAATCTGACCAACCCTCATCAATTGAGCCGATAGGTTTGTTGCGATTTCTATGTTGGTCTGGTTGATCGTGAAATCGATCAAAATCATCTTCTTCACTTCTGCTGCCCATTCTATTTTGGGGCAGCGGCCGAGCACCAGCATTTGCCGTAGGATGAGTTGGGACTGGAGTTGTACTACCCTGAGTAGTGTTGCGCCTTGGAGGTAATGGCGGTAGAAAGGGTGGTGGTGGCGGTAAATTATTGATAGATGGAGAAGTCGGTTCTTGCTTAGTCAGGGGAGGAAGATTCGGAGGCATTGGAGCAATCGATGGTGCTGATGGAGTCAGCCCAGTAGATATTGGTGTGGAGACAAATCCATCGTCGAATCCGTCGTCACCGAGTGGGTCGATGCTTTCTAGATCAAAATCATCTAAAAAGTCGCGATCGCCTGCTCCTAGATCGAACTTTGTAGATGCTGCTAAATTTAAGTTTGGAGATGGCATAGGAGTTGGCATAGTGGATGGCTCTTTTGCTGGCACAAAGTCATCTGGTTCTGATACAAGACCATTAAGCAAATCATGAGCTAAAGCTTCTTCCTCAAAATTTACTTCTTCATAGTTCTCGTTAAGTAAATCATTTACCAAAGCCTCTTCAAATGAATCGCTTTGTGAAACTATATTGTCTGCAAAACTATCTATAGGACTGATTGAAGACTGCTGATGGGTATATCCTGCGAGTGAATCTTCTGAAAATACATTTGAACGATTGGGAGTGAGTGTTGTAGGAATATTGCCGAAGTTGAAGTCGGGAGCAGGAACCTCTAGCAAACTATCTTCATCGAAAGACGCTAGATCAAAATTTTCATCAAGTATACTTCCTATATTATCAACTTCATTACTGCCTATAACATTTGATTCAGATGTGCTTGCATCCCAATTAGATCCACCCAAGTTAGCCTTGACTGGTGGAACTATATCGTTGTCAAAACTATCAGCATAACTAGCAAAGTTATCAACTAACCCCGATTCAGCAGCAAAACTATCGGTATAACTAGCAAAGCTATCAGCTAAACCTGAATCAGAAAATTGCCCCACAGCAAAACTATCAGCATAATTAGCAAAATCCGAGTCAGTAACTTGCTCTGCAATAGGTTCACTAAGATTTTCCCAATCTGAAGATGGCGGTAGAGAGTTCTCAGAAAAGTCAAATTCACTACCTTCTAAACTTGCATCGATATCATCATGGGATGGAACGACAAATTCATTGAAATCCGTAAATCGTTGCTGATCGGCAATTTTTTCAGGGATATCTATATTTTCTGATATATCATTAAAATCATCATATATTTCTGGTATTTCTAAATTAACAACTTCAGATTCACTGAGACTTTCCGTCAGATTATTGATGTGATTTGCGATTGCCCAATCGTTGGCATCAAGATTATTGCCAAAAGCAAAGTCTTCATGGAGAGGCTGCTCTGTTATGTCACTGTCAACTAAACCCAGCAAATCATCATTAAAAATTTTTGAGGATTCTTCTGCGGGTGGCAAATAGTCTTCTGCCTCAACTAACGCTTCATCCCAAACGACATCGTTACCATTACTAATTTCAGCTTCTAGACTTGCGCCCCAATCATCTTCTTCACTAGGATCGGCAACAATTATCTCATCTTCTAGCGATGAGTCCAAATTTGTCTCAGACCAAATGACATCGGCACTGATTTCATTGGCTTCAAGCCCTGCACTCCAATTTTCATTCTCAAATCCTGATTCCAATTCTGGCTCAATGGATTCTAAACTAGAATCTATATTCTCTAACTCAAAGTTAACATAGCTTTCTACTTCAGAAGAATCTAGAGAATCTAGATTAGGAAGATCAAAGTCAATATGACCTTCTACTTCAGGTTGATCTGAAGTTGGCATGTTTTCCCAGTCATCAGATATACCAAAAGCATTATCAATAGAGGTAGATGATACTAGATCTATGCTAGGTTTAGTATCCCAAATAGCGTCACTGATCGCATTTTCTGCGATCTCCCCCCAATCATTAGTGAATGTATTCTCAACTGACTCATTAAGGAAGGATTCAGGCTCAAGATTTGACGAAGTATTCGACCAAAAATCATCTTCAGTCACACTTGGGTCAAATGATTCTAAAGATCGTGCTGGGCTAAAGTCATCATCAAGTTTATTGTCAAATTCTGCTTCCAGACTGCCAACTTTAAATTCATTAAAAGATAGATCTTGATCTTGTTCATTTTGCAGCTCGTCTTGAAATTCGCTTTGAAAGTTATTGCTAATCTCAAAATCTTCAACTATCTGATCAGATTGGATCTCATTAGATAACTCCAAATCATCGACCAATAAATTTTCTGGATCATTATCTTTAGAAAATAGATCAGAACCTAAATCTATATTTCCTGAAGCATCTTCAGGACTTCCAAAAATCTCTGAAACTTGAAATGGTATTTCAGGAGATTCAACAGCAATATCTAGATTGGGTTCGCTAGATAATTGATTAAAATCATTTTCAAAGATTCCTGAAATGCTATCCCAATCGTCATTTTCCACATCAGCAATCAAATCAAAACTTGAGTCATCGTTATCGTCTAGCAATTCTGCTAGTCCTTGGATCTTACCTTCGGTATTATCGATCTCATTTTGCAGCTCATCAATACTGTGTGAGTCTGAAGCACCCAATCCTAGAGAATCTAGATCAGGAAAATCAGAATTCTCCAAAAAATCCAACCCTTCTAAATCCAAGCCTAGACCATCCATCACGTTATCTGTTAGTGACTGAAGCGTCGTCTGAGATTGACCTACATCTTGATATGAAGGATTGGATTGTGCATTAATCTCCACATTTTCTTTGCTGATATTGAGATCGGTCACAATTAACCAATCAATATTGTTAACTTCATTATTATCAGTAGCTTTACTGCCGTAACTACCTGATGTATTTGCTGTATTTCTTGAAGAAGATTGACTCTCAATTTCATCATCCAAACCTATTGATCGTAAAAATTCTAAATCGTCAAGATCATCATCATCTTGTTTACTTGATATTTGCGAAGCTAATCTTGCTGGTGATTGATTTGAGCGTGATTTGATTTCTGGAGATCCGCTAATTCGCGTACTAATATCCGACATAATCATCCAATCAACATCTGCAGCGTCAGACTGCACTGATTGCTTCTTATCTGGTTCGTTAGCGCCTTGACCTTTTTGTGGGATATTTTTATTGGAAGCCATGAATCAATCCTCAGCATTATGTTCGGGCTTGCACCGTTAGGCGCGTTCTAAAATTCAGATCGCAACTTAGTTGGATACATTCATTTTGTTGTTGCAAACCATAGCTTAGCAACAGCATAAATGTGATTTCAACAAATAGCGATTTTCATCAGCAAATCTTAAACCTATAGCAGTAAGCGTTCTATTCTAGACTCTTGTAAGCTTTAATGATTTCTTTGTATACAAAGTTTAAGCTAATCTTAACAAACAAAGCCTACAAAAGTAGAGTTGATACTTCACTTTTACTAATTCTAATTATAAAAGTCAGTTTTGTAGAAATGCTATCATCGCTAGCCTTTATTTCTAGCAGTTATCAAGCAAACGAACCACAATAAATTTTTGAAAGTGCAGCTAGGCATAACTTTCAAAAATTTATTGGTTCGAGTTTGAGCGCAAAGCGCTGTAAAACTAACTTTTATGATTTTCACAATGAGAGTTGCAAAAATGTACCAATTTTTGCAGCAGCTTCTTGTAAAACTTCAGGTGGATGCACCAGTGCAAATCTTACATAGCCTTCGCCATGTTTACCAAATCCCGCCCCAGGGGCAAGGGCGATACCAGTCGATTTAATCAAGTCTAGACAAAATCCAACTGAATTATGTGTATAGCGTTCAGGCAACTTTGCCCAGAGATACATTGTTGCCTTAGGCTTGGAGATTTTCCAGCCGATCGATTGCAGTGATTTGATCAATACATCTCGTCGCTTTTGAAATGTGGCAACTACTCGATCAATCGGTGCGCGATCGCCTGATAAAGCTTTGATCGCACCGCGCATGATCCCTTGGTATTGATTGAAGTCTACAGCGGCTTTAATTTGACGTAGGGCTTTAATTAGTTCGCGATTGCCAACTGCAAACCCAACCCGAAAGCCCCCCATATTGTAGGACTTAGACATGGTAAAAAATTCGATACTGACACTGCGATCGCAATCAGCTTGTAAAACCGAAGGTGGCTTTGAGCCATCAAATACTAAGTCGAGATAAGGGAAGTCATGGACTAGTGCCAGATTATGCTGCTGACAAAACTTGACGGCGGATTGAAAAAATTCTAACGTGGCTGTTGCTGTAGTGGGATTGTGAGGGTAACTCAACACCATCATTTTTGATTGAGCTAAAACTGTTTCGGGAATATCTGCAAAGACTGGTAAAAAGTTGTTTTCTGCCAATAGTGGCATTCCATATACTTGCCCCCCAGCCAAATGAATGCCGCCATAGTGAGATGGATATCCAGGATCTTGCAAGAGGGCAAAATCATTAGGATTGAGTAAGGCAAGCGGTAAATGAGCTGTGCCTTCCTGTGAGCCAATTAACGCTAATACTTCTGTCTCAGGATCAACTTGTATATCAAATCGCTGCTGCATCCATGCTGCCACCGCCTCCCGAAAGTCCATAGTGCTACCAAATAGCGAATAGCCGTGAGTACTAGTATCTTTGAGAGCCTCGGCGATCGCTTCGAGAATAAATGCATCAGTTGGCAAATCAGACGAACCAAGCGAAAGGTCAATTACCTTCATTCCAGATGCTTTGACCTGACTTTTGGCAATGTCCATATCGGCAAATACGTTGGACTGTAAAGGCTGGAGGCGATCGGCAAATTGCATAAAACTAAGCAAGTATATATAAAATAGGATGTGTAGCACTTCACACTACACATCCTATTTTCACCTGAACTAGCGTTAACATAGAGTCAGTTGTTGAATTATCGAAAGAAAAATCATGGTCTGCTGTAAAACAAAATCCAACCTAGCTAAGGCTGTAAAATTACATCGCAATTTTCATTTCAAAACTGGATTGCTTCTAGATCAAGGTGTGCGTCTTTTCGGCGTACATAAATGCTTTCTTACCAAACCATTTTATAAAGCCGTCAAAGTAGCTGGCTACACCAATGTTTCCCTAGCGAGTATTGCGCTTGTCTTGTTAGAAGACTAATATTGCTTTTAGAACAATTCTTATATAGGAAAATTTCGCATGATCACATTGACTGACGCAGCGATCGCTCGCGTAAGAAATCTTCAAAGCCAACGCGCCACTTCTGCGCCTTTGCGTTTAGGCATTAAGCAAGGTGGTTGCTCTGGTTTATCTTATTTGATGGACTTTGTTGACCAACTTGAATCTGACGACAATCAGTATGAATATAACGGTGTACAAATCGTTATTAACAATAGCAATTTACCTCAGTTACAAGGACTAGAACTCGACTACACCGAGGATCTTATGGGTGGTGGATTCCGTTTCCGTAATCCTAATGCCAGCAAGTCTTGTAGTTGCGGTACTTCTTTTGCCACTCCTAAAGAAATAGGTGCACCTGTAGCTTGTAGCTAATCTCAAAAAAGAAGCCTCGCAGTGCGAGGCTTCTTTTTTGAGATTTGTATTGCAATAATAGGCGGCGCTTTGCGCCGCCTATTATTGCAAGTTTTTATGAGGTAATCTGCTGAATATTATCTTCCCAATGTTTGCCGTCAAAAGGCGTAATCGTAAATTGTTCCATTGCTGCACCATCGAGGCAACGAACATTGACATCGTAATCATCAGGATGCGATCGCGGACGATAAAAAGGATGAATGCCGCAAGTTTTGCAAAAATGATGCTTAGCAATCCCTGTGTTAAAAGTGTAAGTCGATAGATTCTCTGCACCCTGCAATAGCTCAAAATCTTCGGGAGGAACGATCAAATGCAAAATTCCTTTCTTTTGACAGATCGAGCAATTGCAAGCGATCGCTTCATATTTTCTCACCTTCACCTGAAAGCGGACGGCTCCACAATGACAGCCACCAAAGATATTCGTATTTGAGTTGGAATCAGTTAATAGAGACATAAATTCTATACAACTAATTCAATAAATTGGGCGGTATATTTATTTTGCCTGAATTATAATCATCCCATGCTTGAAAAAGTAATCTCGCTCGCTTTGTACCTGTCTCTTCATAGGCTTGAATTTCAGTTCTCAGCAACTTTTTCATCAATGGGCGCTTTGCTAATTCCATCAATTCCTTTAGTTCCATTTCCGAAAAGTTAGCTTCTAAACGTGCCACATACTGAGATTCCACATATCTCCATCCTGCCACTTGTGCCAGAGTCTTTTGCATCCATTCACTAACCTTGGTTCTAGTACCCGTACCGTAAGCAAGATCGACACTATTCCAAAAATACAAGTCATATTGCTTGCCAATACCTAGCTCAACTAGGAGTTCTCTAGCTAATTGTTTCTTAGATTTTGTAGTAACTGTGATTGGCGCAGTTACATCTTGTTCAGCGTAGGCGATCGCAGGATATGCAAAAAGACACATGCAAGTAACTAATATCAAACTAGATTTTTTCATACTCTCTTCCCTGTGAATAATTAGTGGTGCGAGGCTTTGCCTCGCACCACTAATTATTCATCTTACAATACCTATTTTTTTTCCTGATTCAAACATTACATCGATCCGACATTGTGGGAAGATTTAGCAGTAAGAAATCCAGTTATGTTTTCGGCTAATAAATCAATAAGTAGATCAATGAGATATTCGCTGCGTCGCTTTGTGGCTTGGTTTGCGATCGCCATCATCACAATCACCACATTATTTGCCTGTACAAATGGCAAAATCATCAATAACGGGAAACTGGGGATTAGCGATCGCACTGATGAGCGCATCGTTTTGGGCACAACCAGCAAAATTCGCACGCTCGATCCTGCCGATGCCAACGAATTTTTTATCAGCAATATTTTTTACAACACGCTCGAACGTCTTTACACTTACAAAGAAGGTTCAAACGAGATCATTCCACAACTGGCGGCAGATATGCCTAAGGTTAGTGAAGATGGCTTAATCTATACAGTGCCAGTGCGAACAGGGATCAAATTTCACGATCGCACCAATTTTAATGCCTATACAATGAAATTTGCCTTAGACCGCTTCATGAATTCTAAAGGCGCACCAGCATATATCTTGACCGATGTGATCGAAGCCATTTCTGTATCAAATGAAACTGAACTGATTTTTAAGCTCAAACAACCTTTACAATTTTTCCCCAAGTTCTTAGCATTTACTGGAGCCGCCGCAATATCTCCGCAAGTTTATAAACATATTAAAGATGAAAAGACAGGCAAGCTATTATTCTTGCCTGATAAATTAGTTGGCACTGGTCCCTATCAAGTTACACAGTTTGTCGAAGGTAGCTACTTACGCTTAGATACATTTCCAGATTATTGGGGTAAAAAACCTGTCAATAAAGGGATTGATATTCAGTTTTTCTCTTCTAATTCCAACTTGTTGAACGCATTTAAAACTGGTGCTGTTGATATAGCTTTTCAAACGCTCACGCCAACCCAAGTCAAGAATGTAGAGACCAATGCTAAACAAAATGGTTGGACAATCGCCTCAGGTCAAGGTGCAACCATCCTATATATGGTATTAAATACGCAGCAAGTACCACTCAATGACGTGCGCGTGCGCCAAGCTTTAGCAGCCGCGATCGATCGCCCTCTGTTGGAATCGCGTATATTTTTTAACCAACGTGCTCCCCTATATAGCCTAATCCCTAGCGCTTTTGCAGATTCCAAACCCGTATTCGAGCAAAAATATGGTGATGGCAACGGTAAACTAGCGCGGCAATTGCTAGAGTCGGCAGGATATTCCGACGATAAACCCGCTCAAATTACAATTTGGTATTCACCAAAATATGGCGGTAACGGCGACCTCATCGCCAGCACTCTGCGGGCCTCAATTCAAAAAAATGTCGGCAAAATTTTGCAGATCAAAACTGAGCGCGTTGAAAATACTGTTGGTTTTGCTTTCATTGATAAAGGCGTATATCCCGCCTATTTACTTGATTGGGTTCCCGATATTCTTGACCCCGATAATTACATCAAGCCATTTTTAGAATGTGAAGAAGCAAATGGCGATCGCTGCACAAAGGGTAGTAGTCAGTTTCAAGGGTCATTTTATAACAACCCAGAAATGAATGAGTTGATTGCTAAACAGCGTAAAGAACGTGACGTAGTTAAGCGATCGCAAATACTCCAAAAAATCCAAGAACTTTTAGCTGAGGATGTGCCATTTATTCCGCTCTGGCAAAACAAAGAATACGCCTTTGCTCAAAAAGGGTTACAGGGAGTCAAAATCGAACCAAACCAACAACTTCCCTACTGGAACATTTCCAAATAATCAAAAGGAGCGCTTTGCGCTCCTTTTGATTATTTGCTCTATAAATGGTTGCTCTCGCGTAGCGAGAGCAACCATTTATAGCTTTTAGCGTTATTTTACTGGCTTGTTTCGCTAATCGTTAGACGATAAGAAGCGCGATCTCCATCAGGTGTACTGATCCAGATCTCATAGTTCCCCGCAACCCAAGCGCCCGAAAGCTCAGGGCTTCCACCACTGCGACAATAAATTCCATCAGGTCCCTTAACGAGTAGAGACAAATTTTGATCGCCTGAAACCTTCAAGGCTAAAAAACCAAAATCTTTCTGCACTGTCAAACTATGGTTTGGGGTTTGCTGCGTCAATCCTTGGCATTGTCCATTAGCTTTACTGGTAGCAATAGATGCCAAAGGAATATCTCCACCTGATTTACCAACATAGACTTGAGGATCAGGTGTGAATTTAGGAGAGATTGGCTTTAGTGCTTCTTGGCTCATCGCTGGAGCAACTAATAGTAATGTCTGGGCTAGAGCTAATCCTGTTAAAGCGATCGACAGTTTCAAGAGTTTCATTTTTGACGTATTTCACTCAAAGACAGCATATAGCGAAAAGATTGATTAATATTTTTAGAACCAACCCAAACTTGGTAGTTACCTTTAGGCATACGGCGATTAGCTTGTGGATTGCGTCCACCTGACTCATCGTCAGCACAGATGATGATGCCATTTGGTCCCTTAATCAACATGGTCGGATCATCATTAATATTACTGGAATAAACCAAAAGATCCAGCAGAGGAAAAGTTTCGGTCAACGTAATCGTATGATTTGGCTCTGCATTAGCAAAACCACGACAATTATCAGAAATTCCAGCAATACTTGCAATACTGACATTGCCACCGCCAGATCCCGCTAAAGTTGCTGGATCTGGTCGAAAATTTCTCCCCAACGAAACGGCGCTTTGAGCAAAACTAGGCGCAGCGATCGCTAAAGCCGCAATAGTTGTAAAGGTTCCCCAACCTAGCTTAAGTACATTGGAATGACTAATTTTAGAAATGTTCATACCTGACTCCATGTGAGATGCACTAACTTTGATGCATTATTCGGGTTTTATATTTGTTTAGACATCATGACCAAGTAGCTCCTAATTTTGTTCCTAAAACTCCAAAAAGGCAATGGCGGCGCGAAGTGCCGCCATTGCCTTTTTGGAGTTTTAGATTTGAGGACAGTCACAGGCATTTTGTAAAGAAATGTTAATTTATTGCCGTCATAGCAGTATAACACCTTGACAGCTTAAGATTCGACCTGTAACTTAATTACATACCCGGGTATTCACTGCTCTTAACCATTATGCAAGACAAGCAAAAGGTAACTTTTTATCTCCCCGAACGGCTACATCAACAGCTTAAGATTCGTTCTGCTATTGATGGTGATTCGATGTCAGATTTAGCAGAAAAAGCTATCAGCTTCTATCTAGCACATCCTGATATAGTCGAATCTTCAGGTATCGGTCATACCCATCAAACTTACAACTGTCCGAACTGCTCGCAAACAGTTGTTATTCGTGAGGGTGAACTGCTAGCGATTGGGGGCAATCGAACACAATCTCTCCCTGTTACTGTTGGCAAAGCTGACAGTCCAGATGAAGAGTTAGTTTCAATTAGTTAGATTAGTCCAACTGCACTTCCTAGAAATTTTTTCTGTAGACAAGGTGAGGACAGAGGCGTAAACCTCGGTATTACTATATGCAAGAGCAACTTAGCATTTTAATTCAAGCCCAATATCCCTTGATCTACCTCAATACACCAGAGGAAGAAAGAGCAGAAAGGGCAATATCAAACATTGCTCAACTTAAGCCAGTCCGCCGCATGTTCACTTGGACTGTGACCCACGGAATAGTTGAGTATGGTCAAACTACAGGAGCAGTACAACACAATACTGAATCTGCTGAAGCGGCTCTGAAATGGATTACTCGTGCCGATCAGAAAGACCCTGCAATATACATTTTTAAAGACGCACATCCTTTCTTTGATCATCCAGTTATTGTCCGTTGTCTGCGCGATGCAGTTGCCAATTTCAAAGGCAGTCAGAAAACAATTATTTTGATGTCTCCAATCCAAGTAATCCCAGTTGAGCTAGAAAAAGAAATCGTCGTCCTCGATTTTCCTTTACCAGATATGAAGGCGATCGAAGAAGTTCTAGATCAACAACTTGGACAGGTTCGCACTAAAAAAGTATCAGCTGAAACTCGCGAAAAACTAGTCAGAGCGACTTTGGGATTAACCCAAGATGAAGCTGAAAAAGTCTATCGTAAAGCCCAAGTTACCAACGGCAAGTTGACCGAAGAAGAAGTTGACATTGTCCTATCAGAAAAGCAGCAATTAATTCGTCGTAACGGTATTCTTGAATATATTGAAGATGAAGAAGACTTAGATGCTGTAGGGGGGCTCGAAGAACTAAAGCATTGGTTGCAACAGCGCTCAAATGCTTTTAGCCAGAGAGCTAGAAATTATGGCTTGCCGCAACCTAAAGGGATGCTAATTCTGGGTGTACCTGGTTGTGGAAAATCTCTAATTGCTAAGACCACTGCAAGACTTTGGTCATTACCTTTGATACGTCTCGATATGGGGCGGGTCTATGATGGCTCAACTGTTGGCAAGTCTGAGGCAAATTTACGCAACGCCCTCAAAGTTGCTGAGTCAATTTCACCGATGATTTTATTTATCGATGAACTGGATAAAGCCTTTGCTGGCGGAGCAGGTTCTGCTGATTCCGATGGTGGCACATCATCGCGCATCTTTGGTACATTCCTGACATGGATGCAGGAGAAGAAATCGCCTGTATTCGTAATGGCAACTGCTAACCGTATCGAAAAGTTACCAGGGGAATTTCTCCGCAAGGGACGTTTTGACGAGCTTTTCTTTGTTGATTTGCCTAACGGTGAAGAACGCAGAGATATCTTTAAAATCCATCTGTGCAAGCGTCGCCCAGATGTTGAAAAATTAGAAAGATTCGATTTTGAACAACTATCAAAAGTAAGCGATGGTTTTTCGGGGGCGGAAATCGAGCAGGCGGTAATTGCTGCCATGTATGAAGCTTTTGCCCAAGATCGGGAGTTTACACAGCTAGATATCATTTCGGCTGTGAAATCGACAACTCCCCTCTCACGCACGATGACTGAGCAGGTTGCTGCTTTGCGTGACTGGGCAAGAATGCGGGCTAGACCCGCCGCTACTTCAGTCGCTGAATACCAGCGTATGGAGTTTTAAAAAGCTTATTCTGCTGTTTTTGCAGGCAGCAGAGGTAAGGCTAGACTCTAAAGATATCTTATTAAAAGATCTTTAGGCTAGCAGCTAACATAGGAGTAAGAACCACCAGTACTCTTATGTCTCACGTTCTGGTTAACAATTGCGTTCACAATTATTCACAGGAGCAAAACTATTATGTCTCATTTCAGCACTCTTCGCACAAAAATTACTGATGCCGAAGTCCTCAAGTCGTCTTTGCGCGATCTGGGTATCAGTGTTAACACTGAAGCCGATGTTCGTGGATACAACAGCCAACGCATTCGTGCTGACATCGTGGCAACTCTAGAAGGTGATTATGATTTGGGCTGGTCGCGTAATGCCGACGGTTCGTTTGATCTAATTGCTGATCTTTGGGGTGTTGCCAAGAAGCACAATCAGACTGAGTTGATCAACTCGATCAATCAGAAATATGCTGTGAACAAGGCTTTGACTGAAGTGAAGCGTCCTGGTCTAAGCAATGCCAATGTCAAACTCGTTTTGCAGTAAGGTGCCGAATCTTGCGAGTTAATTATGCAAATTAACAGGCTAGTCATCCTCGACTAGCCTGTTTTTTCATTGATAAAATAAAGGAGCGCTTTGCGCTCCTTTATTTGCTTCATCAAATTCCATAATTTCTATACATTGTGAGGGCTAAACAATGATTGTGGCAATAAAATCTAAACAACAGTGGCAGCAAGCAACTTGGGATGATTATGTGGCGCTGCGTGATGATGATAAAAGCGATCGCTGTAAATTATTTTTTGATAATCAACATTTGTGGGTAGAAATGGGTGCAGAAGGAATTAATCACGCTAAATTTGGCGATTTGTTTCCCATGATTATCGCTTTTTGGGCAATAAAATTTCCTGACATCAAATTAAGTACCTTTGGTGGATGCCAGATGGAAAAAAAAGGCAAGCGGGCTATAGCTCCCGATATTGTTTTGTATGTTGGTGATGATTCGCCAACTTGGAAGACTGGACAGTCAAGATTTATTGATTTAGAACAGTGGCGATCGCCTGATCTTGTTGGTGAAATTTCGGATACGACTTTGGCGATCGATTTAGATGAAAAAAAGCGGCTCTACGCAAATTTGGGAATATCTGAATACTGGGTAATTGATGTGAGAGCCTATCGAATATTTGCATTTAGATTAGATGAAGAAGGGATTTATGAGGAGTGTGAGGTCTCTCAAGTCTTGCCAAATTTGGTGATCTCTTTATTGGAGAAAACGATGGAATTACTAGATACAAAAACTAATACTGAAGCAGCAATCTGGTTTTCAAAGCAAATCCAAGATTTATGATGGCTGAGGATCTTCACATTTCTCGCTTTTAAATGTAATATATGGATACATAATTTGAGCTAAAGTCGCCACGATGGAAATTGCGATCTCCCTCTTGCAGCATTACAGTTTTGATCTTGGTGGCTATACCATCAAAGATTTGACTCGTGCATGGAGTAGTTTTAAACCTGAATGGGTACGCCAAGCCGTAATCGAATCGTTATTTCAGGGAAGATATAAAGCAGTTTCGGTAAATCAAATTTTGCATCTATGGGAACGTAAAGGCGAACCAAATTGCCGTTACAACCATGAATTTGAGCGCTTGGTGTGCGGTGATGTTGCTGTGATTTATGAAGATCGAATTTTTTACACTCCTCCTCGTACTTCTACTCGCGAAGCTGCGATCGCAGAAATTCCTGCATTTGCAACCATCGCAGAATCGAATTTACCACTTCCATTTCCTCGTCGTCCAATGCTTGGGACTGCTAAGATTCCTCAAGTTGCACCTCAAGTTAATCCAGTTGCTCAACCTAAACCTCAAAGATACCCTAGTCGTCTAACTACAGCTTCGGGAACGACAGCCGCCGCAAAAGTTTACCCTACCAACTCTAATACAGCGTATTCCGAAGTCTATCAATCTGCCTACGAAAATATGACTTTGCTTGCTGAATCTTCAATGTTTGTTGATAAGCTGAGAGCAATGTGTAGCGATCGCCTAGTTCTTCCAGTTCCTGAGATTAGTTCTAATCTCAATAGGGGAGAAGTTCTGAATGAGAATTAGATTCTGTTCAATCAAGTTTAGTGCTCCACACTATCAATTATCAACGCTTGCACTTATCTACGCGACACACAAGGCGGCAGCGTAGTTTGAATCTATATTTAATTCTGAGTCTAGTAGTTTTAGAGTCAATTCTTTAATTTGCAAGGTCTTGCCCATAGGCATCTCTAGTAATGACGATACATCCACATAGTCAAGGATATTGGCAATACCTTCTCCTGTTGCTTTGCCATAGGCTTCCTTAAGAGTCCATGCGTGATAAAAAGCTAGGTATTTATCCCGATCGCTTAAGCTTTGAATAATTTTTTGCTCTGAAGGTAAGAAATAGCGCTCAGCAATACTATCAACATCGCACTGAGGATTGATATATTCCAAATCTATTCCCACTTCGCGATCGCTACACACTGCATAGATGGCAAAATCTTGAGAATGCGATAGATTAAAATAAACACAATGACTATTATGAATGTATGGCTTTCCGCGATCGCTATAACTAAACTGAATTTGATTGGGTTCGCAGCCTAGCCTTGGCGCTAGAATCTCCCGTAAGTTCCCCCTTGCGGCGATAAAATTACGTTTGAGATGTTCCCGTTTGAATCGATCGGCACGCGATTGCTCATCCTCCGAAAGAAACTGCCATAGGCGATCGCACTCTGATACAGAGATGTCTAGCCTAGCTTGGTATAGTTGCAAGTCTGATGACATGTGAGAACCCTAAAAAACGACATGATCATGCCCAAATCTAAATAATACAATTCTCAAAATGGCAACGCCATTTTGAGAATCCAAAAACCTTACTGGGTTTGATTTTTTAATTCTCGAAAGTGTGACTACACTTTCGAGAATTGGTATAAAATCTTTGAACTTGAGATGGATTGGAAAAAACTCTATGAACTTGCCCCTAGTTATCGGCGCATTAATAGTCTCTTTACTGCTGTTGTGGTGGTTGCTAAGTGTGATTAAAGCTAGCTTTAAAACTGCATTTTTAGTGGTTGCCGTGATTTTTACAATTCAGGTATTGACTGGCGTTGGCCCCCAGCAAATTTTCGCGCAAGTCGGTCAATGGATGGGTGACTCAATGGGAGGTATAGGGAAATGGCTACAAAATTGGGGTGACAAGGGCAAAGTTGAGCCAGATAGTAAGAAGCAATCATTAGTTTGGATGATGCAAATTGCGATCGCCTTGATAAATTCATAAAACAAAAAGGGATGCAAAGCATCCCTTTTTGTTGGGATTAGCCCCCTGCGATCGCAGGAATGATACTTACTTCATCACCATCATTGAGGGCAGTATTTGCCCCATCGAGAAAGCGGATATCTTCGCTGTTGACATAAAAATTAACAAAGCGGCGAAGATTGCCTTTTTCATCACAAATGCGGGCTTTGATGCCTGGGCAACTAATTTCGAGCGAATCAATAATTGCTTGAACGGAATCACCAGTACACTCGACAGTAGCTTGATTGTTGGTCAATTGTTGGAGTGGAGTGGGAATTAAAACTTTAACAGCCATATTTTTGGATCAATTCAGAGAACTTTAGACTTGGATTTTGCCCATTCATATAGAAGCGGCGTAAAGCGCGGCCTCTATAAATATGTAGCTAGGCGCAAATCCCAAAATCTGTACCGCCCGCGCAGCGGGCGGTACAGATTTTGGATCTGGGTTTTTAATTGGGCCTAGCTACTTAATGAATGGATTTGTATATATTTTAACGCGAGTGCGATTACCGCCTAACTTTGCCTGCAAATCCCGAAGCTTTAAATTGCTTAAGCTCTAAAGGTTCAGGCTGTTCAGCAGGAATCGCAACCATAATTTGAAAGTCGCTATTGCCTGTGGGAATCTCCTCAACTGCACCCAGTCTTGCTCTTTCTGGCATAGCATCATTGCCGTTCGCATCATAGATACGCCCAAAAATATCGGCATTGTACACAACTTTGCCTGAGGGATTGGTTGCATTTCCCTTGATCATGTAGCACTTTGCCGACATCACACCGCCGCCTAGCACCATGTTTTTACCCGCATCGCCAGTACATGGCTCGTAAGTAACATTAGTCAGCTTTATTTGCACATTTGCCCAAGCAGGTGCGCTAAGAGCCAAGGTACAAATACATAGCAGGAGAGACAAGAAGGTAGCCTTGCAAACCTGTAATAATTTTTTGAGATTTTCAGTCTTTGAGATCGCCATAAATAAACCTATTTTATAAAACCTGTGATAAAAAATTTTCAGAAAAAAGAATGGCTTCTTTGACGTGGTAAAATTCATCTTAGCTCTTGAAGGAGGTCTATTTTTAATGCCACTTAGTCTATTGATTGCAACTTTACCTGAAGCGTATAGAATTTTCGATCCACTGGTAAACGTTCTTCCCGTGATTCCTGTATTTTTCTTGCTACTCGCTTTTGTGTGGCAAGCTTCAGTCGGTTTCAAATAGGTTTCAATTTAAGTCTTGACTTAATAAAAAAACTTATAAAAAACTTTTAAGTACATCTTGTACATTCACACTGACTCATTTATAAAACAAAAACGATATAAGCGATCGGGGTAGCGGCAACGTTACCCCGATTGCTTTCTAAGTGTGTGTCGCAAAGCGCCACATACTTACAGTATTTTTCAATCAAAAGAACCAATAAATTTTTGAAAGTGTTGCAAAGCAAAACTTTCAAAAATTTATTGGTTCGGGCTTGAGCGCAAAGCTTTGTAAGTGCTAAAAATATTATTTTTAATAAAATATGGAAATCATCGGACGTTGGACGAACAAATTTTTGATGTTCAATTTGTTCTTAGTATTTTTCTTCTTTGCATGGCTACTAGTTGCTCTCGGCGGCGAAACCCTAAAAATAAATCTTGGCTTGGAGTTATGGCGACAACTATGGGAGCCATTGATTCAACCTGTGCTAGGAATTGTCATGGCTGGTGCGATCGCGAGTGGCATAATCTCCAAAGTTAAACAAAAACTAGCTAAACCTTAACGACCAAGAAGGCGCTTTACTATCAATGGTTAGGTATGTCTTACCCAGCCATTGATAGTAAAGCGGCTATCAGCAAAATATTCTGATGGACAACTGACAGGCAAAACTTCATGCATACAGTGACTAGGAAAAAAGATGATTGTATTATTCGTGGGCTGAATCACTTTGCGGGAGTCTGCAGCAACAGAATAGCCATTTTCGATTTTACTGTCATAGATTACTAACTCGCCACCAGTGAAGGGTTTAGGTTCGCGATAGTAGTAGTAAACATAGGTAAGAACTCTTGTCGCACTGTCTGGACTACCACTGTCATTATGGATTTTGTAATAATTGCCGTGATTATGGGCGGTCATTTGCGACTCAATTTGCCCGATCTCAAAGTTGTTTATAGCTAAGTGGGTGATAATTTGCGGTGTAATTTTTCGTATTAGCTTAACCATTAACTCTGAGAACTCAGGGAAGTGCATAAGATAAAATGAGCGCCGATAGTTGGGATCAGCGGCTGAGTTGGTGGTAGGAATAAATTCAGGTTGTTTACTGATGCTATAGCGTAATAAATCGTTTAGTTGACTTGGTGACAAAAAATCATCAATTAGCGCATAGGGAGATGGGATAACATCTTCATCTGGTGGAATCTTTAAGAGGATTGACTCGCTAGTTGTGGATGGTTTGGGATCTTGAATTACTGGAAGATATGCTGGTATTTGAGCAGAATTATTATTAGTATTTAACAATACATCTAGCTTTTTTCTAATAGCCCAAAAGCCTTTCCCAAATTGACGATCAACTAAAATACATTCAAAGTTTCGCCAAGAAAATCTATAGTCTTGAATTTGAGATGCTACTTTTTTATTCAGTCTTTCAACGAAGCTATCATCAAGACTTAGTAAAATCCTAATTTCATCGGTTGAAATCCAAAAATCCGAATCAGCAATATGTTTTACATTGTCAAGCTGCTGAATTAATTGCTCGACTTGATAATTAGTGTCTTCAGAAATTGGTTTGGATTTCAGATGCTGAGCTTTCATAAATTTAATAGCTACTTTTTTAAGATTTGAGCCATCCAAAATATGGCTCAAACAACTTTAGTTAAACCAGCTTGGCATTAATAAAATCGGTGGATCGTAATTGCCTGCTTGCATATTGTGACCAGTTAGTTTTGAGGTTAGCTGATCAGCGATCGCCCCAGAAATATTTCCTGTACCAGCAATATCAAAAAATGGCAAGGCAATACTAACACTAGTTTGACTGAGTAATTGATCTAAAAGTCTTTCAAAGGAAGCTGGAGATTTACGAATTGGTAATTCGCTTTGCTCAGACAACTTAAATTTTTTTCTGGATAAATCACGTAAATCTACGATCGCTGCATCCAAAGTTCCTAAAGCATCAACCAGTTTATTCTCCTTAGCTTGTTGTCCTGTATAAATCCGTCCGTCCGCAAGCTTGCGCACCACTTCTAAATCTAGTTTGCGCCCCTTAGATACATCGGTAATAAATTCTTGATAGGTACTTTGCAAAAGTTCTTGCAGTAATGCACGCTCTGGATCACCTAGCTCTCGAAATGGCGAAAAAATATCTTTGTAGGGGCCAGTTTTGATCGTTTGCGATTGGATACCCACCCGATCTAGTAATTCTTTGGCATTAAAGCCACTCAAAATTACGCCGATACTACCTGTCAATGTGCCAGCATTGGCATAAATTTTAGTTGCTGAACTTGCTGCATAGTAACCACCACTGGTTGCCTGATCGAGCATACTAACCACAACGGGCTTTTTCGCGCTCAAGTCCTTAACTGCATCGTAGAGTTCTTTGCTTGCGCCAACGGTTCCTCCAGGACTATTAATTGATAGCAATACTCCCTTTACGGAGTCTTCCTCGATCAGTTCGCGGAGGCGATCGCGTACTGCCATTGCTCCTGATGCTGAAGCCCTTGCTCCTGTAATTGCACCATCCAAGGAAACTAGTTCAAGGCGATCGCGATCGAGTACTTTCTTTAAATTTAAAGCCTCATCCATTTGGCGGCGCTGAATACCAAATGTGGCTGAGATAAAGCAAACGGCGACTAAAACGAGAGCAATGATGCGATTGAGTTGCATAGCAAATTTTTCTGGCGGCTGCTTTAGTTTAGTATAAAACCTAGAAAGGAGAGGCATCGCTTCGCGCTGCTTCTCCTTTCTAGGTTAAAATCATCTTTTTGTAAGCTTTCTTCACAATCATGGCTAATAAAGCACTCAACAATACATCAACTAAAGAATCCCCCAAAGATAAAGAAATAGTTCGCGATTATTTTAATTCCACAGGCTTCGATCGCTGGCGGCGGATTTATGGTGAAGGTGATGTCAACCGAGTGCAGCGAGATATTCGGACTGGACACCAACAAACCGTCGATTATGTTTTGAATTGGTTTAAAAATGACAAAAGTGCCGCAGGGCAGACGGTCTGTGATGCAGGTTGCGGTACTGGTAGTCTCAGTATTCCCCTCGCGGCAATGGGTGCAAAGGTATATGCCAGCGATATTTCCGAAAAGATGGTGGGTGAAGGCAAAAGCCGCGCTGCCGATCCTGAAAATCCGATCTTTGCAGTCAAGGATTTATCTTCTTTGTCTGGAGAATACGACACTGTAATCTGTCTGGATGTATTGATCCACTATCCCGATCGCGAATCAGAAGCGATGATCTCCCATCTAGCCTCTCTTGCTAAATCTCGTTTAATCCTCAGCTTTGCCCCTAAAAATCCTTACTATGTATTGATGAAGAAAGTTGGCGATATGGTTCCAGGTCCAAGCAAAGCGACTCGCGCTTATTTGCACAAGGAGTCAGATGTGCGCCAAGTTCTGAAGAAGTTAGGTTTCACAATCAAACGCAAAGAATTTATAGCTACCTCATTTTATTTCTCTCGTCTGTTTGAAGCTGTCCGCAATTAAAATAAATCATAAACCCCAAAGAGTGAGATGCGGCGCGAAGCGCCGCATCTCACTCTTTGGGGTTTGAACAGATCAATCTCGTATAATTTACAAAAGTATTGCAAAATAAAATTATGCCTGTCCTCAATGCCAGTACCTTGACCCTAGATCAAGTTTATGTTCACCTCAAATTCCAGAAATTACCCTATAGCTCTTTCACATCTTTACTTCAGCTAGAGCCATTGTCAGAATTTGAACAGGTTGAACTTAGCCAGATTCGTACTGATTTTGAGAACTATCTTAACGATGGGAAAGTGCTAGAGGATATGGTGATGGCGCTGACTGTGATGCCATTGCTGAGGCTAGCAGGCTTTTATCGCGCTCCAATCAAGATGCGAATGGAACAGGAAATAGAACGCATTAATCTTGAAGATGGCGATATTAGTATCACAGGTAGATTAGACCTGATTTGTATTAATAAGAATCGTCCTACTGCTAACGATATTGCTTTTTGGATTTTAGCGATTGAGGCAAAAAATACGAGTATTAGTGCATCGGAAGGATTGCCACAATTACTTACCTATGCATACAAAAGTTTGGAACAGCAAAAAACAGTCTGGGGATTAACTACTAATGGAGTGTATTACGAATTTTTCTACATTCAGCAAAATTCCCAGAATGCTTCATCTCCAACTTATCAACCATTGTCATCACTCCATCTAATGGAGCCTGAGTCTTCAGAAAAGTTACTGCAAGTTTTGAAATCGATTTGCAAATTACAAAATGCCATATAGCTACCGAAAAAGAGAGTTGCAGCGCGGAGCGCCGCAACTCTCTTTTTGAGTTAAGAATTCTTTACACTTTAAATTTAAGCGATCACATAGAAATAGCCGCAAAACCTGTTTGAATAGAAAATAGTGCTTTTAATTAAGTTTGGTTAGCGCAACACGCCGCCCTACTCATCTTTAAACTCTGTTGTTTTTTATTGTTTTTCATATTATTTAGTTTGTCCTATGGTCGCATCCTCCACAGTTCGCATTAGTTCTCGCAAAAGTCAGCTAGCACTGGTACAAACCCATTGGATACAGGCTGAACTAAGCAAAGCACATCCTAATCTCCAGTTTGATGTCGTCACCATGAGCACACAGGGTGACAAGATTCTTGATGTGCCGCTTGCGAAAATCGGCGACAAAGGTTTATTTACCAAAGAATTAGAAGTCTCAATGCTGACTAAGCAGTCCGATCTAGCAGTGCATAGCCTCAAAGATCTACCCACAAATTTGCCTGAAGGGCTAATGCTTGGCGCTGTAACCGAGCGCGAAAATCCTGCTGATGCTTTGGTTGTCCATGAAAAGCTAAAGGACAAAACTCTCGAAACTTTGCCATCAGGTACTGTCGTTGGTACGTCTTCACTGCGTCGCTTAGCGCAGTTGCGTCATTACTATCCTCACCTTACTTTTAAGGATGTCCGTGGGAATCTCAATACTCGTCTGCAAAAGCTCGATTCTGGTGAATATGATGCGCTAATTCTTGCTGCCGCAGGCTTGCAACGTTTGGGAATGGGCGATCGCGTTCATGAGGTGATCGATGCTGAGATTTCGCTCCATGCAGTTGGACAAGGTGCTTTAGGTATCGAATGCCGTGCTGAAGACCCAGAAATCCTTGCTTTATTTGAGCCAATCATCCACTATCCCACCACTCAACGCTGCCTCGCCGAACGCTCCTTCTTGCGCGAACTTGAAGGTGGATGCCAAGTTCCTATTGGCGTAAATACTTTCATTAATGCTGACAAACTCACATTAAAAGGAATTGTTGCTAGCCTTGATGGTAAAACTTTGATCAAAGGAGAAGTCACTGGCGATTTAACTAAACCTGATGAGATTGGGCTAGAACTAGCCCATCAGCTCAAGGACAAGGGTGCTCAAGACATTCTCAACAAGATTTTCGCAGAAGTTCGTGCATAATTCTCTACAAAACTAATTTCAGGAATTTCAGCGCCACGGGCGCTGAAATTCCTGAAATTAGTTTTCTTAAAACCTGATGCTAAGTATCTAGGCAAAGCCTCAAAAGGCAAAGTGCCCGCTAAGCTGGCACTTTGCCTTTTGAGGCTTTGCCTAGATACTTATTCCAACGCCCGAAAGTGTGACTACACTTTCGGGCGTTGGAATAAGTTCCTGATTAAAGATGCGAGAAAAAGAGTAAAATTGTAGCTCACTAAACCAATTCTTATAGTTTGTAGTACCAACGGCGCGGCAACCTATAAAAATTAATAATTAAGTTGATAGCGTTGTGCAGCCTGACTATTTAGAACGTATCCTCAAAGCTCGCGTGTACGATGTCGCGCAAGAAACACCATTAGAATTTGCTCCTAACCTATCGGCGCGATTGAATAATCGGCTGCTGCTAAAAAGAGAAGATATGCAATCAGTCTTCTCTTTTAAATTGCGTGGTGCGTACAACAAAATGGCGCAATTATCTTCTGACTTGCTTGCTCAAGGCGTGATTGCCGCATCGGCAGGAAATCACGCTCAGGGGGTTGCCCTCAGTGCTCGTGAATTAGGGACAAAAGCAATTATTGTCATGCCTGTGACTACGCCATTGGTGAAAGTGAACGCTGTGAAAATGCGTGGTGGTGAAGTGGTTTTACATGGTGACACCTACGATGATGCCTATGCCCATGCAAGGCAATTGGAAGCAGAGAAGAATCTCACCTTTATCCATCCCTTTGATGATCCTGATGTGATTGCAGGACAGGGAACAATTGGCATGGAGATTTTGCGTCAATATCAGAAACCGATTCATGCGATTTTTGTAGCGATCGGTGGTGGCGGGCTAATTTCGGGTGTAGCTGCCTATGTGAAACGATTACGACCTGAAATTAAAATCATTGGCGTAGAACCAGTTGATTCTGATGCGATGTCGCGATCGCTACAGGCTGGTCATAGAGTGCGCCTCGAACAAGTTGGTTTATTTGCCGATGGTGTGGCGGTGCGTGAAGTTGGGAAAGAGACTTTTCGCCTTTGTCAGCAATATGTTGATGAGATTTTGTTAGTCGATACTGATAATACTTGCGCGGCGATTAAGGATGTTTTTGAGGATACGCGCTCGATTTTAGAACCTGCTGGAGCTTTGGCGATCGCAGGTGCGAAAGCTTATGTCGAACGCGAAGGGCTAGAAGGACAGACTCTAGTTGCGATCGCCTGTGGTGCGAATATGAACTTCGATCGCTTGCGATTTGTTGCCGAGCGAGCGGAACTCGGCGAACATCGCGAGGCGATTTTTGCGGTGACGATTCCTGAACATGCTGGCAGTTTGCGGAAGTTTTGTGAACTCATGGGCAAGCGAAACTTAACTGAGTTTAGTTATCGGATTGCGGATCGGGAAATTGCTCATATTTTTGCTGGTGTACAGATTATCAATCGGGCTGATGCAGCAAATCTAGCAACCACTTTTGCCGAGAATGGATTTACTGCGATCGAGATTACCGATGATGAACTCACGAAGTTACATCTACGACATATGGTTGGAGGGCGATCGCCACTTGCCCATAATGAACTTCTCTATCGTTTTGAATTTCCTGAGCGTCCAGGCGCATTGATGAAGTTTGTCGGCTCGATGAGTCCTAATTGGAATATTAGCTTGTTCCATTATCGTAATAATGGCGCAGATTATGGAAGGATTGTTGTCGGTGTGCAAGTACCTCCGTCAGAGATGGAAGAGTGGCAAGCATTTCTCGATACACTCGGTTATCGCTATTGGGATGAAAGCCAAAATCCAGTCTATAAGTTGTTTTTAGGTTGATCTTTTTTAGGAATACCACAAACTTAGCTCACCAAAAACTTCTATAGATGACTGTTAATGCGGTTAATGAATAGGAGATGGTGATTTTGCCTCTATTCATTAGTTATGCCCATAGAATCCCAAACCGCTTGGCTTTGCGCTTCACTTCCGAATAGGGAATATCCACGCTCTTGGCTTGATTAAATATGCACAATCCTAACTTTGTAGCGATCATTGCCCGCAGCAAATGAAAGGGATTTTCATAGAGCAACTTTTCACTCATCCATGAAACTGCATCTGCCTCAAGCTTCCATTTATTGTTGTACAGCTTGGCAGCTTTGAGAAGTTGACTTGGCAAAGTACCTATCTCCCCAATGCAGAGATCTAGTACCATAGACGATTCCATAGCCGCGTTGACACCCTGACCGATTGGTGGAAACGCTGCGGCTGCATCTCCGAGTAATACTGCCTTCCCACCATAAAGTTGCGAGCAAGTCAGAGTTTGCCCAATGTGGTAGCAAGTACGTTTAGCATATGCCGAGATCTTCTCTTCACTTGCTAGTTCAAGTATCTTTGGTACACGCTTTCTTAAAAACAGGTAAGCTTCTTCGGTGGTCGAGAATACTTGCTTCGTCTTTGTGCCGATCGCACAAAACCATCGCGGTATATCTAAACCATGCTCTCCTGCGATCGCACCTGCAATGCAGAATGGCGTAATAGCTAGACCATAAAGGTAGTGTTTATCTAACTTGTCTCCCACAAGATCGAGTTCAATCATAGTCGAGTAATTTTGCAGTGACTTACTTTGGACAGTAAATTCTGGGATCTGCTCAACCATCGCTTTACGAATGATAGAACCTGCTCCATCTGCCCCAATGATGAAATCGAATTGTTGCACGTTCATGCCGCCGATCTGGAATTCATAGGTTAGGATTCCTGTGTGGACATCCACTGAGTGAACGCGGCATTCAAAGTGTAAATCTATCCATTCTGAGTACTTGGCTTCTATCGTCGCCATCAGCGATCGCAGGATATCTCCTCTCGAACCAGTCCAGCCCGATTCCTCAGTTTCTCCATAGCGAAATTTGAGACCTTTAAATTGAAACATCCTTGCATCAAAGTAATTGCAAGCATCGATGTAGCGCAAGGCTTTGAGTCCATGACCCGATATATCGATCGCGTAAGACCTTTCTGGATTAAATCGTAAGGATAATTCTGGATGAGCATCACGCTCAAATACTTGCGTCCTTATTCCCCTTCTAGCTAGAGCGATCGCCGCAACTAAGGCCGCAGGACCACCACCGACTATCGCAATGTTTACATCACTGAATATTTTGCTTGTCAATATGTTCTAGAACTAAATTTTTATTTGATTCAGAATAAATCTAGCATCAATTTCGCGTCTGGATTTGAGCTTTGAACTTTCGGGCAAGTGGCCTTTACCATTGAGCGCACTCATATTTTGGGCAGGATAGAGATCGCCGCAGGCAATGCCTTGAGATGCTCCTGCATTAATGCGATTGATGTAGATGTACAGAATAAATTACCAAACCCGTAAAGTTGCGCCCCGCAGGGGCGCAACTTTACGGGTTTGGTAATTTATTCAAACTAAGAGGGTAAATACCCCACCGCTCTGCGGTGTGAGTAAATTCTAGTAAAAAAAATGAATAACCCCGTCCGCTTGCAGCGGGGTTATTCATTTTTTTTACATGACTTATAATTATTGTTTCCAAATACACAAAAAATACCTAATTTTTGTAATTTTTTATACAATAAAAAAGATTTAAATATGTATTGCAAACCCAAAAGAGATTTAGTGTTATGTTTGGTCGTACTCGTATTAGAGAAGCTCATTATCAAGAAGGTTTGCGCGATCGCAAGGCGGGAATCCTACCACGCAGGAATGATGCTAATTATTTAGAAGCTTATCTAAACGATAGACCAGGTGGTTTAGATGCGGTTATGCAGTATTTCCCGACAATCCAAGAATATTGGCATTGGAAATTAAATCACTCAAACTTTTAAGCCAGATTGCGACCTACTACATCGTTAATTATCGACAAGCAATCCCAACCTTGACTATGTTATGAACATCAGTTTGAGTAGCCTTAATTGCCAAAATGCTTGATTTACAGCAGTTATCGCTCAAGCCCACCACAAAATGGGTCGCAGGGCGAAGCCCCGCAATGGGTTTTATATTCTTGTTTGTGGCGGGGTTGAAAGCAAATTGCTGCAAGCGATCTGTTCTAAACAAGTCATATATCAAATCACCATGAAAGCTACTCACCTTTTCGTTGGGACAGTCTGTTCTCTCTTCGCCCTAATCATCGCTCTACCATCTCCAGTCTTGGCAGGACGCTATGTGATAAACCAAAGCCCTGAAACGCTGAGCGAATACTTTGGAGAACCTATCAATATTTCTGAGAGTAAGAATGGGGCTATTTATACTTATTCAAGTTTTGAATTGAGAGAATTTTTACCGCAATTTAAGAATGTAAATCTTTCAGTCCTCTATGTTAATAGTCGAGCAAAGTCGATTAGTTTCAATCTGAACGGAGAGGCTAATGCTGAAGAGGAGTTCGATCTTGCGACGATTAGCAGGTTTTACAATTATATTTTCGGATATCAGCCTTCGATCTTTAAGCGTCTTGCTAGACAGTTTTCAGGCAACGAAACAATCGCTACCTATCAATATTGTCTAGGGGATGGAGTGGCTGCAAGCTTTACTCTTGGAGGATATAAACAGTTTTTGTCGGGAGGTGTCGATTTATTTTACGAAAGTAAATGTGAACCACCCTATGTAAATCTCAAAGATTGATTTCAAAGCATTTTTCGCAGCGTTTACCATTTACTAATTGCATCGGTTAGGTGTAGTGCCGCCGCCTGTACTGAAGCGATCGCCCTTGTATAACCCAATCTGGTTGGACCTAATACACCCACTGTCCCTACGGGCTTATCATCACAGAGATAAGTGCTAGAAATAAATGTACAGTTTTGAATTGGCTCAATTGAGATTTCGGAACCAATTCTGATGCTGACGGAATTTGCGGATGGAGTGGGCTGATCGATAATTAACGCCATTAACGAAGCGCGATCTGCTTCCAGTAACTGCACAATATTTTGCACCTGACGCAGATTGGAAAACTCAGGCTGGCGTAATAGCTCCGTTAAGCCACTAATAAACATTTGTCCCAGAGCCGTGCGATCGCATAGTTTCATGAGCTGCTGCAAGGACTGCTGTAACAACACCGCATATTGCTGAAACTGGCGATCGAGATCGTCCCATTGCAAAGCGCTATTTAGCTCCGACCAGTTTTTATCCCGTAAATGTTCATTTAAGAAATTATTGAGAATATTTAATTCGCCTTCCAAAACTTCGGGCTTAGTTTCGCTAGGCAAATCCATCGTTACTGAGGCTGTGTGATAAGTATCGCTAACTGCGATCGCCATCACTTTGCAATCATCCACCATTACTAATTGCAAATGTCGAATCCGCATCGTTTGCATATTCGGAGATGTAATCACGGCGATGCAACCGCTTAGGGTCGCCAAAATCTGAGCAACATCACGCATCACTCCATCGAGACTGGACTTGCCGAGGCGATCGCTTTTACTCGCAAGAAACTGGTGAGTGCTATAGGTTAACTCGCTGGCAGGATCGATCAATTCATCAACATAGACTCGGTAGCCAGAGTCTGAAGGGACTCGCCCCGCCGATGTGTGAGGCTGAAATAACAAACCACTGCGATCGAGCATATTCATCACATTGCGAATCGTGGCAGGGCTAATATCAAAGTCATACTCTGACACCAAAGCCTTAGAGCCAACTGGTTCCGCCGTTAGAATATAGTGATCGATAGTTGCCCAGAGAACTTTTTGTTCGCGATCTGTGAGGTGATGCTTCATGGTTTATGGCAGTGAAATAATGTTGAAAGACTTATAAAAAAAGGGTTTTGATAAAAATAGAAAAAATAAATCAAAAAATAAACGGAAGAAAAAAATAAGTATTAAATTTTTACTGTTAAATTAAATTTCTGATCAAAGGCTAATTACTACAGTAACCAGATTCTAAAGAAATCTGGTAACAAGTTGTACAGTCATTTAAGCGTTTGTATATTTGTACGACCCAAAACAAGATGTAAATCCATAAAAATAGTCTCGCTGTTTCGCTACAATAGCCAAATGTATCTTGAATAAATAGGTCAAACCTTCTAATTTATTAGGTGGATATCGCTCAGGGCTGCTTATCCTGTCCTCAAATTTGTTAATCTAAATAAACTCTAAGACATCTGAGCTTTTCACTATATTCTTCCCTAAGTCCACCACACAATTTTGGCAAGCGATCAATAATCTTCATGGAAAAACAAGAGCAAGCTACGGCAGTTGATCAGCAATATCTTTGGGCAGTCGGGCTTGATACCGATGCATTTCCGCCCGATGCGCTGATTGGCGATCGCTATCGTGTCATCTCCTCACAAATCGTTGTTGATACGGACGCTTACTCACTGCCAGAGTTACCTCTTGAATTTCAGACCTATGTGGTGTCTTATCTGAAGCTGTCTAGACTTAGCTTGCATTTGCCCCGACCTTACGGCTTATTGCTAATGGGTGAAGAACTAAGTATTTCCGAAATATTTTTATTAGAAAATGTGCCAATTGATCGCAAAGGCAATCTTTGCCCGACCTTGACTGAGGTATGGGCGGAAGCATCAGCTTTGCGGCAAATTAATTTGCTCTGGCAAGTCCTAAACCTTTGGCAACCCCTTGCTGAGCAAAATATGGCTCGCACCTTGATCGATCCCAAATTAGTACGGGTCGATGGCATGTGGGTGCGCTTGTTGGAATTACAAGCAGATGTTGCCGCTGTGCATATCTCGCAATTAGGTGATATCTGGGTGCAATGGCTGGATCTGGCTAAGCCTGAAATCGCGGAACCGATCGCGGAATTTTTCTATAGTCTGGGTCGCGGTGAATATGACATCAATAGCGCGATCTCCTATCTCGATCGAATGTCACTCAAGGTGATGGAAAATCGGCCCCTCACGGTGCGAATCGCCAGTGCTAGCGATGAGGGACAGCAGCGCCCACATAATGAAGATGCTTGCTATCCTGACGTGAAGCGCCAAAAACGATCTGAACAGGTGGAGAGTCTGCGCGATCGCCTTGCGATCGTTTGCGATGGTCTGGGCGGACATGAAGGCGGCGAAGTGGCAAGTTCTTTAGCGATCAAGACCCTCGAACAACAACTAAAAACTTTATTACAACAAGCCGAAAACGATCCCGATTTTTCTGCTCAGGGTTTTATTGCCCAACTAGAAATGGTAGCTCGTGTTGTTAACAATCAAATTGTGGCAATTAATGACCAACAGCAGCGTCAGGCTCAGCAACGCATGGGCACAACCTTGGTGATGGCAGTTATGCCCCGTCCTAACGGCAATAACAGCAATGAGGTCTATGTCATGCATGTCGGCGATAGCCGTCTGTACTGCGTCACTAAAGACAATTTGCGTCAAGTCACCCTTGATGATGATGTGGCAACTCGCGAAACCACGTTGGGTTATAACTTTTATGCTTATTCATCTCAACGCATTGATGGCGGCGCTTTGATTCAGGCTTTAGGAACGCGAGGTTCCGATATGCTAGTGCCGCGAGTGCAGAGATTTTTTATTGATGAAGACTGCCTCTTGCTGCTCTGTTCTGATGGGTTGAGTGATTTTGATCGGGTCGAGCAAATTTATGATGGCTATCTCCTCCCAGTTGTAAGTGAGAATAAGCCTCTTGACCGCAGTTGCCAAGATCTGATCGACAAGGCAAATGAACTGAATGGACATGACAATATTACGGTTGCTCTGATGCGCTGTCGATTTACACCCGCCGATGCTGATGAGTATCTAGTAATCGAAAATAATATCCCCACATCGATTCATATTGCTGAAGAGGATGTGGATACTGAAGACATTCAGCCTGAGCCTAGAGATCCAGCAGGTGCTTTGGTCTTGACATCACCAGACTCGACAGATTCAGAAGATACCGAGTTTGAGATCAGAGATATGGGTAAAAATATCGATATCAATTCGGCAAAAACAGAATTTGCAGTGCCGAAGCAAACCAATAGTACTTTTATTATTATTTTGATTTTAGTAGCTTTGATTTTGGGGAGCGGCTTAGCAGCGATGCAGTTTCCTCAAGTCAAAAATTGGGTGCGCCAAAACTTACCAACTAGTCTCCAGAGATTTGTCCCTGAATGAATGAATGACCTTCTCTCCGCACAGGCGATCGCCACGGCTGCACAAATGCAAGCGATCGAGAATTTGATTTTTCAGGCAGGTATGCCCGTAGCAGCCCTGATGGAAAAAGTCTCCTTGCGGATTAGCCAAAGGTTAACCGAACTCTTTCCTGTTCAATCCTATGGGCGGATTGGCGTACTAGTTGGCTCTGGTCATAACGGCGGTGATGCCTTAGTGGTTGCGCGAGAACTGCATCATCAAGGGCGACAGGTGAAAATTTATACACCGTTCCCCAAATCTAAACCCTTAACGCGAGTGCATGGGTGCTATGCCAAAAGTTTAGGTATTCCTTTTGTAAATTTGGAAGCATTGCAAGATTGCGATTTGCTAATCGATGGCATATTTGGCTTTGGATTAGAGCGTGATGTGGTTGGCGATGTCGCGATCGCAATCAACACAATCAATAATTGGCAAATCCCAGTTCTCAGCATTGATATACCATCAGGGCTTCATACCGATCATGGCGGTGTAATGGGAACGGCGATTTGTGCCACCAATACCTTTTGTTTAGGTTTATGGAAGCGTGGCTTGCTGACAGAAGCTGCTACGCCCTATGTCGGGAAACTCGAAAGGATCGGATTCGATATCCCCGAAAAATTTGTACTTCAGATCCTTGGTAAGCAACATCCATTATGGCGAATTAATCCCCAAGCAGTAATGCGTGATCGCCTTCCGATTGCACGCAATCCCATAACTCATAAGTATGAAGTTGGGCATTTACTGCTAGTTGTTGGTTCTCAGAAATATGGAGGGGCTGCGCTTCTTGCCGCTATGGGTGCAAAAGCCACAGGGGTGGGCATGTTATCGATCGCTGTTCCAAATTCTCTCAAATCTTTGATTCTTGCCCAAGTTCCTGATGCTCTCGTCATTGGCTGCCCTGAAACAGAATCTGGCGCGATCGCTTCATGGCCGGATCTCGATTTGCAAAAATATCAAGCGATTGCTTGTGGTTGTGGGCTTTCTACTGAAGCATTCCCAATTGTGGAACAGATGATAAATAGCGATCGCCCTTTGGTTCTTGATGCTGATGGATTAAATGCTTTAGCTAGTATGGGCAAATCTCAAATCACCCAAAAATTAAGTCAGCGCACTAGTGCGCTGATTATGACACCACATTGGGGTGAGTTCTGTCGATTATTTCCAGATTTGCGTGAAGTTGAAAGATTAGAGGCTCTGCAAATTGCGGTCAATCAAACGCAAGCAACTATTTTACTTAAGGGTGCAAGAACAGCGATCGTGTTCCCTCAGGACACAACATCACAGACATGGATCAACCCAGAAAGTACATCAGCCTTGGCAAGAGGAGGCAGTGGCGATGTGTTAGCAGGACTGACTGGGGGGATGTTAGCGCAAGGCATGGCAGCAAGTGATGTAGCGATCGCGGCGGCAGTTTGGCATTCTCAAACAGCGATCTGGCTAGCTAGTCAGCGCACCGAGATGGGTGTTGATCCTGTGACTCTTGCTCAAAATTTATTGCCATTTTTATCCGCCACACAACTTAAATAAATAAAGTCGGCGCTTCGCGCCGACTTTATTTATTTAAGTTGTGCTTGCAGTAACAAAGTTGCTTCATGGGCAGGGACGGGACGACTAAAGAGATAGCCCTGTACTGCGTCACAATCATGCGAGCGCAAAAATTCTAATTGTTCTTTGCGCTCTACCCCTTCCGCAATCACCCTGAGATTAAGATTATGAGCCATTGCAATAATTGCAGAGGTAATTGCGGCATCATCTTTATTCTGAGGAGTTTCGCGAATAAAGCTAGCATCAATTTTGACCTTGCTAACAGGCAACAATCGTAAATAACTCAGCGAAGAATAGCCAGTTCCAAAATCATCAATCGATACGCTCATTCCTAGGGATTTTAATTCCTTTAACATCGTAATCGTTATATGTTGGTCTTGCATTACCAAGCTTTCAGTAATTTCTATTTCTAAATATTGAGGCTCTAAATCTATCTCTGTCAGGATTTGCATGATGCGATCGCAAAGATCTACCACTTGAAATTGTTTTGAGGAGAAATTTACAGCCATCCGAATCGGCGGTAATCCCTGCCTTTGCCATGCTCGATTTTGCGCACAGGCAGTTCTTAGCACCCATTCGCCCAAGCGCACGATCAAGCCATGCTCTTCGGCAGCAGGAATGAATTGATTAGGGGGAACCCATCCGAGGTCAGGATGTAGCCAGCGTGCTAACGCCTCCATACAATCGATCTCCCCCGTGACAAGATTAATTTGTGGTTGATAGAATACCTGAAACTCTGAACGCTCCAGAGCTTGACGAATCCCATTCTCGATCGCCACATATTCCTTAACTTTTGCACCGATTGCATGGTTGTAAAGTTGATAATGATTGCGACCACGTTCTTTAGCGCGAAACATTGCTGTATCAGCATTTTTCATTAAAGTCTCTTCATCCGTACCATCATTAGGATAGAGACTGATGCCAATACTAGTACCAATATAAAGTGACATTTCTTCAACAAAGAAAGGACTTTCAAAGGATTGTAAAATCATTTGGGCAAATTGTTGAATTGACTCTACACTTTGCAATTCTGGGACGAGAATCATAAACTCATCTCCACCCATCCGTGCCAAGAAAGTGCGATCAAACATGCATTCGCTCAGCCTTTTAGCAACTTCGATGAGGAGGCGATCGCCTGCGGCATGTCCCATCGTATCGTTTACTAACTTAAAGCGATCTAAATCAAGAAACATTACCGCTAGTATCGGGGAAATGGATTTGATTTCGATGAGATTTTTTTGATCGAGATCGATTTGCAGTTGTTCGTGGGCATTTACTAAAGCTGTTGAAAGGCGATCGCGAAAAAGAACACGATTTGGTAAATTTGTGAGCGAGTCATGAAAAGCAAGATGTTCGATCTCGGCTTTAGCCCGCTTACTTGATGTAATATCTTCAACCGTTCCCTCAAAATACAGGATATCCCCAGCCTTATCCCGCACTGCATGAACATTTTCTGATGTCCAAATGATTGATTTATCTTGCCGATACACCTCGGACTCAAAAAATTTAACGTCCTCTTGTTCTTCCAAAAGTTTGATTAACTCCAATCTCCGTTGAGGATCGACATAGAGTTGATGCTCGATATCCGTAAGATTAGCAATCAAGTCTTCTGGAGATGCATATCCATATATTTCAGCTAGCATTGGATTAGAAATTAAAAATCTTCCATCAACAGTTGACTGAAAAATCCCTTCAATAGCATGTTCAAAAATGCCACGATACTTGGCTTCAGCTAGTTTGAGGGCTTCTTCAGCCTGCATTTTTTGAGTGACATCATTTACCAAAATCAGTTCACATTTTCGATTTTTATAGTCCAGTGTATGCGCTGAAACATCCACAAAAATATGCGTGCCATCTTTTTTGCAATGTCTCCATACTTCAGGCACGCTAAATCCCGCTGACACCTTAGCGATCGCCTCTAAGAGTTTTGGCATATCTTCAGGAGGGCGAATGTCTTGCAATGTCATTGACAGAAATTCATCTTCACTATAGCCATAGTGATTGATTGCAGCCTGATTTACTGCCAAAAAACCCAGTGTTTCCAGATCGTATATCCACATGGGATTAGGATTATTCTCGAATAGATAGCGAGTCCGGTTTTCAAAATCTTGCTGATTTTTCGCGGTCTGTTCCCAATCAGTAATATCTTCAAATCGATTCACAAAGTGAGGTTCCTTCGAGCCGCTAATATCAAGATCGGTGCTTTGGAGAACCTGCACAATTTGACCGTCTTCACGGATATAACGCACATTGAGATAACAATGATCGATTTCTCCTGACAGCAATCGCTCTTTCAGAAAATAGTAAGCGGATAAATCATCAGGATGACAAATCTGCTCATACTTAAGTTGGCAGATTTGCTCAGAGCTATATCCTAATAAATCGCAAAAAGATACGCTAATTCCCCGAATTTGGTCATCTAGAGTTGTCTCAAAAACACCCACAGTACTATTCTCGATGCATTTAGCAATTCGCATCAAGTTTTTGAGACGCTCTTGCTTGAGGATCTCTTGATATATGGGATTAAGATGTTTATATCTTTCAGCCAACTTTTTTTACCTTGTCGGTCTTACTATAGCGTTTTCCAGTCTAGCGAGTTGTGTCCCCACCGAAGGCGGGGACACAACTCGCTAGACTGCGAATTTCAATGCTAAATCTACAATCTGCACATTCGATAATGGTACAGGCAACTGCTGAATCTGAATGCGATCGCTATATGGTTTTAGTTTATTGGCGATCGCTTCGGTGATTCCACCTTCAGTCAAAAAATACGGCAACACAGTGACTTTATTTGTTCCCTGTGATATTAAATTCTCGATTTGAGTTTCAATTTTTGGCTCTACTCCCCAGTAGGCTGCGATTGCCTGACTCTGTTTTGCCAATTCCTCAACCACTTGATTTGCCCCAGCCCGACGACTTCCATGCGCCATTAAAATTCGTCCTTGCTTTTCTAAGTTGCTTTGTTCAGTATATTTCTCAAAGTGATGCAATAGTAAACTCGGAATCTGAGAAGCTTTGCCTAAGTGAGCCATTGTCCGAAATATTAACTTATTTGGCAGCAAATCGGGAACCGTTGTTTGTAAATTACTTTCAGCGATCGCTACTTGTTCGGGAATATCATTGCTAACATGAACCCCTTCTAGTAAAAACAGAGGCAAGATCGCAATTTCTGAAATGCCGACTTGGAGTACCTCAGTCGCAAATCGTTCTAATTGCTGCGACAGGCTAAGTTCCTGACCTTCCAGACATCCGCCGCTAATATAGAGATCGCTTTGAGATCGCGCTACTGTCACTAAATTTTGCAATGCTAACCACGAACGGCGATCGCTACTGCCATGGGTGACCAAAAAAAGGGCTGCGGCTTTCATCGCATCATACTCAGTATAATTGTAGTGACAATTATACTGAGTAACGCATATCGAAACTATTTACGGAAAAACTCAAGGACTGAAGGCTCATCAATTAAAGCAACTAGATCGGCTGTATCGATCGCGGTTGCCTCAAGATAGCCTTGTCACACCCGAACTAGCTCAACGCCTTGCCGCAGTAAGTGCTGAGCTAAAGGAATTTATCTGCATCTACATCAATCGGCGAGGACAGGTGATCCGTGTCGCGATCGGTACACCCAATCAAACCAAGATCCCACCCTTGGAATTACCGCGCTATGGTAGCGATCGCCTCAGTGGATTGCGCTGCATTTGTGCAAGTCCCGATGCGGAGTATCCCAATCCCACCGACTTAACGGCGATGTTGATGCAACGCCTTGATGCATTGGTGATTTTGTCAGTAAATCTTAAAGGTCATACTGAGCGCGGCTATTTGGCGCATTTATTGCCAGCTAGTGATACAGAATTACCCGAGCAGCAGGATGCTTGGCGCGTGTCCAAACTGATGACGGTGGAGGCATTATCTAAGCAAGATTTCTTAGAATTAGTGGAAGGGCTAGAAGAAGAATTTAGCCGTAATTTTGCTGGTCGCGCCACTGACGACAATCAAGATCGGGTGATGTTAGTAGGATTAATGCATCAAAAAGAAAAATCTGAATCCATGCCCTTTGCGATGATCGAACTCGGCCATCTGGTGGAAAGCGCAGGCGGCAAAGTGTTAGATGCGCTCTGGCAAAAACGCGAACGACCTCATCCTCAGACCGTTCTCGGCGAAGGCAAAGTATTAGAACTGGCGATCGCCGCGCAAACTAAAGGGGCAAATCTTGTGGTATTTGATCGCGAACTCACGGCTTCGCAAACCCGCAATATCGAAAGAATGATCGGCTTACGAGTTAGCGATCGCACGGAAGTAATTCTCGATATTTTTGCCCAACGCGCCCAGTCATCAGAAGGGAAGTTACAAGTTGAGCTAGCCCAACTCGAATACCGTTTACCGCGCTTAGCTGGGCATGGACAAGCTCTATCCAGACTCGGTGGTGGTATTGGCACACGCGGGCCTGGTGAAACCAAATTAGAAACCGATCGCCGTGTGATCCAGAAGAGAATCACGTTCCTTCAGCAACAAGTTAATCATCTGCAAGCACAGCGATCGCGCATTCGCCAAAAGCGCGTCGATCAAGAGGTTCCCACGGTAGCGATCGTCGGTTATACCAATGCTGGTAAATCGACTTTGCTGAATGCTATGACTAAAGCCGATGTCTACGCCGCCGACAAGTTATTCGCCACCCTCGATCCCACCACGCGCCGCCTCACGCTCACAGGTGAAGATGACAAAATCCATACGGTTCTTCTTACCGACACTGTCGGATTCATCCATGAACTGCCCAAATCTCTTGTTGATGCTTTTCGCGCCACGCTCGAAGAAGTCTCAGAAGCTGATGTATTAGTACATCTAGTCGATGCTTCTCATTCTGCTTGGGAAGATCAACTCAAATCAGTGGATAAAATTCTCAAGGATATGCCGATCGCTGTTGGTCCAATTTTATTAGTTTTTAATAAAATTGATGCGGTTGAAGATCCAAAGGCAATTCTAGAGCAATATCCTGATGCGATCGCGATTTCTGCCCTCAAGCGTCAAGGCTTCGAGCAAATGAGTAAGTCTTTACTCAAGCTGATCGAATATGCGATCGGTGAACTGTAACAGTTAGATGGTGCTTTGCGCCATCTAACTGAAGGAAACATCTTCATAAAGATCCGCAAATTTCCCTTCAAAGTTAATACTCGCTAATTGGAAAATATCTTGCTCTCCAGAATATGATTTTAAATACCATATTCCTTCTTCATTGCGGCGAAAGCAGTCAAGACGTTGACGCTTGGTGTTCACTAAAACATATTCTTCAAGACTCTCTATTTGCTGATAATCGTCAAACTTATCACCTCTGTCAAATCCCTCGGTAGACTTTGATAGAACTTCGATAATTAGTTTAGGAAATCGCTTTTGATTTTGCGATTGGGTATCTCTAGGATCGCAAGTCACCATGACATCTGGGTAATAAAAGCGATTTAAGGAATCTATTCTCGCTTTCATGTCAGAGATATAAACTCGGCAACCAGAGCCGCGTAAATGACTACGAATTACACCAAAAGCATTGCTTGCGATCGTAACGTGAGGATCGTTTGCGCCAGCCATTGCATAAACATAGCCATCGATATATTCATGTTTAATCTCGCTTTTCTCTTCCATTTCAAGATATTCGTCTGGAGTTATGTAATTAAATTTTGGAGTTGCAATCATAATTTACCTACGATAGGATTTAGTTTTATTTTATACCCTCAATTTGTAAGGAGGATCGCGTTAATGCATAAAGCAATCGCCATACATCTCTTTCAATTCTCGCTTGAGTTCGTTAAGTGTTGGCAATAATAGCGCTCATGTCGGTATTCAGGTGAAACTTGATTTTCATGCTACTGAGGATGTCTCCTATGTATAAGTTCTTAGCTGTCCGCTTGAGCTGGCTTCACCTAATTCCCCAAATGAGCGAAAAATTTGCAAACAGACGCTGGTTTGACTGGACAAACCTTCTCCCTGATTTCATTGTCACCGAGTCCAATTGAAGTCAAATTCGTCAAGCCTGATAGCGGTTTAATATCAATGATTTGATTGCCGTAGAGATCGAGCCTAGTCAAGTTTTTCAAGCCCGATAGCGGTTTAATATCAATGATTTGATTGCCGTAGAGATCGAGCCTAGTCAAGTTTTTCAAGCCCGATAGCGGTTTAATATCAATGATTTGATTGCCGTAGAGATCGAGCCTAGTCAAGCTCTTCAAGCCTGATAACGGATTGATATCAATGATTTTATTGCTGTTGAGATCGAGTGTAATCAAGTTCGTCAAGTTCGATAGTGGTCTAATATCACTGATTTTATTGTTAGAGATCCTGAGTCCAGTCAAGTTCGTCAAGCTCGATAGTGGCTTAATATCAATGCTTGGATTGAGAGCGAGAGTGAGATCGAGCCAAGCCAAATTAGTCAAGCTCGACAGAGGTCTAATATCACTGATCTTATTGTTAGAGAGACTTAGTTCAGTCAAGTTCGTTAAGCTCGACAGAGGTCTAATATCACTGAGTTGATTGGTGCCGAGATCGAGTGTAGTCAGGTTCGTCAAGCTCGATAGCGGCTTAATATCACTGATTTGATTAGCTTGGATAAGGAGTGAGGTCAACTTATTTAATCTCGCTAGAGGTCTAATTTCACTGATTTTATTGGAAATGAGACCGAGGTCAGTCAATTTAGTCAAACTCTTTAGTGGTTTAAGATCGCTGATTTGATTGCCGTTGAGATACAGGTGAGTCAAATTAGTCAAACTTGCTATGGGCTTAAGATCGCTGATTTGATTGCCGGAGAGGTTGAGATCGGAAAGGTTGTTGAGTGTAGAATTAGCCAACTTACAGTCTTGTGTTCCAACTTTCTTTAACATTGCATCAACTGTCTTTCTAGTTTCTGCGGGGAGAGAATCTTTTTGCAGACACCATTGTTCAAAGCTTTGATTTTGAGTCGGAACTGCCTGTGCTTGTAAAACTTGAAATAAAAAAAGAACTGTGGTGGCAGAGAGGATATTCAAGGCTAAAGAAGATTTCATGTATGTTCCGATTTTTTTAGGATTTTATCGCTTTTCTAGGGATGTGTCTGCGATCGCAGTTGGATCGTAATGCGATCGCGATCGCATATCTAAAGACAAAGCCAATTCTCGAAAATGGTGTCAAACTTTCGAGAATTAAAAATCAAATCTAGTTGAGGTTTTGACCCCTCAAAATAGGAACACCATTCTGAGGATTGGGATAAGATTATTTTGCCCATTTCCCTATGCCGTCAACGTACAATCAAAGTATGAAACTTTCTACATTGGTCATAATTGTTGGTGCGATCGCTCTTCCTTTTGCATTATTTGCCGTAAAAAAAGCCATGTCTGCACCTTTACCCGTCGGATTTCCAGCGCCTACGTCTCACGACACGATCGAAGTTAAGCTATATCCCGCCTATCGCTCAGGCACTTACACCTATGAAGGCAACCTTAGTGAAGCCACCAGTAATTCCTTTAACCCGCTATTTCGCCATATCAGCAGTAATAATATTTCTATGACTTCTCCTGTGGAAGCGCGTTACCCGATCGCTACTATCGATCGGCCAATTCAACAAGGTAAAGCTAAGGTTTCATTCTTATACAACAACAATGAAATCAATCCAAAGCAAGTATCTTCCGACATTCAAGTAGAAGATCATCCACCGATGCTAGTTGTCAGTCTGGGCATACAAGGAGCCTATGGCTATGGTAGCTTTTCAGAACATATTGCGAAGTTAAAGCAATGGTTAGTAAACCATCCAGAATATGAAATAGTCGGTGAGCCAAGAGAATTTCTCTACGACTCGCCCTTCACACCATCGCCATTAAAACGCCGCGAAGTACAAATTCCCATTCGCAAGCGATAATTACTCAAACCCGAACCGATAAATTTTTGAAAAAATTTATCGGTTCGTTTCAACAAAAACTGCTGCAAGGCCTTTAAATTCTCAAAATGGCAACGCCATTTTGAGAATTGGTATTATGATTTTGGAGCTTTGAGGCGAAGTAGTTCTACTTCTTCGGGCGTTAATGACCACCCTAAAGCACCAGCATTTTGTTGAGCTTGATTGGCATTTTTAGCTCCAGGAATAGGAATTATGTTGCCTTGAGAAATTAGCCAATTTAAGGAAATTTGAGCAGGAGTCTTGTCGTACTTTTCAGAGAGGTCTTTTAGCGTTGAGAATAGTGGTTCTAGCTTTTTCAAACCTTTAGGACTAAAGCGAGAATCAATGCGTCGCGCACCTTGAAGAGATTTTACCGTCTCTGTGGTGTATTTGCCAGTTAATAAACCTTGGGCAAGCGGACTGTAGGCGAGAATAGTCACGCCCAATTGTCGAGCCTTTTCGAGAACTCCATTCTGTTCAATTTGTCTAGTTAACAGAGAATAAGGAACTTGATTCACCGCCAGAGGAATACCCTTCGCGGCAAGATATTGATGAGCCAGAGACATCTGAGCCGCAGAATAATTGCTCACTCCTACCGATTGAATCCTTCCTTTTTTCACCTCTGTGGCAAGAACTTCCATAAAGTCTTTGGTCTTGAGTATAAATTCTAGGGGCCAGTGAATTTGATAAAGACTAATTTGCTCAGTTTGTAGACGCTCTAGGCTAGCAGTTAGAGCATCAGCGATCGCGGATCGATTCCATCGCCAAGGTAATGGGAAATACTTGGTCGCAATCTGCACTGGCTGAGAAGTTTGTTTGCAAAACTGACCAATCAAGCGTTCTGATTCGCCAAATCCGTAAACTTCGGCGGTATCAAAAAATGTGACTCCTTCATCAACAGAAGCTTTAAAAGCTCCCGCCACATCTTCTGCGCCAAAATCTTTACCATAAGCCCAAAACATGGTGTCACCCCAAGCCCATGTACCCACACCTAGCGCTGTTACAGTTGGACCATCGGAACCGAGCTTGATAGTTTGCATGTGTCTTTGATTAAACTTTTCTCAATAATTATAGCAATCACCCAAAAGAGAATGGCGGCGCAAAGCGCCGCCATTCTCTTCTTTTTCTAACTAATTCGAGCATTGCTATAGTTTGAAATTAGTTTGTCAAACCATTTTTCTAAGCGATCGCCCCATACTTCTAGAGAGTATTCTGCCTCTACTTGTTGACGACAGGTAAAGCGATCGATTTGGTCTAATTGATCAATTGCCTTAACTAACCCCGGCACACTTCCCATTTTTACAAGAAACCCTGTCTTGCCATGTCGGACGATCTCCTTCAGTCCACCACTACTGTAGGAAATAACTGGCACTCCACAGGCAAAAGCCTCGATCGCAGCATTACCAAAGGCTTCAATCCAGCGTGGAGTCATTAATAAAGCGCTACATTGCCCCAGCTTTTGCTGTAAGTTATCCGTAGATAGAAATCCTTCGTAATAAATTTCAGCTTTAGGGAAAGAAGTTTGAATCTTTTGCCAATAGCCTTCATCTTGAATCAATCCAAATACATGTAAAGGTAATCCAGTACTTTGCGCAGCTGAGGCGGCATCTTCTAAGCCTTTCTCTGGAGAGATACGCCCTACCCATGCAAGACTAGGATTTTTCGGTTTCGCAATAAAGTTATATTGATTCACATCGATCCCCTTACCCATAATCATCAGGCGATCGCCATGGCTAAAAGTGTCAGCACAGGCGCGAGTATTCACCGCGATCGCGTCAGGGCAAATTCCTGAAATTTTGGACACCATCGCATCCATCACTGGGGAAAGTGACGACATACTGATCCAATGTGCGATCGGGCGGTTGAAAAATGGTGTGAGGTAAAGAGGCAGCCAATCGTAGGCAAAGTTAAATAATAAATCGAACTGATTTTGCGATTCTCTGGCATAGCTCCACATATTTTCGAGAACCGAGTTCTGTGGGATTACAACCATATCAGCACCAACTTGAGTTTGGGCTGAAGTTTGCATATTACCTGAAATTTGGGTCAGCTTCGTGACATTAGTGACAGAACCTTCAGGCGCAACGATTTCTACCTCGTGACCCTTTGCCATCAGAGCCTTAGCCGCATTTTGCAGTGTCAATTCCACGCCTCCACCGATTCCTGATCCCAAGGCTCCCACAGGAGTGGATAGAAATAGCAATCGATAATTTCTTTTAGTCATAGAACCTATGCATCAATTACGAGATGTAGGGTCAATTCATGAATTGCCCCTACGATTTTCTTGTAAAGAATAGGTAGCGCTTTAAGCTACCTATTCTTTATTTCATACCGATTAAACCTTTAGTGAGCCGTTTAATGGCGGCTCCAGCCACATCGCGATAACGCATCTCACCACAAAGGATTTTGCCCATGCGCTGACTTGCACTGGGTCGTTTCACTCCCATCTTGTAGCCAAAACTCGGAATACGATAGAAAATATTGGCAATTCGCTGCGCCCAAACCATATCTTCACCCCATTCTTCTTGGACTTTGAGGGTATATTGCTTGAGCGCATCAGCGTTACCACCGATCGCTTGATCGATCGCTATTCCTGCCAACATTCCCGTTAATAACGAAGGACGAATACCTTCGGCTGTGAAAGGATCGACGATGCAAGCTGATTCGCCTGTGAGCAAAGCATTTTGAGTATGCAGTGGTTGATTGCCATCCCATAGACAAATCGGATGTCCAAATTGCTTCATGGAAGTTACATTAATTCCAAATTCCTGAGCATATCTAGCAGCAATTTCCTTCAGATTTTGCTTCTCGCCACCGATAAATGTCCCTGCACCAATAGAATATCCATCAGCTTTAGGGAAGTTCCAAATATATCCATTTTGAACGGAGCCAAAATCAAAGTGAGCGGCACTAGTATCAGGATGTGGATGTGGCGCTTCGACTTCGAGAGCAGCTCCCATGCGACGTTTCCGTTCTTTAAATCCTAGCCATTTTGCCATGGAGCCTTTTGCCCCATCAGCAGCGATTACATATTTGGCTTCAAAGACATCATTTTCAGTTTTGACTAACCAATGATCGCTTTTCCACTCAATGCCAGTAACACCAGTATTATCACGAAGCTCGACCCCTAGTTTTTGGGCTTGTTGCACAAGGTAATGATCAAAAACATCGCGGCGTACCATCCAGACGGGTTCTTTGGTTTCTAGTTCGACTAATTCAGGATCGCCCATTTGCCATGTATAGCGAATTTGCTGAACTGTCAGTGAAACTGCTGGTGAAAAGTCAAAGTCAAACCACTCTTGTACCATTGGCGAAACGCCACCACCACAGGGTTTGTAGCGAGGTAGACTCTCTTTTTCGAGTAACAAAACTGAGCGTCCTCGTTTTGCCAAGTGATAGGATGCTGAACCACCAGATGGGCCTGATCCCACAACAATGCAGTCGTACATAGGATAAGTATTTTGGGTGAATTAATTACAGACAAAACTTTTAAGATTCTAGCGCTTTCTTAGCTCTTTATTTCAAATTATCGTTATTTACAATATGAAATTGTGGACAAAAATTTAGGCAATCGATGACAATTTTAATCTCATTAGCCAGAAAAAAAACAAGAAAAAAAACACCTTAACCATATTAGTTTTGGTGCTTTGACATTTATTTTTAAGGAGAAAATTTAATAGCTGTAAGCGGCGTTGGTTACTACAAAGATGGTGATCGCACAACCTAAAAACTTAAAAGAAAAAATCAAGATTTGAAAAATATCCATTTTCGTAGGGAAGAATAATTAAAGGGTTGAGACTGCATTTGCCAAAACTAAAACGGCGATCGAACCAGCGTAGAACTTGAAGATAAATCCGCCGAAGTGAAATACTGACATTGCTCTGCTCCTTTTTTCTTTAACTCTTGATGTACTTAGTATCAAGCTTTTTTAAGAGTCAGGTGGTGATGTCAGCGTTGAGTTAGTTTGAATTTGATCACATTATTTATGTGATCGCGATCACTAGCTGATTTCTGCGATCGCCTTACGCGCAATTCTGGTGACATATAGCGTTACAGAAACTGTGGCAATAAAACCAACAATCCGAATTACCCACTGAATAGTGGAATCTGTAGGCTGATTTTCGCTGCCAATACGGGCAATATCTCCAGCCAGAGAACCGATATAGACATACATTACGGTTCCAGGGAACATGCCCACTGAGGCAAGAGCATAGTCTTTGAGAGTAACTCCCGTGACACCAAAAGCATAATTAAGCAAATTAAATGGAAATACAGGTGACAGTCGCGTTAAGAGAACGATTTTAAATCCCTCATGGGCAACGGCGCGATCGATCGCTGCAAACTTTTGGTTGCCCTCAATCTTTTTGCCAATCCAGTCACGGGCTAAATAGCGGCCAACCAGAAAAGCGGCGATCGCACCCAGAGTCGCGCCAACAAAAACATAGAGAGAGCCTAAGACAACGCCAAATAGCACGCCTGCACCTAAAGTCAAGATCGAACCTGGAATGAAGGCGACCGTGGAAACAATATAAATGAGCATAAAGACAAGCCCACCAATATAGCCTAAGCTTTCTACCCATTTCAAGGCTGAGCGGAGTAGTTCTTGGGGATTGAAGCTTTGGCTCGCGGCCTCTTGAGCAAAGGCGGGATCAACAATAACTACATTGATTAATAAAAATATCAATAAAAAGGCGATCGCTACAAAAAGAACGCTCGTCAAACATGAAAATATCTCGAACTCTTTTCCCCCTATCCCTCTGGGAGAGAGGATAGGGGTGAGGGTCTTCTTATTCATTTGCAACATCCACCACCGTAATAGTGCCATGTAGAATCTGAGATCATCACCTCTTGAGGAAACTTTTCCGCAAGTTTTGAAGCAGTTTTATCGCATACAGATGTAGGATTACCACGCTGCAAAACATGCCCAGCGCGATCGTCTAAGGATGTCTCCATGCCGCTATAAACTGCGGTTTTACCTGTAAATACACAGGCTCCATCACTGGGAATAGGAACCTTGAATGATACAGAATCTAGACTCTCTAACATTAGCGGTGTATCCAAATCAAAACTATGGGTATCGAGCAAACGATAGGGACGACGGGCGCGGACTTCAATCTGTCCAAATCCTGCTTCAATCAGATAATGAATATATTCGTCATAGGTCATGGCTCCCGATAAACACATGGCTCGTAGACGTTCATCAGCTTGGAGATTGGCAGGAATCGGACGAGTAGAGATTGGGTCGCTCATAATTAATCTGCCTTTAGGTTTGAGAACTCGATAGACTTCTTTCAAAGCTCGTTGTAGGTCTTGAGGCTCGAAAATATTAAATAGACAGTTTTGGGCAACCACATCAACCGAGGCATCGGCAACTGGTAATGCAAAAGCATCTCCTTCTAAGATATTTACAAAATCTGTATCAAACCAATCATTCTCTTGAGCCGCTAATTTTAAATTATGACTTGCCACTTCGCGCATAGCAGCTACAGGATCGACAGCGATAACACTTCCTTTTCGGCGACAGAAATACGCAAATTGAAGAGCTTCTAAACCACCACCAACGCCAATATACAAGACTGTTGGGTTACCGCGTAATTCTGTAGGATGGATGGTTGTACCACAGCCATAGTTCATCTGCTCAATGATTTGAGGGATTTTGAGATTGGGAAATTGTAGTGGTGGCGTGCTGATGCAGCACAGACCAACTTGCGGAGTTTTTGCGGCTTCCGCGTAAAATTCGGCGGTGGTTTCGAGATAGCTCATGCAGATTTACTCAAGAAAAACAATTGGATCGGCGGCAATATGAGATTAGTCTAACCTTTTTATGGGCTGACGCAAAAGGAGGTAATGTAAGGGCAATTCATGAATTGCCCTTACATTACCTCCTTTTACATAATCAAAAATTTATTGATTCTTGTAAATGTAAATCGCTGTAAGACAAAAAAAGGGCGCTAAGCGCCCCTTTTTTAGCTAAAACAAGGTCGAAATACCATTTGGGCGCAGATCTTTGTAATCTAGAATCTTGCGAACTACATCGAAGGTAGACTGCGAATCTGTAATAGGAATTACAGAAGCTAGCTGCCCTGGTAGAACCTGCATTACAGGAGGCATGTCCTGTGTGAATACATTAATCGTGCGATTAATCAGTGAATAATTGCCTTTGGAAAAAGCGTTGGTATAGGTGAATTGATTGGTTGCTTGAGGTAGTCCTGCAACATTAAACAAACCAAGTGGAATACTTTGAGATGTTGTCAAAAAGCTTGCAACTGTTTGAGTTAGAACGGTTGTCGTCTGGATTTGAGTGAAATAGTCATAGACTCTGACATTACGATCAATTTTACCAATGCGCTGAGAGTCGATACCACAGACAGTGCGAATAGTGCCATATGCTGATGGATCGCTGGGTAAAATCAGGCTAATGGTTGAGAAGTTTTTAAGCAGTTGCACTTCGCTATATCCTAGAGGACGATTATTCAAGTCGAATAAACGGACAACTAGGCGATCGCCTGGATTCAGCCCACGGATAAAGGTAGCACGCTGATTAACGTTAAAACGATAATCACCAACAAAGCGCTCTTTGAGAAATCCATTAGAACGCTTCGATTTGATCGAAAGACGTGCAATTACCTGAGACAAGCGCGGCTGATTTTGCAAAACTGCAAAGCTAAAATGTCCACGATGAGGATTCTTTTTAGATAGCTCAACGCCATCACGCTCCTTGCGCTCTTTGCGATCGGTTCGGCGATCGTCATCATAGTCATCATCTTCATCGTCGTCATCATATTTTTTGGAGACAACGATGGGCTTCATTGGTTTAACAGAACTACCTGTCTGGACATTTGTGTTTTCAATGACCACCGTTTGAGTAGACTGCGTAGTCGTTGATTGAGAACCAGTTGTAATTCCCAAATCGCGATCGGAAATTACTGAATTGTTGGAGGAGTTATTTGATGAATTGTTGGAGGAGTTATTTGATGAATTGTTGGAGGAGTTGTTGGATGAATTGTTGGAAGTACTAGTGTACACAGAAGAAATGCGTCCAGCTTTTACCTCAGTTGCACTAGCTGTGACAATTGAAGTAAAGGATTTGACTTCTTCGATCTCAAATCTCGCATCTTTGACACCATTGGGCAAGTCATAGCGAATGCTAGTAATCGCCTTGAGATCGCCATTGTAAATATCATCAAGAGAGATTTTTTCGCTCAGGGAACTTAGGGAAATCACTTCTACTGCTGTAAACTGTCGCCCTGCATTTTTGGAGAGCAGTCTTGCGCCTGAATTGGTATAAACTTCGCGCCATTCCCCAGCACGTTTTACATAAAGCTGATACACCGCGTTTGCGTAGGTAGTCGAAGGCTTATTGGCAACATCTAGTAAAATGCCAATGCTTGAAAGGTTGCCAGAGTTGTCTAGCAAACGCAATAGCTGTACGCCTGTTTGCCAGTCCTGTGGAACTTGAGCAACTATTTGGGGAACAGATGGAGCTGCGATCGCTTCTATAGTATTCAGAAAAGATGCTGTAGTAAGAGTTGCTGCGAGAAGACATAGAGATGTCTTCTGAAATCTGTTGCCTATTTGGCTACGAAAATTTTTACTGACAATATTCATCGTTATTTATTCCTAGCTCGATTTACTGCATGATTTGCTAGAGTCAACCTATAGTTGTTAACGCACGGCTATATAGGCGCACAATACGTCACGATATAGGCATATTAAGTCTTTAACAATCAGACGATCTCCTCGTTTTTTTTGTTCCATTTCAAAAATAAAAGCAGCCTGAAGGACTGCTTTTATTTTTTTTAGCGCAAAGCGCTATAAGAAAATTTTAGAGAAATCGCGATATTTGAATTTGCGCCCAAAAATTTTGGCAACGATCGCTAAAACTCGCGATCGGAAATCTTGGTTGCGATCGCCATTTATCCAATAACAAATGCCCCATCGGGGTCAGCCGAAAACTATCAGTAATGCCTTGACCATCCACTTCGCGGCGCAATACCCCAACTTGGATCAGCCATAGCAAAGCATTTTCGGTAACGATCAAATTGGTGGGACTGGTCAAATATTTATTTTTGATGCCATCATTACTGGCGATCGCCCTCAGATTTACGCCCTCTGTTGCCATGTCCGCGAACAACTTCACTGTGAAGGGCGCACAGCGCAAAGCTATTTCGGCTCTTGCCAAGATTTGAGGTGGATATTCAGCAAAATCTTGGCGATCGCGATTACTCAGAATTTCGGTTGACATGGCATTTTTGCAGTTAATTGTATTTTTTAGGTTCTTTCTTTTCTTTCTTTTCAGAAGCGTCTTTCTTGGGCTTTTTAGTCTCTTTATTGCTCTTTTGTTCTTTAGACATTATTGACTCCAGTGGTAGATAAAAATCGAGAAGTAAGCTTTGTTTAATAATGCTTATTATGGTTATTCTAACCCAATCCTAAATAATCTGTGAGCTTTATCCCGAAAGCAATGCAATCCTATAGGGTGAAGTGCAATCAATCGCGATCGCCTTATATTTGAATCAATAGTTACAAGTAGCTAAATGTCTCAGCTAGAGAGCGATCGTCATGATGTCCATTCAAGATTCTAAAACTCATCACTCTCCGACAACTAATGCCCTCGCTATGGGAATGGCTGTCAAAAAAATGTATGAGATGGGGCGTAAAGATTTTGATTCAGAAAATTTTTCGGGGCTAAAATTATCCTGCTGCAAGCTGTCATCTATTATCTTTACTAGATCAGATTTGCGAAATGCCGATCTTGACCTGACTGATTTAAGTGATTCTGACCTGCGGGGCGCAAATTTGGAGCGATCGAGTCTTAACTTTACCAATCTGACTAATGCTGATTTGAGTAACGCCAATCTAAAAGAGGCAAATCTGGGGGGAGCAAATTTGAGTGGGGCAATTTTGAGGGGTATAAATCTGAGCAATGCAAATTTACGGGGTGCGAATCTAAGCAATGCTCATCTTGAATTTGCAAATTTACAAGGGGCGGACTTAACGGGGGCTAACTGTTTTGGTTGCAATCTAAGCTATGCCAATCTGCAACATGCAAACTTAACTGAAGCATGTTTAGATAGTGCCAATTTATTAAAAAGCAATTTTGAATATGCTCTGCTAGACGGAACAACTCTCAACAACGCCAGCTACTAAAAAAGTGTGAGGCGGCGCGAAGCGCCGCCTCACACTTTTTCGGTTTTGAGTTATTCGATCCCGATCGCAAGTCTCGTATATACAGTTGCCAATGCATTCGCATCACCAACATTGCCAGGGAATAAGACAACAGGCAAATCAGGGAAACGGGGATGATCTTCGGGAGTACGCACAACGGAACAACCAGCAAGAATTTGTCCTAGCAGTCTTGCCGTGGGCAAATTCAAACCTGTGCTCAAAACATCATTGGATGTAATGCCACCTTTACTAATTAGAAAACCAATATCTGCGGGTAATTCCTGCACGATCGCCATCAAAAGCGCCGAGACTGACTGACCAAAAGCCAGACGGGTGGAGGTATCGGCAAATTCCAATTCTTTGCGACTGGTAAACACCACGGCGGTTTTGCCTGTTGCGTGGGTTTGCTGAACTTGGGCTAGTGCTTCTTGTTTAAGAATTGCCGATTGATCATCAGCATCATTTAATAGGCGAGAGACATCGATTTCTACAGGAACTGTATTGGGAGCCTTGAGCAAATTTTCTAACTGCTCGGTAGTTTTTTTAACATGGGAGCCAACGATCGCGACACCTGCTTTATGCGATCGCATATATTTCGACATATCCTCGGCAGCGATCGGCTGAGGTGGTAGCTTCGCAAGGGCCGTCAGCAAGCTGGCGGCGCTACGGAATAAAAACCTTTTACCAGTCGCCGCCACTGCCAAAATATCCGAGGCAAATTGATTCAGATCGGCTTGGTTTTCGGCATCGACCACACCGCATTGATTGTCATGCAATCGCCCTAAACGCTGACGTACACCTGCACGAATTTCTCCCAATAAAAACCGCTGCACATCTGCGGCAAGAATTTTGCCCTTGGTTTTTTCTTCGACATAATCGGGCAGATAGCTATGCGTATAGCCAAATACAGAATCCTTGGCAAATTCGGTTTCATGGACTGGAGTAGGTATGCCGTTAACTACTAAATAATGCACACTCGATTTGGTGAAACGTCCACCTTCAAAAAATGCTGGCACAAGGAAATGTGCGTCAAAATTACCTAGCTCTTCAGCGATCGCATCCGTCTCGATTGGATAATGTCCCCGCAGCGTCGAGTCAGAGCGACTAACGATCATAAATCCTTGGATGCCTTCAGCTTCAAGGGCTGGCTTCAGGTTACGACAAACTTCGCGCGTTACATTGGTGGCATCTTCTGGCGTTAGCGATCGCGTATTTGTCAGTACAAACATAATCGGAGATGCATCGGCTAGTCCGATCCGCAAAGTTTCCACATCCCATTTAGTTAGCAGTAGGCAGCTATGCACAGTTTGCGAACCCGTCGGATCGTCATCAAGAACAATAATCTTAGGCTGTCGAGAAGAAGTAGCTGCCATTGCTTGTCTATATGAAAACTAATGTTTGTAGAAGCTTATCTTGATTTACGTGACAATAGCCAATCTTTACAATAGTGAAGCGTAATACCAATTCACGAAAGTGTGACAACACTTTTGCGAATTAAAACCTAAACCCAGTAATGGTTTTAAAATCACAAAATGGCTATGCCATTTTGTGATTTTAAAACCCTCATCTGAGGTTTTATATTTATAATGCCGCACCATTATTTACTAGATTTAAATTGAGCGCTTCTGCCTAAAGCTACACATACCAATACACCAGCAGCAAAACCCAATGTCATGAAAGTCATTGGCTCTCCTAGCAGGATCGTTGAGGCAAGGATGGTCAGAAATGGCTGAAAAAGTTGTAGCTGACCAATCTGAGCAATCCCTCCTAAAAACAAGCCTCGATACCAAGCAAAAAAGCCCAAAAACATGCTGAAACAACTGATATACAAGAAACCAATCCAAGCACTACTAGAAATATTTGTAAAAGAAGATGGCAAATGTAGCAATACGATCGGAAACACGAGCGGAAATGAAAGTACCAACGCCCAACACACGACCTGCCACGAACCAAAAGTACGCGCTAAAACCGTTCCTTCTGCATAGCTTAAACTTGCGGTGAAAACTGCTCCTAGTAAAGCCAAATCTGCAAAACGAATATTCCCTGTCCCAGATATCAGCGCAAAGGTAATCACCAATCCACTACCCGCGATCGCAAAGATCCAAAATTTTATTGATGGTTGTTCTCCTGCTCGCAAAACCCCAAACAAAGCCGTAGCTAGTGGCAATAGACCAATAATCACAGCTCCATAGGACGCAGAAGCGTCGCGCATTGCTAGTGTTGAGAGTAATGGAAATCCCACAACAGCCCCAATTACGACAACAGCAAAGCTAGGCAGAAATCGCCAAGATGGGATCGGCTGTCTTGTGGTAATTAGTAAAATTAATGACAATCCCGTAGCGATTACTGCCCGACCCAGCCCCACAAATACTGGATCGAATTCAGTGAGAGCAATACGGGTTGCTGGCAAAGTGATGCTAAAAATTATGACACCGAGAAGCCCATAAACAAGTCCCATAGTCGCGTCTTTAGTTTGCGGACTAATCATTTTGCCTCGACGTTTAACTTGATCTTATCCCAAAACATAAAATGGCGAAGCCATTTTATGTTTTGGGATTAATTATGAAACTGATTTTTATAATGAGATTTGCTGGGCAAGCCGCGAGGATCCTCCTTTTGAGCTTTTTAATAGAAAGGTCTTATGGCTTGTAAAATTACTGCGGAAGCGCGTTTAGCATCTTCAGGTTGATCTAGCGTTAGACTTACTTCAGCTAGTCTCGTTTCTAGCGCTTCAACAGTTTCATAGGTTTGAAAGATAAGCTGAATCAAATCATCAATATCGTAGGTATACAGTGCTGACCAATCCCGTTCTTGTGGACTGAAACGATAATTTAGGGCTGAAAAAAGCAGGATTTTGGCATGAAGCGGACTGACATTTCGAGAAATGTCAGCTCGCAAATCAAATAGATTCGTTAAATATTTAAGATTGTGTTTGTGGGGAATCGTATCACTCTCAGTTTTCTCAGGAGCCTCATTTCTAGTTGGAAGAGATCCATTTTGAGAGCCTGAAGATATCTCTGGGTTTAAAAAACTATGGGGTAGTTTTCCTTCATCACGCAGAGTATAGAGAAACCCAAGACTATCGATAATGTTGTCAGCAGCAAGCAGATAGTCTGACTGTTTGCTGAGTTGCTTAACTTGGCTGTTTAACTTGTGCTTGAGTTTATTGAGATCGGGAAACATGATCATCAATTCTTGGACAAGCTGACGCACATGCAACGCTTTAACTTCGTTGACATCATTTGACCAAGAATCATGACAGGTAAAGAGGATAAGTCGTTTGATGCGAAGAACATTGCTGTCTTGCTCCAAGCTATCTATAACTTCCTCTAGAAGATTTAAATCTTCCATATTTTTGTTGGGCGCTGCAATGCTCAGTTGACATATTGATTGATTAAGGCATTCTACGTCAAGGTTAATAATCAACGTATTAAGTCTGTCGGCACAATAAAAAACAGAGTCAAAGCCTGCTCCGCCCGCCACGCGGGCGGAACAGGCTTTTTGAGTTTAGATTGTTCGTGATTATTTTAAGAGTGAGATTTGCCATCGGGCATAGTTGCGCCACTAAAAATTGTACCAATAGTACTGGCTCCACTCATCTCAGCTCTGGTCAGCACAGCATCACTAAAATCGGCTCCATCAAGATTAGCTCTGACTAAATAAGCATCAACTAGACTAGCTTGGCTAAGATTTGCTTTGTCTAACAGCGATCGCGATAGATCGCTACCATTAAGTATTGCCTGAATCAATCCTGCGTTACTTAATGTTGTCATGGTCATATTCGCTTTAGTGAGATTTGCTCCAAATAAGTTTGCGAGCCGCAGGTTTGCATTTTTGAGATCAGCCTTGGTCAGGTTTGCACCTTTAAGGTTTGTCTCTGTGAGGTTTGCATTACTCAGATTTGCTTCAGTAAAAATTGTACCGCTCGCGATCGCGCCACTCAGATTAGCTCCTTGCAAATTAACTCTTGAGAGCGTCGCTTCACTCAGATTTGCGCCAGACAGATCAACGCCCGTAAGATCGGCTCCACTTAGGTTTGACCCGCGCAAATCGGCTTTGCGTAAATTTGCGCCGCTCATACTTGTAGGCGGATAGCCCCGCTCCTCTCGCATAAGAGTGGCACTCAGGATTGCACAGCGTAAATTTGCGCCACGGAGGTTGGCGCTGCGTAAATCTGCCTCACTTAGGTTGGCATCCATCAAGTTGGCAAGGGACAGATTTGCCCCAAATAGATTCACCCGTTGCAACATTGCTCCATGTAAATCCGCCTCGGACAGATTGGTACTCATCATGATCGCTTGGTTAAGCGTTGCACCACCGAGTTTTGCACCCGATAAATTGGCATGATTAAAGGTAACCTTGTTAAGAAAAGCAAATACAAGATTCGCTCGCCTCATGTCGGCTTTGGTCAAGTTAACGCCGATTAAATCGCTATTAAACAAATTGGCATTAGCTAGATTTAAGCTGGCAAAGTCACGCCGACCAGAAGCATATTCTTTCAGAAGTTTTTCTGCGCTCATGATTTAGTTATGAAAGTGCTCAGAGCTTTACAATTTTTATTTTGTAGGATTTTGATATGGTAGCGTGATCGTAATCCATACTCCACCAGTCTCAGGATGATTTTTGGCAGCGATCGATCCTTTATGTAATGTGACAATCTGACGAGAGATCGCCAGTCCTAATCCACTACCCCCACGATCAGTTCCCGATCTTGTCCGCGATGGATCGACTTTATAAAAACGATCAAAAATATGGGGTAAAGATTCTTCAGGAAAACCTTCTCCCGCGTCGATTATTTCTATTTGTAAGTTCGAGTCTATCACGCTGGTTTTGATTGTAATCGACTGAAGCGCTGGACTGTGCTTAATACTGTTGTCTAATAAGTTCAGCAAAAGCCGATAAATGCGTGATTCATCAAGTTGCCAAAATAATTCGTTGCCAATATATTTGAGTTTGACTTGTTTACGATTGGCTAATGGCTCAAGGGTTACCCAGACCGATCGCACTATTGACGATAAATTTACCTCACTTAGGTGCAATACTGACTCAACTCCCACATCCATCTGCCCCAATTCCAGCAAGTCTTGGACAAGCTTGGTAATCCGATCTATTTCGCTAAGCAGACGTTCTACCCAAATTCTTGCCGCAGGATCAACACGGGGTTCGAGCGTCTCCGCCACCAGACGGATCGAAGTTAGGGGTGTTTTAAGTTCATGGGCTATGTCAGAAGTCCAGCGATCGCGTTGCTGAGTGATCGCTACCGATTCTTGGCGATCTATCAAAAAAATGCCAACTTGCCCTTGTCCCAAATAAATACTACAAGCCCGAATCGGTCTCCCTATCTGTGGCACAGGATCGACAGGATCGGGAATTGCAGGATGAAATACCCAATCAACTTGGGAGCCTTGTGCAAGTGATCGCGTTAGTTCGACTAAATGATCAAGTTCATAGGATCGAATTAGCTGCAACAAAAATGGCTTCCGAATTAATCCTTTTTGATGGTTGGCGATCCCCATCATGGATGCAGCTTGTTGATTACATACAGTTAAGCGATTATCTTGATCAACTTGGATATAGCCAATGGGAGATAATTCGACAATTTTCCCCCACAATAAGCGATCGCCTCTATCCTCCTTATGTTCAATTAATTGAAATTGAGCATTAAATTGATTGTTATAGTTTTGCCGAATATTTTGCTGGATATTCTTTGCCCAAGACTTAAAACTACGAATCGATTTTGCTTTAAATACATGACGCGATCGCTTACGCAACTTACGATTTCGCCTCTGTTTGGCATAGTTCCAACTAAACCAGCAAGCGCTAGTTGCGATCGCGCCAAGGCAAATTCCGACAAGCAACCAGAGCAATTCCACTTTTATGCCCTCTAAAATAGCGATAATCCTTAAACAGTAGTATTACAAAGTTTTTTGAGCATTATGATTATTAATTAATCAATGCTCATCCATGAAGACCAATAATTTAATATTTATGTATCTATTTTATCCATGTTAATATACCAGCGTTGCTAAACTCCAAAATGATTTACTAATAAGATTCTCATTCCTTGTATTTACACACAATACTTTGCCATTAAAAACTCTCTTAGTGTATTTCCAAAAGTGTTGTGAAATAAAACTTTTGGAAATATTTAGTAATTTATAATCTGCCTAATTTCAAACGTCTGTAAGATCGCATTAAGTACCTTAGCATAGTTGAAAATTAGAACCCAGATCTGCACCATCCGCGCAGCGGGCGGTGCAGATCTGGGTAGGTATATTTAATTGTGCCTAGTTACTTAATTCAAACATCGCTAATCTTTCTGTCTAAGTTGTGTTAGTCAATAAACTAAAATGCTGAACTTTCAAATACATTCTTCAAATAGAATTTCACAAGTGTTACGCCTTTTTTTTGTTTTTATCCTAGTCGTTGGAATTTTTTTGAGATTCAATGGTTTAGATAAAAGGGTTTACTGGTTAGATGAAGTTGCTACTTCATTTAGGATTGCAGGTTTCACAATAGCAGAAGTGGATCAACAACTTTACGATGGCAAAGTTGTTGATATAAACGCTCTCCAAAAATACCAAAAGCCCAATCCAGAGAGGAGTTGGGGCGATACTATTAACTCTTTGGTAGTCGATGATGCTCAACATCCACCGCTATATTTTGTAATGGTCAGATTTTGGGCTGAATTCGTTGGCAGTTCGCCTGCCGTAATCAGAATTTTATCTGTATTAATTAGCTTATTGATTTTCCCTTGTTTTTATTGGTTATGTATTGAGTTATTTAATTCGGCAGTTTTTGGATGGATTGCTATTGCCTTAACTTCAGTTTCATTACTTCACTTAACCTATGCTCAAGAAGCAAGAGAATACAGTTTATGGATAGTAACAATCCTATTCTCAAGCGCTGCTTTACTTCGATCTATAAGGCTTAAAACTAAACTCAGTTTTGGGATTTATGGAACAAGTATAATTGTGGGACTATATACATTTCCGCTAACGGGAATTGTTTTATTAGGTCATGGAATTTATCTAGCTATTATAGAAAAGTTCCGATTGACAAAATCTTTAATTTATTTTTTAATTTCTGCATCTACTGCACTCCTAGCTTATATTCCTTGGATATGGATTATATTAACGAATACATCTAGAGTTAAAAGCACTACATCTTGGATGTTTGTTGAACGACCTCTCCAAGATTTAATATATTTTTGGTTGGTCAATATTACCCATGTTTTTGTTCATCATTCAAGGTTTAGAATAGTCTTTCTTATAATATTTTTGACTTCACTTTACTTCATGTACAGTAAAGTCTCTAAGCATATATGGCTATTTGTATTGACATTAACATTGCCAACTCTAATTATATTTACATTAGCAGATTTAGTTTCTAAATCAAGTTTTTCTTTTTTTCCCAGATATCTATGGCCATTTTTGTTGGGAACCCAGATTGCTTTGACTTGTGTAATTGGCTATATGATTACATCAGAGTCAAATAAAAATTGGTTGAAAAAGACGGGGATGGCAATTCTTATCATTACCCTAATAATTGGGTTTACTGGTTCTACAGCAAAGTTGATTCAAGATAGCAAGGATGATCAATTGAAGTTGGTTGCAGATACTGTAAATAAAAGTGATTCTTCTCTACTAATTAACTTTATAAGCAACGAGGAAAATATTTCTATTGGTGATATTGGCGATATATTTAGCCTAAGTTATTTAATACAAAATAAAGCAAAACTCTTTTTGTTTAAACAGCCTAATACTCCAAAAATTCCTAATCAATTTAAAGATATTTTTGTTTTTTATCATATCCATAGATATGACAAAGCTAATGACAAAGAACCTGATTTATCAGGAATTATTAAGCAAGGTTATCAAGTACAGCCAATAGTATTAAAAGAGGGTGACAAAACAATCCTTTGGAAATTAAAGCTAGCCGATAAACAGGCTTTCAACACCGAAAACTATAGCAATCCGTAAATGTTTTGTGGAATATTTCATCCGAACGGTTCGCTATTGTACAAAGATTTGTGAGAACTGAGGCAGCACAAAACATCACCTCAATCTAATAATACCAAAACACAAAATGGCATAGCCATTTTGTGTTTTGAAAACCCTTACTGGGCTTGATTTTTAATTCACAAAAGTGTGACGACACTTTTGTGAATTGGGATTAGATAGTAGAAGAAAAAACCTCAACCTAAGTTTTTAGTAAGTTTCAACGTGCCAACGACCGTCGCGCTTCATTTGCTTCTCAAAATCCTTCCAAACAGCACCATTCTTTTCAGCAGTCTTAGTCATGAATTCCGAAATGCCGTCTTCCATGCCACGCAAACCACACATATAGGTATGGGTAGTTGGCTTTTGCAGAACTTCCCACAACTCGTCAGCATATTCAGCCATACGATTTTGGATGTACATCTTTTCGCCCTTGGCGTTCTTTTGCTCACGACTAATCGCCACATCGTAACGAAAATTACGCTTGTGTTTGTAGGCTAGCCATTCAAGGTCAGGCTTGTATAAAACTGTTGTGTCAGTTGGCACACCAAAGAACAGCCAAGCTAAGCCATTAAATTTGTAATCTTCATGCTTTTCTTTGAACATCCGCCATAGAAATGCACGGAAAGGCGCAATACCAGTTCCTGTTGCAATCATGATGACTGTTGCCTTGGGATCGTCTGGCAACAGCATTTCTTTGCCAACTGGCCCAGTTAGCTTGACATCATCACCAGGCTTGAGATCGGTCAAGAAGTTAGAGCATACGCCTTTGATGGTCTCACCTGCTTCGTTTTGATACTCTAGACGCTTGACGCTTAAAGATAGGGTCTTACCATCAAGATCATCTCCGAGGCGAGTGGATGCGATCGAGTAGAGGCGAAGTTTATTCGGTTTACCATTTTTATCTTCACCGGGAGGAACGACACCAATACTTTGACCTTCTAAGTAACGAAGGTCGCCTCCAGAAATATCGAACTTGATGTGGCGAGTATCGCCAGCAGCGCCTGGTCTAACCAGTACCTCGTTAGCAACACATTTTGCTGTAAATGGACTAGCAGGGCGGTAGATATTGACGGGAATATCTTTATCTGAATTTGCACTCATGAGAAGTTATATGGACGCTATATGACAGAAGAACACGAAGCCATTATATTTTCAAATGGGACTTGTCTGTATTTTGTAGCTTAAAGATCTCTTTAGTGGGGCAAACATTACATGTTTGTTAATATTTTGCACGTTTCGTTAAGCCCCAAACCCAAAAAGGGAGTTGCGCCGCAACTCCCTTTTTGGGTTTGGGTTTGTTTCTGGCTAAATAAATAGTCAAAATTTGAAGAGGTCTAGGCTTTTTTCCAAAATTTTGAATAATTAAAGACATCGTTCTTAGCAGCTTTGGGTCAGCTTGTCTATGTTATTATCGATACAATTGCTACAAATTATCAACTTAAGATATTTGCTCTTTACTACTTATTTGTAGTAATGGGGAAGAAAAGTATCTAGAAATGCTTCAAAAAAAGTTTTTACTGGTATCGAGACCAAGATCAGTTATGAGTCTAGAGGAGGCTACTTTGCGAACAACGGGTGCATTTGCTCTCATCGACAGTGTGAGACGACAGGGTGTTAAGCATATTTTCGGCTACCCTGGTGGAGCAATCCTACCAGTGTACGATGAAATTTATAAGTTTGAGGCAAGAGGGGAGCTTAAGCATTACCTCGTGCGTCATGAGCAGGGAGCCGTCCATGCTGCGGATGGATATGCTCGCGCCACTGGAAATGTGGGTGTATGCGTTGCGACTTCAGGACCTGGAGCAACCAATTTGGTGACAGGTATTGCTACTGCGCAAATGGACTCGATTCCGATGGTGGTAATCACAGGGCAAGTTCCTTCCTATGCGATCGGTACTGATGCATTTCAAGAAACAGATATCTGGGGCATTACTCTTCCAATTGTTAAGCATTCCTATGTGATTCGTAGAGCTGAAGATATTGCGCGGATCGTTACTGAGGCTTTTCACATTGCAGGGACTGGTCGACCTGGACCAGTATTAATCGATATTCCTAAGGACATTGCTCAGAAATCATTTGAATATAATCCTGATGTGAAGATTAACTTGCCTGGCTATCAGCCCAAGGTTAAGGGATATTTGCATCAAATTGCGGCAGCGATCGCGTTAATTCGTGAAGCCAAAAGACCATTACTTTATGCAGGTGGCGGTACGGTACTTGCCGATGCCCATGCTGAGCTTGCCGAATTCGCTAAACGCTTCCAGTTACCAGTGACCACAACCCTGATGGGGAAAGGTGCGTATGATGAAAATAATTACCTTTCCGTGGGCATGTTGGGAATGCATGGTACGGCCTATGCCAACTTTGCCGTACAGGGATGTGATCTATTAATTGCGGTTGGTGCAAGATTTGACGATCGCGTTACGGGTCGTCTGGATAAATTTGCTCCCGAAGCCAAAGTTATTCATATTGACATTGATCCTGCGGAAGTTGGCAAAAATCGCAAACCCAATGTACCAATTGTTGGTGATGTAAAGGAAGTATTGCAGGCGATGCTTGAAGCTTCTAGTTATGAAGAAAATATTCAAACTAAAGCGTGGTTGAGCAAGATTGATGAGTGGAAAGAAGACTATCCACTTGAAGTCCCTGCCTATGACAATGTGCTATCCCCACAACAAGTCATCTATGAATTTGGCAGACAAGCTCCCAATGCTTATTTCACGACTGATGTTGGTCAGCACCAAATGTGGGCGGCTCAGTTAATTAAAACTGGACCTCGCAAGTGGATTTCGAGCGCAGGACTTGGCACGATGGGCTATGGAATGCCAGCGGCGATGGGTGCAAAAGTAGCTCTTCCCGACGATCAAGTCATCTGCATTAGCGGCGATGCCAGTATTCAGATGAATATTCAGGAGCTTGGCACATTGGCGCAGTATGGTATCAAGGTCAAAGTGATCATTATTAATAATGGTTGGCAAGGCATGGTGCGTCAGTGGCAAGAAAGTTTCTATGATGAGCGCTACTCCTCTTCTAATATGGAAGTTGGTATGCCTGATTTTGTAAAGCTTGCTGAAGCCTTTGGCATTAAAGGTATGAAGGTTATTGAGCCAAGTGATTTGCAATCTGCGGTTGCTGAGATTCTTGCCTATGATGGGCCAGTGTTTGCTGATTTCCGTGTTAAGCGCAATGAGAACTGTTATCCGATGGTTCCCCCAGGGGCAAGCAATGCGGAAATGGTGGGCTTGCAAACCCCAAAACTGCGGCTAAGCCAAGAAATGTCTGAGCCTGTGGCTCAGTTGGAAAGAGCTTTAGTTTAGCTTCAATTAGATATAAGAGTGGCGCATTGCGCCACTCTTATATCTAATTGAAGCAATAAATGTGTTAAAAGTGTTGCAAAGCAACACTTTTAACACATTTATTGCTTCGGGATTGAGTGCAAAGCGCTGTAAAGAGAAATCCTCACGCCCAGCGCGAGGATTTCTCTTTTTGATGATAATTGGCGACGGTGATATGCTTTTGCATTGTTTACGTGAAAATCAATGACACCAGAAAAATCTTATCGCCCAAATGTGGGGATTATTGTTTTTAACCGCAAAGGTGAAGTGCTAGTCGGTGAACGTGTCGGTGTGCCTGATTCATGGCAATTTCCACAGGGTGGAATCGATGAGGGTGAAGATCCTCAAGCAGCAGCTTTGCGTGAACTGTATGAAGAAGTGGGCATAAACAATGCTGTATTAGCCTATGTACATCCTGAATGGTTATATTACGATTTCCCGTCAACCCTAAAGCTATCGGGGAAATGGGCAAACTATTGTGGACAAAGACAGCGATGGTTTGCTTTTTATTGGGATCATCCTGCATCTGACTGTAAGTTAGATATCCACGATCGCGAGTTTCGGATAGTGCAATTTATGGCGATCGATAAAACCCTCGATTCGATTGTTCGATTTAAAAGAGAAGTTTATCAACAGGTCGTTAAAATTTTTACGCCCGTAATCCGTGATTACATAGGCAAATTGCCGTAGGGTTAATTCGATCAAGAATTAAGAAATTTGAAGTTCCTTAATACATTAGATAGATATTCCTATAGGCTTACTCTATGACCAGAAGCTCGATCTTGATCTGGTTTTAGGAGTATAAAAAGTGGATTTGTCTAAATACCTACGCTTTACTCATCTGGGTATAGCTTGGCGCAGAATTTCTCTGTTTTTGATTACTTTGTTTGCTGTAGTTGGCTTACAGCATTTTTTTGTTGAGCCTAGTTTTTCTGCTTCTAATTCGTAGTCTAATGCGATCGCCTCATCTTCATTAATTACCCAAAATAATAGCGATCGGCTTATTGCTCAAGATAGTACTGCTGACTCACCTAGTCTTAGAACTTACGAGTCTCTAAGTGATGAGCAGAAAGCCCTCGTTGACAAAATTATACTTTTTGCCAGTATCTTTGGCTTAGTGGTTTATGTTTTCACCAGTTTCTGTCTGATGAAAATTGCTGACAAGCTCAACATTCCCAATAGTTGGCTTGCATGGATTCCGATCGCCCAAACTTGGGTAATGGTTCGCGCTGCTGGAAAATCAGGATGGTGGCTAATCCTACTATTTATTCCCTTCGTTAATATTGTCATTGCCTTTATTCTCTTATTTGCCATGCCAGTCAGCCTTGGTAAATCATCGCTCTATGGTCTGTTGCCCTTTGTGCCCATATTGGGAATATTTCTTTACTTTGGATTGCTTGCTTTTACGTAAAAGCAAAAATAAAAGAAAGAGAGAGATGTGCGAAGCACATCTCTCTCTTTCTTTAAACAATCATATCTGTGGCGAGTTGATTAGCGATCGCCTCACCTTGCAAAATTTCCGCTAACTTCAGCGCAAATGCCATAGCTGTGCCAGCACCACGACTGGTCACCACATTGCCATCAACGACCACAGGAATAGTCAAATAGTCCGCGACTTGCATCTGATCTTTAACCGATGGATAGGATGTGGCGCGTTTATCCTTGAGTAATCCTGCGGCGGACAGAACACTTGGAGCAGCACAGATGGCGGCGACGAGCTTATTAGCATCAGCATGGGCGATTAACATTTTGGCAATGCGGGGATCTTCTCTGAGCCGAAAAGTACCCGCACCGCCAGCAAGTACGATCGCATCAAATTGACTTGCCTCGACTTGATCGAGAAGTGTATCGGCAATAATGGCGATCGCATGAGCACCAATCACAGTTTGCGTAGCTAAACCTGCGGTAGTTACCTCAACCCCAGCTCGGCGCAACACATCGATAATCGTGATTGCTTCTATTTCTTCAAAACCTTCAAATAGAGGGACAAGTACGATAGGCATATTTCACCAATTAAATTAAAAACCAAAGTTAGATCGGCAAGCTTAGCTCGCCGATCTAACTTGGAGATTCCTGCTGACATTCACTACACAATCCAAAAAATTCTAGAGTGTGATAATAGATTTGAAAAGTATGTTTTTTTGCTAGTTGATTACCCAGATCATGGATGGGGCAAGAATCGATAGGTAAAGACTTACCGCAATTAAGGCAATTGAGATGATGTCTATCGGCAGGGGTGAGGCTATAGACGGTTTCGCCATTGGGTAAGGTCAGCGCCTTGATTAAGCCTTGCAGCTTGAGAGTATCTAGCGATCGATAGACCGTGGCTAGACCCACGCTGTTTTCACTACTGCGTAACTCCGAGTGAATATCTTGAGCTGATACAGCGCGATCGTGATGTTGGAGGAGATGGAGAACTCGTTCTTGACTGCGAGTGAGTTTTTCTTTCATGCTTTTGCTATTTACCCAACAAGAAATATCCGCAGGATATTTCTTGTTGGGTATGGTTAGAACTTAAAAGGATTATAAATCAGGCATGGCGTAAAGCATTTTTCTAATCGATCGCAAGTTTCTAAAGTGATTTCCGTAATCCATTGCTTTTGCACCAATTCAGAAATCGCCTGAGTGCCATAAATCAAAGCCGACATACCTGCGATCGTGGCATGAAAGTCGATCGCTAAATTGCCAATATCGCCGTTACCATAGCGTTTGACTGTAAGCTGACTGCGATCGCCATGGAGATCGCCACTAATACTAAATACGCCATCATTCCAATGACAATATGGATCGCTGAGAGCAAAGATAAAAGGATCACAGGCGATCGGTAAGCCATGCAAAGCACCGACAATATCGATCGCTCTGACCATCCAAGGCTCAGTCATCGATGAATCTAAGCGTCCTGAATTGCTGAGCCATGAATGGACATTTGCTCCTAATGGGACGGGCATTTTTAGACTATGAATTTGATCGCGATGACTAGCAAAGAAGTGCAATAGGCGATCGCGTGATTTGATATCTGTCCAAAATAATGATGAAATTTCAATCTGGCGATCGCGCATCGGCAAATTACCACTGCTATCGATCGTATAGATCGCGATGGCTACAGGTTGGCGATCGCGTTTGATCACTACACAGAGCTTTTGGCGATGCAAATGCCACCATTGATCGTAGGTAAAACTAGTAATTGCGAGACCATGACGGTGAGGTTGCAGGGTCTGCGATCGCAAGTTTTCATAAAGGAAATTAGACAAAATATCCTTTACTTCTGTCGCAGGAAGGCGATCACAGGTCAAATTAGCTGAATTTGGTAGTTTTAAATAATTTTCTAAGGACGAGACTGGAATATTGATCTCGTTAGTAGCATTGGCGATCGCATAGCCCAAGTTTCCATAAAAACTTTCCTTAAATGGCGTAAGCATACTTACGCAAATCCCTTGCATCCGCATTTCTAAAAATGCACTTTTCATCAGGGCTTTCACACAGCCCTGATTACGATATTCGGGATATGTCCAGACACCACCGATGCCCCCCATCGTCTTAAGACTGCCACGCAACGATTGCTGAAAACTAAAGCATTGCAACGCTGCCACAATCTTGCCATCTATTTCTGCCGCTAAGACCTCCTCAGGATTTATCGCTGTCAAATGCGATCGGGGCAAATCTTGATTAGTCCAACGCGAATAGGCATACAAATCCCCCTTGAGAATTTCAAGACGTTCACTATTATTAATTTTGCGAATTTTCATGAAACAGTTGCCTTTAGAGTGATGCGTCAGTGCAAAGCATGTTTACTTACTCTTTGGTTTTATGTTTGCGATGGCAAGTATGTACAATAGTAAATTATTATTTAAGATAAAGATTTTAAACATCACACATTTAGAGGACTGTTATGGCAGGTACTACTGGAGAACGCCCATTTTCCGACATTATTACTAGCGTTCGTTATTGGCTAATTCACAGCCTTACCATCCCTGCGTTGTTTTTGGCAGGTTGGCTATTTGTAAGCACAGGCTTAGCTTATGACGTATTTGGCACACCACGACCCAACGAGTATTACAGTCAAGATCGTCAGACCGCACCTCTTGTAACAGATCGCTACAATCCCGCCAAAGATATCCAAATGGGTAAATAGGGCTTGGCTCAAAACATTTCGTTGATTTTGTAGCTATATACTTAAGCTCTAAATTAACGACTCCAAATTAACGACCAAAATCAACGCATCTACTAATTAATAATTATGGCAAGCAATAATCCTAATCAACCCGTCCAATATCCCGTATTCACTTTCCGTTGGCTAGCAGTTCACGGTCTAGGAGTTCCTACCGTGTTTTTTATCGGCGCGATCGCAGCTATGCAATTCATCAGTCGTTAATTGAAACTCATTTCAGTTTTGCTTTTTTAAAACAAAACTTTTTACCTTTACCATTAACCTTTTACCTTTCCCCCTACCTATGGCTCCTAAAAATCCTAACAGCCAACCTGTAGAGTTGAACCGTACTTCTCTCTTCTTGGGACTACTGCTGATTTTCGTGACTGTGCTACTTTTTTCCAGTTATTTCTTTAACTAGTTTTGCAATTCATTTCATAAAAATCATTTTTATCAGGAGGTTTAATTCATGCTTCAAAATGGACGTATTCCGCTTTGGCTAGTTGCCACGGTTGCTGGTACTGGCGTACTGGTTGTTGTCGGTCTATTCTTTTATGGTTCCTACGTCGGGCTTGGCTCTGCTAGCTAAATTTCCATAAAAAAAAGGGGGAGCGCATTGCGCTCCCCCTTTTTTTATTCAATACCTAAAATTGCTTTTTTGTAAGCAGGGCGATCGCTAATCCGTTTCATGTAAGCATCGATCGCAGGATAGTCAGCGTAGGATATTTTGATGAACAAAATCGCATAACCGAGAATCGCAGCAACTGCCACATCTGAGACAGTGAAGTTGTCGCCTGTGATATAAGATTGACTTTCGAGAATCTTGTTGATGCCACCGAGCAATCTTGGTGTTTCTTTTTCGCGAGTTTCTTCGCCAAACAAGCCAGGTCCAAGCGTAGCATTTGCAAACAAGACCCATTGAGATGCGATCGCTCTTTCTTCTAAAGTTTTTACCTCTGCATATTTATCAGCAAGGTACAACAAAATTGCGCCTGACTCCCATAATTGAAAGTCACCATCTGCGATCGCGGGGACTTTGCCGAAGGGATTAATTGCAAGGAAGTCGGGCTGTAAATGTTCACCAACGTTCATGTCGAGTAATTGAAACTTGTAGGGGGCTTGCAATTCTTCTAGATACCATTTGACGATTGAGGCGCGACTTCTTGCGCCACCATAGAGTTTAATCATCGGTTTTTACCTGTTAGTTCTAGAAGATAGAGTTAGTGATTTGCGATACATCTATCTTCAGATAAGCAATCGCCAGTATATAAGATTGAGGGGACACAGCATGTCCCCCTGATCGTATGAACCCTCAAAGAGAGAGGCAGAGCTTTGCTCTGCCTCTCTCTTTGGGGCGCTAAAGCGGAGATCGCTATAAATTGCGTAATGGAATTTCTTGACCGTAAATAAACTTCTGTTCTAAGTTATTGCATATGAGCCATAATGTGATCGAGATCGCCATAGGAATAGAACTTAGCAAAATCACTAGCAAATTTGCGGGGGCAAACAAGAAGCTAATTAAGGGACTTATTGTCCATGCGATCGCGGCGACTATCTTACTGATCATTTTAATCATGCGAACATTTCGCAAAGCTTGACTGCAACTCGCACATTTAGACGTATGGGAGTGATAACGATCTAAGAGAACTGTTTTTGATAGAGGAGCTTTTAATCTTTCGCTGACAAAGAGATCGGCTTCATAACGGGCTACCCATTTCCGCAGTTCAGAAACATAGGTGTCTGCTGGTGTTGCTAGATAGAAAGCCTTAGCATAATTGCCATCAACCTCTGGTTTCGCAAGTGCTTTCTCAAGATAGCGCTCTTGATAATGCAAAAAGATTTGATCGTCTTCGAGAATTCCATTCTGTCCAATATGGGAATACCAACGCGGCGTAATCCCAATAAAAAATCTAGGAATTGCCGAATTAAATTGAAAAGGGAATCTCGCAAACATACGGCATTCCCCTTTGCGAGTTGGCGTGGCATATACAACAGTCATTGTACGCCCAAACTGTTTAGAAGTTAGATCGTGCCACATCAACGAAGGGGCAATGAAAGTTGTATCTTGCTGTCCTAATTTGCCTCGTCGAGGACCTTCTTCCCATTTACCTTGAAAGCCCTGCTTATCAGTTTTTAGAACCTCTAAAACCATCGGTGCAGCATTGGCACGGTTGCCAACGGATTTATGATGGGTAAAAGGCAGATGGCTTGCGTCAAGGACGTTTTCTAGCAGGGTGAGCGCATCGTAGGGGAGATCGCGAAATGTCCCAAAAAGAGTCCATTTCTCAGTATCAGTTTCGAGAGGTTCGACAATTGGAATCTTGACTTGAGATGCGTTTTCTGAATTGCCCGCGTAAATAAATAACATTCCTTGACGCTCGGCAGTGGGTAATGCTGCTACACAAGCGCGTTTAGAAGTATGCGCGGTTCCTCCTTCGGGTTGTTGGGGAATGCGATCGCAACTTCCATCACCTTTAAAAGCCCAGCCGTGATAGGGACATTCTAATAAGCCATCTTCAGCAATTCTACCTTCCGATAGAGGCACGAGGCGATGGGGACAGCGATCGTCAAAGGCTTTCCATGCATTGGTATGACGATCCCACCAAATTACCAAATCGCGTTCTAATAAGGTAAATTTTGATGGCTTAGCTTTGTCTAAGTCTTCGATATAAAAGACAGGATACCAGACCTCTTGCCAGTCAAAGAGATCGGGATTTAGTCCTCCCGCAGGTAAACTTTGCGCTTGGGAGTCGTTAGGGTGAAGATTTTCTCTCAGTAAAGTATTTGCAGTCATGGCAGCCAAAGCGATCGCATTGTAAAGTTATGTATAGTTTAGCCTGCGATCGCAATTTGCGTTCAAACCAAAACCAAGAAATTTTTTAAAAGTGTTGCAAAGCAACACTTTTAAAAAATTTCTTGGTTCGTAGGGCGGGCATCGCCCACCCTACATCTGCCATGCTTTCATTTTTTCGGGGTTCATGAGTCCGTATGGATCGACCATGCGCTTGAAGTTTAGTTGATCGTAATCAATTGTCTTCATGCCTCCATCTTCGAGAATATAGGTGTGAGGATTAGCGATAAATACACCCTGTGATTCGTGATATTGAATAATCGCATTCAGGCGATCTCCATCAGTAAATCGCACCACTTGAATCGCGGCAGGAATCACACTTCCATTCACCTTAATAAACTCCAAATGCATCATAACTTCATCGCCAAAATACTCGTACATCTGCTGTACAAGTTCTAGTTTCGGATCATTCAAAAATAGGCTCTGGAGATAGGTGAGGGTAGGATCGGCTGCACGGGCATGTAAGGTAGTGTGATTCCATGTGAACTCAACTAGACTGATACCTTTGCTAGCTTCTTGAGCACCTTTCTCATAGCAAATCTCACCATAAAATTCTTGGACAAGGCTTTGAAATGGCTCGAGATCGCTTTCGGCGACTAGAACTAAAGCACAATGGGCACCTGTCGGAATATAGCTTTGCAACGCCGCGAAATAGCTTGGAATCGGTGCAGCATGAACACTGACCATCTTTTTGATGATGCCGTCGCTATTGCCGAGGGCTTGTCCAAATCTGGCGGCAGTCATGAAATCGGTGAAGCTAACAATACATTCCATCCATGCATAGGCAGGTGCAAGGGGAACTTCCAATTCGGTAATAATGCCATTAGTTCCGTAGGCATGATTGACCTTTTGGACATCATCACCTCGCAATTCAATGATTCGCGGTTCATCTTCGAGGGTGATTACACGCACTGCTCTCAAGTTACCGCGATCGCGCAATTGCCCATACAAAACGGAGCCAATCCCACCACTTCCGCCAGAGATAAATCCACCAACTGTAGCAATTCTATAGGTGGATGGAACCATGCGCGATTCCCAACCAATTTCTTGCGCTTTTTTGTCGAGGGCAGCTAGTTTTACGCCTGTCTCTACGCGAGCTAATCCTGCTTTAATCCATTTGATTTCTTGTAGACGCGAAGTTTCTAAAATTATGCCACCTTTGAGTGGCGTAGATTGTCCATAGTTCCCAGTTCCACTACCACGAATTGTGAGCGGTATTTTATATTTCACACTGGTTTTGGCAATTCTTAGTACCTCGCTTTCGTTTTTGAGCCGAACTACGATATCTCCAACTTTGCCAGCCAGTAATGGAACGAGCACTGGACTAAAGTGAGAATAATCCTCTGAAAGTTTAGCGACTTGGGTCGGATTTGCGATCGCTTCGATGCCAGATAGTTCTTCTAATAAATTTTCTAAAGATATTTGCATATTTACCGATTTTTGTTATCCCACTATCCTAACGCCTGTAAGGAAAAGAGAGGTAAAACCCAAGTTATTTTCTTGTTGCAGATCGCATCCCAGTTCAAGTACAGCCCATGTAAATAGGCGATCACACTAAATGTTCTCTACAAAAATCGATGAAACTTTTAATCTGTCTACTCCCTTACCAGTCAATAATACCAAAACTCAAAATAGCGTAGCCATTTTGAGTTTTGAAAACCCTTACTGGGTTTGGTTTTTAATTCACAAAAGTGTTGTCACACTTTCGTGAATTGGTATAATTAGTGATGCGGGGCTTTGACCCGCATCACTAATTATTGATTTTATATGCCTATTTATTCTCTCATATCTCATTTAGGATTGCTATAGTCATATTTTCGAGAAATCGTAGTATATATGAAATTCCCTTTAGCCTTTAATGTTCTCTCGATTGCCACAGTTCCGCTATCATTTTTGCTCTTCCCAGCAGATGCAGTTCCAACTGACAATCAAAGCTTTGAGCAATGGTGTCTACAAAAAAACTTTCTCCCTAATGAAACTAGAAAGACAGTTGAAGTGCTGCTAAAGAAAGCCAATACGCAAGACTGCAAGTTAGCTGAGTCAAAGCTGAACAGACCATCTACAGTACTCTACCTCGAAAACAATCAAATCAGTGACCTTAAGCCTCTAGCGGGCTTAACTAATTTGACTGAACTCTATCTTAGTATCAATGAAATTAGTGACATTAAACCACTAAAGGGCTTAACGAACTTGACTAAACTCAGTCTTGCTCGCAACAAAGTCAGCGATATAAAACCTCTAGCGGGCTTGACTAAATTGATCGTTCTCTACCTCGGAGACAATCAGATCAGAGATATTAAGCCATTAAAGGGGTTGAAAAACTTGACAGATCTTTTGCTCAACAACAATCAAATCAGTGACATTACTCCCCTTACAGGTTTGACTAATTTGATCGAACTCTACCTCTACAATAATCAAATCAATGATATTAAGCCTCTCGCAGGTTTGACTAATTTGACAGATCTCGGTCTCGGATACAATAAAATTAATGATGTTCAGCCGCTAGCGAGTTTGACTAATTTGAGTAGAGTTGGTCTCGACAACAATAAAATTAATGATGTTCAGCCCTTGGGAAGGTTGACTAAATTGACTGCACTTTGGCTCAGAGACAATCCAATCACTGAGAAGATTTGTCCCGTTAAACTAAGCACTGTTTGTTTGTTTTAGTTTTTTGTTAGATCGCCAATAAACCCAAAAGGTAGTGGCGGCACTTTGCGCCGCCACTACCTTTTGGGTTTAAGCTTTTGAGTCAGACTTAAAGCTGAACTCCGTGCCGTTAAGAATGCGCTCGATATTAGAACGATGTAACCAAATTACAAAGATGCAGCCCACCGTTACAAAACTTGAATAAACAATATTCCCTTGCAATGTCCACATCAAGACTGGGGCAGCGGCGGCGGCGGCAATTGAGCTAATCGAAACTATGCGCCAAATTGCCATTGTCGCTAACCAAACGCTAAAAGCCGCGATCGCGACAATCCAATTCAACATACACAAAATCCCTACTCCTGTTGCCACTGACTTACCACCCTTAAAACCTAACCAAACGGGGCGACTGTGACCAATGAGGGCAAGCATCCCTGCCCCGATCACGAATAGCGATAAATTATCGGTAATTAGCGATTGAGTATATCCAAAAGTTGAAGCTGAGAACGCTTGTAGATAATTCGCCGATTGCATCATGTAAATTGCGATCGCGCCCTTGGCAAAATCGGTCGCAAATACAATAATTCCTGCAAACTTGCCGACATTGCGCCATACATTTGTTGCTCCTGTCGAGCCTGAGCCAAGCTCACGAATATCAATACCCGCCATCCGTCCCAGCAAGTAACCCGTAGGGAAAGATCCTAAAATATAGGCGATCGCAAGCAAGAGATAGGGAAACCACATAAGTTGTATTTCAGAAACAATAATAGGCTAGAGCAAGCGCTAACCCTATTCTCTAATATTGTGGTAATCAAGAATCAATAAAAAAGGACATGCTTAGCATGTCCTTTTTTATTGATTCTTGGATTTTAATCGATAGAAATAGATTGCGGTCCGTCATTTTTGCCATTATTGCTATTAGAAGCAACCGTGCTCGGTGTTGCTCCTTGCTTTTCTAGCCAACCCTTTAAAGGATCTTGCTGGAGATCGAGCTTGAGAAAGCCCGAAACGAGTCCACCAAAAAATGCAACGGGTTGCCCTAAGAACTCATTGAGAATCGGTTTTAGCTCGTCCATAAAATGCAGAAATATAATTGGAGTTATTTTTTACAGTCTTTTGCAAGCAAAAGGGATATAAGGAAGTTTTTAAAAGTGTTGCAAAGCAGGACTTTTAAAAACTTCCTTGGGTTTTATTGTATCGTTAAAACCTAGAAAATCGAGAGGATCGCATCTCTTTAGGTTAAGTTCTAACTAACGATTGCTACAATTTCTGATCAAATCTAGCAATTTCTACCCATATCGTAGTTAAATCGATCAATGCACTCTGATGAATTTCTTGAGGAGTGGCAAATCTAGAGAAAACTTTCGATGACTACGCTAAACAGATCTACTCTTCGTCGCCTTAAAAAACTCAAGCAGTCATCTGCGGTTTGGGAAGGTGATCGTCGGGCTTTACCCGCTAAGATCCGCCAGCCGCAAGACTCTTCTAACATTATCCCTCTTCATGGTCATGATGAAGAGTCTAAACCCCATTGCATTTTGTGGGTAGATGGTTCAATGGGAATGGTGCGTTCTATGGACGTAGTTGAATCGGCTGTGGGGCAAGAATCCTTTGTTCGCGCTTTGTTGCAAGCGATCGAACATCCCCAAAGCCCAGCCCAGCCATCCTTGCCCCAGAAGATTTTGGTATGCGATCGCGAACTCCAGTTTTATTTGCGTGGTGTGCTACAGGATTTAGGAATATCTGTTGAATATGTCGAGCGCTTGCCATTGATTGACGAGATCTTCTCGCATATTTTGGAAAGCTTTACGGCAAATCCACCTATTGTGCCAGAAAGGTTTGCGGCAGCTTTACATAAACAGTCCGAGCAGCTATGGCGAAATGCGCCTTGGAATATACTTTGGGATCATCAGGTAATTTCCATCAAGCTCGATTACTGGGATCTCGACACTCTTTATGCGATCGTCATGGGCAAAATGGGGTTAGAGCAGGGGGTGATTTTTTATCGCTCCGAAGAGTCGTTGGTCAAATTTCGACAGCGTATTGTTGCAGGCAACTCTGAAGATGATATCGAAGAGACTTTTTTACATCAAGACTGTCTGTTTAATCTTTTTGAAACGCCTGAGTTGGAAATGGAAGATGACTTTCCCCCATTTCCATTTCGGGGCAAGGTTAGAGCCTTACCTACGGCAACTACACCGATGAAGCCGATCTACGGAGCTTTGCATCCCCTTGAAGGCGGTAGACCCTATCTCTACGATGAAGAAGCGATCGCTTTAACAGTTGCCCTAGAAGCCCTAAATAACTTTTGGGAACAGTACTGTAAGCGCTTGAACTCCAATTTTGGTAAACTCTCAGGCACTTACACTGTTTATGCACCAAGCCCTGATAGCGACGTTGAAGAGACGATTAAGGTTGTCGTTAAAACCATGCCCGATCTGGCTGATGAGTTACATCAGTTAGTCGAAGAGGATGACGATGATGATGATGATTCACCACTAATCAATGAAGATCTTTGGCCAGATAATGCCCTGATCCATATGATGACGATCCCTTGGGAACAGGTAGATTTTTTACGTAATGCTGACATTCACCGTCAGTTTTCGGACGCAATTTCTGCGATCGCACCTACCAAAAAAGGTGAAGGTCTCCCTGGGCTGATGATCCAGACTTCACGCCCCAAAGCACTGGAATTAATCGAACAAATCAATAGTTTTGATGGTATCCAATCTTTGTGCTTCAATCCTGCCGAAGATATTTTCGGAAATGTTTGTCAACTTGGCTTGATGGTGATGGGAAATGATGACTTACATCTATTCGGTGAATTTGATAAACCCACTCTTAATGCTGAACACCACAAGCGCTGGAAACAACGTGCCAAAAACACCAAAGGCAATATCTGCGTAATTATCGCGATGGGCATTACTGGAGCGTCGCGTGGCAATCCTGCCCCCCACCACATCTTGGGCTACTACGAAATCAAGCTCATCGACGACAAAGAACTTGGCTTAGGTAAGTTACGCGCTGAACCTGCCTTTGACTTTGAATTTTGATCCCAAAATGAATATATTAGAAGGAGCGTGCTTCGCTCGCCCCTTCTAATAAAAAACCATATTAAAAGGTGGGTGCGAAGCACGCAACTTTTAATATGGTTTTTTATGTCCCAACAAATCATCTATCGCATTCTTGATGCCAACCTCGATCGCGCCCGTGAAGCTTTACGAACCATCGAAGAATGGTGTCGTTTTGGTTTGGAAGAGGTGACCTTATGCGATCGCTGCAAGCAAATGCGTCAAGAACTTGCACAATGGCACAAGGCAGAATTTCGACGCGCCCGCAATACTCCCGAAGATCCTGCGACGGGGTTAAGCCATGCTAATGAAGTTCGTCGTGCAGATGTCCAAGCTGTGATCAGAGCAAATATGGGACGCTTGCAAGAGGCTCTAAGGGTTTTAGAAGAATATGGCAAAGTCGTCGATCCTAAATTAGGTGAGGCGATGAAACAAATGCGCTATCGGGTCTATACCCTCGAAAGTCAATTACTTAGACATGAGGAGACTAATATTGGTGAAATTCGCCGCCAAAAGTTGCAAGCTGCGAGTTTATATTTAGTAACCAGCCCTGTCGATCATATTGCGTCAGTTGTGGAGTCAGCTTTGCAAGGCGGTGTGCAGATCGTGCAGTATCGTCAAAAAGATGGTGAGGATGGAACTCGCTATACGATCGCCAAACAACTTTGCGAAATTTGCCATAAATACGATGCTTTATTTCTAGTTAACGATCGCGTTGATATTGCGATCGCAGTGGGAGCCGATGGTATTCATGTTGGGCAAACAGATTTGCCAGTTTCCTCAGTGCGCCAAGTTTTAAATGCTAATGGTGGCGATGCCTCGCAATACATCATTGGACAGTCAACCACTAATCCTCAAGAACTAGAAATTGCTATGAATAATCAAGTGGATTATGTCGGTGTTGGCCCCGTCCATGCCACACCCACTAAACCGAACAAGGCTGCCTCTGGTCATGAATATGTCAACTATGCTGCTGAGAATCTCAGCATTCCTTGGTTCGCTATCGGTGGACTTGATGAACATAATTTAGAAGCGGCGATTGCAGCAGGTGCTAAACGTGTCGCGGTAGTAAGGGCTTTAATGCAAGCTGAACATCCCGATCGCGTAGCGAAACAAATGCGATCGCATTTGTTTCGCTACTAAAAAAGGGGCTGTGCTTTGCACAGCCCCTTTTTTAGTTGTGTTGTTTCTTAGCAGAAATATCTCTAATCGTAATTGTAAAGCCATCGCCTAACTTGATGACTATGAACTGATACCAACCAGCAGGTTCTGAAGAGTAGTATATTTCTTCATCTAGAGTCTCCCCAGTCTCTACTACATTAACTATCCGATCGAATAGGTGGCGGTTAAATTTTTCTAGAAATCGCCTTAGTACTAATTTACCAATTAAATCTTCACGGCAGCGATCGAACATTCTCGATATCATCGGATTTAAGATTAAGCAACGAAAATCCATAATATTGCCTGTAATCGGATCGCGAACAGCCTGCATCGCGGCAATACCATCGGATACACTATTTAAAACGCTAGTGACTAAGGCCCTCGATTGATACAACATTTCTTCAGTTTCTTTGTGCCTAGCGATTTCGTCCTGCAATAACCGTTTCTGGCGCTGAATAGTCAATTGGTTTTCAAGACGAACTAATACCTCCTCGCTTTGAAAAGGTTTGCAAATATAATCAACGCCTCCAGACCAAAAAGCTTTTACTTTATCAAAGACATCATCTAAAGAGCTAATAAAAATCACAGGAATATCTCGTAAATCTGTATCTTCTTTGAGAGCTTGGCAGACCTGATATCCATCCATCTCTGGCATCTTGATATCTAAAAGAATCAAATCTGGTCGTTTTACCTTCGCCGTTTTAAGAGCCATTCGTCCACTAGTGACGCTACGAACACTATAGCCAAGTGTAACTAGTAAGTCACTTAGTAGTTGTAAATTTTCTGGGAGATCATCTACTAAGAGAATATTGCCAGTTAGTTCGAGTGAATGGTTATAGCTCATGGATTAATGTTGCCAATGTAATCAGGGCGCAGAGCGCTATTCAATATGTGTTGAAAGTAAAGGTTCGGTGAGATCAATTAATTTCTCAAATTGGTAATTACGCGCCAATTTAGTTAGCGATCGCACTAAGAAAGTTTCGCTTTCTGGAATTTGCCCAATTAAGTTTATAACAATATTTTTATCAGCTTCAAGTGATGCTCTATATAATTGCATAATCCAGCTATCTGGCATAACTTTTAAGTTTTCGGAAGTTAGCAATATTTCTGAGGGAAAATCGATTTCATGTTTATGATGCTGAATATTTTCGTAAATATACTTCACGCCAAGATGTTTGGCAAGAGCATCAAAAATTATTTGTTCTCTAAATGGCTTGCGGATGAAGTCGTCGCAGCCTACTGAAAGCACGATCGCTTTTTCTTCTTCTAACACACTGGCGGTTAGAGCAATCACGGCGGTAGCATTGCCTTTAACCGTGGACTTAATGTACTTTGTCGCTTCGTAGCCATCCATTACAGGCATTCGCATATCCATCCAGATTAAGTGTGGCTCCCACCGATCCCAGATGGCGATCGCCTCTTGTCCGTTGCTTGCTTCTTGGACTTCAAAACCCATAGGTGTTAGTAACTTTACTAATAATTGGCAATTAACGGGTTTATCATCAACGACGAGGATTTTGTAATTGGGTTGATCGGGCGCAAGGGCTAATGCGCGTCTTTTGTCTATAATGCCACTAACTAATTCTTTACCTAGTTGAGCGTGAATCTGAAACTGGAAAGTTGAGCCTTTACCAAGTTCGCTAGTGACTGAGATGTCACCACCCATCAACTGCACAAACCTACGGCTAATTGCTAAGCCTAAGCCTGTACCTTCTTGCTTTTCGCGTCCCGCCTGAGCCTGAGAAAAAGATACGAATAATTCAGATAATTCTTCAGCCGCAATACCAACTCCTGTATCACTAACACTGAAATTGAGAATGAGTTTTGGATTTGATGGATCTTCTATATATATGGATTCGTTAATTGGCGTATTGATATTTGTTACATGGAGCAAAACCGATCCGTTTTTAGTGAATTTAATCGCATTACCAATCAAGTTGATGAGAACTTGACGCAATTTAATTTCATCAGTGTAAATATAATGCGGCACATTGGGATCGCGCTCGAAGACAAGATTTAGCCCCGCATTGATTGCGCGTAGCTGGAACATATCTTCAACATCATCCAACAAATGCTCTAGATCGAAAGTTTGCAAATTTAAAGTTGTCTTGCCTGCTTCGATTTTTGATAAGTCAAGAATGTTGTTAATAAGCGTTAATAAGTAATCACCACTTCGATTAATAATGCTGGCACTTTCAAGATGCTCTGTTGCTAAATTCTTCGCTCTCATCATCATCTGCGAAAAGCCAAGCACTGCATTTAGTGGCGATCGCAGTTCATGGCTCATATTGGCAATAAAAGTACTTTTAGCTTGATTAGCGGCTTCGGCCTTAGCCGCTAGTTCCAGCGCCATAGATTCACTTTGACGCAAATCACTGGTGCGATCGAGAACCCTTTGCTCTAAGTCAGCATTAGCCCTTTGTAAGCCCATGTTTGCTTTACGATTTTCTTCCACAATTGCAAGAGTGATCATAGTAGTCATGGCAATCACACTCATAAAAATCTGGAGCAATAATAGCGAATCTCCTTGAGTTATGGCTTTATAAAAAACTCCAAATCTATAGGCTGTCGCTACAGAAGCAGTCATACTGACGAGCATGATCAGTAAGGTCGTGAGCTTTGCCCCAAATCGAAAGGCTGACCATAGCAGTGGAGGTAGTAGCAGATATTCGAGCGGTTGGCTATCGTAAAGAGACAGATAGCCAACAAAAACTAGACTAGTTAAAGCTGTCAATACTTCCCAATTAATCCAAGATTTAATTGGGGTATGCTGATGCGATCGCAACCATGTCAAGACTAGGGGAGCGAAAATTAAAACTCCCACAGAATCGCCAATCCACCACGGCAAAAACAAACGGTTGAAAAAATTTTCCCAGACATACCGTTCAGTAACAATATAAGCCGTAATTCCAGCCACTGTTTGGAAGATAGTTCCACTAAATATAGAACAAAGAGCAAATATGACTACATGGTGAACCTGATTAAAAGGATATTTAGTGCGCGTAAATTGTAAAATCAGCGAGACGGTGATTAATGAGCCAATAGTCGAACCAGCACTTGCGGCTAAGGAAGGAGCTAGAACTTCTAACCAGTTGCGATGCAAATTTAAATACAGTGTGCCTAAAAAAATTCCTAACCATCGCGATCGCCCCCAAACCAAGAGGAATCCAACATTAAACCCAGCCCCTGGCCAAACGGGAGATGGAGCCTTAACATTGGAGACAATAATTTTAGCAACTAGCCAAGACACGGCAAAATATACTAACGCAATGCAGATGATCTCGAACCACCAGCGTGGATTGTTAACTTCTAGCCCAAATCGAGACAGGGGCCACTTTGATCTATTGGCTGCTGTTTCGGTAGGTAGTTGATTAGTTTTCATCTCTGCAATTTCTTTTGATTAACGCCCAAATAGCAAAGGCAGCGCAAATGCTGCCTTTGCTATTATCTAGATTCTTTCGGCTAGCTCTAACCAACGCTCAGTAGATTTCTCGATCGCCTGATTTAGTTCAGCTAAGCGATCGGAAAGTTTTTTTAGTTCCGTATGACCAGTAGGTGGATTGTGATAGAGCTTCTTCTCAGTTTGGGTCTTTTCTGCCTCCAGTTTGGGGATTTTTGCTTCTAGTTCCTCATACTCGCGCTTCTCTTTGTAGGAAAGCTGTGAAGGCTTTTTGGACTCAGTTTTTGGTTTAACAGTTTCAGTCACGGATGGTGCAACGTTACTTGATTTCTGGTCTTTAGCAACTTTACTGGATTGTCCTTTTGCGCTACTAGATTCTTTCTCAGCTTCGTCTTTTTTGTATTCCAAATAGATAGAATAATTCCCAGGGTACAAGCGAACTTCACCTTCTGGCTCAAAGGAAAACACCATTTCGACAGTGCGATCGAGAAAATAGCGATCGTGGGATACCACAATTACACAACCATTAAAGTCTTCGAGATATTCTTCTAATACAGCGAGAGTCTGCACATCGAGGTCATTAGTCGGTTCATCGAGGATTAGGACATTCGGAGCCGCCATCAAGACCTTGAGCAGGAATAAGCGCCGCTTTTCACCACCAGAAAGTTTATTGATCGGAGCATATTGCGTGTTACCAGGAAAGAGAAACCGCTCTAACATTTGCGAAGCCGTAATGATGCTCCCATCCGAGGTCTTGACTAGTTCTGATACGTCTTTGAGATAGTCAATCACGCGCTGATTGCCATGGTCAGCAAGATCGTCAGAATGTTGATCGAAATAACCAAAATGGATCGTCGTGCCAATTTCCACAGTGCCTGCATCGGGCTGCAACTGTCCGATGATCATATTCATCAGTGTGGATTTACCCGCGCCATTGCTGCCAATAATGCCAATGCGATCTTCGGGCGTGAAGTTATAGGAGAAGTCTTTGATCAATGTGCGATCGCCATAGGATTTGCAAATGCGATCTAGCTCGACAACCTTTTTGCCGATGCGCCGCCCTGCGGTAGTGATATCGACTTTTGCATTGGCTTGTTTAAATTCCATCGCGTGCAAATCATGAGCGCGATCGATACGTGCTTTTTGCTTGGTACTCCGAGCCTTTGGCCCCTTTTTCAGCCATTCCAATTCCCGTCGCAATAGTCCCGCATGTTTGCGTTGTGTACTCTGTGCCGAGTCTTCAGCTTCGGCTTTTTTTTCTAAATAATAGGAATAATTGCCCGAATAGGAATACAAATCACCGCGATCAATTTCGATGATGCGATTGGTAACTCGATCTAGAAAATAGCGATCGTGGGTAATCAGCAATAATGCGCCACGATAGCGATTGAGGTAGCTTTGTAGCCATTCCACAGAGAGCGCATCAAGATGGTTTGTCGGCTCGTCCATCAGCAGCACATCAGGTGCAGAGAGCAAAGCTGAAGCGATCGCAATCCGTTTGCGATATCCACCCGAAAGGCTGCCAATTTTCGCTTCGAGATCGTCAATCCCTAATTTAGTTAAGACAATTTTGGCATTAGTTTCCAAATCCCAAGCGCCAGTCTGATCCATTCGCTCAGATACACGCGATAACTGCTCTAGTAAGCGATCTTGATCCCCATGTCCGTGGGTTAACTTATCAGAAATTTCTTCATATTCTTTGACTAGTGACATCTGTTCACCACTATCAGCAAACACTTGTTCTAAGACCGTATTTTCTTCGTTTAAGTCAGGTTGCTGTGGTAAATAGATAATTTTGGCGCTGGAATTTACCCAAAGTTCGCCGCCATCGCTATGCTCAAGCCCTGCAATCATTTTGAGTAATGTGGATTTCCCCGACCCATTTGTGCCAATTAACCCCACCTTGTCGCCTTCATCGAGGCTAAAACTAGCATCCTTGAGGATTTCCTTGATGCCAAAATCTTTGCGGAGCGATCGCAGTGTAAAAAGTGCCATGCCTGATCTATTTATGAGCTATTTATGAGCTGAGAATTGAACTTAAGTCGCTAGGCAAAATTAAATATAAAATCCCAAAATCTATACCGCCCACTGCGCGGGCAGTATAGATTTTGGTTTTGAGTTTTTAATTTTGCTGAGGTACTTACAGTCTAGTTTAGCTTTATTTTCTGCGACTCCAGAAAAGAGCCAGTAAAACGCACCCCGTCAGCAATCCGTAAATCGCGCCAACAGCCAGCGTTAAAAAATCTCCCAATTTGGCAATCAATAAGCTACCTACCATTACACCTACATACCAACTCGCCGTAGTCCCAACAATCCACCAGCCTGACTGCCTAAAATACTGTTTAATCAGCATCCATTGCATAAATCCAGTTGATAATCCCCGTAAACAAGCATATATCACCAATAAATCAACTGCATCGCCATAGGTGACAGCCAATTGAAAACTCGCCCAAGAACTTAGCGAGCCGCCCACAGCACCACCCACTAAAGTTGTCCACAGCCATCCTATACCCCGAATATATCGCCTGATCACTAACCACTGGGATACTGCGATCGCCATACTCATTACAGCAAAACTTAGAAACACCCCAAAACCGCCTGTTATAAAGTCAGGGACAAAGGCACTAATTTTGCCACCACCTGCGTAACTAAGTGATGTGGCGATAATCCACAAGGGCAGAAAGCTCCAGTGAAGTTTTTTTATGGTTATCTCTTTTAACCTAAACTTGTTTAACAAGGATTTGAGCCTGATATTTGAACTTGATAAATGAGAAGACTATACTTTTTGCTGCCAGGAACTACAAATAAATTTGCTTGCGGTGGATTGTGGGCTGAGCTAAAAACCTTGGAATTAGCCAAAAAATTTTGTGCTGCGGAAGTCGTCACCTATCGCCAGCGCGAAAAAGATTATCTCTGGTTGGATGATTTATTGGACTCAGATGATACTTTTCGAGCTTTAGATGATGCAATTTTTGTGATGAGTTGGGGATTTGATGTTGTCAAGCTCGCACCGAAATTAAAGCGTTTGAATGCGATTTATCATGCTCATAGCGCAGGCTACGGCTTTAATTTACCTTCTAGCGTGCCAATTATTACGGTTAGTCGCAATACACTCGGCTATTGGGGACAGCGATCTCCACATTCGTTAATTTATTACTTACCAAACGAGATCTCCAATAAGTTTCAAAATCAAGAAAATAGTCATTGGAGCGATCGCGATATTGATGTGCTAGTGCAGGCGCGAAAATCCTCTAGTTATCTGATGAAGCAATTAATTCCCGCTTTGCAAAAGCAATGTCGTGTGGAAATAGTTGATCGTTATGTCGAAGATTTAGAAGGATTATTTAATCGAACTAAGGTCTATCTCTACGACTCAGCAGAATATTGGGCTGTGCAGAATGTAACGGAAGGATTTGGGTTGCAACCGATGGAAGCTCTCGCTTGTGGTTGTCAAGTTTTTTCTAGTGTCAATCATGGCTTATCTGATTATCTCGATCCTGCTTTTAACTGTTACAAGATTGCTGGATACTCGCAAGAGTTTGATATGCAACGCATTCTTAGAGTAATTCAGACCAATCAAAAATTATCTTTATCGCCAACTGTATTAGATGAATATCGTGCTGAAAATATCATTATGAGGCTACAGGTAATTCTGGAAGAACTCAATGAATTTTTTGATCACAAGCAGATATACCAAGGTAATATTTCCAGTTTGGGGTATTGGCAAGTGATGAAACTACGATCGCAAAGAATATGGACAAAGCTGCTCAAGCGTTTGAATCCATAAAAGATAGGGTTGCATAGCAACCCTATCTTTTATGAAACTAGTCCTGTCATAGGTGAACTGGCGCTCGCATAAGCTTTGACAGGAATCCTTCCAGACAAATAGGCGGCGCGACCTGCCTCAGTTGCCATGCCCATCGCTCGCCCCATTGCGACAGGATTATTCGCACAGGCGATCGCGGTATTTACCAACAACGCTGATGCACCCATTTCCATCGCTGCTGATGCTTCGCTAGGAACGCCGATACCTGCATCGACTACGACTGGGATCTTGGATTCTTCGATAATGATCGCGATATTTGCAGCATTATTAATGCCTTGTCCTGAACCAATTGGCGAACCGAGAGGCATCACCGTGACACAACCAATTTCTTCGAGGGTTTTCGCCAAGCGGGGATCGGCATTGATATAGGGTAAAACGGCAAAACCTTCTTTAACTAATTGTTCGGCAGCTTTGCAAGTACCAAGGGGATCGGGGAGCAAATATTTTAGATCGGGAATTACTTCAAGCTTCACAAAATTGTTATCTTCCTGACCCAAAATCTTTGCCATCTCACGCCCCAGTCGCGCCACGCGCACTGCCTCTTCCGCAGTCTGACAGCCAGCAGTATTCGGCAAGAGCCAATATTTACTCCAATCTATCGCTTCAGCAAGTCCTTCGTGCCCCGCTGCGTTAGTTTGCACGCGCCGCACCGCCACAGTCACAATCTCGCAGCCACTTGCTGCGATCGCCTGACGCATTACCTCGAAGTTGGTATATTTGCCTGAGCCAGTCATTAAACGCGATCGGAACTTACGCCCCGCAATTTCGAGCAGATCACCCGATGAATCAGCAATATCAGAAATCTGGCTATTTAGCGTAAAAATTGGGTTGAAAGAAGGTGAAGAGGCGATCATATCAAGGAATTAAAAGTTTGCTTCTAGATTTGTAAGAGTAAATGAGCTAAAGCTCATTTACTCTTACAATAATCAATTTCAAGGATATACATTAGTTTGCGGTTTGAAGGCGCAATTTTTTATTAAGATACTTAGGATACTTAAGTGTCTTCTGTGATATTCCAAATTTTCCATAGTATTCAATAGCAAGTAGCAATTTAGTTTCATGGCTAACCTCAAATCCATCCGCGATCGCATCGGCACTGTTAAGAATACTCGCAAGATAACTGAAGCAATGCGTCTCGTCGCAGCCGCAAAGGTTAGACGCGCTCAGCAGCAAGTTCTGTCAACTCGTCCTTTTGCCGATCGCCTCGCTCAAGTCCTATATCGTCTCCAGCAGCGCATCTCCTTTGAGGATGTCAGTCTGCCTTTACTCGAAAAACGTCCTGTTAAAACTGTTGGTCTTCTGGTGATTTCAGGCGATCGCGGGCTTTGTGGTGGCTATAACTCAACCATTATCCGCCGCGCTGAAGCTCGTGCTAAAGAACTAAAAGAACAAGGTATTAATTACACCTTTATCTTGGTCGGTCGTAAGGCAGCGCAATACTTTGCCCGTCGAGATCAACCGATCGCCGCTAAGTTCGTTAGCTTAAACCAAATTCCTAATGCTGCCGAAGCTAATGCGATCGGCGATGAAATTACGTCGGCATTTTTGGGCGGTGTGATCGATCGCCTTGAGTTGATCTATACCCGTTTTGTATCTCTGATTAGCTCTCGTCCTGTCCTCCAAACTCTATTGCCCCTTGAGCCTCAAGGACTAGAGCCTCAAGATGATGAAATTTTCCGCCTAATTACTCGTGGTGGTAAGTTCCAAGTCGAGCGCGAAAAGCGTGAAATTACCGTCAAGGAATTGCCCAAAGAATTGCTCTTTGAACAAAATCCTGAACAAATCCTTGATGCTTTGTTACCTCTGTATCTGAGCAATCAAATCCTCCGTGCTTTACAAGAATCCGTAGCTAGCGAACTGGCTGCACGGATGACTGCAATGAACAACGCTACTGAAAATGCAGGCGACTTGATTAAGTCCCTGACTTTGCAATACAACAAAGCCCGTCAAGCCGCGATTACTCAAGAAATCTTGGAAGTAGTTGGTGGCGCAGCCGCACTGACTTAATTCAAAAAAGGGCGGCGCGTAGCGCCGCCCTTTTTTATTTATGCGACAGCCCGATCGCTTGTTGAATATTATCTAAGCCATGCGCTTCTAATTTGGCAACCAAACCTTGCAAGATCTGCTTGACTATCATTGGTCCCTCATAAATTAAGCCCGTATAAACCTGCACGATCGCAGCACCCGCCGTAATCTTTTGCCAAGCATCTTCCGCTGTGAAAATGCCGCCCACACCGATGATTGGTAAGCTTCCCTGCGTGGTTTTCCAGATTAGATTGATTACTTGTAAAGAGCGATCTCGTACAGGTTGACCACTAATTCCACCTGCTTCCTCGGTGACAGGTCTCCCAGTCATGGTTAAATGCGTAGTCGTTAAGTTTTGCCGTGAAATCGTCGTGTTTGTCGCGATAATTCCTGCTACGCCATAGGATTGACTCGCTTTGACGACTTCCACAATGTCAGCATCATTTAAATCTGGCGCAATTTTTACTAAAATCGGCTTGTTAGCATTATTAATCGGATTTAACTCCGCGAGGATCGCGCATAGCTGATCAGTGGCTTGCAGATCGCGCAAATTGGGCGTATTTGGGGAACTGACATTGACCACGAAATAATCGCCAAAATCGTACAGTGATCGCAAACTCTCGGCATAGTCTAGTTTTGCGTCGGCTATCTCCGTGATTTTGGATTTGCCAAGATTAAGCCCAAGGGGAATACTCAGCTTATGGGATTGCAAATAATTTTGGAGATCGATCGCCGTTGCTGCTGCACCACGATTATTAAACCCCATCCGATTTAAAACTGCGCGATCGCTAGGCAGGCGAAACAAACGCGGCTGTGGATTGCCCGACTGAGCATGGGCGGTAATCGTCCCCACTTCTGCAAATCCAAAGCCCAGATGTTCCCATGCGCCGATCGCTTCCGCATTTTTATCAAAACCTGCTGCTAATCCGACGGGATTCTCAAATTTGAGGTTCCAAAGGGTTTGCGATAGCCGCGAATCGCTATAGTAAAAGGTAGACTTAGCGATCGCTTGCAGGATTGGGGACTCACTAATTCGACGACAAGTCGCGATCGCGAAATGATGAGCAGCTTCAGGATCGAGTGAAAATAAAAGGGGGCGCACCCCATATTGATAGCCAACACTTAACATAGGTTTAGTTTATGAGGCTGTCGTGCTAAGTAGCTACGCAAAATTAAATACAAAACCCAAAGATCTGTACCGCCCGCTATGCGGGCGGTACAGATCTTTGGTTTGTTTTTTTAATTACGCTTCGTTACTTAAAGCAAGACAGTCTGCAATCAGAAATTAAGGAGTACATTTCCCAATGATATGGCAACTACTGACAGCACCCCTCGATGGACTGGTCTGGATCGCGGAACAAATTGAAGAAAGGGCGACTACTGAATTAGAAAAAACCGAAAATCTTCAAAAAAGGCTCACTACTTTACAACTAAAGTTCGATCTTGGTGATATTAGTGAAGAAGATTTTGCAGCACAAGAACAAGAGATTTTAGAAGCAATGGAAGCAGAAATGGACGAAAACAAGGAATAAGATATAGCGCACAGCACTATATCTTATTCCAATAATTTAGTGGTGTGCAGCTTTGCCATGCACCACTAATTATTCAACTTAGCAACGCCTATTCTTTTGGGGGAAGAGATTATTTATTAAAAAATGGTGAAAACTTAATGGAAGTAAGTGAACTAATCAATAGCTACCATGCAGGTCGTCGCAACTTTGCGGGAGTAAATCTCAGCAGAACTGATATGAATGGTATTGACTTGAGTCATGCCGACCTCAGTGGCGCAAATCTGAGTGAATCTAGTCTCTATGGTGCAAACTTAAGCAATGCCAAGCTAAATGGTGCAGACTTTAATGGTGCGAAACTCTATCGAGCTAATCTCGTCAGCGCCAATTTTAGTGGTGCTGACTTAGGAGAAGCAGATCTTAGCGAAGCGAATCTCAGTGATGCCAGACTTTATGGGGTGAATTTGTATGGAGCAATTCTGAACAAAGCAAAATTGCCTCGCGCTAAACTTACAGGTGCAAATATGGGCAAAGCAAAGCTAAATCGCGCCGATCTTAGTGAGGCGATTCTCAGAGATGCAAGGTTATTTGGCGCGAGTCTCAATGAGGCGATGTTGCAACGAGCCGATCTCAGTCGAGCAAGTCTCAATGGCGCAAATCTGAATAAAGCGATGCTCTCTGAGGTTGATCTGACCTTTGCGAGTTTGTATGGAGCCAGTCTCTGTGATGCTGATCTGAGCGAAGCTGATTTGACGAGTGCTAATCTTCAAGGCTCTGATTTAACTCGGGTGAATTTCTATAAGGCGAACTTAAGTAAATCAAAAATGGCAGATGCCTCCACTGAGGGAATGTTGACGCAAGAGGCAAATCTATCAGGAATTATCTGGTCTTAATAGCGCTTTGCGCTCAAACCAGAACCAAGAAATTTTTTAAAAGTGTTGCTTCGCAACACTTTTAAAAAATTTCTTGGGGTTCGTTAGCAGGGTTGGAGCAAAGCGCCGACTCTAGCATTATTTATTGCCGTAGGCTTGCCATGCCAAGCTGACTAGAGAATTAAATATAGCCGCCGCCGCGATCGCATTGCCTTTACGTCCATCGACGCGAATATGGGGAATTAGCGAATCATTTAAGCGAGACTTGATGACATCAGTATCAATAAAACCAGCAGGAGTACCAATCACCAATGCAGGCTTGACATCCTCCATTTCGATCAAATCCACAAGAGTTGCTAATGCTGTTTGAGACTCGCCGATCACAAATATGGCTTCAGGATAGCGTTTTGCCAAGGTCTCAATCCCCCAAGCCGCTTGCGTTTTGCCTTTCTGGGGACGAGTGATTGCTTCTACACCGCAATAAATGGGATTCGCAAAAGTGTCGCAGATTTTCGGAAAGATTGCTGCTTGTACGGTTGGCACATCAACGATAATGGTGGTGCGGGTGGCAAGGGCTGCGGCTCCAGCCTGTAAAGCTTGCTCAGAGAACCTGACAAGATTTTTATACTCAAAATCTGCGGTGGCATAAATTACTTGGCGCACAATTTCATATTCGGCTGGTGAAAGTGAGTGTTCACCGATCTCGTTGTCGATTATTGCTAAGCTTTGTGCGTCCGTAATATGCCATTCCATAAAATTATGCGATTACCGTAGTTTAGTCATATAGCATTCAGGTATGACCGTACCATATTTTCGAGAACGCCGCGATTTTTGCCCCCAATAGTGTGAGGCGGCGCGAAGCGCCGCCTCACACTATTACTCTGGGACGTATGCATTTTGCCTAACGCAATTTCGACCTTCGGCTTTGGCGAGATATAGAGCGCGATCAGCTGATTTGATTAAATGGATCGCTTCAAACCCATGAGATGGCAAAAGTGTCGCAACCCCACAGCTTATCGTCACATGATTGGCTGCTTTAGAGTAAGCATGTGGCAATTGTAGCGATCGCACAATTTCTGTAGCCCTAATCGCTACATTCAGCGCTCCTTCGGCATCGGTATTCGGCAAAATAATTGCAAATTCTTCTCCCCCATACCGAGCAACCAAATCCGCAGGACGATTGGTGGATCTACTAATTGCTTGAGCGATTTCCTGTAAACAGCGATCGCCCTCTTGATGTCCGTAATTATCGTTGTAGTTTTTAAAAAAATCGATGTCGCATAACACCAATGAAAGCGGAATTTGTTCTCTTTGCGATCGCTTACATTCTTGTTCCAGATATTCATCTAGACAGCGACGATTAGCGACTTGGGTCAAGCCATCAATAGAGACCAATCTTCTTAATTCTTGGACAACGATTGCTAATTGTTGATTGGCTGATTCAAGCTGTTGGCGAAGATTAGCTTGATCGAGCAAACGGCGTACCCTTTGACGCAAGACAGCCCAGTGAATTGGCTTTGTTACATAGTCCGAAGCTCCCACTGCATAGGCGCGATCTACCGACTCTCGATCTTCAAGGGCAGTAATAATTAATACGGGTGTGTGATCGCCGTGGGGAAGTTTTTGTAGACGTGAGCAACATTCAAATCCATCTAAAACAGGCATCATTGCATCCAGTAAAATTATATCTGGGTGACATTCTTGATAAATTTTTAAAGCCTCCATGCCGTCAGTCGCCTCAACCACACGATAATTTTCGCGTTCCAAATAACGTACCAAAATTTTTCGCATAAAAGAGTCATCATCTACAATTAAAATTAAAGGAGTCTTAGATGATGATGTCTCAAAAATATTCGTTTTTTGGCTTGTTGTTATGATTGGATGCTTATTGCGATCGCTACTATCATCGATTGTCATTACATGGTTAGACGGTGAAATTGATATTAACAGATATGCGTCTACCTGAAGCTCTTAGTGATATTTTTCATGTTCTAATTCAGATTTAACATTTGCATATTCATCAGTAATTTTATTGATTTTGATATCTAAGTCCTCATATTTTTGATTGCGCAGATTTGTTTCTAATCCACGGCATAGAGTTGCTAGATTTTCAGCGCCAATTACACTACTGCAAGATTTTAAGGTGTGTACAGTCAGCAACATCACCTCAAAATTTTTCTGTGCAAAACTAGTATATAACTCTTGGAGGAGTGATTGTGAATTATCTAGATAACTATCGATTAGTTCCATCAAAAAATTTGGATCTTCGCCGCCGATGTCATTGACGGCTTCAAGAAGCGTAGACATGTTGATTGAAGCTATGGTCATAGGGCTAATTGGTTTAACTGAAGGACATTCTTCTAACACCCGCACGAGTTCCGAGTTATGGATTGGTTTGCTGAGATAGTCATCCATGCCAGCTGCTAGACAAATCTCCCGATCTCCTTGCATAGCATTGGCGGTCATCGCCACAATCCTCGGCTTAGATATGATTTTACCATTTTGACAATTTTGTTCGATCGCTCGAGTAGTTTCAAGCCCATCCATCTGTGGCATTTGCATATCCATAAACACCAAGTCATAGGGTTGCTGTGAAAGTGCAGATATTACCTCTAACCCATTAGCCGCCACATCCGCCTGATAGCCCATACGTTGCAAAATATGTATGGCAACTTTTTGATTAACAACATTGTCCTCAGCTAGCAAAATCCGCAATGGATGATTCTTAGCCATTTGTGAATCAAAGGCAAAACCTTTCTTGAGTGAGCCTAGAGAAATTCGCGCCGTATTTGTCTGATTTGCTAAGCCCTGAGCAATACTTTGACTGATTGTTTGGCTAATTGATTGTGGCGATCGCGGCGAGGTCGGTGAAGTACTGATTGTCGCAGGCTGTCCCCAAACGTATACTGGAGCCGTAATTGTAAAGTAAAAGGTAGAACCTTCCTGAACACTGCTCTCCACCCACATTGTGCCGCCCATGATTTCACATAAACGCTTACTGATCGCAAGTCCTAGCCCAGTACCACCATATTGCCTTGTGGTGGAGGCATCAACTTGGCTAAAGGGTTGAAACAATCGATGTAAGCGATCGCTAGGAATACCAATTCCCGTATCCTTAACTGCAAATTGTAAGGTTCTTAATAACTGAGTTTCTTCATGATGATCGCTGAGTTCACAGCGTAAATAATGTGAAATGAGTATTTGCGTGATCGAAATATTCACAGAACCGCGACTAGTAAATTTGATTGCATTGCCAATCAGATTTGTCAAAATCTGTCTTAAACGACTCATATCACCAATTACAATCAAATCCACATCGGGATGAATCAAATAACCGAGTTCAATATCTTTCTCAAAGGCCTTAGCTGATAGCAATTCGATTGTATCTTCCAAGCAAGTTCGCAAATCAAAGGTTTGTTCTTCTAATTCTAGATGTCCTGATTCAATTTTAGAAAAGTCTAAAATATCATTGATGATCGTCAGTAATGTACTACCCGCATTGCGAGCAATCTCCACAAATTCCCGTTGTTCTTTAGTTAAATTTGTGTCGAGTAGGACTCCCGTCATCCCAATTACCGCATTCATGGGCGTACGGATCTCATGGCTCATTGTTGCCAAAAAATCACTTTTTGAGCGATTGGCAGCTTCTGCAATAATTCGGGCTTCTTCTAATTCTGCATTTTGTTTGAGTAGTTGTTCGCGTTGACGGGTTTCTTGAATGAGTAAATTTGCCTGTGATAGAGCTATACTGACTTGATTTGCCACGGATTCAAGCAACTCTTTTTCTTCAATTGTCCATTCGTGAAAGCTATTGCAATGGTGCAATAAAATAATGCCATTGGTCAATCCATGGGATGAAGTGCGGATGGCTAATAGCGATCGTAGTTGCATTCGATAGAATAATTCCCCAAATTCATCTAAAGCCTGCTCTGTATAAACATTTGTAATCGCGATCGCCCGATCTTGATTAGAAACTCTTTGCCCAAAAGCACCATTTAATAAAGGTAATTCAATGTCTTTTACAGAAAAAATTTTGTCAGCTAATTGCTCTGACATGAGAGAAATATGAGGTTGTAAAACTGAGCTTTGACCTTCATAGTCTAGTTTGTAAATGAGGCATCGGCTTGCCCGAAAAGCTAGCTGGATTTGATGAGCAGCCGTTTGAAAAATGCTGTTTACATCAAGGCTTTGACGAATTTCATCAGTAATTCGATTAAGTAATACTGTGAGGCGCATTTGTCGTTTTAAATCTTTTTCTGCTTCTTTACGAGCCGTGATATCAGTTTGGATACCGATAAAGTGAGTCGGCTTACCATTGTCATCAAAGATTGGTGAAATATTTAACTCATTCCAAAACAAAGAGCCATCTTTGCGATAGTTCCTGATCACAACACTGCACGCTTCTCCTTTATTAATTGCATTTCTAAGAATATCTTTCTCAGGTTGGAATACATCGGTTCCTTGCACGAAGCGACAATTTTTGCCGATTACTTCACTAGCTTCATAGCCCGTGATTTGTTCAAAAGCAGGATTTACATAAACAATTGCATTGTTAGGGAGCAGGCAGTCTGTGATCACGATGCCATTTTGGCTAGAAGCGATCGCCCGTTCTTGTAGTCGTAAAGTTTCTTCAAATTTTTTGCGATCGCTAATATCAAAGCGAATTGATAGATATTTTATGGGCTTACCATGATCATCTAATAAGGGCACGATCGTGCTATCAGTCCAGTAAAATACTCCATCTTTAGTCTTATTACGGATTTCACCACGCCATACTTTTCCACTGGAGATGGTATCCCATAGCTCGGCAAAAAAATTAGGTGGATGATACGCTGAGTTGATAATTCGATGATTGTTGCCTGATAGTTCGTCTTGACTATATCCAGAGATTTCGCAAAATTTACTATTTGCGTAAGTGATCTTCCCATCCAAATCAGTAACGGCAACGATCGCAGCTTGATCAAGGGCAAATTTTTGAAATGCTAGCTCGTGCAATGTCTCTTGCAACTTGTTTCCAGCTTTTGCTGCCGCCCTATTTGAAGAATTGGTACGCTTTTTTTGGTAAGTTGATAAATCACCTTTAGTAGCTTTAGCCATAAGTTAAGAAGACTCGGATAAAAAATCAGCCTGAAAATAGATAAAAAGTTAATATATTAAAAACGGACTTGATACTTTCGAAAATTCCCCCTTGTCAGATATATCCCCCAACCACGCAAAATTGATTTTTAAATTTTATCTACAATCATATCTTTTCTCACTCTATATCAATCATAAGTAATCATAAATCATTTATCAGTTTTTGAGGGTAATCAATGAGTTTATCTGATACGATAGCGGCAATTGCTACTGCTATTTCACCACAACAGGGCAGTGTGGGTATTGTGCGATTATCAGGAGATCGTGCAGTAGCGATCGCGCAGCAAATTTTTTATGCTGGTGGCAAGCAAGTTTGGGAAAGTCATCGCATTCTCTATGGCTTTGTGAAGCATCCATCCACGAAAACCATTGTCGATGAAAGTCTGTTGTTATTGATGAAAGCGCCACGTTCTTTTACCCGCGAAGATGTAGTGGAATTTCATTGTCATGGGGGGATTATGGCGGTGCAGCAGGTGTTAAATCTTTGCCTAGAGCAGGGGGCAAGATTAGCGGAAGCGGGAGAGTTTAGTCTGAGAGCTTTTCTCAATGGTCGCATCGATCTCACCCAAGCTGAGAGTATTAATGATTTGGTCGGTGCGAAGTCTGCCCAAGCTGCTCAAGCCGCGATCGCTTCACTTCGTGGCAAACTTGCTCAGTCTTTAAAATATTTGCGTGGTAAATGCTTGAATGTCTTAACTGAAATCGAAGCCAGAATCGATTTTGAAGATGATTTACCACCCCTTGATGTGGAATGGGTCAAAACAGAAGTTACGGCAGTTTCTACAGAATCACAACAGATATTAGCAACTGCCGATCGCGGTGAACTATTGCGAACGGGGCTGAAAGTGGCGATTGTCGGTCGTCCCAATGTTGGTAAATCCAGTTTACTGAATGCATGGAGCCGTAGCGATCGGGCGATTGTCACGGATTTACCGGGGACAACTCGTGATGTTGTCGATTCACAATTAGTAGTTGGCGGGATTCCTATTCAAGTTCTCGATACCGCAGGGATTAGGGAAACTGAGGATGTGGTGGAGAAGATCGGGGTGGAGCGATCGCGCCAAGCTGCTCAGTCTGCGGATTTAGTATTGATGGTAATTGATGCTAGTGTGGGCTGGATTGAGAAGGATGCGGAAATCTATGCAACTGTACGCGATCGCCCTGTGATTTTGGTGGTTAACAAGATTGATCTTGCCCTCACCCCCAGCCCCTCTCCCATGGGGAGAGGAGAGCAAGAATCTCTCACCTCCAGCCCCTCTCCCGCAGGAGAGGGGGAGCAAGAGCAAATTCTTACTCCCCCTCTCCTGCGGGAGAGGGGGCTAGGGGGTGAGGGCATTCCTATGGTCAAAACCGCAGCTTCTCAGCAACAGGGAATCGAAGATCTTGAAGCAGCAATTTTGCAATGTATTCACCAAGAGTCGATCGCGGCGGCTAATCTCGAAGTTGCCATCAATCAGCGTCAGAAAGCTTGTTTATTGCGTGTCGTTCAATCTTTAGCTAATGTCCAAATTGCGATCGCTGATCAGTTGCCACTTGATTTCTGGACAATTGATTTACGAGATGCCATTAGTGCGATCGGTGAGATCACAGGTGAAGAAGTTACAGAATCAGTCTTAGATCAAATTTTTAGTAGATTTTGCATTGGCAAATAAACAGCCTGCGATCGCGTTATTCTTTTTAGGATGAGCAGCATTTCGCGCTGCTCATCCTGCACAACTCAATTTGAAATCATGCTAATTCGACTATTCCAGAAACAAGACAGCGATCAGATCGCGCAGTTATTCCATGACACGATCCGCGAAGTGAATATTCGCGACTATTCACCTGCACAGGTTCAAGCTTGGGCCCCTGATGATTTATATTTCACCGACTGGACAGAAGATTGTACTAGCAACTTTACTTACATTGCTGAAGAAGAAGGCAAAATCATTGGTTTTGCTCAACTAGAAACTAACGGTCATATTGATTGTTTCTTTTGCCATAAGGACTATCAGCGCTGCGGCGTTGGCACAAGGCTATATCGTGCGATCGAGGCTAAGGCTCTAGAATTGAAAATAGAACGTTTATTTGTGGAAGTAAGTATTACTGCGAGAGCCTTTTTTAAAAATCGAGGGTTTACTTTAGGCAAAGCACAACAAGTAACTTGTCGTGGCGAAAAGCTCACTAATTTTGTGATGGAAAAATCTCTTGCCAAGTATTTAGAGAAATCTGAGCCTTTTATTGTGGCTACATTCTATCATTTTGCTGATCTAGCTGATTACAAATCCATGCGTCCTACAATTATTGATTTGTGTAATAGTCATGAACTCAAAGGGATGATTTTATTAGCACAAGAAGGCATTAACTCAACGATCGCAGGTCATCGTGAAGGTGTTGACGCTCTCTTAAGTTATTTGCGATCTGACCTCCGTTTACAAAATTTGGAACATAAGGAAACTACTTCTGATGTCATGCCTTACAACAAGCTGAGGGTAAGGCTAAAAAAAGAACTTGTGAAGTTTGGGATTTCCGATATTGATCCTAGTAAAGAAGTGGGAATCTATGTAGATCCTCAAGATTGGAATCAGCTAATTAGTGATCCTGATGTATTAGTCATTGATACGCGCAATATTTATGAAGTCGAATTTGGAACTTTTGAAGGTGCGGTCAATCCTAATTTAGATTTCTTCTACGAGTTTCCTAAATATGTGGAAGTTAATCTTAGTACTAATAAGCAACAAAAAATCGCCATGTTCTGCACAGGTGGCATCCGTTGCGAGAAGGCAAGCGCCTATATGCTAGCTCAAGGTTTTGATGAGGTCTACCATCTCAAAGGTGGCATTCTCAAATATCTAGCAGAAGTCCCTCCCGAAGAAAGTCTCTGGCAAGGTGAATGTTTTGTCTTTGACGATCGCATTGCGACTAAAGGGTAAATGGTTTTGTTACTTCTCGTGCCATTGGTAAAAGCTCAGCATGACTAACCACAAGAGTTGGGAAATTGTGCTGACTGTAATCTTTGCCCATCTCTAATGGAAAGATATCTGGTGATGCTTCTAAGGGAACCCAGATAGCACCGATCGCTTTCAGGATTACCCAAACAGCAGCAATATCCCAAATCTTGGGAGTAGCTTCCACTGCGCCAATAGTGGAGCCGATCGCAACGGTCAAAATGTTATAGCTAGCTACACCCAACATCCGCAGTTTAAAAGGGAACTTCGAGCGACCCATTTTTTCGAGACTGCGAGAACAGGCGCTAAAGAAATAATTGCCAAGTGCATCAGGATCGGGCGAAACTTCAGGTAAATTAATCGGCTGGTCATTAAAAAATGCCGCTGAACCATGCTCATTTGACCAGCCGTAAATATTTTGGCGTAATGGTGGAATTGCTACGTAACCAAAAACTGGTGTGCCGTGATGCAATAGCCCCAAAGATATGCCCCAAATCGGAATTCCCCTTGCAAAATTGGTAGTACCATCAAGGGGATCGACTACCCAAACCCATTCGCGATCGGGCAGAATTTGGGTTGATTCTTCAGTTAATACACCAAATTCAGGAAACTCTTGTTCGAGTGCTGCCTTGATATATGCATCTGCCCAGCGATCGCTTTTCGTCACAAGGCTGCCATCGCCCTTAGCGATCGCAACTCGCGCCTGTTCAAAATCTGCAAGTAAGCGATCGCCCACTTGTTTGGTTAACTCTTGGATAAAGGGAAGAATTGATGGCAAGTTTTTCATAGGTTGTTAGCATACCGCACAATTAGAGGAGCCATAGCTCCTCTAATTGTGCGGTAAAATGCAATTATGTTAGGACTATTGAGGATTTTGATGACCTATGAACTTTAGCCTGAATATTAGTCTAAGTTTAGGTCGCATTTGGGCGATCGCTACCAATGTATTTCGCGAAACCGTGCGCGAACAGGTACTTTACTTATCTTTGCTATATACCGTGATCGTGGTTTCAGCGATGCTGATGCTGCCAGAGTTTTCCTATGACTCATCGGCAAAGATGATCGTTGATGTTGGTATCGCGGCGATCGAGGTGGTGAGTTTGATTGTGGCGGTGTTAGTTGGCACAAATCTCATTAATAAAGAGATCGACAAGCGCACAATTTTTGTTCTGATTGCCAAGCCATTGCACCGCACTGAATTTGTGTTAGGAAAGCATCTGGGCTTAACTGGCGTGGTTGGGGCGCTGGTGTCGATTATGACTGTCATTTTTATTGCTCTGATGGCAATCAAAAACATTGCGATCCCGATTCCTGCAATTCTCGCAGCTAACTTTTTTATCTTTTGGCAAATTATGTTGCTAGGGGCGATCGCAATTTTATTTGGTTCCTTTTCAGGTTCGCTAATTGCCTCTTTGCTGACCCTAGCCGCCTATTTAATCGGAAATTTTAGTCGTGATTTGTTGTTACTAGGTGAGATTTCTAAAAATCCTAGTTTGCAGACAGTAACGCGAACTTTTTATATGATTTTGCCCGACTTATCCCGTTCTAACCTCAAAAACGAAGCGGTTTATAATATTCTGCCAAGCTTTTTAGATATGTTTAACAATGGGGTTTATATATTGAGTTATGCCTTGTTGACCTTGGCGATCGCTATTCTCATCTTCGGTCGTCGTCAGTTCTAAAAAAGAACGGCGGTGCATTACCGCCGTTCTCAATACATCTAGGAATTAACTATGCGCTACCGTCGTTTTGGCAAAACTGAGATGCTCCTATCAGTCTTTTCATTAGGAGCGATGCGCTATATGGAATCTGCGGAGAATGCCCATCAAACGATCGCACGAGCGCTAGAAGTTGGCATCAATCATATTGAAACTGCGCAAGGCTATGGCAAGAGCGAAGAATTTATCGGTAAGGCGATGCGAAATGGATTGAGTAAACAACGCGATCGCTTTTATCTGACTACCAAAATTTCACCCACCAAAGATGCTGACTCGATGCGTCGCCAGATCGAGCAGTCCCTCAAAAAGCTGAATGTGGACTATATCGACAACTTTGATATTCATGGAATTAATTTGCAAGAGCATCTTGCTCTAGTCACTAATCCCCAAGGCTGTATGAAAGCAGTCAGAGAAGCTGTCGATCAAAAGATGATTGGTCATGTCGGATTTTCCACCCACGCTCCCCTTAATGTAATTCTTGACACGATCAACACCGATTTGTTTGAATCAATCAACTTACATTATTATTTCTTCAACCAGCGTAATGCCGCCGCCGTGCAGCTTGCCCATGAAAAAGACATGGGTGTATTTATCATCTCGCCATCGGATAAAGGCGGAATGCTGTACAACCCTTCGGAAGAATTAGCAGGCGTTAGTTATCCATTTACGGCTCTCTATATGTGCGATCGCTTCCTGCTCAGCGATCCCCGTGTGCATACTCTCAGCCTCGGAGCAGCTAATCCCGCCGAAATCGACTCGCATCAAGATGCATGGGACAACGATGAGCCAATGTCCGAGTTAGAGCAAGCAGTTCTTGATTGCATTAATCGCCGCTATACAGTTTTAGAAGGCGATCGCTGTTCTCAGTGTTACGAATGCTTGCCTTGCCCTGAAGATATCAATATTCCTGAAGTGTTACGCCTAAGAAATTTAGCCGTCAGTTTTGATATGGTGGAATTTGGCAAATATCGCTACAAAATGTTTGAAAATGCTGGGCATTGGTTCCCAGGAAGTAAAGCGATTCGCTGCACTGACTGTGGCGATTGTTTGCCACGCTGCCCAGAAAACTTAGATATCCCTAAGCTTTTGCGTGACACCCACGATCGCTTGCAAGGTGCAGAAGGCAAGCGCCTATGGGAATAACAAAAAGTTGGCGCTTTGCACCAACTTTCTGTTATTAGTTTTTTGGTACGATGGGATACATTACGTAATAAAATCTAAAATCTAAAATAAATCTATGGCTTCCAGTTATTCTTTCGATGTGGTTAGCGATTTTGATCATCAAGAACTTGTAAATGCGATCGATCAAACTCGCCGTGAAATTGTCAGTCGCTATGACTTAAAAAGTACCAAAACAGAAGTCGAACTTGAAAAAGAATCGATAACGATTAACACTAATAGTGAAATGACGCTCACTGCCGTGGTCGATGTGATGCAATCTAAAGCGATCAAACGAGGCTTATCTCTAAAAATCTTTGACTACGGTGAAATTGAGTCTGCTAGCGGTAATCGGGTCGTGCAAATTATTAAGCTAAAAAAAGGTATTGAACAGGATCAAGCAAAAAAACTTTCTAAAATTATTCGTGATGCTTTTCCAAAAGCTCAAGCTTCTATCCAAGGAGATGCTTTACGGGTTACTTCCAAATCAAAAGATGAACTCCAAGAAATCATCCAACTCGTAAAAGCAGAAGACTTTCCACTAGCACTTCAATTTACAAACTATCGTTAAACCAAAAGGCGCTTTGCGATATTACCTAAAAGAGAGTTGCGGCGCGATGCGCCGCAACTCTCTTTTGGGTTAGCGATATTAGGCAGCTTTGAACATTTTTTCTAAAATTCTTTGTACGATTTGCCAACCTGTGAAGGTTTGCCATGCAAAAACACCAATCAAGGCAGTATTTACGGTGATATGAGTTACCCTCGCCCATTCTTTGCCCTGTTGCAATATTGGCGCAAAAGCAGCCGACAATGCTGCCAAAAATGCTAAACCTAGACCAGCTAACAAATGCGCACTCACAAATAACTTGCCATTATCGTTATAGGTTACAGCCATACCGCCGACAGCGCCCGCCACCATCAACACCAAAAAGACCGATCCAAGCTTGTGATGAAGGATATTGTAACGTTTGGCAATCAGGGCTTTTTTCTCTTCCCCCTCAGTGCTGCGAATTTTGCGATATTGCCAGCCGATATAACCTGCATAAAGCGCCAAAAATAAAGTTGCGAGCATCAGCAGTGGGTGAGCAAAGGTCACCACAGTTTTAAATGGTTCAGGGATTGCGACAATCATAGTTCTGTTCTTAGGAATTTCGTAGGAATAGCTTTGTAATGATTTTGTATTGAATCTTATTCAATTGTAAATAATTTTAATATAAAGCTGCCACTACGGGAGTTATCAAAAAGAGAGATGGCGCAAAGTGCATCTCTCTTTTTGAGGTTTAAATTGCTTCCCAGTCCTGAAAAGTTGCGGCTTGTCCCCAAAGTTCCCCCTCTTGGTCTACTACATTCCAGATAATCGCTTGGTCGATATAGAAGCGATCGCCTGTACTTGCAATCCTGATCCCGCGATAATTACTAATATATCCTTGAGATTTTGCCTGAGCTAAAAGCTGTTCTCTTTCACCGCGTTCCATTACCTCAGCCGTATATCGTGATGGTGTTGAAATAAAAGTGTGCCAATCCATCTTCCATAAATCAAGTGCTTTTTGATTGCCATAGTTGAGAATCGGATCGGCTTGAGTGCCATGAGAAACAACTACGAGATTTGCATTGAATAGTAAATTTGCAATTTCTAACGGTGATTTGAGATCGGTAGTTGGGATTAAAATATTTCCAGTCCAATGCTGAAAGCTATAGAGTAATAATTGGATATGTTGTAATAGTTCTTTTTGTAACCAAGGTTCAGTGTTATTTGTATTCATACTTTGTCTTCAGTGGGCTGAATCCAATATATGACAGCTTCTACTCAAATTCTTGTGATTTTAGCGATCGCACGATTTCTATGTTTGAAAATAAAGGCGATCGCTTGCCTGTGTCATCCTTTGCAGAATCATTTCAGCTTACAATGGATGAATTAGTTGAAAGATTAAGCTTGCTGTTCAAGGCATAAGCTAATGAGTAGGCTATATTACACTTACAGTATGTTTTTATTTCTCATTACTAGTATCGATGCTGAGTGATATTCCTTTAGTGTTGTAACAATCTAAAGATATGACAATTGAAGTTACAGAAGATTATCGAAGTTTGTTAGTGGCGGTGAAGCATCGGATTCGTGCTGCTCAGTATGAGGCTTTAAAGGCGGTCAATCGAGAGTTAATGGCGCTTTATTGGGATATTGGTGAGTTAATTGTTACTCGTCAAGAGAGCGCTGGTTGGGGTAAGTCAGTGGTGGAACAATTAGCTCAGGATTTGCAGGTTGAGTTTCATGGTATGGCTGGGTTTTCGGCGCGGAATATTTGGAGAATGCGGGATTTCTACCTTACTTACCACGGCAATGAAAAACTGACACCATTGGTGGCAGAAATTGGCTGGACTCATAATTTGGTGATCTTGGAGAAGTGTAAAGACGACTTGCAGAGAGAGTTTTACATTCGCATGACACAAAAATTTGGCTGGACAAAGAATGTGTTAATTCACCAAATCGAGAACAAAACCTACGAAAAGACTTTGCTGAATCAAACAAATTTTGATCGCACTTTGTCAGAGGAGATGCGCGATCGCGCCAAGCTTGCTGTTAAGGATGCATACACATTTGATTTTCTGGAATTAGCGGATGAACATAGTGAACGCGAACTTGAGAAGGCGATTTTGACAAGAGTGGAACCATTTTTGCAAGAGATGGGTGGGATGTTTACTTTTGTGGGTAGTCAATATCGTCTAGAGATTAGTGATGAGGAGTATTTTATTGATTTGTTGCTGTATCACCGTGGGCTGAAGTGTTTGGTGGCGGTTGAGTTAAAGATTGGGAAGTTTTTGCCTGAATATGTGGGGAAGATGCAGTTTTATTTGGCGGCTTTGGACGATCGCGTGAGATTGGAGGGTGAGAATGCGGCGATCGCCTGTACTCGCAATCCTGATCCCGCGATAATTACTAATATATCCTTGCGATTTTGCCTGTGCTAAAAGTTGTTCTCTCTCACTAAGTTCCATTACCTCGGCAGTATATCGTGATGGAGTTGAAATAAAAGTGTGCCAATCCATTTTCCATAGATCGAGTGCTTTTTGATTGCCATAGTTAAGAATTGGATCGGCTTGAGAGCCATGAGAAACAACTACAAAATTTGCATTAAATAATGAATCTGCGATTTCTAAAGGTGATTGGTAATTGGGAATCGTTAGTAAAGTATCACCAGTCCAATGATGAAAGCTATAAAGCAATAATTGGATATGCTCCAATAACTGAGTTTGCAAACAAGGTTGAGATTTTTCTAGATACATAATTTTTACTGCCGCGATCGCCATAATGCTTTTATGATTTAGGCATTAAAGCTTCACAAGTGCTTCTTAAAAGATTCCACTACCGCCACAAATTCTTCTGGTTCAACTGGTTTGGGGACGTGAGACTGAAATCCTGCCTCTAGTGCCCTGATCCGATCTTGAGTTCGGGCATAGGCGGTAAGCGCGATCGCGGGAATCCTGCCACCCTGTTCTGGTGCTAAATTTCGAAGTTGACGAATAAACATGTAGCCATCGACTTCTGGCATACCGATATCACTGACTAATAGGTCAGGTAGTTGTTCAGCATTACATTGCATGATTATATTTAAAGCATCCATAGCAGATGTTGCTATCTGTACCTCTGCTCCATTTATATTTAGTAGTGAGGCTAGCATTTCGCGGGCATCTACTTCATCATCCACAATTAAAACCTTCATGCTTTCCAATCTAATTGCGTCGCTTAAAGAGGTTGCCTCGCTACTTGTAGGATGTACTTGCTCACGATGTTCAGAGTCTGGACGAAAGATCATGATCGGTAGATTGATCGTGAAGGTGGCTCCTAATCCTTCTCCTGCACTGTCTGCATACACTTTACCGCCGTGTAGCTCGATTAAATGACGGACAATTGCTAGCCCTAATCCCAAGCCACCATGTACTCTAGTAGTCTTACTATCAGCTTGTTGTAAGCGATCAAAAACATATGGTAGAAATTCAGGACTAATTCCCTGACCAGTATCACTTACGGTAACTTCAACATAAGAATCAACTCGTTGCAGTCGAATCTGAACTTGACCATTTTTGGGCGTAAACTTAACGGCATTGGTAAGTAAATTCCAAAGCACCTGTTGGAGGCGATCCAAATCGCCAGAAACAAGCCCAGCATCAGGGTCTAAAATACTTTGAATGCGAATATTTTTAGCTTCCGCAGCAGGACGAATGGAATCGAGCGCTGAGTTAATTAATGGAATAAGGGTATGTGGACGGACATCTAAGCGGAGTTTTCCAGTTATGATACGAGATACATCTAATAAATCGTTAATCAACTGATTTTGAGCCCTAGCACTACGTTCAATTGTCTCTAGCGCTTGCTCTGTCTTGACTGCATCTAGCTTTCTAGTACGCAGCATTGTCGCATAGCCCAATATGGCATTGAGAGGAGTCCGTAACTCATGAGAAACCGTGGCCAGAAATTCATCTTTTACCTGATTTATTCTAGATAACTCCTCGGTTTGCTTACGTAACAAAGTCTCAGACTTTTTACTTTCAGTTAGATCTACAACATAGCACACCCAACCAAGTTGCCCCTTTTCGATCGGTGTCGCTCCAATCAGAATTGGTAAATGACTACCATCTTTGCAGATATATTCTTTCTCATGTGGTGTAGCGCTTCCAGAGGTGATTAGTTCATGTATAACTTTCATATCTTGTTCAATGCACTCGGGGGGTGTCATTGCTTTCCAGTTCACTTCCCCATTTTCTAATTCTTCTCGTGTGTAACCAACCATTTTCAAAAAAGCATCGTTGGCTTCTGTGATCGTGCCATCACCTGCTGCCACAATTACCCCCATAAGGTTGTTGGCTTCAATTAGCCGATTAACATGAGCTTCACTTTTTTGCAAGGCAATTTGTTGAGCTTTTAAGTCTTCTGATAAGGATTCGGCTTGCTGTCTGGCTACAACCTGTTTAGTGACGTCAAAGCCAAAGACTAAGACTCCTTCAATAATATTATTACTATCGTAGAGAGCTTGGTAGATTAAATTGACGAATATTTTATCCAAGTTGCCATCACCACGTCGATTTAATAGAACTGGCATTTCTTCACCGAAGAACGTCACTCCAGTGTCAAATACCTGATCAAGCAGTTCAAAAAATCCCTGTCCTTCTAGTTCGGGGAAGGCTTCTCGCACAGTGCGACCGATTAGTTCGCGGTTGCCAGTTATCTCATAATAGGGAGCATTAGCAAACTCAAACTTAAGCTCGCGACCACGACCAATCGCAATAAAAGCGGGAGCTTGCAGCAGAATTGAGTTAAGGCGACTTCGTTGAAACTCTGCCTCTGCACGAGCAGTTTGTTCTAGTTGAAGAAGGCGATCGCGTTCTATTTCTATTTCTTTACGCCCAGTAATATCAATCACAGAACCAACGTAACCCTCAAAATGTCCCTCTTCTGTAATTCGAGGGCTAGCTGCATCAATTGCCCAACGATACTCACCATCTTTACGTCGGAAGCGGTATTCTACACGAAATGCTGCATGGTTCTGATTAGCAGTAATAAATGAGTTTTCAGCATATTCACGATCTTCTGGGTGCGTCGCATCTAACCAGCCAAATCCTAAGCCTGTCTCTTCAGTTTGTCCTGTGAAGTCATACCAACTTTGGCTAAGAAATGTACAGTAGCCTGTAGAATCGGTAACCCAGATCATAACTGGTGCATTATTAGCCATGTTACGGAAACGTCCTTCGCTTTCCTGTAGAGCTTCAGCACGTCTTTGTTCAGATTTATAGGTGTTTACATTGTCCAGCGCTATATCCATTTGAATATTAGCAAGTTCCAAAAATTCTTGATACTTTTCATTTAGGACTAAGCGAGGACTAATCCCGATGATCAGAAAACCAATAACTTGTTGGGTAGAACTACTAATTAGAGGCAGACTTAGAGCTGTATGCGGTGGTTCTGGATAAAGCCACTCTCCTGCTTCTGCAAATCCATCCCAAGCAGTGAGATCTGTCACTACTTGCTTAGTAAGACTTTGCATAGGCTTAGACCACGGATAGATATCAGTCTGCTCATTTAGGGTCACTACATCAGGAGTAAAACTTGTAGCAGGTAATAATCCGCTAGCCCCTGCTAAGTTCGCTTTAACACCATTTTGGTCTAATAAATAAATTAGCGCAAATAGCACGTCCTCACGATTAGTGGTTAGCACTTCAGTACTAGTTTGACAAATCTGTTCGCTTAAGAGAACTTCATGAAGCTGCGCGGCTAAGTTTCGTAAAACTCTGACGCGGCGCTCCGCTAAAACCTGCTTTGTTGTCTCAGTTACGGTTACTAAAATCCCATTAATGCTGCTGTCATCATCACGTAACGGGCTATAAGAGTAGATAAAATGTGTCTCCTCTATAAATCCCTCACGATTCATATAGAGGATAAAATCATCGGAACTAACCGCTATTCCAGTAGTGAGTACTTGTTCAAACATTGGGTTTATAACATCCCAAATCTCTCGCCAGCAGTCCCGAGCGCATTGCCCCATGGCATAAGGATGCTTCAGTGAACCAAGAATAGGTCGGTAGCCATCGTTGTACATCTGCACCAAATCTGGTCCCCAGAAAATCAACATGCCAAAGTCGTTGCTTAGCATCATACTTACTAAGGTACGGAGGCTATAAGGCCAGCTTTCGACTGCACCTAAGGGGGTACGCGACCAATCTAGCGATCGCATTAGCTCCCCCATTTCGCCGCCACCTGCAAACAACGTATCTACCGTTCTTGGTTTACCATCTTCAGCCACGATTCTTACTCCAGTCCTAATGAAAAATGTTAAAATAACAGACTTTATTTTTTGTTTTAAATTACTTCTAAATTAAAAGGAGTAAGGAGTCCTTGAAAGAAGAAGCAAACCTGCGTTAATGCTATGCTAAGAGACTAAATCATGTCCATTTTCTCAATTACTAAGGGCTTTTATAGAGTGTACTGCGTTTTATTTTTAGATTAGGTTAAAGAAATATAAATCTTTCTTTAGATATATAAGAAAACATTTAAGAATTGTCTAGATCCCCCCCAGCCCCCCTTAAAAAGCTACCGTGTACACACAAGTCGAAAGACTGTGCACACAAGTCCTAAAACCCTTGCTGTACAAGCTTTCCAAAAAAGATACATATTGTCAATAATTTAAGCTTATTGACAATATCGAACGAAAAATAAAGGTTTCAAGAACCAAAATTTTTCTAAATCGGGTTTATACCGACTTGTGTGTACACGGTAGCTTAAAAAGAGGGGAGAATTTAATTCTTCCCTCTTTTTAAGGGGGATTGAGGAGGATCTCTTAGAGCTTTTGACCGTAGAAAGTAATTCTTAAATGGTTTCTAAAGTTTATACTCTTCATCATAAGTTTTGGTAGAAAATGGAGAAGCAGTAAAGAGAAATAGCCCCAAAGTATTGCAGTCTATAAATAGTAGGATATGGAACTATTTGATTTAATGAGCATTTCTAGCGATCGCTTTGTTAGCGTGCTAGTTGATTGTATTGGTATTGACGATTTGCTAACTTATCGTATTCCCGAAGATATTAATATTCAAATAGGGGATATTCTTAGCGTTCCCTTAGGTAATCGTCATGTAGGGGCGATCGCATTACAAATTTCTGACACTTCAGCGATCGCAAATTTAGATACAGAGATTAAATCAGTTAGTGCCGTAGTTAGCTCAGGTATTTTCCCAAAGACTTATTGGGAGATGTTGATTCGCACGGCGGATTATTATCGTACACCTGTTATGCAGACAGTAAAAACCGCTCTTCCGCCTAAGTTGCTAGATCAGTCTCATTACCGAATCAAAATAAAACAGCCACTCCCCCCCCAGCCCCTTCTCCCTCTGGGAGAAGGGGAGCAAGATTCTTTTTCCCCTCTCCCTCTGGGAGAGGGGTTAGGGGTGAGGACAATCTCAAAAGCAGCACAAATGGTTTGGGATTTTTTGCAAGAGCATAAGCATAATCCCAAGGGGATTAGTCGTCGTTATATTCAACAAAAGCTTGGTAGATATACTAGTTCAGGCTTAAAGGAACTTCAAAAATTAGAATGGATTGATACAGTTTTAGAACTGCCAAATCGACCACAGCCTAAATATGAAGATGTAGTCATCATACTTAAAGCCCCAGATAGCGAAGTTACGTCAAGACAAGCAGAGATTCTCACGATTTTGCAGCATCAAGGTGGGGAATGTTTAAAAACACAATTATGTAAAACCGCGAAGACCTCAGTTTCGGTTATACAAACTCTGGCAAATAAAGGCTATGTCACGATCGCTAAACAAGAGTCGCTACGATTAGGTGGTAAAAGCCATACGGTCACACGCGATCGCCCTAAAGCTCTCACACCCGATCAAGAGGCAGCATTGCAACAAATTTTGAAGGCGATCGCAGATCAAACCGCGCCGCATTTTCTCCTGCATGGAGTCACAGGCTCAGGTAAAACAGAAGTATATCTGCAAGCGATCGCCCCAGTCCTCGCAGCTGGAAAATCGGCATTAGTTCTCGTTCCTGAAATTGGCTTAACTCCCCAACTTACCGATCGCTTTCGAGCGAGATTTGGTGATGCGAAAGTAAATGTTTATCATAGCCAATTATCAGAGGGTGAGCGCTTTGACACATGGCGCTTGATGCTCACGGGTGAAGCTCAAATTGTCATCGGTACGCGATCGGCAGTGTTTGCACCGCTTTCTAATTTGGGCTTAATCGTCATGGATGAGGAACATGACAATAGTTTTAAGCAAGATCAGCCCCAACCTTGTTACCATGCGCGGACGATCGCAGAATGGCGATCGCAATTAGAAAATATCCCCCTTGTCCTCGGTTCGGCTACTCCTTCGGCAGAAGTAATCTATGCTCATCAAGAAGGTAAATCTATCTATCTAGAACTTCCCCATCGCATTGGCAACAAAGACATGCCACCGATTGAAGTTGTGGATATGCGTGATGAATTTAAAGCTGGCAATTACTCGATTTTAAGTCGCAAGTTGCAAGGTGCGATCGCGGAGATGCTCGAAGCCAAACAGCAAGGGATTCTCTTTATCCATCGGCGCGGTTATAGTACTTTTGTGTCTTGTAGAGCATGTGGCTATGTAGCGGAATGTCCTAACTGTGATGTTTCACTCTCCTATCACGATCCCATCTCACCTACTGCCCATCAACCAAAATCTGCCCATTTACGCTGCCATTATTGTAACTACACCCTAATTCAGCCCAAGGCTTGTCCTGAATGCGGTTCACCCTATTTTAAGCATTTTGGCAGTGGTACGCAGAAAGTCGAACAGGAACTCGCAAAATTATTTCCAAATATTCGCTTGATTCGCTTTGACAGTGATACAACGCGCAATAAAGATCAGCATCGTTTATTAATCGATCAGTTTCGGGCTGGAGAAGCAGATTTATTAGTGGGAACTCAAATGCTAACTAAGGGTTTGGATATTCCTCAAGTAACTTTAGTGGGTGTAGTATCGGCAGATGGATTATTAAACTTCTCGGATTATCGCGCAGGAGAGAGAGCCGCCCAAACCTTGCTACAGGTGGCAGGTCGCGCAGGTCGTGGTGAAGAAGATGGCAAAGTAATCATGCAAACCTATACCCCAGAACATCCTGCCATGCAAGCGGTGCAAACCTATCAACTAGAAGCATTTATGCAGACTGAGTTAGAAATGCGTGAGGCTTTGCGTTATCCACCGATGGGACAGATGGTGTTGATTCATCTCAGTAGTGAGAGTGATACCGCCGTTGAGAAAGCAGCTAATGAATTAGCAGAATATTTGCGCCAATTAGAGAATGATTGGGATATTTTAGGAGCAACTCCCGCCACGATCGCTAAAGTCGCTAATCGTTATCGCTGGCAGATTTTACTCAAGTTTGCTCCTGAAGTCTTGCCCAACGTCCCTAGTCTAGAAGAGTTGCGAATGTTAGTTAATTCTAAGGCTGTGCGAGTTGCGATCGATGTCGATCCACTCACCATTTTGTAGCTAAAGTGAGCGGCGAAGCCGAGCACTTTGGCTACTCTTTTCATTCAGGCAGTTCGCCAAAGCGATCGCGATATTGCTTAAGCATCGCTTCCATCTCATTCAGTTGTACTGAGGCTTGCTCAGCCCGCTGGCGTTCTTGCTCAGCCCGTTGATGTTCTTGCTCAGCCCGTAAAAACTCCTGCTCCGCCCTGAGACTCTCTTGATTTGCTCGTAAGCATTCCTGCTCCAGCATAGTATTGATTTCGATATAAGAATAAAACTTAGTTCCATCTGGACGATAAATTTGCAGCTCATCGGTGATATCAAAGCGAATACCTAATCGAGGGCTTACCCAATCATGAGATTCGGGAATGCGATCCAAATTGCCATCGTTTCTAATCAAAACTTCTAGATCGTTATTGTCAGGATTGTAGATGTAATATTCTTCAACGCCGTAGCGATCATAAAAAAGTAGCTTTCTTGCCATGTCTACAGATTTATTGCTAGGCGAGAGAATCTCAAAGACAACTTGAGGAGCAATATTATTCTCTTCCCATTGTTTGTATGATCCGCGATCGCCTTTAGGACGACCAAATATCACCATCGTGTCAGGAGCCGCAGTAGTTTGGGTTTGTCCCTCAACAGGATACCAAAGTAAGTCGCCAGCAACGAATACTTGAGGATCATTACTGTATAGCCAGTCAATATTTTGCTGGATAGTCAAAATCCATCGAAACTGCTTAGTATTGTCTGCCATAGGTTTCCCGTCACTTTCGGGATAGATGATGTCAGGCTTGCTCAGTTGGCTAACCATCGGCTTTGGCTCCTGAACTTATGGGTTGTTTTGATTATACAGCGATTTTTATTGAGGTTAATTCTGTCTTGTCCCGTGGTTGGTTATGCGGTAATGATGTGCGGCGCTTCGCGCCGCACATCATTATCTATTTAGCACTACCCCGTGGTTTTATAGTTGGGTTACACTATGATGTATTTTTGATTTAGGGTAAATATCGTGACACAACGTACAGCAAGGCAATGGATTATTAATGGTGTCTTAATCGTAGTTACGCTCTCGTTTTTGGGCGTATCGATCGCACCACTGCTCGGTGGGTTATTTGCCCCACCTGCTCAACAAGCAGCTAATAACGCCAACCAAAACACCTCAGAGCAAGATCGGATCAAGATTCAGATCGAGGGTTTTGAAGCAGTACTAAAGAGCGATCCTAAAAATCAAACGGCGCTGATTGGTCTTGTAAATCTCAGAAACCAACTTGGCAAAACTAAAGAAACCATCGAACCTTTACAAACTCTTGCTGATACCTTTCCTGATCAGCCCGAATATCGAATGACTTTAGCGCGTACTTACATCGAACTCAAAGATCCTAAAAATGCGTCAGCAGAGTATCGCAAGATCTTGACCACCAAACCAGGGTTTATTCCTGCCATCCAAAGTATCGTTAGCATTGAGCTAACCGACAAGCGCCCTGAAGCCGCGATTGGTATTCTCCAAGATACGCTCAAGACTGCGGAAACAGCTAACAAAGTTCAAGCAAATGCTGTGGATACTGGTTCAGTTCGTTGGATTTTAGGTGAAGTCTATCGTCAACAAGATCGTATTGATGAGGCGATCGCTACTTACGATCAAATGATCAAAGAAAGCGCTAAAGACTTTCGTCCTTATGTTGGTAAAGCCCAATTGAGACAAATCCAAGGCAAGGAAGATGAAGCAAAGAAACTGTTTGATAAAGGTTTAGAGTTAGCTCCCGCTGAATTTAAAGATGAAGTAAAACGTCTCGCTTCTCTTTCTCCACAAAAGGCTCCATTCACTAATCCAGCACAAGCACCTAGTGATACTAAAAAACCATAAAAAAGAAGCGGCGCAGAGCGCCGCTTCTTTTTTATGAATTTTTATGAAATAGATTCACCGATCGCGATTCTTGCACCATTGACAAAATCCCAACCTGATTGCAGTTTCTTACCCGCAGGTTGCACTTCTTTAATTAGCAGCAAACCTTTTCCAGCCTGCACCACAAATCCTTTGCCTTTACGAATCTCTATCACTTTTCCCACAGAATCAAGACTCTCTCCTTCAGCAAGAACCTCTGTCTTGGTGATTTTCAATCTTTGTCCACGAAAATCTGTGTAGCAATTGGGATAGAAAGCGCGAATGCGATTATGCAATGCGATCGCATCTAGACTCCAGTCAAGTTCCCAATCTTCTCGCCCAATCATCGGCGAATAGCAAGATAAAGCATCATCTTGAGCTTCAGGCGTAATAGTATCTAATCGTCGCAGAGTATCAATTAACAAATTTGCGCCTAAATCAGCTAATTTCAAACTCAAAGTATCTGTATTGTCTTCAGGCAAGATTTCTAGTTCTGCTTTGAGTAACATCGCGCCTGTATCAATGCCCGCATCCATTTGCATGGTCGTAATGCCCGTAAACTCTTCGCCATTAGCGATCGCCCATTGAATCGGAGCTGCACCGCGATATTTTGGTAAAAGCGAACCATGCACGTTAATGCAGCCATACTTGGGCATATTCAAGATTTTTTGTGAAAGAATCTGTCCATAGGCTACAACTACAAACACATCGGCTTCAATCGCCTCAAGTTCGGCAAGAACAGTTTTATCTTTTTTAAGGCGATCGGGCTGCCAAATTTTGAGATTAGGATTATTTGCGATCGCGGCAGACTTAACTGGTGGTGGACTAACTTGGTTGCCTCGACCACGCCTTGTATCGGGTTGTGAAACCACCCCCACCACTTCAAAATCTGGCTCTGACAATAATTTTTCTAAGGTAGGAACTGCAAAATCAGGAGTCCCAAAAAAGACAACACGCATATTTTCAACTATTTTTGTTTTTATACCCAGAGGAGAGTTGCGCCGCAACTCTCCTCTAAAATTAGATCACTGTAGGGTGCTTTAGCGATAGCGTAACGCACCTTAGCACCTTAACCTTTGATGGTGCATTACGCTTTGCTAACACAACCTAACAACTATAATAATGGAGTCTTAGTAGTGAAAAGCAATAATAAAAAGTGGCACAAATTTGGTTTGTACGCACTGCTAGGTCTTCTCGTCATTACCTTATGCACAAATCCTGTAAAAAGTCAGCCAGTCGCACAAGGCGAATGGAGCTATAGCAAGCTACTCGAAGAAGTCAGAAAGAAACCTGCAGGTGGGAGCATCTCAGTTTGGCACTGAGTAATTATACTCACAAGAATCAAGCATATCATTGAGATAAGCACAGCGATGCTTCAAAACTTGAGAGACATTTTTTCGATTCCATTGAGCACCCGAAATCTTAATGCGCCGCCCAATTTGCTTAATCGAAGATTCGACTGAACCAGAGCCAATAGTCAGACCTAACTTATGGAAGTAACTATATTCAGGAATCCGCAGATAATGTTTGCGTAAATAGTCCACAAAATTCATCGCTCTTTTAAATTTGCAACCCTCAAATAAATCTATAGCAGACTCAACATCACCATTCCAGAGAAATTGTTCAGCATTTTCTAGTCGGCGCATAGAGCCACCAACGCCATGTAAATGCTCAACCAGATGATACCAATCAAGAATTTCAAAGCGTTGCTCTACGGGAGCAATTTGTGAGAATAAATTCCAAATACCGTCATGTCCATCCCCCAGACAAGAGACAATCTCTGCTAATTCCTGTTGCTGTACCCTCTCAACTAAGGCTTGATTTTCCTGAAAATATGCAATTACTGCTTTTCCTTGCAGGGTAACAGATTTGTAATCTTTCCATTCACTTTTTTCCCTTTGGCTGTTCTCAGTCTTACTTTGCCTCCGTCTAAGCTCATTTCTTCTACAGTCTCCGCTAACTCTACTTGCGGGAAATTGTATCGTTGTACCAGTCGCTGTTGAGTACTGTGGCTAACCACGATCCCTGTCAACGCCTTAACGTTTTTCATTGCTCGTGCGTAGGACTCATTGCCACTGGTGAGCAAGCAGCATTTTTCCATGTGTGGACTAAGCTGGGTTCTTGCTCTTACGTTTAGTTGTTTTGCTTGCTTGCTGGTGATGGTCAGATCGCCAATACAACTCTTCAGATGCCTCTCTTTTCCTGCTTTTGTGCCACTACTTGTCTCGACAAAAAAACACCGATTTTTGGGCTAACATTTTCTAACATTTGCTCTCGCACAGCTAGTTCTATCCCTTCCAAGGTCTTTAACCGTTCGGCATTCTTTGCTTCTGCATTCCGATACAGTATTGCGGCAATTCCTTGGCTGTATTCTTCTAACTTTTGTTGGTCTTCGGGTGTCATTGGCTTCGCGCGGGGATTTTGTTCTATTATCTCATCTCTACACCTATAAGCATTTATACTCAGTGCTTAACTGAGATGCTCCCCCTGCAGGTTTATCCAGAATCAGCATTAGCCCCGATCGCACTTTTGCCGAGGTAACTATTGCTGGTGGCTCCGAAGATAAGAAAAAAGTTCGCGTAAAGCTACAAAACGACCCTAATTTCATCAGAACTGTTACGGATAACAACATTGAAATAGATGTGGCTCCCCGTCGTACTGATGGCGCATCATTTCAAACCCTAAACAGCTTGATTTTGCTATTAGTCGGTTTATTTTTCCGAATTTGAATAGCTAAGCAAAATTAAATATAAAACCAGATTTTAGAGAATTGGTGGGGCGG
>NZ_BBJB01000116.1 GCF_016584665.1 Pseudanabaena sp. lw0831
CCCCACCAATTCTCTAAAATCTGGAATGGTACTTTTCTTCGCTTGCCCGAAGAGCTGTAATGTTGCGATGCGATCGCCATAAGTACATAGGCGAAATTATTTATACACTTACTAATTCGATGGAAAGCAATTCCAAGTCTTCTGAGCCATCTATGTGAAATTAATTCTGCACAAGTACTTATTATCGATCCAAAGAGGGATTCTGAAATGACTTGGACAGATCCTAGACCGCTTGCGTTAAGATTAATTAATTAAATCATCCGTTCTTGGCAAAATCGTCTAAGAACACCTCTATTGATGGAGCAGTAGTAGTGAAAAGCAATAATAAAAACGACAATAATAATAAAAAGTGGAAAAATTTTGGTCTATACGCACTGCTAGGCATTGTCGTTATTACCTTAGGAACAACACTCCTCGATAGTCAGCCAGCCACCCAAGGTGAATGGCGCTATAGCAAGCTACTCGAAGAAGTTAGAAAGAAACCCGCAGGTGTCTCCAGAATCACCCTTAGCCCCGATCGCTCTTTTGCGGAAGTAACTGTCCCTGGTGGACCAGAGGGCAAGAAAAAAGTTCGTGTAAATCTACCTAATGATCCTGATTTCACTAAAGCTGTTAGAGAAAACAACATTGAACTAGATGTTGCCCCCCGTCGAACTGATGGCGCTTTAGTGCAAACCTTGAGCAGCTTGATTTTGCCAATTTTGCTATTAGTCGGTTTGTTTTTCCTACTACGTCGCGCTCAATCTGGACCTGGCAACCAAGCCATGAACTTTGGTAAGTCCCGCGCTCGTGTGCAAATGGAGCCTCAAACCCAAGTTACATTCGCCGATGTTGCTGGTATCGAGCAAGCCAAATTTGAACTTACTGAAGTCGTAGACTTCCTCAAAAATCCCGATCGCTTCACTGCAGTCGGCGCAAAAATTCCTAAAGGCGTATTGCTAGTTGGTCCCCCTGGTACTGGTAAAACATTGCTAGCCCGCGCGGTTGCAGGTGAAGCTGGCGTACCATTCTTTAGCATCTCTGGTTCTGAATTTGTCGAGATGTTTGTAGGTGTTGGTGCATCTCGTGTACGTGACCTGTTCGAGCAAGCTAAAGCTAATGCCCCTTGTATTGTCTTCATCGATGAAATTGATGCAGTCGGTCGTCAGCGTGGCGCTGGGCTAGGCGGTGGTAATGATGAGCGTGAGCAAACCCTGAACCAATTGCTCACGGAAATGGATGGTTTTGAAGGTAACACAGGCATCATCATCGTCGCGGCAACTAACCGTCCTGATGTCCTTGATGCGGCGTTATTACGTCCAGGTCGTTTCGATCGCCAAGTTGTGGTTGATCGTCCTGACTTCGCAGGTCGTTTGGAAATTCTCGGAGTCCATGCACGCGGCAAGACCTTATCGAAGGATGTCGATCTTGAAAAGATTGCCCGTCGCACCCCAGGTTTCACTGGTGCTGACCTTTCTAACCTGTTGAACGAAGCTGCTATTCTCGCTGCTCGTCGCAACCTGACCGAAATCTCGATGGATGAAATCAACGATGCAGTAGATCGCGTCTTGGTGGGGCCAGAGAAGAAAGATCGCGTCATGAGCGAAAAGCGCAAAGAATTAGTTGCCTATCATGAAGCTGGTCATGCTCTAGTTGGTGCTTTGATGCCCGACTATGATGCTATCCAAAAAGTCACAATCATTCCTCGTGGTCGTGCTGGTGGTTTGACATGGTTCTTGCCGACTGAAGAGAGAATGCAAAGCCGCGCCTATTTGCAAAACCAGATGGCTGTTGCCCTCGGTGGTCGTATCGCTGAAGAAATTGTCTTTGGTGATGAGGAAGTTACTACTGGTGCATCTAGCGATCTTCAACAAGTTGCTTCGACTGCTCGTCAAATGGTAATGCGTTTTGGGATGAGCGAGAAGCTTGGCCCAGTTGCTTTAGGTCGTTCCAATGGCAATATGTTCCTCGGTCGTGACATTGCTGCTGAGCGTGACTTCTCCGAAGAAACCGCCGCAACTATTGATGAAGAAGTTGGCATTTTGGTAGCTGATGCTTACCGTCGCGCCAAGCAACTTCTGATTGATAACCGTCATGTTCTCGATAAGATTGCCCATGATTTGATTGAACGCGAAACCGTTGATGCTGAAGAGCTTCAGCAGATTCTTGAAACTAGCGACTTGAAGTTAGCGGCAGCACTTTAAGAATAAGACGGCGCAAAGCGCCTTCTTATTCTGTGGTAACAAAAAAAGCCTTGCTTAGCAAGGCTTTTTTAATTGTTTTTTATGAGAGCGCAAAGTACCACAAATTTATGATGATTTTAGATAGCATTGTCCCGTTTGGCCGATCGCAAAAAGAATATGAATTGATGTTTGCACTGTCAGAGAGCGATCGCACTAAATCGATCATTGGCATTGGTGATGGGCCAGCAAGCTTTAATGCCGAAATGAACGCCGCAGGTTTGACCGTCATTTCCATCGATCCGATTTATCAATTTACGGGCGCAGAAATCAAGAGTCGCTTTGATGCTTGTGTTGATAGCATTATCGAACAGGTTCGCAATACACCGAATAATTGGATCTGGAGCTACCACAAATCCCCAGAAGATTTACGCACCAATCGCGAAAAAGCGATTTCTCTATTTCTTGAAGACTACGATCGCGGCAAAATCGCAGGTAGATACCTTAACGCTGAATTACCCAAACTAGATTTTCAAGATAAGCAATTTCAGCTTGCTCTATGTTCGCATTTTCTATTTCTCTATTCTGAGCATCTCAGTTTTGAGTTCCATTTAGACTCAATCCGTGAGCTAGCCCGCATTGCTGAAGAAGTGAGAATATTTCCACTATTAACTCTTGCCCAAGCGCGATCGCCCTACATTGATGAAATATCTAGCACATTAGCCAAAGAAGGAATTAGCTCGGAAATTATCCAAGTTCCCTACGAATTACAAAAAGGTGGTAATCAAGCGATCGTATTTCGGCAATAAAAAAGGCTCGCATGGCGAGCCTTTTTTATTGATTAATGCGGAACGGGGGACTTGAACCCCCAAGTCTTTCAACACATGTACCTGAAACATGCGCGTCTACCAATTCCGCCAGTTCCGCAATTTGGATGTTAGCTAGATTAATTGGTTTCTAACTGGCAGTTATTAAGTCTGCGGTAAAAATTGCATAATGTCAATCGTTAACTCTAGTTAACTTTTCCCAACTTTCTATTTGATAATGTCATAATCTACAGTAAAGCAATGGGAATACCGCCCTATGGGGCTAGCGATTTTTCCTGTATTCTTGTATCTTAGGTTTGTAACAAAGAAGACTGAACTCAAACAGCAAATTAAAACTATGACACTGCGTTTAGGCGATACCGTACCCGATTTTACTCAAGACTCCACTGACGGCGTAATTAACTTCCATGAGTGGATCGGCGATAAATGGGCGATTCTATTTTCTCACCCCAAAGATTTCACCCCTGTTTGCACCACCGAGCTAGGCACTGTTGCTAAGCTCAAGCCAGAATTCGATAAGCGCAATATTAAGGCGATCGCCTTGAGCGTCGATGGCGTTGAATCCCACAAAGGTTGGGTTGGCGATATCGAAGAAACTCAAAATGCTACCCTCAATTACCCGATTCTTGCTGATGAAGACAAAAAAGTTTCCGAACTTTATGACATGATTCACCCCAACTCGGCAACAGGTAATACCTTAACCGTGCGATCGGTGTTTATCATTGACTCCAACAAGAAACTTCGCCTCAGCTTGACCTATCCTGCTAGCACAGGTCGTAACTTTGACGAGATCTTGCGCGTGATTGACTCGCTACAACTTACCGACAATTACAGCGTCGCTACACCTGCTAACTGGAAAGATGGCGATGATTGTGTAATCGTGCCTTCAGTTTCCAACGAAGAAGCTAAGACCAAATTCCCTAAAGGCTTCAATCCGATCAAGCCATACTTGCGTATGACTCCTCAGCCAAACAAGTAATACCAAAACAAAACATGGCTACGCCATTTTTTGCTTTAAAACCCCAGCAATTCTCATTATAAAGATCGGTTTTTTGAAAGTCCGCCGTAGGAGGACTTTCAAAAAACCGATTTTGGTATTTCCAGCGCCTTTGGCGCTGGAAATACCAAAATCGGTTTCATAATGAGAATTGCTGTTAAAACCCAGTAAGGGGTTTGAATTTTTAAAATGGCATTGCCGCTTTGAGAATTGGTATATCAAGGAGATTAAGCTTCTTGACTAAAACAAAAAAAGGCTTGCTTAGCAAGCTTTTTTTTGTTTTTTACCAGCTTTCGTCATCGACAGCCGTTTTATCCCAAATTTCTAAATCTAGCTCTTCTAGATAAATGATTCCGCTTTGAATCTGTTGTGTTGTTCCAGTTAGCTCCAAGGTAAACCAGCCGTCATCTTCTGGACTTTCGCCAAGAAGTGCCGCAATAATGGTCACCGTTAATCCATGTTCACAAGAGAGGCGAGAAATAATTGGTTCCCCGTAACAGCTTCTCGGTACGCGCATGGCAATGCGTGTAGTCGTTCGTCGCTTTTCCTCAATATTTATTGGTGCTCTGGAATCGATACATTCCGCCGCTAGCATTGAAGTTTCTCCAGTGCAAATGTCTTGATGATTTGACATTTAACATCATAGCTAAAGTTTTACGGAATTGGAAGTGACTCAGGTCACTAAATCTGTAAAACGTATAAATTCCCACTATAGTCAACAGCCATGAGCAGTAATACCCAAACAACTTACGATCGTATTTATGAAATTGTACGGCAAATCCCCAAAAGACAAGTTGCGACCTATGGTCAAGTTGCGGAACTGGCAAGTTTGGCTGGAAAAGCGCGTTTAGTTGGCTATGCGCTCTATCGAGTTGATATGAAAACTTCAGATATTCCTTGGCAGCGTGTGGTCAATGCTAAGGGTGAAATTTCACTTTCGCCTTTACGATTTGGTACAGACTATTTGCAGCGATCGCTACTAGAAAATGAAGGAATTAGCTTTAATGATGCAGGTAAGATCGATCTGCGAAAATATCTATGGCAACCAAACCTCAACAGTTTTGTTGAATCTATCTCTTTGCAATAGATTCAACAAAACTGTTGAATTTTTACTCAAGCGCAAAGCGCCGAAGAACGGCGAAGAACACTATGACTACTGCGACTCTACTTGTTTCTTGTCCTGACCAAAAAGGCTTAGTGGCAAAAATTTCAGACTGGGTGTTTTCCCATGATGGCAATATCCTTCATGCTGATCAACATTCGGATAGTACGGCTGGGCTATTTTTGATGCGGGTTGAGTGGGAGTTAGATACATTTGATCTCGCAAGGGAAGAAATTGCTCCGACTTTCGAGAAATTGGCAACTGAGATTAAAGCCAAATGGAGCATTCAGTTTTCTGATTATGTACGTCGCATTGCGATTTTTGTCTCGAAACAAGATCATTGTCTGTATGACTTGATTTTGCGGCAGCGATCTCATGAACTATCAGCTGTGATCCCTGTAGTAATTAGCAATCATCCTGATTTAGAAAAAGTCGCTCACAACTTTGGGATTAATTACCATCACATTGCGATCGCGCCTGACAATAAATTGGAACAGGAAAAGCGGCAGCTAGCAATTTTAAAGCAGTACCAAATTGACTTAGTGGTTCTCGCAAAATATATGCAGGTTTTAAGCCCAGACTTTCTGGCTCAGTTTTCTCAGGTCATTAATATTCATCATTCATTTTTGCCCGCTTTTGCTGGTGCAAATCCTTATCATCGCGCCTATAAGCGTGGCGTAAAAATTATTGGTGCGACTGCTCATTATGTGACCGATGAACTTGATGAGGGGCCAATTATCGAGCAGGATGTGATTCGGGTTTCGCACCGTGATTCGGTTACAGATCTGATCCGTAAAGGCAAAGACCTAGAGCGTATTGTTCTAGCCAGAGCTGTCAGACAACATTTAGAAAACCGTGTATTAATTTATGGACAATCGGCAAGCTCAGGTTTGGGGCTGAGAACTGTTGTATTTGATTAAGCTGAAAACCAAAGAGCAAATGCGGCGAAGCAACGTATTTGCTCCACATAGGCAATGATTTTAGGTTATGTTAATACAAATGTACTTTTAAAAAAGTTTTATTCAAAGTTTGAAATTAAGGTTTAACAAAATGACAGCAAAGCTACAGTTAGCGATCGGCATTGATGAAGAAGCGACAGACGTAAAGATTACACGATCTAAAGATGGAGATACCAGTGTTGCTGTGTTTATCTTCGATGTGCCTAACTGTATGACTGGCGAAAATGCTGCCACTAATGAGATTTTAGGGATGTATATGATTGATGAGGAAGGCGAGATGGTGACACGTAATGTCAACGCCAAATTTATCAATGGTAAGCCTGCGGGGATCGAAGCAATTTATAAAATCGAAGGCGATCGCGATTGGCAACGTTTTTTGAGATTTATGAATCGTTATGCTGAGTCAAATGGCATGACGCTCAACAAGCCTTCTTAAATTAGATGATTTCTCATTTAAGATTTATATACCCTAACCTTCCCCTTTGCCATTGGAGGGAACAAGATTTCTAGGTTCCCCCTCATTTAGCCCAAAACAAAAAAAGTGTGGTGGCGCGAAGCGCCACCACACTTTTTTTGTTTTGTATTTAAACTTTACTTTTTGGTTACTTCTGAATCGATGTAATCGCAAAAAATGTTGATACCAACTTTGAGAATGTAGAGAACGACGACGGTTGCGATCGCAGGATCGATTGAGAAACTAACTGAGTGAAATACGGAACCAATTAACCTAAATTATGCATCATCAACCATTCTGGATTCCTTCTAAAAAACTACCGAAATAGGATATTACCGTTATACCTTTTGATTGGTATTTTATTTGCGCCCATGTCCCTAAGTGCAAATTAGCAAAGTTTTAATTGTAAATTTGAGTTGTGAAACTGTTCCCCACTTCAGATAGACTAATAACTGAAAGTAACTAAAAGTGTTATGACGACTGTTTCTGAGAATCTGAAAATTGCCCAGAATGGCTCACAAGCCGCCAAAGCTGAACCCATTATTGATGGTAGCGAAAATCTTGGTGTAATTGTCAGACGCAAAACTCGACCTGTGCAAGTAGGCAATATCACCATCGGCGGCGGCGCACCTGTGGTGGTGCAGTCGATGATTAATGAAGACACCCTCGATATTGCTGGCTCCGTGGCAGGAATTCGCCGCTTGCATGAAATTGGCTGCGAAATAATGCGCGTCACTGTCCCCAGTATGGCTCATGCTGCCGCCCTCTCAGAAATCCGCCAAAAGCTCAAACGTACTTATATGGACGTGCCTCTGGTTGCTGATGTTCATCACAACGGCATGAAAATTGCCCTCGAAGTCGCCAAGCATATCCACAAAGTCCGCATTAACCCCGGCTTATATGTATTCGAGAAGCCCAAGGCAAATCGCACCGAATACACCCAATCAGAATTTGACGAAATCGCTGAAAAAGTCCGAGACACCCTCAAGCCCCTAGTTTTGTCCCTCAAAGAACAGGGCAAAGCGATGCGAATCGGCGTAAATCATGGTTCCCTCGCTGAGCGAATGTTGTTTACCTACGGTGATACCCCTCAGGGCATGGTCGAATCTGCGATCGAATTCATTCGGATTTGCGAAGATCTTGACTTTAGAAATATTGTTATTTCCATGAAGGCTTCCCGCGTACCTGTGATGATCGCTGCCTATCAATTGATGGCTAAGCGCATGGATCAACTCGGTATGGATTATCCATTGCATTTGGGTGTAACCGAGGCAGGCGACGGCGAATATGGTCGGATCAAGTCCACCGCAGGCATTGCCACATTACTCGCCCAAGGTATCGGTGACACCATCCGCGTTTCCCTCACCGAAGCTCCTGAGAAAGAAATTCCCGTTTGCTATAGCATTTTGCAGTCTCTCGGACTCCGCAAAACCATGGTGGAATATGTCGCATGTCCATCCTGTGGTAGGACTCTATTCAATCTCGAAGAAGTCTTACATAAAGTCCGTGAAGCCACTAGCCACTTAGTTGGTCTGGACATTGCGGTCATGGGTTGCATCGTCAATGGTCCTGGGGAAATGGCAGATGCTGACTATGGCTATGTTGGCAAAACCCCTGGTACGATCTCGCTCTATCGTGGCAAGGAAGAAATCAAGCGTGTACCTGAAGCCGAAGGCGTAGAGCAGTTAATCGCGCTAATTAAATCTGACGATCGCTGGGTTGAGCCTTAAAACCTGTCTGCACAAATTTGCGATCGCCCTGCACTCAAGTTCGGTCTAGAAGCTCAAACCCGTTGAAACGGGTTGATATTAAAACCCAAAACCAGAAGTGCGAGTCGCCGGCGTAGCGGGCGACTCGCACTTCTGGTTTTGGGTTTTAATATGCTTAGCTACTTAGAGGGTAATAAGTATTGAAACTGTTTGATTTCGTTCAATCATCTTCAGATGACTTTAGCTTTTAGCCCACACTTGAGTGCAGGGCGACTTGTGTGTACTTACAAGCTCTGGAAAAGAGATGCAAGATTTCGTTTAAACTGCTCAAAGCCGTATTTCTCGATCGTTTTTTGTCTAAGGAGCTCTGGTTCATACAAAATTGATAAGGAATGTTTTTTCATCAAAATTTGGACGATGGTCCCTCCTATTTCGTCGATGCTGTCAGGATTAACTAAAACGCCTAACTCTCCATTGCACAAAGCATCGATCGCCCCATCTTGATTGCCGCCAATTGTCGGTTTGCCGCAGGCTAAGGCTTCTAAATAGACAATCCCAAAGCCCTCTCCCTTGCTAGGCATCGCAAACACATCACAGAGATTGTAGTAATCTGCTAGTTCTTCATCTGTGACAAAGCCAGCAAAGGTTACGCAATCTCTTACATCCATATCATCAACCATCGCTTCGATTCGATCGCGATCATCACCCTTGCCAACTAACAGATAGCAAATATTAGGAATCTGACGGCGAATAGCTGGTAGAGCCTGAATGATCTGATCATAGCCTTTGTAGCGATCGCCACTAGCCAATCGTGTCACAGTTAAAATGATTGGCTGATCAGGATGTAACTGATGACGGTCTAATAGATATTGAGGTTTAGGTCTGACCGTAAATTGACGAGCATCAAAAGTTACGGGTAGAAGCGGAATAAGCTCAGGTGATATATTTTGTTCTCGGACGATGCGATCGCGAGTATATTCACCGATTGAAACAATCTTTTGTGCTGACTTCAGTCCATCTATTTTAGATTTATCTTCAATACTCCATGCATCGATGCCATAGACAATTACCCAATACGGGATTTTTAACAGGTTAAATATCTTTGCCGCAAGTGGTGAAAAATTTATATGTCCACAAATAATTAAATCAGGGCGTTCTTTAATCGCAGCCAATAATACTTGAGCAGCAAAGATCGGCGTATGCCAAAAGGTCGATTTCCATCTCCCCGCAAAGCTAATTTTAGTCTGTTCGTCAAACTTAATATCTTCCGTTTGGTGAGTATCGTTCTTGAGAAACACATGGCGATCGCTATTTGGTAAAACTTGCTCTAACGCCTGAATTAAAAAAGCAGAATAAACCTGTATACCGCCTTTGAATTGAAAGATATCAGGTAGCCAAATATGGATTTTAGGAGTTCTAGGCATTTTGTATTTAATAAAGAACAAATTTTTAGTGGCGCGGCTTCGCCGCGCACCACCAATTAGGGAGTATGTTGTTTAGAGGTGTGCGGCGGAGCCGCACACCTACTGGGAAGAGAGTTTTCTTTGCATTGCTTCAACCATAATCTGCACAATTTGCTGGACGCTTGTTGTGGCACACCAACCTAACTGCTGATTAGCTTTGCGAGGATTGGCTCGGCTGATCGTAATGTCAGTTGGGCGATACAAAGATTGCTCAGAAATTACATGCTCCTGCCAATTTAGCCCCAAAAGCCCAAAAGCCTCAACAATAAAATCGGACAAACTGATTGTCTTTCCTGTAGCGATCACAAAATCATCGGGCTGTTCTTGTTGGAGCAATAAGTACATAGCTTCTACATAATCTGGAGCATATCCCCAATCTCGTTGAATATCAATGTTACCTAATACTAGTTTTTGGGCTTGACCTTTGGCAATGCGACAGGCGGCAGCGATAATTTTTTGGGTTACAAAGCGATCGGGGCGTAAGGGTGATTCGTGGTTAAAAAGGATGCCAGAGCAAGCAAATAGTTTATATGCTTCACGATAGTTGGCGACTTGCCAAAAAGCAGTAGATTTGGCTACGGCATAGGGACTACGAGGGCGAAATGGGGTTTCCTCATCGGCGGATAATCCGCGAGTATCGCCAAAACATTCGCTAGAGCCAGCATTATAAAACTTGATTGGCTTACCAATAAAACGAATTGATTCGAGTAAATTGAGCGTACCTGTAGCGATACTTTCTAATGTCTCGACAGGCTGCTCAAAGGACAAACTTACTGAACTTTGACCCGCCAAATTGTATACCTCGTCTGGTTGGACTTGGTTTAAGACTTGCAGTACACTGCGAAAATCAGTAAGAGACATCGATAGCGATTTAATGCGATCGCGTATTCCTAAATATTGCAAATTAGCTAAAGTTGCTATCTGAGCATCACGGGAAGTTCCATATACTTCATAGCCATGATTCAATAGAAGCTGAGCCAGATAGGCTCCATCTTGTCCTGAAATACCACAAATTAATGCTTTTTTTGGCATTTGTTTACTCAAGTTTTTCCTTAATTACTGTTGCTAGTTTTTGGCGATAGCGTTCCCATGTCCACTGTTCTGCTTTTTTACGAGCTGCGCTCCCCATTTTAGCTAGTTCCTGAGGATGACTGTAGCACCATGCAATTTTTGCTTTGAGAGCTTCAACATCTCGAATCGGGATGATAAAGCCCTCAATTCCATCAATGATAATATCGGGACCTCCTGTATTTGGAGTTGTAATGATCGGAAGCCCACAAGCCATTGCCTCAAGAAGAACTAGTCCAAAACCCTCAACTAACGATGGGAATACAAACACATTGGCACTGCTGTAATATGCGTTTAGGCTGCTATGGGGTACTGAACCAGTCAGCCGCACGCGATCGCGATATTTGACCAGCCAATCGATAGGCATTTGATTGACCCCAACCAGCAGCAATTCAGACCCAGGCAAATTAAGCGCTTGCCATGCTTGAAGTAAATAATGCACGCCTTTCCGAGTTCCTACTTGTCCAGCAAACATGACTCGAAATAGCTGATCCTGTTTAGGGCGTGGCTGAAAATATTCAATTGGTGCGCCATAGGGAATAACCGTTATTTTTGAGCTAGGAACACCAATATCTAATAATGATCGCTCAGTAAATGAAGAAGCTACAAAAATATGATCGGCAAGTTCCACTTCACGGTTCTTGCGTTCGATTTTCCACGCAGGTTCTTGTACAGCCATCATCGTTGCCGCTAACTCAGGAAATAACTCGGCTTCTTCGTTCTGGATACGGCGACTTGTGAGATGAAAAGCGATCGGGAGGTCATAAAAGCAATAAATATTTTGCTTTTTTGCTGCGAGAAATGTGTCAGCAGCAACGTCTTCATAGGCATAAATAGCATTTATATTTTGTAAGTGATGATTCTGTAAGTAATGATCAGCCACATAGCGATCGCAAGAGGCAACCACCCAGTCAATCAAAAATTGATCGTCGATACCTAATCTTTTCCCCAGTCTTGTTTTAACCAAAAAAGTACGTAAGATTTCTCGCCAAGGATTACCATAAATTTTGCTATCTTTTGGAACAACCCATGATCTGCGCCCTAGCTCTTTTTCCAGCTTGGCTATCAGCTTCGGTGTGATGGTTTTGATTGCTTTCCCCCACCAAGATTTGACTAAGCTCTCAGGCTGATAGAAAAATGTGGTAACAACAGAGTCAAGCAACTCAATTTCGGCGATCGCAAAAGCAGCATTGCGTGCATTAGGATTACCCGTGGGATGGATTAAAGTGACCTTGGACATTTCTTTGTTATTAAAGGATTGATATTATTCTGTGCTAAGAACCTTGACACAATTAAAAACCCAGAGCCAAAAACCTATACCGCCCGCGTAGCAGGCGGTATAGGTTTTTGGGTTTTATATTTAATTGTGCATAGCTACTTATCAGCGCTGTCACTAACAGCCATCAACATCTCTTTTTCTTCCAGTATTGGCAGTAAATAGATAAATCCACTCAAAAACCAGAAATACACTAGCATCGTCGGATTAGTTATCAATTGACCAGTGATATTAATTAAATGGAATAGAAATACTGCCAGACATAGTTCTTTGTAAAAAGGATTGCGGAGCCTAGAAAATGTTGAGAATAGTGATACCAAAATCACTATTCTCAAGCCATACCATAGGATAAATCCCAAAAGCCCAATCTCAATCATGACTCGCCCAGTTTCCACTTCACTTGTTGGCAATGCCTCGCCTGCGGGTAGTGAAAGCAAGCTCCTTAAAGCCGAGACAGAAGACTGGGTTGCACCCGTACCATAGCCATCTAATCTGATTGTGCCATAGTCAAAAACCTGAGTAATTGAATCAATTATTCTTTGTTCGGTTGAGTCAGAACCCACGGCGCGGTCTGAAAATGCTTGAATTGCTGGCTGAAAATAAACTATTGTCGCGATCGCAGTGATTGCCATAATCACTGATAATCTCTTGATCGAGCTAAAAGCATTTCTAGAACTAGCGAAAACTAGAAATAGCAAATAAAGGGTAATGAATAAACCTTCATAGATAATAATGAGTCTTGCACCACTCATAAAAGAATTAGCGGCAACAAGTATTAACTCTAGTCCATAAATCAATTGCCACTTAAGTGTCTGCTCTCTGGCAATTAACGCAACTAACAAAGAAAAACAAAAAGCCAAATACGAAGTGTGTCCTGCAAGATAAGAAAATGTACCAGTAATCCGTACAAACTCACCTACACTAGCATTTGCGGCGGTTCCGTCGAGACTGTAAACATTGATGATGCTATCTGGTGGAGCATAGTACTGGAAGATCCCTAGGATGCAGACAGGAATAAGTATGATTAAATACCAGCGCAAGAAGTTGCGTAATTCTTCTCCCGATTCAAATAAATGTGGAATAACCCATATGAGAGGAATATATAGCAGATAAGCTCGGATGCCGATTAGCCCAACGATGGGAGAACCTAAACTAGGATTGAAAGCTTGTAAAATACAAAGAATTGCAATCACAAATGTTAGCTCTTTGATCCATGAGAATCGATCAAGTAAGAGCCTTGGTCGGCTGGCAAAGCCAACATAGCTCCCAATCAAAATGAAATCTTTGAAAAAATAAATTAAGTCCCTCGCCTGTGGAAACACCCAGCGCCGCAATGCACCCTCGACAACGACAAGCACTAGAATCGTTTTGATCGAGAGTTTCCAGTTTTGCGATGTTCCGAGAATAATTACTAGAACTAGTAATATCGCACCTAATATTTCCATGGCATGACGAAACTTGAAAAAATTACTTGCTAGATTCTACAGCCGTTTTTATCACTTCTAGATAGACTTTAGCGATCGCAGTTTTCTGGTGACGCAACAAATGTTCTGGAGCCTTGGCTCTATAGATGCTTAGTTTCTCTGGATTTTGCAAAAGATTTCGCAAAACTTGTGTAAGTGCTTGGGTATTACCATTCGGGAATGTGACCCCACAAGAACCGATCACATCTTTTAGTCCACCGCCATCCGAGCCAACAACTACGCAACCACAAGCGATCCCTTCTAAAGCCACAATCCCAAAAGGCTCGTTCCATAAGGAAGGCACTACTAAAATCTGATGAGAATTTAGTAATTTGCTTAAGTCTTGTCCCACTTTAATACTAACAAAATTTACCTGCTGCTCAAGCTCATTATCTATTACCTGCTGACGCAACCGAGTCTCCTCTTCGCCGCTACCGATGATGGTCAACTTAGGGAAGAGTCCTGCGAGTTTAAGTTGAACCAATGCTTCCAGTAATAAATTAGCGCCTTTGTCGGAGACTAAGCGTCCCAAAAATACAAGCTCTCGGCTGCGAAAAACGTCAGGCATCTCGTAGAAAATATCTTCTCGATATGCGTTAGGGATGATTGTCGATGCTGTAGGTAATTCTTTTGCGATCGCATGACTGATTGAGATATTAGTTGCAAAGCGAGTAACCAACTTTTTGAGATGATCTTGCCAACTCTCTTTACCGTCATTTCGACGATACCAAGTTTGATGCGTGATTACTAAAGGTCGATGCACCAAAAAAAGCGGCCAAATACCTTTTAAACTCACGCATCCCTGAAAACAAACTTCACACCATTTAACAAGTTGGAATAATTGTCTATTGTTGGGCTGTCGGATAACTTCAAATGGGAAGTGTAGTAAGTCTTTGTCAGGAGTTTGGGATACTAACTTAACTTCGTGTCCCTGAACTGCAAATTCATGAGCTAATGTGGAAATAATCGTTTCTAATCCGCCTATATTTGGATAAAAAGAGGGTGAATATATCAGTATTTTCATGATTAAACTTCAGCGATCGCTATTTCTTTTTGAAGGGGGTATTTGTGAGATTAAATTGTTTGAGAGAGAATTCCCCAAAGAGGAATGCTCTCTCAGACTATTGATTGTATTCAACGCTTTAACAATAGCTTCTATATTCTCTTCTGGAGACCACGATCGCATACGCTCACGCGCAGCTAGCCCCATACTGTCTAGCTTTTTACGGTTTGGCAGGATTTTGTTAAGTATAGTCGTTAATTTATCTATATCTCCACAAGGATAAACAAATCCAGTTTCATCATGCTTTACTAGATCATAACCTGCGCCAACTTTGTCACTGACAATCACAGGAAGACCACATAGCATGGCTTCATTAACAACTACTCCAAAAGGCTCATACTCAGAAGGCAAGATAAATAAGTCGGCAGAGCAATATATTAGAGGCAATTGAGATTGATTTACAAATCCTAAAAACTTAACCTGATCCTGTACTTTCAAGGAATTTGCCTCAGCTTCCATCTCCACCTTAAGACTTCCATCACCGACGAACACTAAATAACTATTCTGAACATTAGCTTGGATAAAGGCTTTTAAAACATCTTGTGGACGTTTCCAAGGTTGCAACTTGGCACAAAATAACAGCACAGTTGCAGTCTCTGGAATATTCCATTTTTCACGTACTACTTTAACGTCAACCTGATTAGATTGGGATGTCCACCAAGCATTATCTACAGAGGAAGGTGTTAGCGTGATTCGCTTTCCTGAAATTCCCAAACTAGCGACCATCTGCTTTCCAAGAGTTGATGAGACTATCACAGTATCTGCAAGGTTAAATATAAATGGTAACAGTATCTTCTTTAGCCAAGTTTTTAGCTGCAGCTTATTGCGTGGTTCCAAGGCGCTACTGTCTGTACTAAAAATAAATACTTTTCTTTTGAGTTTTGCTGCTAATAGAGCAATCCAAAAGCTCGCATAGGTATAACCTGTATAAACAATTACTGCATCAAAATTTTCTTTAGTCACCATCTTCCATATATCAATATTGAATAATCCGAAGAATTTCCCTAGTTGAGGTTTCAGAGAGTTATTTTTTACCTCTACCCAAGGATATCCATCGAGTAAAGGAACATCCCAAGAAAATTCAACCCCAAATCCAGAATCAAAGCTGGAAGCGACTCCATGCATACTACAATAAGCAACATTTATGTCTAATTTGGGATGCTTTGACATGAGCCTAAATATTGGTACAGCATACTGCACTGGATGTGATGCAACTATTAGAACTCTATGCTTGTTAGCAGTCATAGTAATTACCATTGAAATAAGCAACTATCTCATCGGTTTTTTGGATACTATCTCCATAGACTGGCTGTATGCTGTATCCTAGGGAATCCAAAAATTGACAGCAATCTTTGTGGATTTCACTTCCGTGAGTCGCTAGTAAAATTGTGGGGTGTGCTTTGTTTAACATAGACTTTGCTCCACGAAGAGCCAACATTTCTGCACCCTCTATATCAATCTTAATAAAATCTGGTGGAGGAATTACGTTTGTATCAATCAATTCGTCTAAGGAAACAGTCTTTACTTGTAGTTCCCCTTGAGCCGAAATATGTCCAATAAATCCATCGCCAGCAAATTGAATAAAACCACTACAATCGGAAACAGCAGCATCTATAACTGTTACATTTTGTACATGATTGAGATGCAAATGCTCTCTGAGAAAGCCTAGATTGCATGGATGCGGTTCAAAGGAAACTACTTTACCAAGATTTCCTACTAAAACCGATCCTAGGATTGTATAGAATCCACTATTAGAACCCAAGTCATATACAACACTTCCTTCTTGGATTATTTGCTGAAAGAGCAGTTGTTTTTCATATTCATAGCTTCCTAACCAAGCGCCATGCTGTCCTGAACCGACAATCCACTTCTTTCCTCTAAGCTTTCCTTGCAGAATTGGCAATACTGTTCTTGGAGGAATCAACCGCAAGGGCGATCGCAAGATTTTACCTAAAATGTTCTGATTAGTAATACCTGAGAAATTAATAGGCATAGTAGATCCGTTAAAAAGCAGTGATTAAAGTTTCTAAAATATTGTTTTTATTGGTATCGCGTAAATAAGTATTTAGAGAAAATCTTTGCTTGTTTTGACAAACTATGAGTTTGATACCAGTCATAGGCATTATTAGCTATTTCTTGACCTATTTTTAAAGACAGTTTATAGCTTGGGTTGCTAGTTGAGAGATAATGCTTGCCCATTTCTAGATTATTTATAGTAATTGCACTACCAGAAACCATATAAGGAATTAACCCATGAGCACAATAAGCGGCAAAAATAGTGGATTTTGCTAGCTGTAAAGGCGGAGGAAAGATTAAAAAACCAATAATAGAGTCATTTAATATCTTACTAATCTGTGAAGATTCAATAATGCCTTTTTCCACAATAGGTACATTCCTAATATTGGGTAGTGCCACACCAGTCGGACTACCAATATCGCATATTTCTTCAACATTAAAATCTTGGCAAATTTGTTCTAAATCTGTTACATACTCTTGGTAAATTCGCACCCTACTATTTTTATGTCCGAATGTCACTAATCTTTTAGTTCGCTTCGATAAAGGGATCTCATGATTTAATTCGCCTATGTTGGAGAATACTGGTAGAGAAATGCTTTCAAACCTTTGATTTGGTAATAGCTTACATAAGGTTTCTGCATAACTTTGCGTGTTGGTAATGCTGCGATCGCTTAATTTTGCTAATCTTGTTGCTAGATTTTTTTGTAAAGGTGACAGCCAGAAAGAACTCTGCCAAGGTAAATATGATGATGCATAAAGTTCATGGAACATGGTGACAAGCGATCTCTGTGGATATAAATTTTTCCAACGCTGTATCCCATCAACTAACCAGATCGGGCAGCCGCGTTTGGCATAGCCATAACCCACGTAATGTAATAGAACTGGCGAAGTGCGATCGCCTTCTAATAGAGCTGCAAGTTGGGCAGAGTTGCTATCTATAACTTGATTAACTGAAAATCCTTCGATTTCTAATTCTCCATGCCATTCAGGATTGCCAACAATAAATTGCGTTTGAATATTAAAATCCTGACGAAGCTGACGAGCTAAATTTAAAGCATAATCACCAACGCCATCAATTGCATTTGGAAGTCTAGGAACTATAGAGATTACAGTAGATAAATCACTCATAAGGTTTCTATAATTTAATAAGGAACCAATTTTTTTGTGGCACGGCTTTGCCGTGCCACAAAAAAATTGGTTCCTTATTTTACTGCTGAATTGGATGATTTAATAGAGCCGCAGTAGTTGTGTGCAGTTTTCGTTTCAATGCTAAAGGCATAGAACAGGTAAATTCCTCAAAATTTTTAACCCAAGATTTGGGTAATATCTTTAATAAATGATGCAGTTTTATATGACCATTAGTTAATGGATTCGTGACTAGCCGAATCTCTTCAATAACTAATCCTGCTTGATGGACTAGCCTTTCGATCTCATCCAAATGGAGCAGGAAAATATGTCCATCTGAGTTAGGCTGAAATTGGATTGGTTCATACTGACTCGGATCAGAGCAATCAGAAAATCTAGGTAAATTATTTTTGAAATATCCACCATTGGGAGTGCTTAATACAATATGTCCATTGGGTTTAAGCATTTTAGCAATACTTTTCAAGAAATCATCAGGATGAGCCACATGTTCAATCACTTCAGTAATTAAGACCACATCAAATTGACCATCATAATTTAAATCAAAAATATTTCCTGGCGCATAATGAACAAGCCCTGATTCCCATTTTAGTTTAACGTAATCAATTAAATCTTCGCGTAAGTCATTCCAAGTAACGTCATAGCCTAGTTCTGCTAATAACAGCGTAAAGTTTCCCTGCGCTGCTGCTACATCCAGAATCTTAGCTCCAGGCTTGGCAACTTTTTGAATCAATTCTAATGTATGTTTTCTGCGATTGTTATAAGCGTAAGCATAGCCAAGAGTATCAGAAGCTCCATAGATTTCTAGTAGATCGTAGGGGTAGCTGGACTTCCAGCTTGGAAGCCAATTGTCCTGAAAAGTAGGCTGCCTCATTACTTTTATATGAATAAACTTAGTTAAATCTAACGAATTTCCTTAATATACTCTACTGGACAGTAATCAAGATAGCAGGATTTTAGGGCTAGGATATGCGGCGCAAAGCGCCGCATATCCTAGCCACTTGATTTTTACTTTGCTATTGATTGAGCCTATCCCACCCTACTTGTTGCTAGACTTAGTGATAAGTGCCACCGATCGCATTTATAAATTCGCTTATTTCATGATCTAGACCATGCCATTTTCCTCTGTAATTCGTTCGTTAATCCGATCACCTCTCACTGATGAACTAGAGAGTAAATTGGCGCGATCGCATCAACTCATTCTTTCGGGCTTATCGCGTGTGGGTAAAGGGATAGTTAGCTCTACCCTAAGCCAAAAGCAAGAAAGACTGATGCTAGTCATCGCCGCTACTCTTGAAGAAGCAGGACGCTGGTCGGTGCAACTAGAAACAATGGGTTGGCAGACCGTGCATTTTTATCCCACTTCTGACGTATTGCCCTACGAACCCTATACACCAGAATCAGAAATTATTTGGGGACAGATGCAGGTTTTGGCGGACTTGACAAAGTGGGATGAGCAAGAAGGCGACAAGAAAAAAGTAGCGATCGTGGCAACCGATCGCGCCCTCCAGCCACATTTACCAAGTCCTGAAGAATTTAAAGAATATTGTCTATCCTTGGAAGTTGGGTCAGAGATAAAGCTAAAGGATATCGCAGAGAAATTGACTTTGATGGGTTACGAATATACGTCAACGGTGGAAACAGAAGGACATTGGGGAAGGCGTGGCGACATTATTGATATTTTCCCTGTTTCTAGCGAAATGCCTGTGCGGATTGACTGGCTTGGCGATGAAATAGAACGTATTCGCGAATTCGAGCCTTCTACTCAAAGACCACTTGATAGCATTTCTTCGGTTTTACTAGCCCCAATTAGCTATGGTCATATTCTCGGTAAACTGCCGCAAAACGATCTCGATCTGGATGATGAATTCAGTACGCAAGGGTTTGCAGTTCATCCTAGTTCTACGGCTTCTCTCTTGGACTATTTGCCTAAATCAGAGCAATGTTTCGTGGTAATTGATGAAACCGATCAATGTCAAGCACATTGCGATCGCTGGTACGAATCTGCCGAAGAGCTCTGCCCTCACCCCCAGCCCCTCTCCCAGAGGGCGAGGGGAGAAAGCGAAGAGGGCAAACTTCATCGCTCCTTTGCAGAATGTCTAGAACAAATCCAAAAATTTGATCGTCTCGAATTATTTGAACTAGCCGAAGAGAATCACGGCGTGAATATGTCCAGCCGCTCAATTCCTGCAATTCCCCATCAGTTTGGGAAGCTTGCCCAAACAATCCGTGACTATCGCGAACAGAAATATAAAATCATTCTTATTTCCGCACAACCTTCCCGCACAGTTGCCCTGCTACAGGAGCATGATTGTCAAGCCCAATTTATTCCCAATGTCCGTGATTATCCTGCAATCGAGAAAACTCATAACCTGCGCATCGCCGTTGCTTTGAAATATTCAGGTATTGCTGAAATCCAAGGTTTTGTGCTGCCTACTTATAGAATTGTGGTGATCAGCGATCGCGAATTTTTTGGACAGCACGCCCTTGGCACTCCCAACTATGTTCGTAAACGTAGACGCGCAGTTTCTAAACAGGTTGATTTAAATAAACTCTCCGCAGGTGATTACGTCGTCCATAAAAATCATGGTGTGGGTCAATTCATCAAATTAGAGAAGTTGACTTTAAATAATGAAACCCGTGAATATTTAGTCCTGAAATATGCTGATGGATTGTTGCGTGTAGTTGTCGATCAGATGTCGATTCTGTCACGTTATCGGGGCATGAACGAGGGCAGACCAGAATTGCATAAGATGACGGGCAAAACATGGACAAACACAACTGCTAAAGCTAAGAAAGCGATTAAAAAGATTGCTTTTGATTTGTTAGAACTTTACGCGAAGCGATCGCAACAGCTTGGATATGCTTTCCCGCCCGATAACCCTTGGCAGCAGGAGATGGAAGATTCTTTTCCCTATCAGGCGACACCCGATCAACTTAAAGCAACTCAAGATGTCAAACAAGACATGGAAAGTTGTCGTCCAATGGATCGGCTCGTGTGCGGTGATGTGGGATTTGGGAAAACTGAAGTTGCGATTCGCACAATTTTTAAAGCCGTGACAACTGGTAAACAAGCCGCCTTACTCGTACCGACGACAATTCTCGCGCAGCAGCATTATCATAGTTTACAAGAACGCTATGCCGCCTATCCAGTTAATATTGCTCTTCTCAATCGTTTCCGCACTACATCTGAGAAAAAAGAAATCTGTCGTAAACTGAAAACTGGTGAACTGGATATTGTCGTGGGCACACATCAGCTCTTATCTAAAGATGTAGAATTTAAAGATTTGGGGCTATTGGTAATTGATGAAGAGCAGCGCTTCGGAGTTGCCCAAAAAGAGAAAATCAAAACCATGAAAACGGAAGTTGATGTACTCACCCTCTCAGCTACGCCCATTCCCAGAACCTTATATATGGCGATGTCTGGGGTGCGTGAAATGAGTCTGATTACCACTCCGCCACCATCAAGGCGCTCAATTATGACCCATCTCTCCCGCTATAACCTTGAACTAGTGCGAGCTGCCATCCGTCAAGAACTCGATCGCGGCGGACAGATTTTTTATGTGGTGTCGCGCATTGATGATATTGAGGAGGTTTCGGCGCGAGTTCATGAAATGTTGCCATCGGTACGGATGGCGATCGCCCATGGACAGATGCCCGAATCTGAACTAGAAGCAACCATGCTCAGCTTCAATAGTGGTGAGGCAGACATGATGATTTGCACCACAATTATTGAGTCAGGGTTGGATATTCCGCGTGTGAACACGATCATTATCGAAGATGCCCAAAGATTTGGACTTGCTCAACTGTATCAATTACGCGGTCGCGTTGGTCGGGCTGGCATTCAGGCCCATGCATGGTTGTTTTATCAAGAAAAGGGTGAACTAACCGATGTTGCTCGTAAACGCCTCAAGGCGATCCAAGAATTTACGCATCTAGGTTCAGGCTATCAATTAGCAATGCGCGACATGGAAATTCGTGGCGTGGGTAATCTGCTCGGCTCAGAACAATCTGGACAAATCAACACGATTGGATTCGATCTTTATATGGAGATGCTGCAAGAAGCGATCGCGGAAATACGCGGCTCCGAGATTCCTGAAGTCGATGATACGCAGATCGATCTGCCGATTACCGCCTTTATCCCTGCCGAGTATATTCCCGATGGCGATTGCAAGATGAGTGCATATCGAGCCGTTTCCTCGGTGACTTCGCGCCGCGAACTTGCGCAAATTATCGAAGATTGGCAAGATTGCTATGGAAATGTCCCTGCTCCTGCTATGCAACTTCTCAAAGTAATGGAATTGAAATTAATCGCTAAGCGGATTGGCTTCTCTCGGATCAAGCCTGAAGGCAAACAACATGTAGTCCTAGAGTCTAAGATGGAAGAACCAGCATGGAAATTACTACATCAGCATTTACCGAGCCATTTACAGTCAAGATTTGTTTATAGTCAGGGTAATGTCACCGTGAGAGGGCTAGGCTCCCTATCCCATGATAAACAGCTTGATAGCCTGATTGAGTGGCTAGATAAAATGCATCTTGCTAAAGCCGAAGCTTAGAAAGCATTTAAGAATTGACAGCAGTAAGATTTCTAAGCGTTTTGCGGATCAAAGCTAGATAAATAAACGATTCTGAGGTGTTCTCATAAAATTCATAATCCTTGCTCAGTCTGCGATATTTACCTATCCAAGCAAAGGTTCTCTCCACTACCCAACGCTTTGATTCCACAACAAAACCTTTCTGCTCTTCAGCCCTTGTGCTTACTTCCCAAATGCAATCAAAGTTGTCTTTAACCCACTGGGTTATGTCCTCACCAGAGAATCCCTTGTCAACTAATATTTTTTGTAATCGGCTCAGTGGATATTTCAGGCTTTCTAATAGTCGCATCGCCCCTGCTCTCTCACCAATATTTGCTGAGCATACCATTGCCCCGAACACTAAACCCAATATATCAACCATGATGAACCGCTTACGACCTTTGACCTTTTTACCACCATCAATACCTCGACTACCTGCACTGTCCATTGTTTTAACACTTTGACTGTCGAGGCTTAATAGACTAGGTGTTGCTTCTCGACCATCCGCTAAGCGTACTTGTTCGCTAATCTGGCGATTGATTTGAGCTATAACTCCTGTTTTTGTCCACCTTTGGAAGTAGAAGTAGACTGTCGAATATGGTGGAAAATCATGCGGCAGATTTTCCCATGTACAACCGTTCTTAGTTATGTAGAAAATTCCATTCAGCACTTCCCGAAAATCTGCTTTTGGTGGTCTCCCCAATTTTGATGGTTTGGGCATCATTGCAGCAATTATTTCCCACTCTTTGCTTGATAAATCGGTATTATAGAGTTGGCGCATCTTGATAGGCTGATACTAGACTTCATCAGTATTTATACCTTTTTTGGTGCGCCCTTGCTTTCTTAAATGCTTTCTAAGTTCTCTGGCTATAGCCAGAGAATTTAAGCATAAAGAGTTGCGGCGCTTTGCGCCGCAACTCTTTATGCTTCTAGCCATTTATCGATGAGTCCGCGTGGGGGGACTACTTCAATTCTTTTTTGATTGATATCTACAAAAGGCGCGATCGCTTCGACAAAAGGAATAAGTTCTATTTCATTGTTTTCGAGATTGCGAACTTCTAATAGATCATTTCCTGCGGCGATGATACCGATCACTTCACCCAAAAGCTTGCCAGTTGGTTGATGAAAAACATTGCAACCCACCAAATCGGCGATCATATACTCGTTATGATCTAAATAGGGGCGATCGCTTGTGGGGATAAACATCACGTAATTACGAAGCGATTCAGCGCGATCGCAGTCATTAATCCCTTCAAGGCGCACCACAAATAGATTCTTTTTGCCTGCAATTTCTCGCCCCGATAGCATCATGATCTCCTGTGGCTCATCTTTCTCCGAAGCCGCTATCCAACGTTTGCCAGCAGTCTCAAAGCGTTCAGGAAAATCCGAATAAGACAATATTCTCACCTCGCCTTTCAGCCCTTGCGGTGAAACAATTTTGCCAATCATTAACCAATCATCTGTCATATATTTTATCCTTGAGATAAACCCAGAGCTTATACCTCCCGCTATGCGGGAGGTATAAGCTCTGGGTTTTTTGAGTGTGTAAACTTATAACATTCTTTCTATTTGTTCTAATGCGTCTAGCGCGGCTGCTCGTTCTGCTTCTTTTTTGCTAGAAAAATTTCGCATACTCTGACCATATAGGCGATCGCCAACATATACTTTAGACGCAAATTCGGGCGTATGATCGGTTCCGCCTACTTTTTCAGTGACATATCTTGGCAAGATATGTCCAATATAAGACTGCACCCATTCCTGTAACCGATTCTTAGCATCAAGATCGGCGCGAGTATTTACTAATTCTGGTGGGACTGAGTCAAACAGCGCCTCCACCGCAGGGCGCACCGCCTCCACATCACAATTACAATCTAGATAAAAAGCGCCAATCATCGCCTCAAATACGCAGCTTAAAAGATTGTCACTTTTATTACCGCCATCGCGTAACGCGCCTTTGCCTAGTAGGATTTGGGTATCTAGTTCTAAGGCGATCGCAAAATTTGCCAATTGTTTTTCATCGACTAGAGCTGCTCGACGGCGAGTAAGTTCATCTTCACCCAGATCAGCATGTTGCCGATAGAGATAGGAACCACTCAAAAAGTTTAAAATCGCATCGCCTAAAAATTCTAAGCGCTCATTATCTTCCCCTGCACAAGGGTTTTCATGAACATAAGAGCGATGGGTCAACGCCATACGCCATAATTTTTCATCCTTAAAAATAAACAAGTCTTTCATTTTGACTAATATAACGCTTGTTGCGCGGCGCGAAACGTCGCTATATCTCACGAGAGACAACTTCGATGGGAAATACTGCCATCAGGCAATATCGTCTGGCAAATCCTTGCCTCATTCATCCATCCCACATCTAACATCGCATATTTTAAATTAGCACCATCAAAGTTTACGCCGCGTAAATCAGCTCCAGTCAAATCGGCTCGAGTCAAATCGGCATTAGTTAGATCCGCATTCCATAGATTTGCACCGTTAAAACAAGCACCGTGCAAAATAGCATTGTGCAAGATGGCTTTGCTTAAATTGCTGCCGATAAAATTGACATTGCTCAAGTTGAGTCCGCTTAGATTTGCTAAGCGGAGATTAATCTCACTGAAATCTATGCGATCGAGATCTGCCTCACGTAAATCCGCTTCACTCAAATTCGCCCCCTTTAAATTTGCGCCATGTAAACTTGCTTCACTGAGATCGGCTTCGCTGAGATCGGCATTTTGTAAATTAGATCGACTCAAATTGGCCCGAAACAAAAAAGCATGGTTCAAATTAGCATGACTCAAATCTGTATTAGCAAGATTAGCTTCTAGTAAATAAGCCTTTTGTAAATTTGAACCTTTAAAATCCATTCCCCGTAAATTTGTACAATTTAGAATTGCCAGCCGAAAGTTCGCAGTATTAAGCTCTACATTTTGAAACTGCACGCCACTCAATCCCGCATAACTGAAGTTAGAACGGGTGATAATGGCATTACTAAGATTTGAGTCTAACAATGAGGCCCCACATAGGTCGGCATCGGATAAATTTGCGCCTGATAGATCGGTGTTACAGAGAGTTGCCTCCCATAAATTTGCAAAAGCTAGATTTGTGTTGCGTAAGATCGCATTACTGAGATCTACTTTACTCAAATCTACACCCTTCAAATCCCATCCCTCAAAGTTTCTCTCTCCTTGGGAATAACGTTCTATCAAATTGCGTTTCTTAGCAATGTGATTCAACATAAAAATAATATGCTTATATCAAAA
>NZ_BBJB01000117.1 GCF_016584665.1 Pseudanabaena sp. lw0831
TTCTTGTGAGTATAATTACTCAGTGCCAAACTGAGATGCTCCCAAAGTAACCCTCCTCCTGCCTGTGCTTCTATTACCAAACGAAAAATGTTAGATTTTCGTATTGAATTTTCTCGTGTTACCACTGTCTCAGTATGAGACTCACCTAAGTTTTCTGCACCACTAAGGTATAGGTCTAAGAACTTCCTGTCCATACCTTTTAACCTCTTTCTGAGTCTATCTTTACCCTACTCTGCTTTCCACGTAACATCAGTGATAAGCCTGAGCCTGTATTTGAAATTCTTGATATTCTGAAAGAGGATAGCGTTAAATTTGTTAAAAAGTCTGTTGCGAATAATATAACTGACTATTTAAAAGTTAATTATGAAGCGGCAAGAACATTATTGCTTGAATGGTCTAAATCTGATGATGCAAATACTAAATGGATTATAAATCATGCTACAAGAAAAATATCAATCTAACAACCGCTTCAACTTGACTCACGGGACAAGTCAGGTTGAAGGTTAAGCAAATGTTATACCGAAACCGATAAGGTTGGCTACTTTTAGCCAAGTTTAAGCAATCAAAAATTATTGGCTTTGTTGATGAGTTCCGAGAAGTTATCGGCGATCGCAAAGATAAATAATAGTTAAGCGATCGGGGCATAACACATCATTGGAGCGGACAATATTAGGGATTTTGATGTTGAGTTGAGAAGCGATTGCTTGCCGCTCAACTAGAACGTCATACCAAAACCGAAGCGCCCGTTAAGTTTGTTTGTTTCTAGCCGAGATTAGACAAGCAGAAATGGTTCGCTTCGTTGTTGAGTTTGGAGAAGTTATTGGCGATTACTTTCAGGATGCGTCCAGCCGCAAAGACAAATAATTTTTAAGCGATAAAGTTAGAACACACAATTGGAGCAGACAATATTGTGATATTTTGGAGCTGAGTTGTAGGCGAGCTATTGCCGCTCAATTCAACCGTAATAATTATTTCTGCTTGAAGTTACGCTTTCTTGAGACTTAGCGAGTGGGGTATGGAAGAGAGGTTAGACTACGATTATTGTTAATCACTATGTAGCGAATGATTAATCAATTCTTTGGTAGGTTGCGATCGCCGAAATTAAAAAATGGCGAATATTAACCAGATATTTATCTTTCATCAACTTGCTTATTCATTCTTATGCTACTCACGAAGTTGCCAGTTCTATTCAAACAATTCGTTTGCCTGTTTGCAGGCATCTGCTTAATGCTGTCGCTGTGGTTGAGTTGGGTACCCATTGCTATTGCAATCACTGTTCAAGATGTTCCCAACCCACGCCAGACCTCTGAGGGGTGGGTAACTGACATGGCAGAATTGCTTTCGCCTCAGGCGAAAGCCCAGATCAATCAAATTGCGACGAATCTGGAAGCCGATACGAAAGCTGAGTTAGCCGTCGTCACAGTTCCAACGACAGATCCTGCATTTTCTCCTAAAGCCTTTGCTACGGAACTATTTAATATCTGGGGAATTGGCAAAGCCGATCAGGACAATGGGCTCCTAATTCTTGTCTCCCGCGACGAGCGTCGAGTTGAAATTGAAATTAGGACGAGGAACAGCTAATATTCTGCCAGATGCCAAGATTGCCGCGCTCATTGAAACGGTCATAGTACCGCGTTTCCGCCAGAAGGACTATGCAGGTGGAATTATCCAAGTAACTCAGCAACTAGCAGACGAGATTCATAACCATGCCGATCGCCTTTGGGAGTTTGTGATCCCCACGGTGATTTGGGAATTACTCGGGCTGGGAATTGTGGGCTTGATGGGAATATGTGGGCTTTTGATCTGGCGATCTCACCAACCTACGCCTCTTAAGATGGGAGAACAGCAAACGCGACGGGACGTTCTTGGTCAGACCGATATTCAAAGCTGGTTTGGCGATCATCCCCCGTATCAATTGACAAGGCTATTTCTGGCTCCAGTTCTGATTACCGTTACAGTTGTTCTCTATAGCCTCACCTTTATTGTCTTAATTTTCACTCGTTACTGGGGCGGCTCACTTTTTCACTGCAGCTTGCTGATTCCGATCATAGCTGCCTTACTGATTTTTGGCTGTCTCCTGAAGTTCCTCATTGACTGGCTGATAGGTAAGGAGGGTTTCCTAGTTGCGCTGCGGAAAGCGACTCAACTTGAGCGGGAAGCAGCGCTGGAGATCCCAGTACTTTCGGCAATATTACTATTCCCCCTTCTGGGGTTTTCTGAACTTGGTTGGTTTCCCATCCAGAATATCTGGTTGTGGATTCAGAGGCCAGTTCAAGCGGCTGGGCTGACTGTAGCATTCAGTATTCCGCTCAGTTGGAAGTTGTTGCAAGCGTTTGAACATGATAGTTTATGCTATCTCAGCCAACATCAAGCGTTTTGTTGCGATCGCGACCGAACCGCGCTAAATCTTTTGCAGCCCAACCAGCTAGAACCGCTGCTCACATCAGAGCAAAAAACGTCTTTAGCCGCTAAAACCGTCAAAATTTATGGCTGGCACTGCCCAACCTGCAATGTGGCAATCAATCGAAAAACTACTAATCTTCAAATCGCTCGGATTTATCGCCCATCTCAACCGTTTGGTTCTGAATCATCTGGGCGATCGCGCATGTCCTCTGATTCAAGTTCCGCATCAAGTAGCACCTACGAACCCAGTTACTATCCCGATACGTCGAGCAGTAGTTCTGACTTTGGTGGTGGCAGCAGCGATGGTGGTGGGGCTGGAGATAACTGGTAGAGGTTTACTTATGCCTAATATTTCAGAAGAATGCTGGCAAAGTTTAATCACCCGTTATGGACCGCCGTTGGAGCCAGACAACTTAGATGAAGACACTCTGAAGCTAGCAATTGCGGAACGACGAGCCTTAGTGACAGTCCGAGTATCGGATGGATGTGGGGGTGGTGATGTATATTTCTATCGTGCCCAAATGGGTCATTACAAAGAACGGGCAATATTTGTATTCCTTCGACCTTGTGAAATCACAGATGAGGAAGTAGCAGCCCTAGATTATCCCAACCCTTGGGAGAGCGATTCAGATATTCAGAGATTCACCTGGAGGATCTTGAGTCTAGGTTGCTGGAAAAGCTTGATTACCCGTTATGGCGCTCCCCTCGAACCAGACAGCTTAGATGAGGACACCCTGAAACTGGCCATCGCGGAAAAACGAGCATTAAAAGTAGCCGAAGTACGGAATTACTATCTAGGTGAGTATAAGAGCGGATATGTGCTGTTCTGGCGCACCGAAGTAGGTGATACGATCAAGGGCTTCTATATGCGGAATGGTACCTATTTCTGCATCGCATTCCCTCAACCCTGTGAAATCACTGACAATGAAGCCAACATACTAAGTGTGCCTCGCTGGAAGTCGTGGGAGGAGGTTTGTGAGTTCACTGATGCGATTCTGAGTGAAGGGCTTAATTCTCCATAGCTTTGTAGTCTTGAGGCGAGTCCTCATAAAACGTCAGAACTTGAGGGAAGACAACAGATAGGGTTAAACTTTAGAAGCGGAAAAACAGAGAATTCAAGGAAAGAAAGCTAAGCAATGAATACTGAATCCAGCAATACCCTAGAGGCATTATTTGACCAGATGACTCCAGAACAAAAGCTTTGTTTTAAGCAAGCCGTGGTGCAGCAGACGATTTATTACGTCACCCAACACCTGCCTGCTGAGAACAAGGACGATGGCGAGAGAAATTTTATTTGGGCTGCACAGAAATGGATTGACGAACCCACTAGCGAAAATGCAGCCTTTGCAAACAATATGGTTACTTTAGATTTAATTGATGGGGGGGCAAGGAATCGGGACTACCCATCCTATTTTTTGACACCTGCTGACGCGGCAGGTGCTAACGATGCCATTGCTGCCACAAGTTATGCATTGGAGGCAGCAGGTAATCGAACAGAAATCGCTCGCCAATGGCAAATCGCGGCTGCTGAGGCTATTTTGCAAGTGCAGGCATTGCCTGAGTTGGATCATGCCTAAAAAGGCTCCACCATTTACTTCGTTTCTGGGGAGATTAGCTTTTATTTCCAGTTGGTTGTAGTCCCATCATATTTGCTGGTATCGAATCAGCGCAGATGATCAGTTGCTAAAGCGAATGTAGCATGAAGTGATCGGGAAACTAGGCGAATGGTTTCAAATTGCGATCTTACACAAATCATCCAATTTGCTCTTGGGTAATATTGGGATACGGAGTTACATTGTTACATTAAAAATCCAACAATCGCGGAAGTGGAAATTGGTTTTACTTTGTCTACTAAATATTCCGTCCAGCGATTAAGCCACCTTCTACATTCCATATTGCTCCAGTTACCCAAGCAACGCGATCGCCAAGTAAAAAAGCTACAGTCTCTGCAATATCAATCGGCTATCCAACCCGTCCAATCTGATAGAAATCATTAAAACCTTAAGCGTGTTATGAATTTCTCCACGCTTGATAAAAGCACCATAAAGTGGAGTTTCAACCACTGTGGGAGCAACAGCATTAACGCGGATTTGGTATTGAGCAAGTTCTATTACTAAATGCTGGGTAAGAAAATATAAGCCAGCATTTAGCACCGCTATTACCACCAATAATCAATACGTTCTGCTACTTAAATTCTATATGATCGGTATTTAAGTAACTGTGCAGAATAAATTACCCAAAACCACAAGGTTTCGCCCCTCATGGGGGCGCAACCTTGTGGTTTTGGGTTTGTAATTAATTATGCCATCTACTTATCAGGAATATCTAGGCAAATCACTCGTTTATGTTTAATCCAAGCCAGAAAGTTTGTGTAAATTTTCCTGCGATGAGATTTCTCCATCACAAAAACTAAATTAGCCTAGATAATTGCTTCGCCACTTCAAGGTGTGTCGGCTTCTTGCCCTATTCCTGCTGAATCCACTTCTATACCTCCATAATCCGCAAATACCTTTTCCGCTGTGGGGCTTCGTAATCTGTTTTTCCCACAAACAAATAGCAATTTCATAAAACCAGAAAGTAACATTAGTTAAAATACAGACATAGAGCTTTGCATAAGTAGCTAAGCAAAATTAAATATAAAGCTCCAAAACCTGTACCGCCCACTTAGCGGGCGGTACAGATTTTGAGCCTGTTTTTTTAATTATGCTGAGTTACTTAGATATGTGTTGGGAACCAATATCTAATATTTTGATTCAGAAAGCTACCAGAAGTATTTATGAAGCGATCGCGATTTAATACGCCAAGATTTTGGCTAAAAGTTATATTTCTTATAGCTTCAGTACTTATATTGATAGCAGTTTTTCAGAAGCTGAGCATCAACGATAGAGTCAGTAATCTGCTTCAAAATACTTTGCTTTGGGTCAAGATGCTTGGTGCAATGGGCGCGATCGCTTTTATTGTTATTTTCAATCTAGCAACGATTTTATTTATTCCAGCATCGTTATTGACTTTAGGCGGTGGAGCGATATATGGCGTGGTATGGGGATCAATCTATGTATTTGTTGCAGCAACTTTGGGCGCAATTTTTGCTTTTTTAATCGGTAGATATTTTGCGCGAGGCTGGGTAAGTGAAAAGATTCGCGACAACATGACTTTTCGGGCAATCGATGCGGCTGTAGCGAACGATGGATTCAAAATTGTTTTGCTGACAAGGCTATCACCAATTTTTCCGTTCAATATGCTGAATTATGTTTTTGGTGTCACCCGTGTGGCTTTAAAGGATTACATTCTAGGCTCAATCGGCATGATTCCTGCCACAATTATGTATGTTTATCTGGGTTCTCTAATTGGAGATGTCGCTTTATTGGAAATGCAACCGACCAGCATAGTTGGTAATCCACAAACTCAAATTGCTCAATGGACTATTAAAATTTTTGGCTTAGTTGCAACTTTTGCTGTAACCATTCAAGTTAGCCGCTTTGCCAATAAAATTCTCGCCAGTAAGTTATAACCCTAAAGAAAAGTGGCAGCGTGAAGCGCTGCCACTTTTCTTTAGGTTATTTGGCTAGACTGCGAAGTAGCGATCGCTGATTTTCATTCATACTTTGCAAGACTTGTTTAGCATCGCTGTTTTGTAACATTTGTAGAAGTTCCTCAATTTCTGCATTTAGCGATCTAGAAATTGGCTCTTTTACCTTAGATTTTTCATGGGCTGAAGATGTCTTGTGTGATTCTGCTTGAGGAGCAGGCATTACACAAGTACCGGTTTCACAATCCATACCCAACTCTTGCCAGTAGAGGGTTGGCACGGCTTTTCCATGCTGCCCCATATGCTCATGTTGGATCAAATCACTTTGTAAATAGTTGCGAGGGGAGTCATGAAACTTGACATCACGGGAATAGGGAACTGTATGGCAGCCAAACGCCTTGCGATATTCCTCAGAATAAAAGATTTTATGGAAGAATGCACCTATACCATGCTTTGTTAATACATCCGTATAGACACTAATTTCTTCCTTGTCGTGAGGAGTTCTGCCGAGAAGATGCTTAAAACTCAATTCCATAAACTTCAAATTAGAGCTGTCACGATAAAAACTATCGAGATATAACTCAGATACAACTAGCTCACCGAGAAAATGACGTACATCAAGTTTGCCAGATAGAAAACCTTGCTCTAGATGAGAAATTCCTTTACGTTCAAACTCGTAAGGTTGACGTTCTAGAACTTGAGTATAGATTTGATTAAGCGCATTTTTACGATCGGCAGCAGAATGTACAGAATGGCTCATCGCTGCTGGGTCATGCATCATCTCTTCTGGTATTACACAAGTACCTGTTTCACAATCCATACCTAGCTGTTGCCAATAGATTGTGGGAATTACTTTGCCTCGTTGACCAACATGCTCATGTTGGAGAAGATTCGTTTGTAGATAGTTACGAGGTGAGTCATAGAACTTGACATCACGGGCATAGGGAATTGTGAAGCAGCCAAATGCTTTACGATATTCTTCAGAGCCAAGAACTTCATGGAAAAATACAGATACCCCCTTCGTCATCAGCAAATCCATATACTTGGCAATTTCTTCTTTACCTTGTAGCGCTCTGCCGAGAAGATGCTTAAAGCTCCATTCCACAAATTTGAGATTTGAGCAATCTCGATAGAAACTATTGAGATAAACAGATGACATGACTAGCTCCCCGATGAAGTGGCGCACACCAAGCTTCCCTTTCAGGAAATCCTTTTCGATCTTGGCGATTTCTTTGCGTTCATAGGTATAGGGCTGTCGCTCTAACACTTGAGCATAAATCTGATGAAGCGCGATTTGACGCTCTACTTCTGTGGACTTGCGATCGATGGTTATGGGGGTATAGGTATCCATGGCATCTTCTCCAAAAAATCTCTAAAAAACTTCTGAACATTGATAAATCTGGCTATTAATCACCTAGAGTCTCGAAGGGGTGTAATTAAAAGTGAAATTCGGGATAAAAACAGAGTCTTGAAAACCTTGAAAACTCGTATGCGAAAAGCAACTATTTATTGGGTTTCTTGGAAAAACTTTCACCTTTAATTACGCCCATCTCGGAGGTAAATCTCTATAGATGATGGAGCCAATTCTGGTAAATTGATCTAACTAAGCATTAAGCAATGCAGATGTAGCCATTTCTGAATAAGGCTTTACCAAGGCTGCACATTCAGCAGGTAACATCTCGTCAACGACTGATTGAAATAGGCGATAAGCGGTAGAACATTCTTTAGCAATTTGATAGGAATTGATGATATTTGCTAACCAATCCATCAAAGTTTCACGGAAGAATAGTTCGTCATCACGCAATACTGATAGCGATGTGTAACGAATCATGTTAGACATGTCATATTTGCAGCGTTGCAACTGTTTTTGAACTAATTCAGGATATTGCTGAGCCAAGAGCCGAAGTGCTTTGATCGTGATTTCATCAGCATGATCGCGCAAAATATTGTAGGTCTTGACACGTACTGAAAAACTATTAGCAAAACGTTCTAAATTGTAAAGATCATTATCAGTTAGATAAATATGATCCATATTCGCAATTTTCTCATCCAAAGTCCGATTCATTGTTAGCATAATCTTCTTGTTACCCCTCAAATAAACTCAGTAAATATACTTGTTCGGCTGCCCCAAACTGGAAAAACAAATTCTCGAAGTCCCCTATCACTAAACAATAGAGCTGTATCTACTTATGCATTCAAAAATGAAATCAAAGTTAACTTAAAAATATATTTCGACATATATAGCAATGCAAGAGATAGATAGGACAAATCAAAACCCAAAAGATAAGTGGCGGCGCTTCGCGCCGCCACTTATCTTTTGGGTTTTATGTCCTAAGCAAAACTTACATTGCTATCTCTGTAAATAATTTAAAACTGGTGACAGCTATATGAGAATTTCTGAGAGCTTGCAGCAATTCTCATTATGAAACCAATTTTGGGGTTTGCTTCGTCGAAGGCGGAGCAAACCCCAAAATTGGTTTTATTGAAAGTCCGCCTTCGGCGGACTTTCAATAAAACCAATTTTTATAATGAGAATTACTGGAGAGCTTGAGATTTTATTGCAATTTGAAGAACTACACGGTTAAAATGGTTGTTTAACAGAACGTAATATTTAGATACCTTCATGCAATCGGCAGTACGAATTGAAAATCTTAGGAAAACTTATGGCGATACCGTTGCCGTAGATGGAATTTCTCTAAATGTTACACAAGGGCAAATCTATGGACTATTAGGTCCAAATGGGGCAGGCAAAACTACGACTATGCGTTGCCTTTGCACTCTTACTAAGCCTGACTCAGGGTTGATCGAGGTGGCTGGGGCAACTGAGGCAAGAGCTATTCGCAATCGGCTAGGCTATGTTGCCCAAGAAGTAGCATTGGACAAAGTCTTGACGGGGCGTGAATTATTACAGTTTCAAGCTGCTTTGTATCATATTTCTCCAAAACAAATTGGCGATCGCATTGCCAGTGTCTTAGATTTACTACAACTAGAGTCTTATGCCGATAAACTTTCGGGGACATATTCGGGTGGGTTGAAAAAACGTTTAGATTTAGCTGCGGGTCTACTACATCAACCATCGGTGCTCATTCTTGATGAGCCGACCGTGGGCTTAGATATCCAGAGTCGGTTCGCGATTTGGGAGTTTTTACGCAAGCTGCGAGCATCGGGTGTGACGGTATTAATCTCAAGTCATTACCTTGAAGAAATTGATGCCCTCGCCGATCGCGTGGCAATTATTGATAAGGGCAAAATTATTGCTGAAGGTACGACTGACGAACTAAAAACTAAGGTAGGAGGCGATCGTATTACGGTGAGAATACGTGAGTTTGCGGATCGGCAAGATGCGGAACAGGCGAAAAAGATTTTGCAGCAGTTACCAATCGTGCAAAGCATCACAATTAATTCAGCTCAAGGTAATGCAGTCAATTTATTTGTTACTCCTGATGCTAATGCAATTAACGAAATTCAAAATATGTTAGCAGCGGTTGATATTGAAGTATTTAGTTTGTCCCAGTCACGTCCTAGTCTTGACGATGTATTTCTAGCAGCGACGGGGCAAACTATTCTTGATGCCGAAATCGCGCAGTCAGAGATAATGACAGGAAGTAAAGGTAAAAAGAAGGTCAAGAAATAGATATATAGGACTTACGCAAAAGAACGAAATGTAGGGCAATTCATGAATTGCCGCTACTAGGATAAAATGCGGGTTTAAAGTCATTTTTGTGTAAGTACTAATATATACCCAAAGACGAGATGTGGCGCTAACTGCCGCATCTCGTCTTTGGGGTTTTATGGCGTAACAAGCATTAGGTTTTTAGTAAAGTTTTCTATAGCAAGTACAAACAAAATCTTAACTATTGCTGACTATTTTATAGCTGTAACTGCATTTAATATACGGTGAGGGATTCTTTCCTTAGTTCTTTACATTGAGGTGCAGTATGCGCGAGTTAACTTCTTTCGTCTTGGCTCAAGCCTCGACGACAAAAAGTTTTTCGATAGAAGATGTACTGAGACCAGAAGGAATCGTATTCCAACTTGTCTTTGCGATCGCTATCTTAGTTGGTGGTTGGGTAATTGCCATATTTTTCTCTTCTATGACCGAAGGATTACTGAAACGTACAGATATTGATAATAAACTGTCGAATTGGTTAACAGGTTCTCGCACTAGTAGTCTATCAATTGAGAAATGGGCAGGTATTACAGTTTTTTGGATCATCATCCTATTCACTTTGGTAGGATTTTTCCAATTTCTGAGATTAGATGCAGTCGCGACTCCGCTAAATAGTCTGCTAGCGCAGATTGCGTCGTTCTTACCGAAACTAGGAGGAGCGGCGATTATCGCAGGCATCGCATGGGTCTTAGCAACCATTAGCAAAGTCATTGTCGGACGCTATTTGCGATCGGCTCAAGTTGATGTCAAGGTGAATGAGAGCGTTGGTGACGCAAATACTGAAGTGATGCCTCTTAGTGGGACGCTATCTTCGGCTTTGTATTGGTTTATCTTGCTGCTCTTTTTGCCTTTAATTCTTGATACCCTTGGCTTGGTTCAAGCACTTCAGCCCATTCAAAATCTTGTCAATCAGGTCTTGAGCGCTCTACCAAAAATCCTCAAGGCGCTAATGATTGGTGGGATCGGTTGGTTGATTGCTCAAGTAGTAAAGCGAATTGTCACGAATCTCTTAGCTACTAGTGGTGCAGATCGGTTTCTTCAGCGTTGGACTCCTAATCAAACTGAATATACTCTGTCTCAAGTGGTGGGGAACTTCATCTATGTATTGATTCTGATCCCCACAGCTATATCTACATTAGAAGCATTAGAAGTTGGCGCAATCTCCCGCCCTGCGACAGCAATGCTCGATCAAGTATTGCGCTTCTTACCTCAAGTTTTTGTGGCTAGTGCAATTCTCACTGTTGCTTATTTCCTTGGTCAATTTGCTAGAGACATTATTTCTGGAATTCTTACAGGATTGGGCTTTAACAATATCTTGCAATGGTTGGGATTCTCGACGATCTCATCAGCACCGACTGAATCACGGGTAGATGTCGATTCTGAAAATAGCCCGATCACTTCTCTGCCGCCACAAACACCTTCACAAATTGTCGGTATTATCGTATTCCTAGCAATTATGCTAGTTGCGATCGCTACAGCCACAGATGTTTTACAGATTAATGCACTCACCCGTATTGTCTTTGGAGTGCTGCTAGTAGCAGGTCAAGTTTTAAGCGGCGTAGTTATTTTTGCGATCGGCTTATACCTTGCTAATCTTGCGTTTAACTTGATTACGAGTACTGGCGGCCGCCAATCCCGAATCCTCGGTCATGCGGCTCGAATTTCGATTGTCGCGCTGATTACAGCGATGGCTCTCAAACAGATGGGTATCGCTAGTAATATTGTCGATCTCGCCTTTGGTTTATTGACTGGCGCAATTGCAGTTGCGATCGCAGTTGCCTTTGGTATAGGCGGCAAAGATATTGCTTCCCAACAATTACGTGAATGGCTAGACTCATTCAAACGGAACGACTAAAAACAAAAAAGCGGTAGGGGCAATTCATGAATTGCCCCTACCGCTTTTTTATGCAGTCTAAATTAGCATCGAACCTGAGGAATACATGCCTGAAGCGATCGCGCGATTGACCAGCGAATTTGCTCCGATTAAAGTTTGCGCTGGAATCTGAGCGTCTTTGCCAATGGAAGCATCTTCTCCCACATAACAAGGTGCATTCAAAACTGCTCCCTCGGCTACCTTAGCTGTTTTCGCAATCCAAACACCCTCACTTCTCTGCTCAACGCGATCGCCAAAATCATAGGCAACCTGACCTTCCAAAACATCGACTTGCGCTTGGAAATACTTCTCAGGCGTTCCCATGTCCATCCAATAGCCATCCCATACAAATCCCATCATCTTTAATCCTCGTTCTAAAACATTGGGGAAAACCTTCCGTTCAAAGCTTAGCGGTTCACCCGTGGGATAGATGTCAAAAATCTTTGGTTCGAGAACATAGGTTCCTGCGTTAATCGTATCGATCCCTTGAGCAAGAAATTCTACGGCTTGCTCAGCATTCGGTTTTTCACGAAAAGCTTGTACCTGACTTTGTTCGTTAATCTCTACTAAGCCAAAAGGCGTAATATCGGGGACTTTAGTCAGGGTCAAAGTTGCATCAGCTTGAGTTTCCTTATGAAACTTTATTAGCGCCGTCAAGTCTAAATTAGTAAGAATATCGGCATTGAACACGATCAATGACTCACCTGTGAAATATGGCTCGGCAAGCTTAATTGCACCTGCGGTATCGAGTGGGGTTGACTCTTCGATATAGCGAATTTTCACCCCAAAGCGATCACCATCTCCAAAATAATCGATCACTTGTCGCGCTTGATACTGCACGTTTAGCAAAATGTCGCAGACACTAGCTTCACGGCAACGATTAATCATCCATTCCAGAAATGGGCGATCAATTAGAGGTAGCATTGGCTTAGGACAGCCATAGGTCAAGGGTCTGAGGCGTGTTCCTTTCCCACCAGCAATAATTACAGCTTGCATAGAGTTGTTGACTTGCGGTATATGTTGTTTGTTGAGCATTATAGAAGTTATGGAGTGGTGTGTGAGTAATAGACCGATAACTGCATCCAAAATTCGGTCAGGCGATATCACTAATCGTGCTGATTTGTCTGTTAATACACCACAGCCAACTCTTACAAAAACTATTAATAAAATTAAGCGCATCCCCTTTGCAAAAATTGGTTTTACTTTATCCCTATTAATCTCTGTCGGTGCTGGTGCGTTTTTAGGTCGGATTATCCCAATTAATGCCTTGGATTGGGGCGGTTTGTTGTCGGGGCGCAAACCTGAAGAAGTCTTGATGGAGGGATTAGGTCGTAAGCTAGAGCGTCCCTATCAGATTTTGGTTATAGGTGTAGATCGAGTCCTTGATGCTCGCCTAGGCTCTCCCGAATCTTTTAATGGTCGTAGCGATAGTATGCTTCTAATTCGTCTCGATCCCGTCGATCGCTCTGTACAGATGCTATCAATCCCTCGTGATACGCAAGTGCCTATTCCTGGCTATGGTGTGACCAAAATTAATGCAGCGAATGTCTATGGTGGTGCGTCGCTTGCCCAAGAGGTTGTTTCTGAGAAACTTAATGGTGTTGAAATTGATCGCTATGTGCGTATAGATACCTCTGGGCTATCAGCTTTAGTGAATGCCCTAGGTGGTATTGAGGTGAATGTACCAAAGCGAATGAAGTATAAGGACAATACTCAAAAGCTCAATATCGATCTTTATGCAGGTGTGCAGACTTTAAATGGGGAACAGGCTGAAGGATTTTCTAGATTTCGCAATGATGAAGATGGCGATATCGGGCGGATTAAGCGGCAACAGATTGTATTGAAGGCGGTGAAGGCAAAAATTGCTAATCCTGCGGTTGTGCTGCATCTTCCCGATCTGATTAACGTTATGCAAAAACATGTGGACTCTAATCTCAGCTTTGACGAGATGATGGCGATCTCAACTTTTAGTATGACTTTAAAGCCTGACCAAATCCAATCTACTAGTCTCAAGGGCAGACCCAGTGAGCCAAATGAGTTTCGCTTTAGTTATTGGATTGTGAGTCCTGAGGATGTCGATCAGGCGATCGCGGATAAATTTACAACCAAACAAAAAACTCAATAAAAAAGCAGCGCCTAGCGCTGCTTTTTTTATTATTTAGAACGGGCCAGGAGGGATTCGAACCCCCGACACCGTGGTCCGTAGCCACGTGCTCTAGTCCACTGAGCTACAAGCCCTTAACTCGCGAATCTAATGATAACACAGTGTGCAATATTGACAAGCAAAAAATAAATTTTCTTTTTCCACATAATGAAAACGCCGCCTTCATTATGTGGGTTACAGCAATTTTCGATCAAACGAACCACAATAATTTTTTGAAAGTGTTGCGAACCAACACTTTCAAAAAATTATTGGTTCGGGTTTGAGCGCAAAGCGCTGTAAGTATAATCAGAGCTTAGCCTGCTAAAAAATATGGTTAGCATAGCGATCGCCGATCCACCAATCCCTCCAAAAATCTCTCTTAAGGAATGGGCGATCTCCCACCGTCTGGAATAGAGTGGGTTAATGTTTAGCGGAAACCACTATGTTTTGTTTCAAAACGATCTTTGACGGTTCTTTTTCGCCTACCTACGATCGCTGACGTTTTGCTTCATATAGCAGCAGAGCCGCACAAATAGCCACATTTAAGGATTCCACGCGATCGCTTTGAGGAATCGAAACAGATTCATCCGCAAGTTCAATTAATTCTTGAGACAGTCCATTGCCTTCATTACCTAGCAAAATTAAAGTCGGTTGCGTAAAGTCATAATCCCAATAGGTTTTAGGAGCATTGGCTAATGTGGCGATTATTTTTACACCCTGTGTTTGCAATTTGCGAATATCGGCGGCGATATCTGTGGATGTTTGCATCGCACAGCGAAACCATTGTCCTGCGGTAGCCCGAATAATTTTAGGATTAGTCAAATCCACACTATCACTACTCACCAACATGCCATCAATTCCAACTGCCACAGCCGATCGCACGATCGCCCCGATATTACCTGGATCTTGAATTGTTTCTAACGCCAAACCCAAGGACTTGATCTTGGCAATTTCGCGAGATGGCATTAACGCAGCAGCGATCGCCCCATCAGGATTTTTTGTGGTGGCGATCGCCTGAAGCACTTCTTCAGAAACAATTTCTAATCTTTCAATTTCATCAATGGCAGCAATCTGCTCATACAAATCGGGGTTAACCGCAATCCATTTTTCAGTACAACAGACTATTGAGAGTGGATAAGCTGTGGCGATCGATTCTATTAGAGCATGAGTTCCTTCTACTAAAAATAGCCCTTGTTCCTTCCGATCTTTAGCACTCTCACCAAGCGATCGCAGTTGCTTAACTAATGGATTTTTTGTACTGGTGAGCAATTGCTAATTCCTACAACAAATGTTTTTTATACGCATTTTAGTATATAGCAATGCAAGAAATAGCTAGGACATAAAACCAAAAAGATGAGTGGCGGTGCTTCGCACCGCCACTCATCTTTTTGGTTTTGATTTGTCTTACCGCAGGTTGTTACAAATATGGTAACGGGGTTAAGCAAATTATATTTTGCGGGGTAGTATACAAAATATAGAGTTTCATCAATAGTCTAAAGAGGATTGAGTATGTCTAAAAAATTCTGGAATTCTTTAGCGATCGCTGCTGCCGTTATCATTCCGACAATCTCTGTGGGAGCTTTAGAAGCCTTCGCTCAAAACAGCTATGGAGCGATAGCCCGCTCTCCTTCAACTCAAGACAAAGGCTACTCTTGGAATTATCAAACTCGCGCTGCTGCTGAGAATAGAGCCTTGCAAGAATGTGAAGCTAGCGCTGCTCCAGGGGATTGTGAAATACTGATGTGGACTCGTAATGCCTGTATGTCGATCGCAGAGGGTAGTAATGGTGCAGCGGGAACAGCTTGGTCAACTAGTAGTAGACAAGCAGAATCTAAAGCTCGCCAAGTTTGCCGTGATTATGATGGCGTAGATTGCAGAGTAACTCGCACGATATGCTTGCCTAAATAAATAGACTAAGCCAAGCGATGCTTGGCTTAGTCTATAGCTGTTGCCAACCGTATCGATAAAACAAAAAAAGCGAGTGGCGGCGTGAAACGCCGCCACTCGCTTTTTTTGTTTTATTTTGTCCTAAATCAGATGGCGACAGATATATTATTGATTTAACAACCAGTTTTAAATTTTTTGCTATTAATTGAATCTCTCTTTTTACAATGTTTGGCGATCTCGATTGGGGCTTGTATTGGTAGTTTCTTAAACGTGGTAATTTATCGCGTCCCTGCGGGCTTATCAATTCTTCATCCGCCCTCTCGTTGTCCCCATTGTCTACGTCAACTTGCACCACGCGATAATATTCCGATTATTGGCTGGTTTCTGATTAGAGGCAAATGTCGTTATTGTCATACGCCCGTATCATGGCGCTATCCTGCGATCGAGGCGCTAACTGCATTTCTGTTTTGGAGCGTAGCTGCATATTTCGGAACTTCAGTATCAATTCTGACTTTATGTTTTTATGCTGCATTTCTCAGTTGGTTATTAGTACTTGCTCTGATTGATATCGACACGATGACCTTGCCCAATTCCTTAACGCAATCAGGGCTAGTATTAGGTCTAATTTACCAAGTCAGCCTCGCTTCTCTTGGTAATGGCGATCGTCTAGCTTTTCCTAGTTTGTTGCTATTTGGCATCGGTGGAGCTGTACTCGGTATATGGCTTTTAGATATCATGCGAATTTCTGGCAAAATTTTTCTGCAAAAAGAAGCAATGGGTGGCGGTGATCCCAAGTTAGCTGCGATGATTGGTATGTGGCTAGGTTGGCAAAATGTTTTGCTGACGCTCTTGATTGCTTCAGCGATCGGCACACTTATTGGAGCGATCGCTATAATTACTAAAGATTTAGGAAAACAGCAGCCAATACCCTTTGGACCCTTTCTAGCTCTAGGTGGTGCAATTTCTCTATTCTTTGGTAAGTCGATTCTTTCAGTTTATCTTGGTTGGTTTGGACTAACTTGACATCAAGAAATAAGATGCGGCGTAAAGCTTTGAGCGCAAAGTGCTGTAATGCTCAAGAAGCTTTATGGACAATGGGCAAAATCAAAGTAATGAAGTAGTACACCAAAGGTGCAGTAAAGACATAGCTATCAGCGCGATCGAGAATGCCGCCATGTCCTGGCATAATCTGCCCAGAATCTTTGACCCCAGCATCACGTTTCATCATCGATTCAGTCAGATCGCCTAGCAACCCTGCAATACCGATCAATAATCCTAAAATTGCACCCAACAGCCACCATTCCGCCCATCCCAGACTAAAAACCCAGATAATTGCTGTCACGCAGCAGCAAAGCAACCCTGCGATCGCACCTTCCACTGTTTTCTTCGGACTAATGTCCGAAAGTCGCGTGCGTCCAAATATCTTGCCAAATATATATGCGCCAACATCTGAAGCCCAAATGCAACAAAATGCCATCACTACATAAACAGAGCCATCGGTCACGGGGAAAGTAATTCGCAACCAAGAAAGCTGTTCAATATTGCGTAACTGATTAAAGAAATCAAACTGGTGTAAGCGATCGCTAATTTCAAATATATTGCCATCACCTAGACCTCTGATTCTTACCCAAAAGCTAGGTAAGTATCCCCCATAAAACAAGCCCAATATCGATGCAGAAATATCGGAAATCGTCGCAATTCTGGTTTGAAACAATAGATAAAAGCATATAAAAGTGCCTGCAATAGGGATCACAGCATCCGCGAGATCGACTCTCACTTGCGAAACAATCAGTAATGCTAAACTAACAAAAATTGTAATCTTGCTTGCTGGGACAATCTCCTTGGCTCGTACCAATGCAAAATATTCCATCTCACCAAAAATCACCAGCAATGCAAATGCGGCGGTGAACGCCCATCCACCTAGGGCGATCGCCGCTAGTACGAGTGGTACGACTAATAAAGCACTGATAATGCGAGTCCATTTCATGAAAATAACACAACCGAGGAAGTGGACAATTTATGAAACCGATTTTAGGACTGTTAACGTCGTCGGTGCGAAAAGTCCTAAAATCGGATTCATAATTAAAATTGTTGTTATTAGGCTTTGTTTGTAGATTATATCTGTAAGTGCTATGTCTAAAACCTATTACGCAATCCTAGGTGTCACTCCTTGGGCTAGTGAAATCGATATTCGTCGAGCCTATCGAGATCTCAGCAAGCTCTACCACCCCGACACGACCCAATTGCCTAAAGATGAAGCAGTTGAAATTTTTCGACAAATTAACGAAGCCTATGCCATGCTCAGTAATGCCGATCGCCGCAGTGACTATGATCGCCGCATTCAGTTTTCACGATTTCAGTACACAGTAAATAAAACACCGAAAAACCTCCAGACCAACGACGATGACGGTTTGCCTAGTGAGCGTCCATTATCTGGTGGCGAACTATTTGCACTCATGTTAATTGGTGCTACGCTAGTTGCTTGTTTAGTTCTAGTTGTTTTAGTAGCATGGCTACGTGGCGATCGCCTTTTCCCCGAAGCGATCGCGCCCATATCAACTTTTTGGCTATACTTCCCGTAACCATCCAACAATCATCCCCATAAACTCGTCTGCTATGGCGCTTCCCTCTCCTACTACACCACTCTACAATCATCCCTTGCCTGCACTTGAAGCATGGTTAGATGAGCAAGGATGTTACCAAGATCAGTCTAATCCTAATGTCTGGCGAGTTACGCGATCGTCATGGCAAGCAGAAATTGTTATGGATATTGAAGATATTCGTGTACGCTACATTCAAGATGCTTACGGCGGCAAAGAAATTCAACGGGCATTTCCCTATTCTCTCAGTCGCCAAGATGTCGAAGATGCAATTTTTACAGGACCCTAGTAAAAAATATTAGCAATATTCTGAAAGTTTGTTAATATGTGATTAAGCAAGACATAGAATCAAACTATGAATGATGAAACTATACATAAGTCATTTCATTAAGTAATTTCACGGTCTTAGCAAAAGTTTTCCACCCTAACTTGATGTTTTTATTTTGGAGGTTCATTGAGCAAGAATTATAATGTTGCCATTCTCGGAGCAACAGGCGCAGTTGGTACAGAACTTCTAGCCTTGCTGGAAGAAAGACATTTCCCTTTAGGTAAGTTGGAGCTTCTGGCTTCGGAGCGTTCCGCTGGACAGTCGATTAAATTTGCTAGCGAAGAATTAATCATTGAAGCCGTCACTGAATCTTCTTTTGATGATGTAGATATTGTGCTTGCTTCCGCAGGTGGCAGCATCTCTAAGAAGTGGCTACCGATCGCTACCAAAGCAGGAGCAGTATCCATTGATAACTCCAGTGCTTTTCGGATGCATCCCGATGTGCCATTGATTGTGCCAGAAGTCAATCCTGAAGCCGCCGAGTATCACAAGGGTATTATTGCTAACCCCAACTGCACGACAATTTTGATGGCTGTGGCAATATATCCACTACATCAGGTGCAGCCGATTCAGAGAATTGTCGCCGCTACTTATCAATCGGCAAGTGGCGCAGGCGCAAGAGCCATGGAAGAAGTAAAAGTACAGTCACAAGCAATTCTCAATGGTGAACCTGCCGTAGCTGAGATTCTGCCCTATCCCCTCGCTTTTAATCTTTTCCCTCACAATTCGCCCATGACGGATAACTCCTATTGCGAGGAAGAGATGAAAATGGTGAATGAGACTCGCAAAATCTTTGGCGATCATGATATTCGGATCACGGCTACCTGTGTACGGGTTCCCGTATTGCGAGCGCATTCTGAAGCGATTAATCTAGAGTTTGCCCATCCATTCAGTCCAGACAAAGCTAGAGAGATTCTGGCTAAAGCCGATGGAGTAAGGTTGGTAGAGGATTTCAGTAAAAATTATTTCCCAATGCCCATTGATGCTAGTGGCAAAGATGACGTGTTAGTAGGACGAATCCGTCAAGATATTTCTCACCCTAACGGTTTGGAATTATGGCTATGTGGCGATCAGATCCGTAAAGGAGCTGCACTGAATGCTGTTCAGATTGCCGAATTACTAATTGCCAAAGCTCTTATCTAAAAGTTTATCGACTTTTAATAAACTTTTAGCAAGCTTCTATTTATGAGTATCTATGAGTGAAATCGATTTCGGGCGTTTACTAACGGCAATGATTACTCCCTTTGATATAGAAGGGAATGTTGATTATGCGAAAGCAGAACAGCTTGCCATTCATTTGGTTGAGACTGGAACCAATACGATTGTTGTGTGCGGTACAACAGGAGAGTCGCCAACGCTTAGTTGGGATGAAGAATATAAATTGTTTTCGGTGCTACAACAGACGATCGCTGGTAAAGCGAAAATCATGGCAGGTACAGGATCTAATTCTACTTCTGAGGCGATCTCGGCTACCATAAAAGCCGCGCATCTCGGATTAGATGGTACACTACAAGTAACACCGTATTACAACAAGCCTCCGCAAGAGGGTTTATATCAACATTTTCGAGCGATCGCTGAAGCTGCGCCAGAGCTTCCGATTCTTCTCTATAATGTTCCTAGTCGCACGGGCTGCAAACTAGAACCTGAGACTGTTGCCAAGTTAGCCGAAATCTCTAATATTATTGGGATTAAGGAAGCGACAGGTGATTTAGATCAAGCCAGCCAAATTCGCGCCCTCACACCAGCCGAATTTGCGATCTACTCGGGTGATGACTCGCTAACATTGCCATTAATGGCTGTGGGTGCAAAGGGAGTTGTCAGCGTTGCCTCGCATCTGGTTGGTACGCAACTGCAAGCAATGATGCAATCCTTTGCCGCAGGTAAAGTGCAAGAAGCTTTACAAATTCATATTCAGCTTTTTCCTTTGTTTAAGGCTCTGTTCTTAACCAGTAATCCTATTCCTCTCAAAGTAGCTTTGCACTTGTTGGGATTAGATACAGGCGTGGTGCGATCGCCTCTAGTTGCAGGTAATGCCGAACTCGAAGCCAAGCTGAAAGTTGTATTACAAGAAGTTGGGATTCTTGTTTAACAAAAGTTGACAACTTCAGTCTAGAGACATAGAACTTGATTACTTCTGATCATGATGAACTTGTGGGGGAACTAAACCTTTCTAGTCATTCTATCTAGGTATTTATAACCGCAAAGTTTTCCATCACCAATTAAATTGAATTATTTTCAAGATTCAATTTTCTCATTTTTACCTTTTACCTTTTACTTACCAAACAATATGCCTACAACCAACGCTCCTGCTCTCAAAATAATCGCTCTTGGCGGACTCCATGAAATCGGCAAAAACACATGGGTATTTGAATATAACGACGAAATCATGCTGCTTGATGGTGGTTTGTCTTTTCCCGACAACATGATGCCAGGTGTTAACGTGGTCTTGCCTGACATGACTTATTTACGCGAAAACAAACATAAGATCAAAGGCATGATTGTCACCCACGGTCACGAAGATCATATCGGTGCGATCTCTTTCCATTTAAAGCAGTTTGAAATTCCTGTTATTTATGGTCCACGTTTAGCGATGGCGCTACTCGAAGATAAACTCCGTGAGGCTGGTGTACTTAATCGCACCGAACTGCGCCGCGTCATGCCCCGTGATGTCGTCCGTGTCGGCACTAACTTCTTTGTAGAATTTATTCGTAACACTCACTCGATCGCCGATAGTTTCTCGATTGCTATTAATACACCTGCGGGGATGGTGATTCACTCAGGCGACTTCAAAATTGACCATACTCCCGTTGATGGTGAATTCTTTGACCTCGCTCGTCTCGCTGAACATGGCGAAAAAGGCGTATTGGCTTTGATTAGTGACTCCACTAATGCCGAACTTCCCGGAATTACTCCTTCGGAAAGAGCTGTATATCCCAATCTTGAGAAATACATCATGATGGCAAAGGGTCGCGTAATCATTACCACCTTTGCTTCTTCAGTACATCGCGTCAACATGATTTTGGATATTGCTGATAAGCAAGGTCGTGTGGTTGGTGTCGTTGGGCGATCGATGCTGAACGTGATTGCCCATGCGCGTAATCTTGGTTACATCAAGTGCCGCGATGACCTATTCCAACCTTTACAAAATCTCCGTCACTATCGTGATGATCAAATTCTGATTTTGACTACAGGCTCTCAGGGTGAGCCAATGTCGGCACTAACAAGAATGTCAAATTCCAGTCATAGACAATTGGAAGTCCGTCAAGGCGATACAGTGATTTTCTCGGCAAATCCGATTCCAGGCAACACTATTCCAGTTGTTCGTACCATTGATCGCTTGATGGCGCTTGGGGCAAATGTAATCTATGGTAAGGACAAAGGCATTCACGTTTCGGGACATGGTTCTCAAGAAGAACATAAAATGATGTTAGCCCTTGTCCGTCCGAAGTTCTTCTTCCCTGCTCACGGTGAATTGAGAATGCTGAAGCAACATGCGAAGATGGCGGAAGCAATGGGCATTCCTAGCGAAAATATCGTGATCGCTGAAAATGGTGATGTTGTCGAAGTTTGTCAAGATTATATGCGGATTGTGGACAAAGTTCCTTCTGGTGTAGAACTAGTTGATTCTTCTCGCGATGGCATGGTCAAGGGCGATGTATTGCGAGATCGCCAACTGATTTCTGGCGAAGGTATCTTTACGATCGCGGTATCTGTTGGGCTTGATGGTAAGCTCTCCACGACTCCTGACATTCAACTAAGTGGCGTGGTTCTACCGATGGAACATTCCCAAATTATTGCTTTGGTTGCGAAGGCGATCGATAATTCTTTGGCTAATTCTTGGGGTAACTATGCTCGCAATGTCGGTTCTTTAGAAATTGATTGGATCGGTTTACGTGGTCAGCTTGAGCGCGACCTTACCCGTGTCTTGCGTCAACATATCCAAAGCAAACCAGTGATCGTGTTCCTATTGCAAACACCTCCCAATTCCACTCAATCTGCTCCTGCTCCTGCCGCAAAGCCTAATGCCTTAGGTGTGACCTTAAAATCAGGCAGCACTAAGGTTATTCCTAAAGTTGATCAAGAAAGTATCAATGGTAATAGCGCTCCTATTGAAGTACCCGTTGCTACTGGCGCTGCTACGGCTAGTGTTGGCAGACGCAAGCGTACTGCAGCAGCGGTTTAAATCTAAAGCCAATTGAACCGTGTTTTGCACGGTTCAATTAGTAGAGAAGGTGCATGAAGAAGTTGGTTAAGGTCAAGCCTAACTCTAGAAAGCAAGCCATTATTGAAGAATCAGATGGAAGTCTGACGGTGCATTTAAAATCACCGCCCGTTGATGGCAAAGCCAATAAGGAATTAGTTGAGCTTTTAGCCAAAAAGTTTAGCGTGCCGAAATCTCATATCACGATTCAATTGGGATTATCTGGGCGGAATAAATTAATAGACATAAAAGAGTAAAGGGAGCGCTAGGCGCTCCCTTTACTCTTAAGATTTGCTGTATATTGATGATGTTTAACCATCTTCGTGCGCTAAGCTCATGTCAGAACCTATTTGGTCTTATGTCACCCCCGGTATACCTGACGAATTATTCGATCGCTTGCCAGGAATACCGATGAGCAAATGCGAGACGAGGCTATTAATTATCGGTCAGTTGCGTCTTAAAGCAGACTCGATACTGTGGGATATTGGAGCAGGTACTGGGACTATCCCCATTGAGACTGGGTTGCTCTGTCCTAAAGGGAAAATTGTCGCGATTGAACGTGATGAAGATGTGGCGGGATTGATTGCCAAAAATTGCCAAAAATTTGGCGTAAATAATGTTGAGATTAAAATTGGCAGTGCACCAGAATGCCTGACAAGTCTGTCAACCGATCCCGATCGCATTTGTATCGAGGGTGGGCGATCTGTATCAGAAATTCTAGAATACTGTTGGGAACGTCTGCAAAATGAAGGCAGAGCGATCGCAACTACAAATAGTCTGGAAGGTTTATATGCAATTTCTGAAAGTTTTGCCAAACTACAAGCGCGAAATGTGGAAGTTGTGCAATCATCAGTGAACCGTTTAGAGACTCGTGGCAACCGTCAAGTTTTTGCGGCAGTTAGTCCCATGTTTATCATTAGTGGCGAGAAAATATAAAAAATGGGGCGCGAAGCGCCCCCCTTTTTTAGGAAATTTCGCGAATTTGAGGTTTTCCGTCTTTAAACTCACCAACTAAAATCAGATCGGTAACACCGACAAATAGACCATTCTCGACAACGCCAGGGATATTGTTCAAGGTTTTCTCAAGTTCGGCAGCATCTGCGATCGCATCAAAGGTGACATCTAAAACCATGTTGCCTTGATCGGTAATCACGGGGCCATCTTTCTTCACACCCATCCGCAAGTCAGGCTTGCCACCTAACTTTTCTACAGCTCTGGTTACAGGAGAAACTGCCATCGGCAATACTTCGATTGGCACGGCAAAAGTCGAGCCGAGCTTATCGACCAATTTCGACTCATCGACAACAACGATAAACAGAGCCGCAAGTGAATCGACAACTTTCTCGCGGGTATGCGCTGCGCCACCACCTTTAATCAAAGTTTTATTGGGGTCAACCTCATCAGCACCATCGATCGCTACATCAACGCGATCAACGTCATCAAGACTCCGAATCGGAATGCCATATTTTTTACCCAAGACTGAAGCTTGGAAAGAAGTGGGGATGCCGACAATATCGGTTAGTTCACCCGCTGCAATGCGTCTTCCTAGCTCCTCGATCGCAAAGGCAGTAGTTGAGCCAGTGCCCAATCCGACCACCATACCCGACTTCACCCGTTGTGCCGCTGCGATGCCAACTTCTTGTTTTAACTTTTTAATATCTTCAGCAGAAATACTCATAGGAAATACTTATTTATAAACTTAAAAGTAGTAATTTTAATCCTATCGCAACCTGTGAGCTGCAACTGAGAATCCACTTAAACAAAATGTGCTGTATTATACATTTGTATGCTGTGCTGCTCCAAAAACAGTTAAGTCATATGGCTGATTACACTGCTGACATTATTTAAGTTACAAGTAAAGTGGGTGGGCTTAAAGATTAACTTAAAGATTAACTTTTTATCTAAATGTCACAAAGATTGAATTCTTTTGTTATTTAAAATATCGCAATTTTATGAAAAGGCTAACCTATATTAGTAAGTTTGCGCGATCGCTTACCAAAAAGGAAATTGAGAGCATTGGTAATATTTCGCAAACAAATAATTCTAGAGACGGTATTACAGGAGTTTTACTGTGCTGTAGTGGTATATTTTTTCAGATTTTAGAAGGTGAAGAAGATAGAATTGATGTCCTCTACAAAAAGATTTTAGAAGATGATCGCCACGATCAAATTTTGTGTCTAAAATCAGAACTAAACGTTGCACAGCGAAGATTTCCAGATTGGTCAATGGAAGTAATCGTCCTTGATGAAAATAACGATATTTTGTTGCAACCAATTAAGATTTTGCTGCAAACTTTGGCAGACTCACAAACAATCTTAGCAAGCTATACGCAGTCGGGAGTTTTGCAAGCCATAGCGAACGGAATTAATCCACTTACACTAGTTCCTCGCTATACAGAAAAGATCATTTTCTTTGCCGATATTATTAGTTTTACAAGCATCACCGAAAAACTAGAGGTAACAGAGGTTGTCGATTTACTCAATCAATTTTTTACTATTTGTACTAAGGCGATCGCATCTAGGGGTGGTGAAGTCACTAAATTTATTGGTGATTGTGTGATGGCATATTTTGACGGTGATCGAGCTGACGAATCTCTGCAAGCTAGTTTAGATATTCTTGCAGAATTAGAAATACTTCGCAATCAAGCTTCAGTGAATAGTCCGTTACGAGTTCTCTATATTGGCATTGGGCTATCGAAAGGAACAGTATTGGAAGGAAATATTGGTTCTCAAACTAAAAAAGAATATACTGTCATCGGTGACGCAGTTAATGTTGCCTCAAGGATTGAAGCGCTCACTAGACAGTTAAATCGCTATTTAGTATTTTCCGCTGCTGTGCGGGAAGGTTTAAGCGATCGCTGGCGACCTGTCAGACTAGGTGATTTTAAGGCAAAAGGAAAGGATGCGATCGTAGAAGTTTATTCGATTGATGATATTTTAACTTTCCAAAAGTCAGATTTTCAGAAGCTAAAGCTAGAAATTCAGCAACATCTTGAACTAATTAGCCGTCAGACACCAGAGCTTAATTATTCGTAGGATGCGTTAGTGAAACGTAACGCATCATTTTTGCCTAATTGATGCGTTACGTTTCACTAACGCATCCTACATTTACAGCAATTCTAAAATCCAAAAAGACAAAATGCCCGCGTAGCGCGCGCTTTGTCTTTTTGGATTTAGGGTTGCAAAGCCACACTTTCAAAAAAATATTGTTTTTTGCTGAAGCACAAGGCTCTGTATGCTGTACGATCGCTAATAGCGATGAATATAACTCCATGATGTCAAACCTTTTAGATAACCGCTATCGCGTCACTAGCGTCTTAGGCAGTGGCGGCTTTGGGGAAACCTATTTGGCTGAAGACACCAAAATGCCCTCTAACCGTCGATGCGTGATTAAGCAGCTTAAACCTGTTGCTGACAATCCGCAGATGTATGAATTATTACAGCAACGATTTCACCGTGAGGCAGCAGTCCTCGAAACATTAGGAGAAGAAAGTCGCTACATTCCCAAACTCTATGCTAACTTCGCAGAAAATGGATTATTCTATTTAGTCCAAGAATGGATTGATGGCTTAACGCTTACTGAAACGATTGAACGTAACGGTAAATGGAATGAGAATGCTGTGCGACAATTGATGACTAGCATCCTTCAAACCCTTATCTATGTTCACGATCGCGGCATTATTCATCGAGATATTAAGCCCGACAATATTATTTTGCGTTCTGGTGAACCTGTATTAATTGATTTCGGCGCAGTTAAAGAGACTATCAATGTCAGCACAATCCGCAGTTCGGCTCAACAGGCGCATTCGATTGTGATCGGTACACCGGGATTTATGGCTTCAGAGCAGGCCGCAGGTAGACCATTTTTTGCTAGCGATCTTTACAGTCTTGCTCTGACCGCTATCTTTGCACTTACGGGTAAATATCCGCAGGAACTCGGTACTGACCCGCAAACAGGAGAAGTACTCTGGCAGCCTCATGTTATGGCAATTAGCATGTATTTAAAAGCAGTATTTACTATAACTCTGCAGTTTGATCCACGCGATCGCTATAGCTCTGCGAGAGAAATGCTCGAAGCATTGCAACCAAATCAAACTAATTCTGGTAAATTAGTTCCTATTCCGCCAGCCATGTCGAATATGCAGACGGTGGCGGTCACACCTAGAGGCTATACTCCGCCTACTATTCCTGATCAATCTGTGTATGTATATCAGCCTCAACAAGATCCTAAAAAAAAGATATTTGGTCAATTACTAGTAACAATAATTGTCGGTGGGGCTGTCGGGGCTGCGATCGCACTAGGTGTAGTCATCTCTCAGAATGGCGGCATCGTAGCACTATGGAACAAGATCTCTTCCTTTAACAAACCCGTTGCTAAAGTTCCATTTTATTTTCTGGCTGATTCTGCTTTTGAAGATATTGAAAAAGCAAATCTCAGAGTGGAAAAATTAAAATCTCTAGGATATAAAGAAGCAGGAGTGTTTTGGATACCTGACTATCCCAATTTAGGAAGCAATAAATTTCAACAGGTATATACCAGCCAATTCAAAGATATTGAAAGTTGTAAGTCTAAGCTCAAGGAGCATCTCAAATTTGTTGAAGATGCGTATTGCGCTCAGGCTAGTCCCAACGAGAAAGATCCAGTGGAAAGAATCTCTGGGAGCGATTTACAACAACCCACTGTTTCACCTTCACCTATGCCAACAGCAACTCCATCTAAAACGCCAACGGCAACTCCTTCACCAACTAAACCTTCTCCTGAACAAGCAATTCGAGACTATTACAGTCTGATCAACGATCGCCAATTTCAAAACGCATGGCAAAATCTCACGCCCAAATTTCAACGAGATCGAGCTGGTGGATACAAAACCTTTACTGATTGGTGGCAAACTGTCAGTCAAGTTTCCGTCAATGGGGTACGTCTTGTTGAATCTAAAGAGAATTCGGCAATTATTGATATTGACCTCACTTACCGTAAAGATAAAGCTATTTTCCCCGAAACTTTGCGGATGAGTTTAGTTTGGAATGAATCCTCAAAACAATGGCAAATCAATGAAACCCAAAGACAGTAACCTAAAATTTGCCAAACAGACAAACATAGAGTTTAATTTATAGTAGATAGCTAAACCATTAGATCTATAAATGAAAATCTTTGTTTATCACACGCCTGAGTTAGTGCCTGCTGAAGGAAATCCAGATTGTGCGATCGCTGTTGATATTTTGCGAGCAACCACTACGATCGCCACAGCCCTAGCTGCGGGAGCTGAGGGAGTACAAGTATTTTCCGATCTTGATGAGCTAATGCGCGTCAGCGAAGCACACCCACCAGAGTTACGGATTCGCGTTGGTGAGCGCGGGGGAAAGACTGTAGAAGGTTGTGATTTGGGAAATTCGCCCTTTGACTTTACGCCAGATGTGGTGAAGGGTAAGCGGATTTTTATGAGTACTACTAATGGCACGCGATCGCTGCAAAAAATCGCCAAGGCAAAGAGTGTTTTGGCTTGTGCAATGATTAATCTCGGCTCAGTATTGAGGTATCTCCGCGAAACTAAACCTGAGACTGTTTGGATTGTTGGTTCTGGCTGGGAAGGTAGCTATTCGCTCGAAGATACAACTTGTGCGGGTGCGATCGCCGCTAATCTCGAAGATGAGGCTGATTTTGGGAATGATGAAGCGATCGCTGCTGCGGCTTTGTACAAAGCTTGGAAAGGTGAAGTTGAAGAATTATTTTATCAAGCGAGTCACGGCAAACGCTTGTTAAACCTCAATGGTGCGGAAGATATTGCCTACTGCGCCAAGATTGATGTTGTCGATGTGCTGCCAAAACAATCCAGTGCAGGCTTGCTAGTTGCCGCCTAGTGGTACTAGATTGAATAAGCATTAATTTCCCTTGTCGCCATGCCGCCGTCTCACCGTTCATCTCTGCTCATGACTCCCTTGGCAAAACAAGTGGCAAATATTACTGGATCGGCCTCAAAGCCAGAACGTCTTACGCCTCCTCTGAAATGGGCTGGCGGTAAGCGTTGGCTTGTGCAGCATTTGCAGCACACTTGGCAAAAACATAGCGATCGCCGTCTTGTGGAGCCATTTTGTGGCGGATTGGCGATCTCCTTGGGATTACAACCTCTCAAAGCTTTACTGAATGACATAAATCCTCATGTTGTCAACTTTTATCAATGTTTGCAAAAGGGATTAAAGCTAGAAATTGACGTTCAAAACGATCGCGAATTTTATTATGCTCAGCGTGTGGAATTTAATCGCCTAATTCATTCAGGACAAGCTGAAACTCCTAAAGCAGCGCAACTCTTTTATTATCTCAATCGCACGGGCTATAACGGGCTGTGCCGATTTAATCAAAAAGGTGGTTTTAACGTTCCCTTTGGGAAATATAAAACCATAAACTATAATCCAGATTTCACAGCTTATAAATCGACACTTTCACAATGGAAGTTTACAAATCTAGATTTTGGCAAAATCAAGATTGCTGCTAACGATCTAATTTATGCCGATCCTCCCTACGATGTCGAGTTTCGACAATATTCTAAAAATGGCTTTGAATGGTCAGAGCAAGAGCGCTTAGCCCAATGGCTAGCAAATCAAAACTGCCCTGCGATCGCCTCAAATCAAGCCACTGATCGCATTCTGACACTGTATAAAGATTTAGGATTTGAATATCAAATTCTCGATGCACCAAGACGAATTAGCTGCAATGGCGATCGCGTTCCTGCAAAGGAAATGCTAGCCTATAAAGGATTTGATGGGGGCTTAGAACTATCATGAGTCTTCGCAATACCGAAACTGGCGCAGTTCTGGAGCAGATGGTATTGCATTCCTTAATTTATGGTGGATATCTCTCGCAGTCCCAGCAATATATTGGCAGTCGCCCTGGGGGAGGTAGACACAAAATCGATGTGGTGGCAAATCGTGGCGATCGCAATGTTTTGATTTCCCTGAAATGGCAACAGGTTGGCGGCACTGCGGAACAAAAGGTTCCATTTGAGGTAATTTGCTTAATGGATGCAATGGATCAAAATCCTAATTATCAAAAAGCTTATTTAGTCCTTGGCGGTGAAGGGTGGACTTTGCGCGAATTCTATATTTCGGGTGATTTACAGCAATATATTCCCTATGGCGATCGCGTAGAAATTGTCACTCTTGAAAGATTTATTATGAAAGCAAATATGGCAAAGCTTTAAGGATGTTTTTCTAGATCAAAAAAAATGATCGGGTTTTTATGTCAAATACCTAAGTACAGGACAAAAAGTTACAAAAGTAAGGAGGAAGGGGTTTTATAAAAGATAACCACATCGCAACTGAACCACTATGCACTTCCAGTGCATAGTGGTTCAGTTGCTCCTTTTCCCTCTGACACAATCTAATTTACAGTCTCAGGAATTTATCCCCTGCGCAGCAATCCAAGCCGTAGTCCATGCACTTTGGAAATTAAAGCCACCTGTCACACCATCTATATCCAAAACTTCACCAGCAAAAAATAAACCTTGGCAAATCTTACTTTCCATCGTCTGAAAATTAACATCTTGCAAACGAATCCCACCACAAGTTACAAACTCTTCTTTAAACACACCTTTGCCCGCGATCGCATATTCACTCGCGCTTAGTACATTCACAATTTGCTGAATGGCTCTGTTAGAAATATCTGCCCAACGTTTCTCTAGTTCCACTTCAGATTTGTCGAGCAGATATTCCCATAGACGCAAAGAGATATCGACAGGACAATAATTAGATATGAATTTCTTGGGTTGCTCAGTCTTCGCACTTAGCAAAATCTGCTTGATTGCTTCTACCTTGAGTGAAGGAATCCAATTAACCGCTAATTTTGCTTGATAGTTGCATTCATGCAATTCTCGCGCAGCCCATGCTGACAACTTTAAAACGGCAGGGCCACTCAATCCCCAATGGGTGATTAACAGAGCGCCCGATTGTTCTAATTGATTGCGAGCAGATTTTTTCTTTTCAGGATTAGAATTTGATATTAATAGTTTAACTGTGGCAGGATTAACGCTAACTCCAGCCAGTTCATGCAGTTTAGAATCTTTAATATTAAATGTGAAAAGTGAAGGGACGGGAGGTTCTAGTTCATGTCCTAGCGATCGCGCGATCGCGTAGCCAGATGGACTACTACCCGTGGCAAGTAATAGGCGATCGCAAATTATATTTTCGCCATTTTTGAGAATCACATCAAATTTGCTGTCCCCTTTGTCACCTTCTAAACGCTCAATCTTTTGCACTAAAACATTATTGCGAAGAAACACACCAGCTTTTTTCGCAGCAAACATCAATGCTTCCACAATCGTTTCTGAATCATCGGTGATAGGAAACATTCTGCCATCCGATTCCGTTTTTAGCTTCACTCCCTCTGCATTAAACCAGTGCACTACATCTAGAGCCTGAAACCGTGAAAATGCTCCCCGTAAAGCTTTGCCGCCTCTAGGATAGTTCAGAACTAATTGCGAAGGTTCAAAACAGTGATGGGTAACATTGCAGCGTCCACCGCCTGAAATTCTTACCTTGGCTAGCGGTTGTCTTCCTGCCTCAAATAAAGTTACTCGCGTATGTGGTGCTTGCGCCGCATGGATTGCACCAAAAAATCCTGCTGCCCCGCCACCAATTACTATAACCTCTGTACTTGCCATGTTTAATTCCTAATAAGATAGGCGGCGCGAAGCGCCGCCTATCTTAGATCTTACCATTGCTTAATTCCTAATAAATTCCGCAAAGAGCCCCTCCACCTATTTTATATTTTGCCATTTCGGCAAGATTGAAAAATATTGATTACATCTTGAGGTACTTGTTTGGTTTCTCTGGCTGCTGTGTCAATCTTTAAGAACTCCGCAAAGGTATATTGCGATCGCAATTTATCTAAACTACAAACACAAAATTCTTTGCTATTAGTAAATCCACAACCCTTCATGAAGGTTTTAGTTACTTCTTGAGGATATTCGTACTTCTCTTGATTAGCAGGCTTATTTTCTTCCGCACCTGCCATAGAGATTCCAGAGACAGCTACAACAAATGTGGTGACAGTGAGTAGATAATGGCGCATTTTATGTTGGTGATTTTTGTTGGGCGCGTAGATGATTATATTAGCAATTAGAAGCCGCGCTTTGTAATGTCCCTAAGCCAAGATGTATTGTGTCGCAAAGCGACATATAAGGAACCATTTTTTGTGGCGCGGCTTCGCCGCGCCACAAAAAATGATTCCTTATTAAATCTCATCGACGTAATACCTTTGGCTTGGGTAATTTCTATCATCGGGATGACTGCATAGATTGCGGTTTCATGACAACATCTATATAGTCATCCTGTTTTGCTTGAGCGTTTGAATGAAATCTCCTGACCGTTTATTAATTGTTGATGATGTGCCAGACAATCTATTTCTTGTTCGCACAATCCTTGAAGAAGAGGGTTATGAGATCATCACATCATCAAATGGTCATGATGCGCTAAAGATTGTTGAGTCGGAGCCTCCCGACTTAGTTTTGCTGGATGTGATGATGCCGAAAATGGATGGCTATGAGGTGACTCGTCGCATGAGGGCGATGAAAGATTTGCCATTTATTCCGATTTTGTTAATAACAGCTTACGATCGCGCCAATGCTGTTAAAGGCTTAGACCTCGGCGCAGATGAATTTATACGTAAGCCGATTGAAGCTGATGAGCTATTGGCAAGGGTGCGATCGCTGTTGCGTTTAAAACATAGTATTGCTGAGCGCGATCGCATCGATCGTCAAAGACAGGATTTTGTGTCGCGGTTAACCCATGACTTGCGGACACCATTAGTTGCCGCAGATCGGATGTTGGGATTGCTCCAAGATGGCGTATTGGGGGAAATATCACCACAAATTTGTGAAGCACTGACAATCATGGGGCGCAGCAATCATAATTTGCTAGAAATGGTGAATAAGCTCTTAGATGTCTATCGCTATGAATCTGGAAGTAAAACTATTAATTTGCAGCCATTAGACTTGAAAGAACTACTCGATCAAGTTGTGCAGGAACTTAAGCCAATCGCTATTTCTAAAAATCTTGAACTGATTGCCGATCTTGATCATATTGGTCTGGTCAAGGGCGATCGCTTGGAACTATTACGTGTATTTAATAATCTGATTGGTAATGCGCTCAAATTCACCGAAGCTGGCAGCGTTCATGTTAGCCTAAAATCAAATCAATCCGAGGCAATTATTGCGATCGCAGACACAGGTGCAGGGGTTCCTTTAGAAGAGCAGCCGTTCTTGTTCCAAAGATTTAGTCAAGGCAATCACCAAAAGCAAGGTAGTGGCTTAGGGTTATATCTATCACACTATATTGTCAACGCCCATAATGGCAAAATCTTCGTAAAGTCACCCAACCTAGACTCCCAAAAAGGTTCTACATTCTTCGTGCATTTGCCCATTATTACGCCATGAGTAATCTTCAACTTCAGTACGACTCTCTCCTCAGTCATTACAGCAATCCTCTCGAAGCGATTGCCCTTTTGCGCGAATATCGCCCATATTTTGAGCTGATTCCCAGTCTACGCCGTCCTAGTGATAGTTTGATTTCTATTCCATTGCCAGTAGTCCAGTTTACTAGCCCTAACTTGACTCAAAGCCACGTTCAAATGCAATGCGATCTTGCTTTGATCATGTGCGATCCTGACTGGAAAGTAAAAACTGGTCAAGAAATTTTTGTATTTATTCATCGTCCTAACGAAGACTATTCCGCATTATTGCAGCGCTGGCGACAAGTAGAAGTAGCCCTCGGCGAAGAATACTATTGGCTGTTACCTTGGAAACATCGCAGTATCATTAGCGATCGCGGTGAATATCATTATCCTCTATTTGTCACCTTAGACTATTCTCCAGCAAGAATTACTAAAGGTTTAGAAGGTGCATCGCTTCCTCATGTCAAGGTTGCTAGTCCTGCGATCGAATCACCAGACATTGAAGAAAATCAAGAAGATCGTGTTTGCGATCCGACTCAATAGAGCGCTGTATTTGCATTTTGCGCTCGAACCCAAATCAATAGATTGTTTACAAGTGTTGCTTCGCAACACTTGTAAACAATCTATTGATTTGGGTCATAGTGTTCCCGATCGCAGCTTAGTCCAGAGATCTTTATACTGCGAAAGCGTTGATGGGGACAAAGGTGATATTAACTCACTCTTCGCCAAAATGTCTTGAGAGAAGAACTTGATCGGATCGGCTTTAACACTGGTCGGAACTTTCTCTAACTCACTTGAAACGCTAACTGCATCAGTTAAAGATGTTATCTGAGCAGCAATCTCAGGCGTTAGACAAAAATTCATCCATTCCATAGCCGCGATCGCAACTTCGCCCTTAGGCATTACCCAAATATCGCTCCAAAGCGCTGTTCCATCTTGGGGAATCACCACTTTGAGATTAGGGTTTGTCCTTTGGGCTTTTAACATATCACTCGTCCATCCGACTGCCGCCAACGTATCGTCGGCTAATAGAGACTGCAAGTAATTATCGGAAGAGTAAGTTAAAACCTGAGAGTTAAGACTTTTAAGCTCTTGGGTAAGTTTCGCGAGAACATCGGGACGTTCAACTAAATTTTCTGGTTGATAGGGTTGCCCCATCTTTTTTAAGACCAGACCGATCACTTCTCGGGCATCGTCTGGCAGTGTTAGTTTTAGCTTTAATTCTGGTCGCCAGAGGTCAGCCCATTGAGTAATCTCAAATTTCAGCTTGTCACTGCGATAGGCGATCGCGGTTGCTCCCCACCGATAAGGAATGCCCCATACTTGATTATTGCGCGTAACGCTTTGTTGCCATAGGGGCGAAAGTTTTTGCCATTTTGGAATTTTTTCTAACAGGTTGGGCATGATTGGTTGGATTAAAGATTGGGCGATCGCCTGATCCAACCAACTATCACCGATGCTCATTAAATGCGGCGCTTTATCTTTAGCGATGCTGGGATAATTTTGCAGTTCTTGCCAAAGTTTTGCGGGCAGATTCTCTGCTTTAAATTCGATCTTTGTTTGGGAAGCTGATTCAAACTGATTAATGACTTTACTGGGTATGGCTCCCAGTAAACCAACAATGCGGATGCGATCGCGTTGATCAAAAGGATTTGACCATTGACATCCCCCAATTGATGCGATCGCCGCACCGCCCAAAACTAGAAACTTACGTCTATCCATGACTTAATTATAAAACCGATTTTGGAGTTTGCAGCGCCGAAGGCGCTGCAAACTCCAAAATCGGTTTAAGTAGCTAGACCCAAAAAAGCTGATTCCTTCGCGAAGCGGAGGAATCAGCTTTTTTGGGTTTTGAAGATGGCGCTTTGCGCCGTTTGCAATATTATTTTACAAATGGACGCATCAGCAAATAGCCAGCACCAAAGGAAGTCAGGACAATTGCCACAATTGTGACAGTCAGAACCCAACCACTTAAACCAGATGTTTCGCGAGAGTCTTCTATCGACTCAGTACGAAGAGGACGAGAAGATATTTCTTCACGAATTTCTAACTTAGGCAACACTTTTGTTTTTGGAGTTGGCGCAGGATCAGGGGCTTCAAATGCAGCAAAAGAACTATCGTAATATAATGCTTCGCTTACCGTTGGCTCATGATCATTTTGAGTTGCCGAATCACTGGCGAGCTGTCTTGCTCTAGAAATTGCTTCTTGGATCGCATTGTTTTTCTGCTGTGCAGCTACTTTCCGAGGACTAACCTGTGTTGCGGGCTTATCCGCAGGGCGAGGCTTAGCCGCAGGAGGGCGACCTTGGGGCTGCGGATTGTTTCTTGATGGCGCAGGATTAATTTGCGAAGAAGCACGAATACCTGCTAAAACGTCAGTTAGCTTTGAATCAGGTAAATTAGACTGGGTAAGAATTGTTTGTACTCGCTCTGTGGATTGGGCGATCGATTCAAACTCTTGCAATAGCATTTGATTTTGCTTAGTTAGTTGCTCATTCTGCAACTGAAAAAAAGATAATTTTGCTTGAGTAGATTGCAACTCCGCAGCCAGTTCTCGATACACAGTCACAGGTACTGAAGCCTGATAACCAGATTGAGAGGTCTGATAACCAGAATGAGAAGTTGTAGGTTTAAAGACTGGATTGGCTTGCATAGGCGACAGCACCGTGGATCGTGAAAAATTTAGTCGAGACTATACCATATGATTTGCTGCTTTTAGTTAATTTAAAATAGGATTTATGCTTTTATTACAGTTCAGTACTTCTCACTATTGCCGCAAAGCTAGACTAGCTCTTGGCTATAAGCAAATTCCCTATCAAGTCGAAAATCTCACTCCCGGTCTACATATTTTACGTGTTAAACCCCTTTCAGGCGCATATACTGTGCCAGTGCTATTACCGCAGCAAAAAAATTGTCCCGCCGTAGTCGGTGATTCTACAGAAATTATTCGGTTTCTCGAAGACTATCAACCCGATCCACCACTTTATTTAGAAGATGCTATCCAACAAAAAGAAGCGTTACGGCTAGAAGATCATTTTGATGAATTTGTTGGGACAGCAGCAAGGTTTGTTTACTATCAGTTTCGGGCTAATGAGGGCAAAAAAATTGATCCTTCATTAATGAGTCAAGCTGTGATTACAATCGTCAGATTGCAATATGGCATTAATGCCAATTCGGCAAAGAGCGCCGCCCAGAAAATTGCGGATGCGATCGCGATGCTCAGCGAATTTTGGCAAGATGGCTATTGGGTAGGCGATCGCTTTAGTGTTGCCGACTTGACTGCGGCAGCCTTGCTGTCACCATTGGGGTTAGTTCCAACCTATCGCCGTAATTATCCTTGGCTATTTGATCGTATTACGGAAATTCATCAGATTTGTAATGAGCCACTGCCCAAAAATTGGCAAGCAGGACTTGATTGACCCGCTAGCAACCCAAAAGATGAGAGGCGGCGCGAAGCGCCGATTCTCATCTTTTGGGTTTTGATTTATTGCAAAGTGTTGTAAACATTTTTGGTGTTAGCTTATTGATGTTAAGTTAGAGAATATTTCAAAAAATTTAAAAGCTGAATTTTTCTAATACTTAGAGTGCCAAGCAGCAGTTTTCAGATAGGTTATTAAAGGCGATTAGTGCGGGTAGTTTTATGACTGTTAATGTTAGTGAATCTTTGTTTGAGCAGATTCTCGAATATCTTCGAGTAAGGACTGAAGCAAGTGATCGCATTGCCGAAAATTTGCTCAAAGCACTTAAGAATTTGGCATCTAGCAGTACCGCAGATTCAGTTCATCAGTCAACCAGCGATCGCATCGACGATCTAGCAACACAATTTGGACAAAAACTATTCGACGCATGGAAAGAGCTAGCCGACTTGCAAGTGGGTGAAAACTATTGGAGCTATCCTGTCATGTTTGAAGACCTTGCTGAAACAATGGAAATATCCGTTGATATCTTTGTTCAATATTTAGCAAATGTGCAGATTGGTAGTTTGCAGCTCATCCAAGGACGTGGCTACAACTATCAAGTAAATGGACAACAAGCTGCTTCTTTGACTTTTCACTCTGCCCCAACGCTCAAAAAAGCTGCCATTCCCAATATCAATGATAAAAAACAAGGTGCGGATCATAAATCTTTTGGTAAGACTTTTAAAGTAGGCGATCGCGTTGCCGTAAATGCGAACCGTCAGCAATATGCCAATCATAAAGGTGTCGTTGAGCAGGTAATTAGTGTTAGCTGCCGCGTCAAATTAGACAATGGTTGGACAGCATTTTTACCCAATCATTGTTTAGATCACATCACATAAAACCCAAAAGGGGCGAAACGCGCCTCAAATGCAAGAACCAATTTTTAGTGGCGCGGCTTCGCCGCGCCACTAAAAATTGGTTCTTGGGTAAATCGCAAAAACCTAAGATTGAAAAATATGACCTTTGAAGAGGCGATCGCCTATACAGAAGCTTTGCTTTCGCGCAAAGACATAGATGACTCACAGCTAGAATCAGAAATCTCGTCACTTGTACAAACTTCAAATGGAGCAAGAGGATTCTTTGTGTGCTTCTTGACTGGTGAATGGCAACTAGCGGATGCACCTAGCACTCATATTATTAGGGCTTTGCAATCTGCTCCTCATGCGATCGCAGAACTACTTGTCAAAAATCTAGCTATGTCCACAGCCATGGCGATTGTCCATCGTCGCGCAGGTAATGAAGAACAAGCTCAAGGCTCCGATCGCGTCGCTAGGCGAACTGCACTTTTAATTGAGAAAGTAGAACTGGCTGAAGTTTACGAAATCGCTACGCAAATGCGTAACTCGGCAATCTCAAACGATGGCAACTACGCCTCTTTTCTGGAAAAATGGGGATATGATGCTGAGCAAAAACAAGCGATCGCCAATGTACTAGCCAATGGTTGATCCTGCATTTGAAGAGGCGATCGCCCAGTTTAATAGTGGTGATTATTATGCCTGTCACGATACTTTAGAGGCGATTTGGAATGATTCTTGGCAAAGCGATCGGGCTTTTTATCAGGGGGTTTTACAAATTGCCGTTGGTCTATATCACCTCAAAAGTCAAAATTGGCATGGTGCAGCGATACTCTTAGGTGAGGGAACAAGCCGCTTACCAGCATATCTTCCTGACTATCAATCCATTGATGTTGAAACTTTATTAGCAGATAGTTTACTCATCTTACGTAAAGTCCAGACAAATGGGAAAGAGGGAATCGCGGAGATATGGCAACAAATGGTGCATGGTGATTTAAAGATTCCTAAGATCACCAGATCCAATCTGGAAAATGCTTAGCGCCATCAAAATAATCTTTACAAAATATGACTTGGGAACTCTCTGATCTACTGCGTGCGATCGCCACAACTATTGTCATTGGCATCCATGCTTCGCATCATTGGTGGTTTGGTGTGCATGATACGACGAGTATCAGTTTTGAGATTTTTATCGACACAATCATTAACCAAGTTGGACGCTTTACAGTACCAATATTTGTGATTTTGTCAGGTTTCGCACTAGCGAAGTCAGAAGAGAAAAGACCTTTTGATTTACAAATATTTTTTCAGCGCCGCCTGTGGCGTATCGTGCCGCCCTACGTTCTATTTACTTTACTTAATATCATTGGGCAGAGCCAGTTTCAAAGAGCAGATTGGCTGGAGCGCGGAAAACAAACTATTCAATTGCTTTCTACAGGTATGGGTGACTATCACCTTTACTTTTTAGGGATCATTTTTCAATGCTACATACTATATCCAATTCTTCGGATCATCGTATTTACAAAATGGAACTTATCTATTCTGATGTTTATCACCTTTGCTCTATTTAGCTTGAGATGGGTATCGGCAACTTTTGATTTACTAGTAAATATTACGACGTTCTTACCCAACGGTAATCATGTAATTTATTGGTTGTCCTATTTCCAAATCGGTATTTGGCTAGCTAAGGATCGCGGATGGGCTAGTCTTTTGGTAGCGAAATGGCGATCTCAATCTTGGGGATATTTATTTGCGATCGCGGCAATTATCGAACTAAGCGAATTCTATTGGACAGCTATACTCAAGAACTCTGCTGAAGCAGTTGGTCATTATGCTCGTCCAACAGTAGTTTTGTTGACATTGACCTTCTTGCTATGGTCAATGTCTTGGCAAAAGATAGTGAGGCAGCCCGAAGGGCTGCCTCACTATCTTAGATTTCCCCAAACTATACCTTTCGCCAAGGCAAGCTTTACTACTTATCTAGTTCATGTCTGGGTGCTGCGGGCGATCGCTCCTCTAGAAATAGTTGGAGGAATTCTATATGTTCCATTAGCAACAAGTATTTCTTGGCTAATTGGTATTATGATCTGGCAGCTTTTACAACGCTTTGCGGTGTCACTTTAACCCAAACCGCAATAAATCGCTAAAAGTTTTGCAAAGCAAAACTTTTAGCGATTTATTGCGGTTTGCTTGCTCGAAAACTTCTGTAACACTGCATCTAGTTCGTCTATCTTTATGGGTTTGCCAATAAAATCATCCATGCCATTCAAAATACAATTCTCCCGATCTTCCGCCATGGTATTTGCGGTCATTGCTACGATTTTAACTTTGTTAATTGCCATTGTCTCTTTCTCTTTTAATCGGATACGGCGAGTTGCCTCTAAGCCATCCATCTCAGGCATTTGGATGTCCATCAGAATTAAATCATAAAATTTATGCTCTAGCGCTTTAAGTACTTCCAGACCATTCACTGCAAGATCTGCTTGATAACCAAGCTTTTCCAAAAACTTCAAAGCAATCATTTGATTATAGGTAGTATCTTCAGCCAATAGAATTCGCAAAGAATTAGATACTTCTTGTTTACTAGGCGCTTCTGTAATTTCTATGGCGGGCTGTACAGAAATCGCGATCTGACTTGTTTCAATCTCTACATCAGATAATTGCTCAACCTCAACCTCAACCTCAATATCAAACTGAAAAATCGTACCCTTATTTAAAAAACTACTTGCCGAAATATGACTGCCCATGCAATGAGCAAACTGTTGACTGATCGCTAAGCCTAGTCCTGTTCCAGTTTGCGACTCTTTGCCCGAAGAAGTTTGTACAAAAGCTTCAAATAAATTATCGATTTCTTCTGGAGCTATTCCTATCCCAGAATCTTCTAATTCAAAATGAATAATAGCTTTTGAAGATTCATCTTCTTTATCCATTAAGGACACACGAAGAAGCACATAGCCTTTATCTGTAAACTTGATCGCATTTCCCATCAAATTCAATAAAATCTGTCTGAGTTTTCGCTCGTCAGCTTTAATATACTGGGGAGAATTGGGATGTACTGCAAAGATTAACTGTAAATTTTTATCCTTTGCTTGAATTTGCATCATCTCTCGCAAATTATGCAAAAACAGATGAAGGTCAAACTGATTCTCGTTAAGAATAATCTTACCTGCTTCAATCTTCGACATTTCTAAAATGTCATCAATTAAGCATAGTAAATGCTCGCTGCTATAACTAATAATATTAACGTATTCCCCAATCGCTTGAGTTAGAGAGTTATCAAGATGCATCAACTGAGTGCATCCCAAAATTGCATTGAGAGGAGTTCTCAATTCGTGACTCATTCGTGCCAAAAAGCTGGTTTTAGCCTGACTTGCAACTTGGGCGCGTTCAGCTTCTAGCCTCAGTGCTTGTTGTGACAATTCCAGAGCTGCAAGCATGAGCGTACTTCTCAATTCTGACGCAGTTTCAATTGCTACTTCATCCCAAGGCAAAGACTTCGCTTTGACAGTTTCTTTCCATAACTCAAATGACCGTTGTGGAGTTAGCTCCCATTCATCATCAAGAGCCAATTTATTGGGATCGCCAGCCCAATTAACAGTTTGGATAACTTCACTGCGAAACCAAATAATATGATAGGAAGTATGATTGAGCGAGATAGAAATTGCTAATATTCCACTGGCTATATCCTTAATAGCGATCGCTTCGGGATATAGGTAACTTAAGCAATTGGTATGAAAAACATCCTCAGATTTAGTCTCTAGCCATAAAATTAACGAGCTGATAAATTTTTGAGAAGGGCAAATTCCAATCTCGGAAATGCGATCGCTAAGATAGATGACCACACCTTGAGCATTAACCAAATTCAACAAATCCTCTGCATTTTGAGAGAATATGTCGTTGATAGATTGATGCGGTTTGAGAATATTCTGTTTTATTTTAGCTTGAACGATCTTGACTTTTTCTTGAGCATTCTTTAACTCTTGCTCATATCTGCTGACGATTTCGATGGACATGACTTGCGCTAAAAACTCACAGGCTTTTCTGGCTTCATAGTCAATATATCGAGGAGAAAAGTGGTGGCAGACAATCAATCCCCATAATTTACCTGCATTAATCAAAGAGATACTGAAAGAAGCAGAAACTCCCATCTTTTGTAAATACTTGATGTGACCTAGCGAAACACTTCTTAGCGTACTGAAGCTTAGATCGATGGGTTCCTGAGTAATTGGATTATTTAATGGAACAATTGGGACAGGGTGAGAATTAACATCAATAATTTGACGTAGCCAGTTTTTATAGTAGAGCTTTCGCGCAAGTTCAGGAATGTCAGCAGCAGGAAAATGTAATCCTAGAAAGGATTCTATCTGTTCATCTTTAGCCTCAGCAATGACAATACCGCTATGATCTGGCTCGAATCGATAGAGCATTACGCGATCGCATTGAGTTATTTTGCGAATTTCCTGAGCCAGCAAGTCTGACATTTCAGTGAAGCTATTAGCCTGTCTGACATTAGCTGTTGCAGATCTAGCAAAATGATAAAAACCAAGGCTAGAATCAATACCTGTAGATAAAAGTTCTAATTCTAAAATCAGTAATCCATCGGAGCGATGCATTACTCCCTGAAATAAATACTTCTTCTCCTCTATTTGAACAGTTATTGTTATTGGATTAAATATTTCCAAATCTTTTCGAGCAAGGAAAGAGACTAAGGTGTCAATCTGAGATTTTGGAAATAGAGTGCTTAAAGGCTTCTCAATCAATGAGCTAGCTGGAATATTGAAAAAGTCAATTGTGTTATCACTAATCTGAGCGATTGTCAGATCTAGTTCGTTGATCCCAATCAAGATGCCATGCGACTGAATATGCCCCAATAGATGAATCTGTTCGCGATCGCAGTTTTCGTAGCCAAATGGCTTGGAAAAATTAGAAGCTATAGCTTGTACTGATTCCATTTCCTAACTCTTGCAGCTTAAAGTACTTTGTATGAAAAAAATTAAAAATTTACTGTTTTGAGCAAGTGTTTTGCAATGCCTGTTAAAGCTATCCCACACCTAATTAGAGCGATAAACGCATCACATAAATCTACGTCGCATAGATTTAAATCTATGATATCTACAAATTCTTATACTTAAATTATAGCGATAGTCATTCTTCATTTAGGATCAAGCTCTTAACAATGATTTTTAGACTCAAGAACCACAATTATGTTGCAACAGTGATGGCAACAATTAGCCTGACTTTCTATATTTTTAACTTTTTTCTAAAAACTATAGACAAAACATCTCACATAGAGTTATGATTGCTAATCGTGACTAAAAACAGAAACTAAGTGAAATAAACCAATGCGTTTCCTTCCTTAAGTCTGAGTCACGCTTTGGTATAGCGACATAAAGAAAGTCAAAAGTCTTTTAAACCTATAACAACCAACCCAAGAGATTGAGTTTCTCACGTCTAGTAGTTTGACTAGATATCTTCTGTAAGTCGTCTCGAAGCCCGTTAAACAGCCTTCAAAACCAATACTTCTTACTAAGATCGAAACCGATCTCTTTTGAGCCTGTCAAAAATCGGCAGAAATATTCTGCGCGAAAATTTGAAGTCAAGCAAGCGGAGCTAATTTTAATGACTGTCGGAATTCTCGGCACAAAACTTGGGATGACCCAAGTATTCGATTCGGATGGCAACGCAGTTCCTGTAACCGTTGTCCTAGCAGGTCCCTGCACAATCACACAAGTCAAGACCGAAACCAAAGAAGGCTACAAAGCCATTCAAATTGGTTACGGTAAGACCCGCGAAAAGCTGCTTAGCCAGCCAGAACTGGGGCATTTGAAAGTCTCAGGTGCTGAGCCTGTTAAGCATCTTCGTGAATATCGCCTTGATAATGTTAGTGATTTCACTATTGGTCAGACTCTAGATGTAAGTCAGTTCAAGGATGGCGACATCGTTGACGTGATTGGAACTAGCATCGGTAAAGGTTTTGCTGGTTACCAAAAGCGCCACAACTTTGCTCGCGGTCCAATGGCTCACGGTTCTAAGAACCACAGACAACCTGGATCGACAGGAGCAGGTACTACTCCTGGTCGTGTATATCCCGGTAAGCGCATGGCTGGTCGCCTTGGCGGTAAGCAAATCACCGTGAAGAAGCTAATTATAGTCAAAGTCGATGCAGCGAACAATGTGTTGCTAATTAAAGGAGCAGTCCCTGGTAAACCTGGCGCATTGCTTAACGTCATTCCTACCGTAATTATCGGCAAGGCTAAATAAAGGCGCAATTATAGGCGCGAAATAAAAGACTAAGTAGTTTGTTCGTGAGATCGAGAGAATATAAGTTATGCCTACAGTAATAGATTGGACAGGGAATGAAGTCGGCGAAGTAAGCCTTGAGTTGCGTGTTGCCAAAGAAGCAAGTGCAAAAGGTTTAGTTCACCGCGCCCTTGTCAGACAGTTAGCCAATGCCCGTCAAGGCACAGCCAGCAGCAAGACTCGCGCTGAAGTCCGTGGTGGTGGTCGTAAGCCCTTTAGACAGAAGGGTACAGGTCGCGCCCGTGCTGGTTCGACCAGATCCCCACTCACTCGTGGTGGTGGTGCAATTTTTGGACCTAAGCCTAGAGATTACGAAACCAAGATGAACCGTAAGGAGCGTCGTCTTGCACTTCGTACCGCATTTATCGGTCGTACATCTGATTTGATTATTGTTGAAGATTTTGCCGTAAACCTTGCTCAGCCTAAGACTAAGGAATTATGTCAAGCCCTTGAGCGTTGGGGTGTCACCGTTGGCAAAAAGACCCTGATCATCACCGATCGCAAAGAAGCAAACATTGTTCTTTCTGCTCGTAATATTCAGAACTTACAATTGATTGCGGCCGATCAGCTCAACATGTTCGACATTCTAAATTCTGAAAAGATCGTGGCAACTCGCTCGGCGATCGCCAAGATTCATGAAGTATATGGTGGCGACGCAAAGTTGGTAACTGAGATCGTAACCACGGTCGAAGACGCAGAATAACGGAATCTAAGTAGAAGAAAGAAACACCATGGCTAAGATCCCCACCGAATTCGATCCCCGTCGGTTGCCCGACATCATTCGTCGCCCTTTGCTCAATGAAAAGGCAACCCGACAATTAGAAAGCAACAAATACACATTTGATGTTTTTCATGATGCTACTAAACCTGAGATTAGAGCCGCCATTGAAAGCCTTTTCTCGGTTACGGTCAAAAAAGTGAACACCCATAATCCACCCGCACAAGCGCGTCGTATTGGTAAGTTCGCAGGCAAACGCGCTCAAATCAAAAGAGCGATCGTCACCCTCGCAGAAGGCAGCAAAATCGATTTGTTCCCCGATGTGTAAGCAATAGCTTTTTACAAAAAAGGCAAAATCAGAGAACTGTTCTTTAACAAAATCAGACAATTATGGGCGTTCGTGCATATAAACCGTATACCGCTAGTACAAGACAAACTGTTGTCTCGGACTTCTCGGAAATCACCAAATCAGAACCCGAAAAGTCTTTAACTAGCCATGTCCATCGTAAAAGAGGACGCAATAACCGTGGTGTAATCACTAGCCGCAGACGTGGCGGTGGTCACAAGCGTTTATATCGAATCATCGATTTCAAACGCAACAAGCGTGACATCATCGCTGAAGTAATTGCGATCGAGTACGATCCTAACCGCACTTCTCGGATTGCTCTCCTCCAGTACGAAGATGGCGAAAAGAGATATATCCTCGCACCGAAAGGCATTGCTGTTGGCAACAAAATCCTCGCAGGCGCAAGTAACGTTCCCTTTGAAATCGGTAACGCGATGCCATTGGTAAATATCCCTCTCGGTACGATTGTTCACAATGTGGAACTCGTCCCTGGTAAGGGTGGACAAATTGTGCGATCGGCTGGTGCTGGCGCTCAAATTGCGGCGAAAGAAGGAGATTTCGTTACACTCAAGCTTCCTTCTAGCGAAGTTCGCTTGATTCGTAAAGATTGCTTTGCCACCATCGGACAAGTTGGCAACCTCGATCATAGCAATACCAGTCTTGGTAAGGCAGGTCGTAGTCGTTGGTTGAACCGTCGTCCGAAAGTCCGTGGTATGGCGATGAACCCCATCGATCACCCTCATGGTGGTGGTGAAGGTTGTGCTCCAGTTGGACGCAGTGGTCCTGTTACACCTTGGGGTAAGCCAACCTTGGGTTATAAGACTCGCAAGAAGGGCAAACTCAGTGATGCCTTGATTGTTCGTCGCCGTCGCAAGTCCTCGAAGCGCGGTAAGGGCGGACGTAACGCCTAATTTTTTGCTAAGCGACTGCGAAGCAGTCGCTTAGCGCGAAGACTTATTTAGAGAGTATAAATTATGACGCGATCGCTAAAAAAAGGCCCTTTTGTTGCCGATCACTTAATGACCAAAATTGAGAAGCTGAACGCCAAAGGCGAAAAGCAAGTTATCAAAACATGGTCTCGCGCTTCCACCATTCTTCCGCAAATGATTGGGCATACCATTGCTTGTCACAACGGAAAACAACACGTTCCTGTATATGTCACGGAGCAAATGGTAGGTCACAAACTCGGTGAGTTTGCACCGACTCGCACCTTCCGTGGTCATGCCAAGAGCGACAAAAAAGCCAAGAGATAGGTAGACAGGTAGTTAAAATGATCCTCGCTCAAAACGAAATCCCTGCCGTAGCCAAATATATTCGGATGTCACCCCATAAGGTGCGTCGAGTACTAGACCAAATCCGTGGTCGTAGCTACCGCGAAGCATTAATGATTCTCGAATTCATGCCTTATCGTTCTTGTGAACCAATTACGAAAGTATTGCGTTCGGCAGTCGCTAATGCTGAACATAATGCAGGACTTGATCCCGCATCCCTAGTAGTTAACCAAGCCTTTGCCGATATGGGGCCTAGCCTCAAGCGCTTCCGTCCCCGCGCTCAAGGTCGTGCTTACCAAATCCGTAAGCCAACGTGCCACATTACGATCACCGTCAAACCATCGGAGGAAGAATAGGTATGGGTCAGAAAATTCACCCAACAGGGTTACGCCTCGGCATCACCAAGTCCCATCTTTCCCGTTGGTACGCTGATGTCAATCGCTACGGCATTCTTGCTGAAGAAGATAGCAAAATTCGTAAGTTTATCGAAAAAACTCTGAGTAATGCTGGTATCGCTGAAATCTTGATCGATCGCAAGGCTGATCAAGTAGATCTCGAAATCCGCACTGCTAGACCAGGTGTTGTCGTTGGTCGTGGTGGCGCTGGCATCGAACAATTGCGTGTCGGACTAGTTAAGTACCTTGAACAAGATGGTTCTCTGAAAAAGACAGGTACTAGCCAAGTTCGCATTAATGTCACCGAAGTAACCAGAGTTGATGCGGAAGCGCCTCTCATCGCTGAATACATCGCTCAGCAAATCGAACGTCGTGTTTCCTTCCGTCGTGTTGTTCGCCAAGCTATTCAAAGAGCACAGCGCGCAGGCATCGAAGGGATAAAGGTGCAAATCAGTGGTCGTCTTAACGGTGCTGAAATCGCCAGAACTGAGTGGGTGCGTGAAGGTCGTGTCCCTCTGCATACATTGCGTGCTGACATCGACTATAGCTACAAAACTTCCAGAACTATTTATGGTGTTATTGGCATCAAGGTCTGGATCTTTAAAGGCGAAATCATTCAAGGCGAAGAAGCTCCTGCTCCTGCCGCTCAACCCCGTCGTCGCCAGCAACGTCGTCCCCAATTTGAGGATCGTTCTAGCGCTGAAGGATAAACTTCTGTCATCTAGAGTTTTGAACCATGTTAAGTCCTAAACGTACAAAATTTCGTAAGCAGCAACGCGGTCGGATGGCGGGTCCTGCTACCAGAGGAACTGAAATCAACTTTGGTGATTACGCCATGCAGGCTCTAGAGCCTGCTTGGATTACCGCTCGTCAGATAGAAGCTTCCCGACGTGCCATGAACCGCTATATCCGTCGCGGCGGCAAGATTTGGATTCGTATTTTCCCAGACAAACCTGTAACCATGCGTCCTGCTGAAACCCGTATGGGTTCTGGTAAAGGTGCTCCTGAGTTTTGGGTGTCAGTGGTTAAGCCAGGTCGCATCATGTTTGAAGTAGCTGGTGTGACTGAAGAAACCGCAAGAGAGGCAATTCGCTTGGCAGCAGCCAAGATGCCAATCAAAACCAGATTTGTTATCCGCGAGAAGGAGTAAGAATATGGCACTCCCAAAAGTCCAAGAAACTAGAGAGCTATCTGATGATGAGTTGCAAGCTCAGATCTTGACCGTCAAGAAAGAGCTATTTGATCTGCGTTTCAAGCAGGCTACTAGACAACCCGTCCAGCCACATCAGTTCCAACATGCTAAGCATCGTTTGTCTCAACTGATGACCGTCGAACGCGAACGTCAGTCCAGAGCTTAAGAAAGCTATTTACATAACATAGGAATTTTAGCAATGGCAGTTAAAGAAAAAGTTGGCGTTGTCGTCAGCGACAAAATGCAAAAAACGGTGGTTGTCGCGGTTGAAAACCGTACATCTCACCCAAAATATGGAAAAATCGTGGTCAAAACGACAAAGTTTAAAGCCCACGATGAAGAAGATAAAACCCGTGAAGGCGATCGCGTCAAAATTCGGGAAACCCGTCCCCTCAGCCGTACAAAGCGATGGGAAGTTGTAGAGATTCTCTCATCTAGCTCGGAAGCATAAGCCATGATTCAACAAGAGTCTTATTTAAATGTGGCGGATAATAGTGGAGCTAAAAAACTACTATGTATCCGCGTACTGGCTGGTGGTAACCGTGCCTTTGGCGGAGTTGGTGATGTGATTATCGCCACAGTCAAGGACGCAGCCCCTAACATGCCAGTCAAAAAATCGGATGTCGTCCGCGCGGTCATTGTTCGTACCAGAGCATCCATCAACCGCGAAAGCGGCATGAGAATTCGTTTTGACGACAATGCTGCTGTAATCATCAACCAAGACGGCAACCCCAAAGGAACCCGCGTATTTGGTCCAGTTGCGCGTGAGTTGAGGGATAAAAACTTCACCAAAATTATCTCCCTAGCGCCAGAGGTACTGTAATGTCATTCAAGTCAAAGCCTGTCTATCGCGGCAACCGTAATTCTTTCAAGATTCACGTCAAAAAAGATGATGTGGTTCAAGTAATTTCAGGAAGCTCTAAGGGAACTGTGGCTAAGGTGCTACAAGTATTTCCCAAGGACAGCACCATCATCGTTGAAGGTGTTAATGTCAAGACTAAGCATATCAAGCCTCAGGCTGATGGCGAGTCTGGACAAATTATTACCCGCGAGTTTCCGATTCACAGTTCTAAAGTGTTGTTGTATTCCGAAAAGGAAAAGACCGCTAGTCGCTCTTGCTTCACCTTTACGGATGATGGCAAGAAAGTAAGAATGTTGAAAAAGACTGGCGAAATCGTCGATTCCGTCCAGACCGAAAAGAAATAATTCTATACAACCTGACCAAGCCCAGGAAAACTCATCGAGGAAGATAAAATGCTATCAAGATTTACCGAAGTCTATAAAAATCAGGCTGTTCCCAAGTTGATGGAGCAGTTTAAATACACCAACATCCATCAAGTTCCTACATTTGAAAAAGTAGTGATCAACCGTGGTCTTGGTGAAGCTGCTCAGAATGCTAAGTCCCTAGAAGCTTCTTTAATCGAAATTGCGACGATCGCTGGTCAAAAGCCCGTAGTCACTAGAGCAAAGAAAGCGATCGCTGGCTTTAAATTGCGTCAAGGAATGCCCGTCGGGATGATGGTTACTCTGCGCCGCGATAAGATGAACAACTTTTTGGATCGTCTGATCAACTTCTCATTGCCTCGCATCCGTGACTTTCGCGGTGTTAGCCCAAAGAGCTTTGATGGACGTGGTAACTATACCCTCGGTGTTCGCGAGCAACTTATCTTCCCCGAAATCAGCTACGACAGTATTGAGCAAATTCGGGGGCTTGATATTTCCATCATTACCACTGCCAACACGGACGAAGAAGGACGTGCGCTCCTGAAAGCAGTTGGTATGCCCTTTAGAGAATCATAAGTAGATCGAATTAGGAGATAAGGATGGCTACCAACGACACCATCTCGGACATGCTTACCCGCATTCGCAATGCAACACTTGCAAAGCACCAGACAACCTCTATCCCTGCCACAAGGATGACGTTGAGCATTGCCCGAGTGATGAAACAAGAAGGTTTTATCGCAGATTTTGAAGAAACAGGCGAAAACATCGACCGCGCCTTGGTCGTCGCCCTCAAGTATGAAGGCAAGAATCGTCAATCGATTATCAAGCGCCTCAAGCGCGTTAGCAAACCTGGTTTACGGGTTTACTCAAACTCTAAAGAATTACCCCGTGTATTAGGTGGGATCGGCATTGCGATCATCTCCACCTCTAGAGGGATCATGACCGATCGCGAAGCCCGTAAACAGGGAGTCGGCGGTGAAGTCCTTTGCTATATCTGGTAATTCAGATCTTTTAGATTGCTTAATCTAGATCTGGTAATTCAGGCTGTTAACTCAGCAAATAACATCACAAGCAACGGAAAACAGACATGTCTCGTATTGGAAAACGTCCCATTCCTCTTCCCCCTAAAGTTGCGGTCTCCATCGTAGGGCAAGAGGTTACTGTCAAAGGACCTAAAGGCGAACTTAAGCGTGTGTTGCCAAACACTGTAGAAATTCTGCAAGAAGAAAGCAACTTGATTGTCAACCGCGCTAATGAATCTCGTCCCGCAAAGCAACAGCACGGTCTTTTCCGCACCCTCGTTGCCAACATGGTCGAAGGTGTGTCAACTGGCTTTCAGCGCAAGTTGGAAATTCAAGGTGTTGGTTATCGTGCCAACCTGAACGGAAGCAATATTGTTCTTACTGTTGGCTATAGCCATACAGTTGACATCATTCCTCCCGATGGAGTTTCTTTAGGCGTTGAAGATGCTACAGGCAAAAAAGTCCCTCAAGGAACATTTATTGTCGTCGAAGGAATTGACAAAGAAATCGTCGGTAACTTAGCAGCAAAAATTCGCGCTGTACGTCCGCCTGAAGTATACAAAGGTAAGGGCATCCGCTACCTCGGCGAATTCGTCAGACGTAAGGCTGGTAAGACTGGTAAGAAGTAAGGCTAAGATTTTTCTGGCTTCTTTATTTAATCTTCTTAATTTTCGTAATCTTCATATATAAAAAACATGAGTGCTAATAGTCGTAGACAAGCAACCATAAGCCGCCACAAGCGAATTCGTAAAGGTATGTCAGGCACACCCGAACGTCCTCGCTTAGCAATTTATCGCTCTAACAATCACATCGTGGCGCAAGTGATTGATGATGTAGCACAGCATACTCTCGTCGCTGCATCGACCCTCGAATCCGATGTCCGTGAAGGTCTCAGCACTACTGCCAACTCTGAAGCTTCGGCTAAGGTTGGTGCTTTGATTGCTGAAAGAGCGATCGCGCAGGGAATTACCAAAGTTGTGTTCGACCGTGGTGGAAACCTCTATCATGGAAGAGTCCAAGCTCTCGCTGAAGCTGCCCGCGAAGCAGGTCTAGATTTCTAACGCATCGAATCATCCAGCAGTGAATCAGTAGATAGAAACAAATATGGCTAAGAATAGAGAATCAAGACCAGGTGCTGGTCGCGACAGTGGCAGCGGCGACAGTGGCGATAGCAACCGCGATGAAAAACGTAAAGGCAAGCGCGATAGTAAAAAAAGCGATCGCGCTCGCACTGAGAAAGAATCTGAATGGCAAGAGCGTGTTGTCCAAATCCGCCGCGTAACTAAGGTTGTCAAAGGCGGTAAAAAGCTCAGCTTCCGTGCGATCGTCGTCGTCGGTAATGAGAAAGGACAGGTCGGTGTTGGTGTTGGTAAAGCTGCCGATGTAATTAACGCAGTTAAGAAAGGCGTTGCTGATGCTAGAAAACACGCGATCGACGTGCCTTTAACCAAGAGTAATTCCATCCCACATCCTACCAACGGGATCGGCGGTGGCGCAAAAGTGATGATCCGCCCTGCATCTCCAGGTACTGGGGTAATTGCTGGTGGCGCTGTCAGAACCGTACTAGAACTAGCTGGTGTCAAAAATATTTTGGCAAAGCAACTCGGTTCTAGCAGTCCTCTGAACAATGCTCGTGCGGCAATTAATGCCCTTGCAACCTTGCGTACCTTTGGTGAAGTTGCCAGAGCGCGTGGTATTACGCTGGAACAGCTATTTAACTAATGCAATAACGGCGCGTAGCGCCGTTATTGCACCAACGATAAACGAGAAAAAACTATGAGAATTGACGATCTTCAGCCTCAAGAAGGCTCTCAGCATCGCAAGCGTCGTCTAGGACGTGGTATTGCCGCAGGGCAAGGCGCTAGCGGTGGTTTCGGTATGCGTGGTCAAAAATCTCGTTCAGGTCGTCCCACCAGACCTGGTTTTGAAGGTGGTCAAATCCCTCTTTATAGACGAGTACCCAAACTTAAGCATTTCACAATTGTCAACCCTAAGCATTTCACAATTGTTAATCTCGATCAATTAAGCGGATTACCTAAGGGTACTGTAGTAACTCTTGATTCTTTGATGGAAGCAGGAATTATTACTCAAAACGACGGTGTATTGCGTGTATTAGGAAGAGGCGAAGTAACTGTAGCACTTACAGTCCGCGCTCACTCATTTACAGCATCTGCTAAGAGCAAAATCGAAGCTGCTGGTGGCACTGTAGAAGTTGCCTAGTTATAAAGAGAATATGTGGCGGAGCGCTAAGCGTTTCGCCACATATTCTCTTTTGTTGTTTTAGAAGAACCTCGCGTTACGCTTTTCTCTATGCAACTACAATATTTAAATATCTTAAGTTAGGAGGAGCTTTGCGCCTCCTAACCCAATCACTAGCTTGAGGTAAGTTTAGTTATGGTTGTTAGTAAGGGAAAGAACCCAACAGCACAAGAAACTTTTATGCAAATGGCTCAAGCCGCAGGGCTAAGAGGTCGTTTGTTAGTTACTGTTGGTGTTTTGATATTGGTTAGACTTGGCATTTACTTGCCATTGCCAGGGGTCGATCGCCTGAGATTTACGGAAATTGTTAAAAATAATGCCGTAGTTAACTTCTTAGATATTTTCTCTGGTGGTGGCTTATCACTACTAGGTATTTTTGCCCTTGGTATTTTGCCATTCATTAATGCCTCGATCATCATGCAATTGATGACATCCGCTCTCCCAAGCTTAGAAAATCTTCAAAAGAATGAAGGAGAGGCAGGTAGAAGAAAAATTTCTCAATACACTCGCTATGTTGCCTTTGTTTGGGGTGTAATCCAAAGCTGGGGGCTGGGTGTCTGGGTGCAGAACTCTGGCGTACTTTCAGATCCAAGCACTAACTGGATTACGGTTGGCGATGGTCGAGTTATTTTGTCCAGCTTTATTTTCCAGACGACAGTAGCCTTGGCGGCTGGTTCGATGTTTGTAATGTGGGCTGGTGAGCTAATTACGGAGAAAGGGGTTGGTAATGGTGCATCCTTACTGATTTTTATTAGTATTGTCGCCAACTTGCCAACTTCTCTGGGTGATACAATCGCGCTTGCTCAAAAAGACAGCTCGAGAGTTGGTGGTGTCATCTTACTGCTCGTCATCTTCTTGATTATGATTGTGGGGATTGTGTTCGTTCAAGAAGGAACGCGGCGGATTCCGATTATTTCGGCGCGGCGGCAGGTTGGACGGAAACTATACCGCGAACAAGCTTCTTATTTACCTTTGCGATTAAATCAAGGCGGCGTTATGCCAATCATTTTCGCCTCATCGGTGATGATTTTACCTGCCTACTTAAGTCAAAGCATCAATAACGAAGTGTTTGTGGCGATCGCAACTTGGGTTTCTCCGAGCGGAGCTGGTCATATTCCTGTATATATGTTGCTGATTTTAGGATTTAGCTTCTTTTACTCAACCCTAGTTCTCAATCCTGTCGAACTATCGCAGAACCTAAAGAAGATGGGTAGCAGTATTCCCACGGTGCGCCCTGGTACAGCCACTTCAGACTATATCAGCCGTATTTTGAATCGCTTAACTTTACTTGGCTCGGTCTTCTTGTGTGGCATTGCGATTATTCCTAGCGCCCTCGAAAAAGCCACTGGCGTATCCACCTTTAGTGGCATTGGTGCAACTTCGTTACTGATTTTGGTTGGTGTCGCGATTGAAACCTCGAAGCAAATCCAAACTTATGTGATCTCGCAACGTTATGAAGGCATGGTGAAACAGTAATGCCTAGAGTGATTTTGATGGGGCCACCTGGTGCTGGTAAAGGTACACAGGGCGAGATTTTGGCTGAATCTTGGCAAGTACCGAGAATTGCTCCTGGAGATATTTTTCGGGCTGAGATTAAGCAAGGCTCTAAGTTAGGGCTAAAGGTTAAGTCTTTCAGTGATTCGGGTACATTGGTTCCTGATGCTGTTGTGATTGAGGTGATTGAGGCCAGATTGAGACAACCTGATACTCAAGTTGGTTGGATTCTTGATGGCTTTCCGCGTACAGTAGCTCAAGCTGAGGCTTTAGATACTTTATTAGCTGAGATCGAGCAGCCCTATGATTCGGTGATTAATCTTGATGTGCCAGATCAGTTTTTAATCGATCGCTTGTTGGCAAGGGCGATCGATCAGGGACGTGCTGATGACACGGAGGAAGTCATTAGGAATCGGTTGCAAGAGTACAATTCCAAAACTAGACCTTTGCTAGAATTTTATGGAAAGAAAGTTACCCAAATTGATGGCACACCGTCGATGCCAGAAGTAACTGAGACAATCAAAAAATTCTTTGCATAAATACGGTGATATTTGATTGAGTAATGCTTAATCAAATATCTATCCCATGTTGTAAGCGCTTTGCGCCCGCAACATCATACATAAAGAACTAATACTAAATTTGGGAGAGTTTGTTTGTCAAAAGAAGATTCTATTGAAATGGAAGGGACGGTAACTGAGTCTCTTCCTAATGCTATGTTTCGGGTTGCGCTCGATAATGGCTTTAATGTACTTGCACACATTTCGGGCAAGATCCGTCGGAATTACATCAAGATTTTGCCTGGCGATCGCGTGAAGGTGGAACTAACGCCCTATGACCTTACCAAAGGACGCATTACCTATCGCCTCAAAAATCAAGGCGGCGGCAAGAAATAAAGCAAAAAGCAACGACTGTAAAGTCGTTGCTTTTTGTTAATATCCAAAAAATAATTCGCTGTGCAAAGTATAGCTATAAATCAATTAATACAGCTAGAGAGGTTTCGGCGCGAAGCGCCGAAACCTCTCTAGCTGTATTGTCGCTTGTTAAGTGACTGCAATTGGTAGATATGATAAAACAATTGCCAAAAATATTTTTCGGTCAACCCACAGGTAGAAGCGCCTCGCAGCACTACATTTGAATACCAGTCATTTGGAGCAAGTTCACGAGAAAGCTTATTAACAACACTGTAAGTTCTTACATTTGCAAAAATTTTTTGATCAACGCTAACTGTGATCAATTCATGTTGATAGCCGCCTCTTGATACATCCTCGCGCATGTCAAGCTGATCGCTTAAACGCATGGGCAAGCAATATAAAACGCCCTCAACATAAGAACTTGAATCTTTGACAATATCTAAGCAACCACAATCACGGTGAGGAGATCGATAATAAAAGCCAAGTTTATATCCACTTAATCTTGCTACGCCAACAACATAATGATGGGCTGCCACACCAAGAGATCGCTTCAAATCAACAGGACACATACAAGAGCCGTAAGCAAAATAGTAAAACATCGGCTCGGATTGACATGGCTCTAGATGAGAACTTTCTGAAGTCTGTAAGTGCTGTATTGAATCTGATTTGAGCGAATCTACCATATCTGTAAGTTAGGCAAAAGCTTTCTAGTATTCTGGGATACCTGCAAAAAGTATAAAGCTTTGTGTATGCTCATTTGAATTAACTATTTAGATAATTCAAGCGTTAAAGGCTTTATTACTAATTGATGTGATCAAGTATGTCGCGCCTAATTTTTGAAAAATATGCCTGAGTATACAAAAAAAGATCCAGAACTAGAATCTAACTCTCTATTAGATGGTCAAGTGGCTGATCGAGTCCCAGAAACTCAGTTATCGCCAAAAATTGGATTGTGGGAATTAGCAATAGTTTTTGCTAAGCTCGGTGCGATCGCCTTCGGGGGGCCAGCCGCGCATATTGCCCAGATCGAGTTAGAAATAGTGCAGCGTCGCCAATGGCTCAGTCGCGAAAAGTTATTAGATTTGTTAGGTGTTACCAGCCTAATCCCAGGTCCTAATTCTACCGAATTGACAATTCATATCGGGCTGGAGCAGGCCGGATGGCAAGGGGCGATCGTGGCTGGAGTTTGTTTTATAACCCCTGCGATGTTATTAGTGTGGGGATTAGCGATCGCCTATGTGGAATACCAAACTATTCCCGCCGTTGGTTGGTTACTTTATGGAGTTAAGCCCGTAATTATCGCGATTATTGCTCAAGCCCTATGGAAGTTAGGACATTCAGCATTAAAAAATATCCCAACATGGAGCGCAGGGATTTTAGTCCTAGCTTTATATTTTCTAAAAATCAATGAAATCGTACTGATGCTAGGTGCAGGTATCATTGTCAGCCTCGTCCACAATTTAACATCCTTCCAAAAAAATAAATCTCTCTCAATTTTCCTTGTTCCTTTTTCCCTTTTCCCTTCTCCTTTAGCTTCTATTGCCTCCGAAACTCATTCCAAAACTTGGACAGCCGTATTTCTGAGCTTTCTTAAAATTGGTTCGGTTCTCTATGGCGGAGGCTATGTACTATTAGCTTTTGTGCAACAAGAATTTGTTGATCGTACCCATTGGCTAACTTCACAGCAATTATTAGATGCCGTTGCGATTGGGCAGTTTACCCCAGGTCCTGTATTTACGACTGCAACATTTATCGGTTATCTCGTTGCTGGAAATCTGGGTGCGATCGCAGGGACGATTGGTATATTTTTACCCGCGTTTATTCTCGTTCCATTGATCAATCCATTTGTGGCAAGATTACGCAAATCGCCTTGGACAGCAGGTTTTCTTGATGGTGTGAATGCTGCTTCCATTGGTTTGATGGCAGCCGTTGCCTTGGAATTAGGGCGCGGCACTTTGATTGATCTTTGGACAATTATTGTAGCGATCGTCAGTCTATTAGTTCTACTTAAATTCCCAAAAGTTAATTCTGCTTGGTTGGTAATTGCTGGCGCTGCGATCGGCTGGCTGATTAAATTCAACCAATAAAAAGTGATCATATCAGTGATTAAAAAGATAACTCTTGAAATATTTCTAATAAGGGAAGACTAAAATCAGGAATAACATCTTCTCCATCAAGGCTATCTTCCAATTGCAAAAGCTTTGATGGTTTAGGTTTATGGTAAACCAATACACATTCTTCATCAGGTAAGATTACCCATACCAACCGAGTCCCATTCTCAAAATACTCTACGAGCTTGTTATGGATTTCCTCAAAAGTGTTATTGGGAGAAATAATTTCTACAGCTAAGTCAGGAGCACCTTCAAAAAATCCTTTTGGTAATCGCTTTAATCCTTGCAAACGTTCTTTAGCAATAAATGCAAGATCAGGCGATCGCTTATTGCCTGTTTTCATTTTGAAAGCTGTACTAGAGTCACAAGTTACACCAAGCTTATGAGTACGTACAAATCCTGTCAAAAAATATCCGAGAGTAAGTGCTAAATAGCCATGCTCTACACCTGAATTTGCCACAACAATTAACTCTCCATCCACATATTCATAAAGGTTGCCATTTTCAGGCAATGACATAAACTCTTGATCTGTCAAAGCTTTGGGGTTAGCTAATTCTAGATTGGCGATCGCTTGGGTCATTAGATTTAAGTCCACAGATTAAACTAATGGGATTTCTAAGGCTAGGATTTATATCTAAATATATCACTTTAAAACTCAATGACATTCTTCTCGTCCGTGCTAGTACCTGACAGATCAAGATAATTAACTTTAATCTGTTCAAGAATTTCAGTTGAACGTTGTCTTGCTTCTTCGGCTTTTAATTGACATTCACAACCAAATGCTCGATTTGAAACGTTATCGTTGCTTTCATATTTTCTTAGCCAATCCTTCCTGTTTTTTTCGCACATAATATATTGAATCTTGGCGATCGCAGTTCTCACTACGATCTGAGGACGTAATAAACCAATGCGCGAGTTTTCGTCAAGCCAGAGCAGATGTTGCAATTGCTCAGCAACCTCTGTTGTTTCCGCACAGAGAATCTGTAATTGTTGCACGAGGTGATCGGGGTAAGGTTCTTCCGCAGCAAGGGAAGTTTTATTCTCTTGAATTAGGTTGAGAATAATTTGCCAAAGATAGCGATGATTGGATTGCGTAAATTCAATGTTCTCCTCTTCGGCAATCTCCTGATATAAATAAGCACGATGTTGGGGAAAATGCAGATAAATTTGTAAAAGTTGCGTTTCGGCAATATGCAGCGAATTTGTTGTCGTTGTTAGGGATGGAGCAGGCTTATTGCTGTTCCAGCGGGTGTTGCGTAACTGACGGCGCAGATCTTGCTCTAGACGCAATGCCAGATAAGAATTACCTTGTGACAAGCGCTGTGCGGAAGTATGGATGTAATGGGTGCGAAAGAAAGAATCAACGGGCAGATTATTTAATAATTGCGCGATCGCTTGACTGCTTTTTTGGAAGCGGTCGGCTTGGTTAAGGTCTTGACCTACAAGGATTTGATCGATCTGCCAATCGAGAAATAATGGTGCATTTTTAAGTAAATCGCGATATGCCTCTGCACTATGTTGTTTGAGATACTCATCGGCATCTTTGCCATCGGGCATCGTCAAAACTCGCAACTGCACGGTTCCATTAAATACTAATTCCTTGAAACCTGCGATCGCCTTTTCCGCCGCCGTAATTCCTGCCTTATCGGCATCGAAGTTTAGAATTACATTCTTGGTTTCGGTATATCGCAATAACTGCTTCATTTGGTCAGCATTAAGCGCTACACCCATCGTGGCGATCGCCTGTTCAATTCCCGCCTGATGCAAGGCGATCGCATCGAAATATCCTTCTACTACAATTGCTTGGTCAGACTTAGCGATCGCATCGCGAGCCTTATCCATTGCGAATAGAATTGAACCTTTGCTGAATAGTTCCGTTTCAGGAGAGTTAAGATATTTTGGCTCTTCATCCCCTAGCGATCTCCCACCAAAGGCAATTACGCGACCTCTAGTATCGTGAATGGGAACCATCAGTCGATCGCGAAAGCGATCGTAAAATCCATTACCTGTTTTGCGCGGAACGATCAAGCCTGCTTCTTCAACTAAACTCACAGGGATCTGCTTTTGCTGCACTAGATAGCCCATCAAGGTTTCCCAACCCGCAGGCGCATAACCCAGTTGAAATTTCTGGATTGTATCTTTGCTCATTTGCCGCTTTTCGCTGAGATAGGCAAGGGCTGCCTTGCCTTGGTGGGCATAGAGGGCATGTTGATAAAAACTGGTGGTCAAAGCCATCACTTCATAAAGGCGATCGCGATGGGAGATTTGACGCTGTATTTCCTTAGCTTTTTCAGGCTCGACTGTGGCAATGGGAACGTTGTATCGTTTCGCCAAATCTAAAACTACGTCAGAGAACGATCGCTTATCGATCTCCATCAAAAACTTGACTGCACCACCTGCTGCCCCGCAGTTAAAGCAGTGATACATCTGCCGCGCTGGATTTACTGTCAGCGCTGTGGCGTTTGTCCCATTGTGAAAAGGACAAGCGCCCCGAAAATTTGCCCCACTTTTGCGTAGTACAACGCGCTCGGAGACGATATCTACGATGTCTGCCCTTTGACTTACTTGGTCAATGGTGTCTTTGTGGATTTGGAACTGTGCAGACATGATCGCGATCGCCTATTTGTAAACCGCAGTATGCTCAATATATTTTATATCAATCACCATCAAAAAAGTAGAACCTACTTATAAAAGCGCAAGTTGAGATCCCCGACTTTTTTTGTGAATTTGCAAGTTGCCTTTAGTTGCCTAGAAAAAGTCGGGGATCTGTGCATTTACAGGTTGCTTTTGATTACCTACTTGCGATCTTAAAGGCATTACTCAGCATTTCTGAATACAATATCAAAATCATGGTTTTTGATATTCAACGCGAGGAAATTTTACAATGGATAAATTAACTCTCTATCGCCAACATGTTCAATCCATCTTAACTTATCACTGTCAACTCGATCCTGTTGGTGAAGCGATGGAAACCTATACTGTATTTGATACAAAAGGCGATCACTATCAAGTAGTTAGTGTGGGCTGGGAAAATGGCTTTCGGATGTATGGTTGTTTAATTCATGTGGATATTAAAGATGAAAAGATTTGGATTCAGTACGATGGAACGGAGTATTCTGTTGCCAATGAACTAATTGATCTTGGTGTACCTAAGCAAGATATTGTTTTAGGTTATCATGCGCCCTATGCTAGAAAGTATACTGAGTTTGCCGTGAGCTAGCATAGACATTACCAATGCAGAGCAACGAACATAATATTCTGAATGATGATGATTGCTGTGAGCGCCACTCCGAAAAAATAGAATAATGATGCAAAAAGTCTTGCTGGGGTATTTTTCTTTGCTAAAGATTCCACAATGATTTGATAAATCTCTTTAAGCTCGCGCCCTTCATTTTCGATAGAGACTCCATTAATGTCATCCCGTTTAGATAGCGTTACCTGACGATGCGAAGAAAACCAATTAAGCCATTGAGGTATAGTATCACCAGACAGGAGTCCTGCCTTTTCTAAGCCTTTAAACTGAACTTCTAACTCATAAATGCTACGCTGTTGGTCAGCGAATTCACGGTATGTTTCAGTCTCTTTAATAAGCTTAGGGCACCAAATCGCAAAAATAATATTCGCGAGTAGGAAGAATATAGCAGCAAAAAACAATACTTTCCAGCTAAAAGGGAGAGTTAAGTTAATAGGAAACTTATGTCCAAATAATTCTACTGTCACTACGCCTTGAACACGTTCTAATAACTTCGCAGAGATTGGAACTACAATCGCCCAGATGTTTGCCGAGCGTACAGATTTGTTTTCACCAAGGCGACGAAGGGTTGACCATGTCGGAATGTGACGAAGGGTTGACCATGTCGAAATCATAATGAGCCGTATATTGAATAGTTTTTATTATGATGGTTAGCAGTATATTAGAATATAAAAAATGCCTATTCACTTCTAAATGATAGTCGTATATCTTGCTCTGTCAATCTGAGTTAATGTCAACTGACGCATTGTATCAGCGTTATCGAGCAAGACAAAACTCTCATCCGAATTTTTTCTTCTTCGATAACACTGAAATGCCCAGCCCAGTCGTCTCGCAATCGGCTTAAGGATCGTACCGAGTCAATGGGGAAACTTTCGTTAGCAAGAAACTTTATAAACTATTTAGAATAATCGTGATGTTAGAAGCAAAAGCGATAAACCTAATAGAACTAGAATGGAACTGCCGATGTTGTTCCAGAATTGGTGATAGCTGGTGAGAGAAGCGCGTTGCTTGGGGCGATCCTCCATGATTGGTTGCAGTGTCGATAGATCGATAATTGGGAACTTGCCTCGTCGAAACCAGCCTGTGGCAATTACCGAGCGATCGCAGAGCATTTCTAGATTTTTGATGGTACTAGAAGGATCGATAATCCATTGACGAAAATTGGGAATGTAGTTAATAAAAGCCAAACCGCCTTGATCCTCCAAACGCATCGAATAGCCAATATAAAACTCATCAGTGCCATAGCCAAGCAACTCGCCTGGGATTTGTACAGGAATGCCTTGGACATAGCTGGCATAGGGATCGATGAGTAAGCTCACCAGATCGGTGTCGGCAACTTTGCGAAAATCTGGATAGCGCAAACTGCCTTGCAACATAAATCCTAAGCCTAAGCCAATCATGCATAGGCTTAATAATAACCAACGGTTGTAAAGTTGCGATAAAAACATCGCCGCAATTACCGCGATCGCAACACCGACAACTGGAGAGACTTGAATTAATAAATCACGCCAGAAATTTCGATATAAAAGTTTTTTATTAAGCTTCTTCTCTTCCTTTAATAGTTCTGCAAAATCATATTCTGTCGATAGCCCCAATTGTTTGGAATATCCAGCTAAAAATCTCATCCTTTTACCAACCAATGGATGCGTAGAATGAATCTCTAGCCAACGCCGCCAAGGATTAAATAGTTCCCAGAGAAATACTCGATATGGATCTTGATCGGTCTGTCCTGAATGGGCAATTTCCATCGCTAGCCCGATCGCAGTCATGGTTTGGCGATCGCAGATGCCAATTGCCCTTGTCGATTCTAAAAGACGATTTGTGGGCATGGCTGGCTGATTGTAAGGCAACATTTGCCGCGCCATTTTTGGGAGCGCTCTTGCCAGTGCATTGGGATTTCCAGTTACTTCTGAGGCAAAGCGATCGCTGACAATCGTACTCGCCTGTGAAAGCCAAACCAATAAATAATTACTCAGGGAGTAGAGAACATTGGCAAAGGTAGCCAAAACTTGCCAGAGTTGCTTAGCACTTTTAGCACGATAACTTTGGCGACTCAATAGAACATAAATATAATAAAGAACTTGAACAGGAGCAGAAACAAAGGTCAAAACTGCAAAGCTCTTGTTCCGAATCCTTCCTAGTTGATAGGCATAAACCGCAGCAATTTCGTCATCATCTAGACATTCAAATAACCCACGACTGACCACAATTCTTGCTGAGTTGGAGATTACACCATAGGTAAAGGCAACGGGGGCATCATCTTCAATCCATCCCAATCGAGGCACAAAAATATTGTACTTTTCACAGAAGTTCTCAATGATCTCCACAGATTCGGGACTTCTTTCATCTAAATCGGCAAGCGTAATCCATTGAATGCGGTGATATTGCTTTTGGGTAATGTCGATAATCCAAGGCGACATGAAAAACAGCAAAATGCTGAATATAAACGTAACGATCGCAGTTGTTTTGAGCCAAGCTTCAGAAAAGAAATCTGTAAAAATCAAGGAAATTCCATAACCGATCAAAAATTGCAAACCAATAATTGCGAGGATCGTCAACACCATTGCTGCAATCAGGAAATAATTGTATCTAGAGGGAAGGGATAAGGTAACGTCTTTTTTTCGATAACGGCGAGGATCTGATTTGATTACCGAGGCGACATCTTCATTCCGCTTGATCCGATCATCAGTTGGGGTGTCAAGCGCCTGCTGAAGCGTAATTAAAGATTTTTGCACCCATTTTTGCAACTGTGGGTCAGAAGTTGTTGCTAATTGTTCACAAATAGCGATCGCTTTATCAGCACGCCCCGTTTTTTTGTATGCCGAAACTAGCCAGATTTGGGCTTGTACATAGTCTTTAGAGGTTAGATCGGTACTCTCTTGGCTATATTCAGTCAAGATGGCGATCGCTTCGGTGTAATGCTTTCGCAGCAAGGCTGCTTTGCCAGCTTTTAGTGACATCGTTTCGCCTCAATCTCGCAACATTAAAACTTATTTTGACACTTACCGCACTAAATAATTTTAAAATAGCAATTCTCATTTTAAAAATCGGTTTTTAGAAAGTCCACCCTATGCAGACTTTCTAAAAAACAATTTGGTAATTTCAGCGCCTTTGGCGCTGAAATTACCAAATTGTTTTTGGCTCGATAGGTGTTTCGGGGAGACGCTTTAGCTTAAGTGGCTGAAATGCTTGATGTGTAATAGTTTTAGCCTCGGAGGTCTTCGATGTCTGAAACTCTCGTCATTAAAAGCATTGAGCCTTTTATCATGTTTGACCTCCCCGAAACACCTATAGAGCCAACACCTATAGAGCCTTCTTCATTACTTTAGAGATAGATGGGCATAAAACGTTTGCCTATACACTAGTTTGGGCAAAGAGCCATATTAAAAGTAGCTATATTTACAGAATTTAATATTGGGATCGCCAAAATTGTGAATAACAACTGGTAGCTCATGCCAATGTTGCGCATTCTAGTTAACATAACAGGAGGAGACCATGTCTAATATCCCAACTGGCGGTCAAATGCTTTGGAAGCTTGAAGATGGCGAACGTATCTTACATCTACGTCACAATGCAGCCGAACAATGGCGACACTACGAAGATTTCCCTGAATATGCGATGCAAGACCCCGTAGGATTTTCTAAAGGTATCGCCACTTTTGTCACATTACTAAAAAAAGATTGGATTGCCATTAAGTCCTGAAATGAATGAATGCGGTGCAATGGATCGTATTCATTCGCCGCATTCATACGTTTATTCAGCCCAATCGTGCCATTCCACTTTATTTACTTCCAAATACATATCAACAGCTTGTCCAATGGTCGGAAAAAAATCGTCCTTGCCAATCTTAGTAAATAGTCCGTAACGTTTTAGGCGATCTTTGGTGGGGCCTTTCATCTCTGCAAAACATAATTCTATGTGTGCTTGGCATAGGGTTTTATCGAGTTCAGCGATCGCATCGGCAGCCGTAAGATCGATATCGGTTACAGGTTCAGCTGCGACCAATACCCACCTCGTGACTGTCGGAGCTGTGCCAACCGCATTCATCACCTGATCGCAAAAGATTTCGGCATTGGCAAAAAACAACGGTGCATCCCAACGAAAGATTACTAGTCCTGGAATTTGTCTAGCTTCGGGATGGCGAGAGACATCATGGTAGCCTTTGATGCCATCAACACGTCCGAGTACCGCAGAGTATGGTCGCCATGCACTCCAGACAAATGCAAGTAAAGCCAAAACTACCGCACTAAAAATTCCTTGGATTACGCCCAGTATTGCGACACCACAAAAACAAACCATTGACAAAACAAATTCAAATCGTCGTAACTGGTATAGACGCAAAGTTCCCCTAATATCAAAAATTGCTAACCCAGCCGAAATTACCACCGCGCTGAGAGCTGCTTGGGGCAAATTTTGCAACAACATCGGTGCAAACCATAAAACTATAGCAATACAAATCGCACCGACTACTCCTGTAATCTGCGTTTTTGATCCTGCTGCCTCAGCGACGGGTGTACGCGAAGCACTACTGCTGACTGAAAATCCTTGAAATAATCCCGCTGCAATATTGGCAATCCCCAAAGCAATTAACTCTTGATTGCGATCGGCTTTATACCCACCTCGGATCGCAAAAGTCCGTGATAACACGCTCAGATCGGCAAAAGAGACTAAGGCGATCGCTAAAGCGCTAGAAAATAAAGTTTTGAATTCAACTGGAGCGATATTGGGAATTTGGAATGCGGGTAATCCCTGTGGCAAGGCTCCAACCACAACTATTCCTGCTCTTTGCGAAAGTTCAAATATCGAACTAACTACTGTTGCCGCCACCACCGCCACCAATACCCCTGAAATTTTTGGCGTTATCCGCTTAAGAATTAGAATCACCAGTAAACAAGATAAACCGATCACAAGAGCCGTAAAGTTCGTCTTGCCATCATGAACCCCTTGTCCCAAGCCAATCATTTCTTCCCAAATCGTATTACCATTCACTGAAAATCCAAAGATCTTTGGAAATTGACTAATCAAAACGGTCACAGCGATTCCATTAAGATATCCATATCGAATTGGTTTAGAAAGTAGTTCGGTAATAAAGCCAAATCTTGCCAGCCCCGCCACAATGCAGATAATTCCTGAGAAAATTGCTAATACTCCTGCGATCGCGATCGCGCGAATCGGATCGCCATTAGCCAGTGGTAGCACTGTCGCTGAAATTAAGGGAATCAGCGCGGAGTCAGGACCTAACACCAAAATCCGACTAGGTCCAAAAATGGCATAGGCAATTAGCGGCACAATCGTGGAATATAGTCCGTAGATAGCAGGCAAGCCTGCGGCTTCGGCATAGCCCATACCTGCGGGAATGAGAATTGCAGTTAACACCAGTCCTGCACTGATATCCTGCATTAGCCAAGGGAGCTTATAATTCCTCAACACGGCGATAATTGGCATCCATCTGGCTAAACCATCAGGACGCGAAGCAAGGGGAAATGGAATAATTGGTGGGGGCGTTGTCAACAATGCACCTCAATGTAAGTTTTTAGATAGATTGTCTAGATTACCTAAAAAATGACACTATGCTAAGCCAAAGTATTGCGAAGCTATAAAACCCAAAAGAGAGTTGCGG
>NZ_BBJB01000118.1 GCF_016584665.1 Pseudanabaena sp. lw0831
CGCCGCAACTCTCTTTTGGGTTTTGTTTTTGTCCTAACATAAGTGTCTATAGCTATATCACCTAAAAATTATGGATCAAAACAATCAATTCGATAAATCTGATAAATCGCAAATTATGACGATCGCTCAAAAGTTCTCTGCTCAAAAACAAGTTGCTGACATTCAACCATTTGGCAGTGGCAATATTAACGATACTTTTTTAGTTTCTTTGCAAGAAGAATCTGCTCAATCTTTTATTTTACAGCGTATAAACACGAAGGTTTTTCGCGAACCAAAGTTAGTAATGCAAAATATGCGAACCTATGCGAATCATGTACGCGATCGCATTCAAGACTCGCCACTAGATAGGCGATGGGAGATCCCGCAAGTATTGCAAACTGATCGAGGTCAAGACTATTGGCAAACTGAAAGTGGAGAGTTTTGGCGATCGCTTAGTTTCATTGCAGATTCGCAATCTTTTGATGTGATGGAAAGTATTGAGCAAGTGCGAGAAGTTGGCTATGCGTTGGGAACGTTCCATCATTTGACTAGCGATCTAGTGCCAGAGAGATTAGCGGATACTTTGGAGGGTTTTCATATTACGCCGCGCTATTTTTGCCAGTATGAGGAAGCTCTTGCAAGAAGCAATTTTAAGCGATCGCCTGAAGTCGATTATTGCCTGAAATTTGCAAGAGATCGTCAAGGCTTAGCACATATTTTAGAAGAGGCGAAAGCGGCGGGGAAATTACCATTGCGGACAATGCATGGCGATCCCAAGGTGAATAATATTTTGTTTGATCGACAGACGAAACTAGCAGTGAGTGTAATTGATCTTGATACTGTAAAATTTGGATTAGTGCATTATGACATTGGTGATTGTCTGCGATCGGGATGTAATCCTGCTGGTGAAGAGACTGAGCAATGGCAGGAAGTTGAGTTCGATACGGAACTCTGTCAGGGGATTTTGCAGGGATATCTCTCAACGGCGCGATCTTTTCTTACAGAATATGATTATGCTTATATTTATGATGCAGTTCGCGTGATTACCTTTGAGTTAGGGTTGCGCTTTTTTACCGATTATTTAGCTGGAAGCATCTACTTTAATGTTAAATATCCTGAACATAATCTATTACGATCGCTTGTCCAGTTTCGTCTAGTGGAGAGCATCGAATCTCAACAGTCAGCTATCAATAAAATCATTAAAGATATAAGATGAAGACATTGCAAAGCAATGTCTTCATCGTCGCAAACATATATGGAATCACCACAACAAATTCTAGAATTTCTTGATCGCCGTTTTGATGCGATTGATATGCCTTGTTTTGGCAATATGAATATTGACTATATTTCTTCCAGATTACTTGCTTTTCGAGATGATAGCCGATGGTTAATTCTATTTAACTCGATTGCTTGGTGGCCATCGGGCGAAGGATTAGTGACTATATTGGAATGCGTTGGTAACTGCGTACAAGGGAAACAAGGATTTGATAGCGATCGCTCTCTAATTACAGGACGCATTAAATACGATGAAATGCCCAATGACTATCATGTAACTGTTCGTGGTAAGAGCATTCCTTTATCAGAGTTGAATATTATTTCGCATCCAGATTTATTTTCTGAGCATGAGCTAAATATTGCGATCGCATTATTAGAAGACTATCGTGAAGAGTTACTTGCTAATCGAGAAGAATATGGAAAGTTTATCCCCGATGGATTGACTGAGGTTTTAGCCCTTGATGAATGGCATCATCCAAATTGGGATTGTCTACCGAGCCAGACGGAGAGCTTCCCTCTGATTGCTAAAGTTCTATTCACAGGTAATCCTAATTTGTATAAACCGCTAACAAATCCCAATACTGACTGGAGATTTTGGTTCCCAAAATAACAAACGAGTGGCGGTGCTTTGCGCCGCCACTCGTTTGTTACAGCAATTTTCGACCAAACTAACCAGAATAAATTTTTTGAAAGTGTTGCTTTGCAACACTTTCAAAAAATTTATTCTGCACAGGTACTTATTGTTCCGCAATATTATCAATTTTTTCGCGGATTGATAGCTGGACTAGAGCGCGAATGAGCGAAAATCCACAGAAAAAAGAACCTATAAATGCAGCGATCGCCCAGCCAGTGTAAGCCGTCGTACCGACTAATAGTACGGCTCCAGCTAGGGCAAAGAAACCCGTTAAGCAGGCATAGATTAGAGCTTTAACCGCAATGTTAATCCGTTTGAGGGTGCGATCGCTTTCGGAAGACTTGACCTGAATCATCAACTCACCGCGCTCGATCCTCTCTTCCAACCGTTCAAGCAAAATCTCCATGCGACTAGGCTTATTAAGTTGATAAACCAGAAAATCCTTCGCTTGTTGCGCCAAGGCTCCCAAGGTATTTCCCCGACCTTTGGTTAAGACAATGCTTTTCACAAATGGTTGGGCAGCCGTAGTGAAGTTATATTCTGGGTCGAGAATTCTAGCAATGCCATCAAGGGTGGTTAGGGACTTGAGCAAATAGGTCATTTTTGGAGGTAAGCGGAAAGGTTGTTTCTCAAAGATGGCGACCACTTCCCCTTTAATCTGCTCAAACTCATGAACATTTACAGGTCTTTCGGTGAAACGATCCAAAACAAATTTTAACATGCGTTTGATCGGACTCATATCAGCAACTGGTTCGATGAAACCCATGCTCATTAAAGTGTCAACGACTTCATTTGTGTCTTTACGCAACACAGCAAAGAAGGTTTTCACCATTTGATCCTTTGCCATGGTTTTGACCTCTGCCATCATGCCATAGTCGTAGAAAATTAAGCTTCCACTAGGGCTAACTGCTAAATTTCCAGGGTGCGGATCGGCGTGAAAGAATCCATCTTGAAGCAGTTGTTTGAGATAGCAACAAATTCCTAATTGATTAATTTCTTTGGGATTTAATCCACAGGCTTCAAGGGCTTGGCGATCGTCAATTTTAATGCCAGGCACATATTCCAAAGTCAAAACCATCGAGGTGGAGTATTCCCAATAAATTTTTGGTACAACTATGCGTGGATAGCCTTCAAAATTTTTGCGGAAGCGATCGGCATTACTTCCTTCGATCGCATAGTCAATTTCTTGATAGAGGATCGTAAAAAATTCTTCAAAGATACCTTCGAGATTATATCTGCGCGTCCAAGCAAAATAGCGCCGAAAGACCTTGAGGAGTTTGCCAACAGTGAGCAAATCTAGATCGAATAGCTTTCTTAAACCAGGACGTTGCACCTTGACAACAACTTCTTCGCCAGTATGTAGCGTGGCGCGATGCACTTGTCCAAGACTGGCTGCTGCTAACGGAATCTCATCAAAATCTCGGTAAATGGTGTAAAGAGATTTACCGAGTTCGAGTTCGATGATGTCCCTAGCTTCCTTGACGCTAAAAGCAGGCACTTTATCTTGGAGTTGCGCCAAATTAACAATGTATTCGGGCGGCAATAAATCAACCCGCGTTGACAGTGATTGACCAACTTTGATAAATGTCGGACCTAGTTCGAGCATATTGCGGACTAGCCATTCGGCTCTTTTGCTGCGAGTACTAGATGTTTCGTTTTTCCAAAACTTATCCCACCAGATAAAAAACAGAAATGTAAATGAAGCTAAAAACACCTCGCGTTGGCGGGCAAATGAAGAAATTTTGTTTCTCTGCCAGCGTAGCTTTTTGTATGGTAATTGGGCGATCGCAGACATATTTTGCTAATAGTAGCTATGCCAACTAGCATTGCTAAGTTTATATTACCCAAATTAATGCCGAAAATGTAGTGGGGATCGCAAAGCAATCTTTTACATCAAATCCAATTTAGGGAGTTTCAGTACCGTAGTCGCTGAAACTCCCTAAATTGGGTTCATAAGTAGAATTGCTGGCACTCTTCTCAAAATACAGCAAAAATGGCAAGACTTTGCTATGGTTATGTGTATTGGCTATCGCCAAAGACCTCATGCGTATTCAAGCCTTGAGGCTAAAACTTTATATCTGTTCAAATCAGTCCTAGAGGTAACCTAATGGGTGAAATCACCAGAGATGAGATCCGCGAACGTTTAGGCAATATCGATCAAATTCGCGATATCATTTTCGGCGCACATTTGCGCGAATACACGAGTCGGCTAGATAAGGCAGAGTCGGATATTTCCGCTATGCAGCAAGATGTCCGCGATCGCCTTAGCGACTTAAAATCAGTTTTAGCAAGTGAGTTACGAGCTGCGGTTGAGTCCATTGATAAGCGACTAAAATCGATTAGTGCATCAACTCAAGAAGAAGCCGCTGACCTTCGTCAACAGTTTGAGCGCATCAACCGTAAGTTTACAAGTAGTATTGAAACCCTTGATGAGACTGTTGAGGCTCAACGGGTATCGTTGCGGGAAGAACTCGCTCAAACTAGAGATAATTTGCAAAATGATAATCGTGAATTGCGATCGCTAGTTTTTGAAGAGCTAGACCGTCATTTCTCGATTCTTCGTGAAGACAAACTCTCTAAGGACGATATGGCTGAGTTGCTATTTGAGCTAGGTATGAGACTCAAAGGTTCTGAGTTTGTGCCTGAACTGCGCGAAGCAGCTGAAGAAAAGGTCGAAGAGAAGTACGAGCGAGTCAACATACTTGATTCTGAGCCAAAAACCGAACGATCGACTGCATCTAGCACTGACACTGTCAGTACTTCCACTAGATCCACAGCGCGAGCTACTAAAGCTAAGACATAGATTCAAAACTACAGCACTTTGTGCTGAAACCCAAACCAATAAAGTTTTTTGAAATTGCTGCAAAGCAGTAATTTTAAAAAACTTTAGGACTTACGCATTAACCATGATTCGTAGAGGCAATTCATGAACTGCCCCTACGATGTAATAAGGTTTTCAAGGCGTTTTGCGTAAGTCCTAAAATTTATTGAATTTCGTTTATAAAACAAGAGGCTTATGCCTCTTGTTTCTTCATATTTGCTATAGTACAAAACATTGTCATTACGCTAAATATTATGTCGGAGCGAAAGGGTGATTCTCAAAATAATTCTATCAGCGATGTTGAGAAGTTTTTGCTCCTGCTCTCTGAGCTAAATATTATTGATTCTGAAAAGTCTAAGATCTCCCAAAAGCAACAACAGAAAGATAATGCAAGCCTGTTAAATATTGACAATAAATACCATAAAAATGGAGAACTTCAGCCTAGATTGAGATTGGTAGAAATCGAACAGAACTTATCGGTTAAACCAAGACAAAAAACTTCTGACGAAGAAGTTTTAGATATAGCGCGATCGCCTTCCGTATACCCTTTTCCCAATCTGTTAGATGAGTTACCATTTTTAAGAGATATTCAGCCTGCTAATCTAAATGGGTTTGATCAGAATCACGATCAAGATCGATATCATGAAAATTTAAATCTCTCCAATCATAGTGACGATGCAATCTCAGAAAAAATCGAATCTTCAAAAATAGAAGAAATAGAGACTGTAAATCTGATCCAAGAGCTTCTTTTCGGCAGTGAAAAAGTCCAAATAGCATCGCCTCAGATTCCTCAAATAGTGCCACTCCCAGATCCTCAGAAAACATCTCAGCCCATTATTCAATCACCTTCTCAAGCGATTTCTCAGATCCCATCTCCATATGTTACGCCTCCCCAATCAAATTCACAAAGCACCTATTTAGAGGGATTGTCAGAGGAGGATGATAAAGCAATTCATATGTTACAGGATATTCTGGTTGTTCCAGAGCTAGAAGATTTGCGAAACTTCAAAATTGCAGTTGAGCAAAAGCTCGGAATTGTCGAAAGTCAGGTTAATAATCCTGCAATCATGAACAAAATTGAGGGATTGGAAAGTTTACTGCAAAATGCTTCTCGCCGACTTTCAGCAATGGACGATGAAAAGAGCAATATCCCGATGGAGATTGACAAGGTTAGCGATCGCGTTGCTCAGTTAGAAAATCAAATTAATGAACCAGCAGAATTAGTTCAGCTTTTGTTGCCAATTATTGCTGAGCTGCTCAGTCTCAAAGCCGATCAAGCCAGAGAGGAGATGTGTCAGGCGATTACACCAATTATTGCTGAGGTAATCTTTGAGCGATCGCAACTAGATCGAGTGTCAATGAGCCATGCGATCGCCGATCTATTACCGAATGCGATTAGTGAACAAATCCGTAATAACCCTGCGCAAATTGCTAAAGCGCTGGGTCCAGAAGTTGGTGCAGCAATTCGCGAACAAATTCGGCTCGATCGCGATGAAATCGTTGATGCTCTTGCGCCAGAAATGGGAGCTGCTATTAAGCAACAGATCGTGCTCGAACGTGATGCAATGGTTGATGCGCTCTATCCAGTAATTGGGAATACGATCGCTAAATATTTTGCTGAAGCAATCCGCTCCATCAACCAAAAAGTCGAACAAACATTTAGTGTAGAAGGTGTACAGCGAAAATTTCGCGCAAAAATGCAAGGTGTGTCTGAAGCTGAGTTAATCCTCAAAGAATCCGTTCCCTTTGAAATTCAAGCCATATTTCTAATCCATAATCTGTCGGGATTAGTAATGATCGACATCCAAAAAAGCGATCTTGATTCTTTAACCGATCCCATTGACTCAGATATGCTAGCAGGTATGTTGACAGCGATTCGCAGCTTTGCTAACGAATGTATGTCCAGAGCGGAAAGCACAACTGAACTTGATGCGATTAACTATAGTGGCTCCAAAATATTGCTGGAAGTTGCAGGATATTGCTATCTCGCAGTGATAATTCGTGGAGAACCTGACGCTGCTTTGGTAACCAAAATTCGCGATGTATTTGGTCGGATTGTGCAAGTCTATGGCGATGGCTTCAAAGAATTTGACGGCGATCCCAGTACGGTTCCAATGGAGGCTGAAATTGAACTCAAGACCTTAATGGAATTTGAGCAGGCTAAAAAATCAAAACAATCACCCAAAACTTTGATTTTCATGAGTTTAGCCATATTTGCCCTGATTTTTGTGCCAATAGGGATTTTTCAATATCAAGCTAATCGAGATCGCCAACTTGAAGCTAAAGTTTTAGAAGCCTTCGCCAGTACGCCCGAACTTGCCGTCTATCGGCTTAATGTTAATGCCGATGGCGATCGCCTTAAATTAACTGGTAAATTACCAAATCAATATTTACGCGATCGCGCCCTCCAAGTGGCGATCGTATCTACAAAATCAGAAATAGCCAACAGTAAAATTAACAATAATATTTATACTGTTAACATGCCGCCCGATCCCGAACTCGTAGCGATCGAAGTCCAGCGACTTACTAAAGCACTAAATTATACTCAGGGGGTAAACATTCAGAGCCAATTTAAAGATGGGCAAGTAACTATTACAGGACAGATTGAACAGCCGAGCATGATTCCAAAAATTACGCAAGCATTCACTCAAATTGCAGGCATTACTATAGTTAGCAATGGGGCAACAATCTTGACACCGAAGTTGTCAACGCGCATTTACTTTCCTCTGTGGGTGACAACCTTAGAACCAACCGACACCGAAAAGCTAATAGAAGTTCAGTCTTTTCTAGATCTTTATCCAGATTACAATATTAAGATTTTTGTCAAAAATGATAACATTGGAGATCGTGCGATCAACTCCCAGCTAGGAATGAAACGCGCTCAAACGGTTCGAGATGCCTTACTACAAAGAGGCGTAAATGCTAAACGCTTGCATATTTCTGGGATAATAGATATATCTATTCAGCAACCCTCTGACCAAATGTTAAGGTGGGTAGAGTTTCAACCGATTTTAAAGTCAATGTCCGTATCTAATTAAATGCATTCTCCTGCCAAAGTAATTTCTCAAAAAATATGTCTTATCGGTGATTTTGGCGTTGGGAAAACCAGCCTAATCCGTCAGTTTGTTGATCGGCAATTTAGTGATAAATACTTGTCAACAGTTGGTGTAAAGATATCTCGCAAATTAGTGTCTATTAACAACTTGTCAGATAATACTCCAATAGAACTAAAGCAATTACAATTAATTATCTGGGATATTGAAGGGAGTACAAGATTTAAGGCGATCGCTCCTAGCTATTTACAAGGAGCAAAGGGAACGCTAATAGTTGGGGATGTAACAAGGCAATCAAGTATGCAAAGCCTCAAAGATCATGTGCAACTTTTTCAATCAATTAATCCTACATCTAGTTTGATTGTTGTCTTAAATAAAATTGATTTAATCGAAAGTAATGAAAGAGAAAATATATTGCAATCTATCCCAACTGAATTTACTAGCCTCAACATATCTATACATACCACATCAGCTAAAACAGGTGAAGGTGTTGATGAAACATTCCAAAAACTAGCGCGCCAAATGCTAATGCTAGAATAATATTCTCTAACAATTCGGTATCCTTTTATATCAGGAGATGCTATGAAACAGTCACAACTTCTCAAAAAACTTCTTACTGCTTCAGAGCGATCATTCATTATGATTGATCGCCAGTTTTTGATCACTGATAGTTCCTACGGAGCCGAAAGATTTTCTGAATATCCCTACGAGTCCTTGTTAAATAAAGATATTCGACATGCATTTCCAGAAACAATTGGATTAGAAGAATCTTTTAATAATATTTGGCACAACCAACTTACAAGTTTTGAAATTAAAGGAGTATCTCGTTCGGCAAGCCATCAAAACCCTCTCTACTTTAACTTCTATATAATTGGGACAAATGAGTTAGAAGAGGAAGACAAAAATATTATGATCTGTATTGAAGATGCTACAGATATGATGATCATGTCTCAGGCATTGATGCAAAGAGCGAATGAGTCTGAGCTACTCGCTAATGCTTTACTAAGGTCAAATGAATATATTGATAAAATTATTTCTGCGATGGCGGATGCGTTGATCGTCACCGATCATCAAGGGCTAATTAAAACTGTAAATCATGCAGCAATCAATTTGTTTGGTTATACTCAGGAAGAGCTAGTTGATTGGTCGATCGCTTCATTATTTAAAAATCCAAATCAACTAGATCTAATTCATCATAATTATCTTGAAAATCAATCAGCTAATGAACAATCTCTAGATAGCGAACCCTATTTTATAAATATTGAAATATTATGTCTGTCAAAAAATAAAGAAGAGGTTTTGATCGCATTTTCTTGCTCAACTATACAGAATCAACAAATCGAATATAATACTGAACCAAATAATAGACCAAATAATAGTTTTGTTTATGTTGGTCGTGATGTTACAGAACTAAAGCGTAAAGAACAAGAGTTATTAGCTGCCAGACAATTTGCCGAGCAATCTGCCAAAGAAAAAAGTATTTTCTTGGCAAATATGAGTCATGAAATTCGCACTCCCATGAATGGTGTTTTGGGAATGACTGATCTATTGCTTGGAACATCTCTGGACGACCGCCAGCAGGATTTTGTAGAAAATATTCGACTGAGCGGAAATCTATTACTGAGTTTGATTAATCGTATTTTGGATTTATCAAAATTAGAAGAAGGGGAATTGAAATTAGAAAATTTGCCATTTAATTTAGAGCAATGTGTAGAAGAAATTCTTGAACTTTTCGCATTGCAAGCGCATAATCAGGGATTGGAACTCAATGCCTGTTTTGAAGAAGGTTTGCCTAATTTTCTAATGGCAGATACAGTTAGATTTCGGCAAATCCTGATGAATTTAATTGGTAATGCCATTAAGTTTACTGCCGGAGGTGAGATCATTGTGCGAGTTGAACACGATCGCGCTTTTGAGCAGACTTTAACAATTTCACAAACTCAAATCTATTTACGGTTCTCTGTTATCGATACAGGTATTGGCATTGATATCACCAATCAGGACAAACTTTTTAAACCATTTTCGCAAGTTGATACTTCCACGAATCGTCGTTTTGGGGGGACTGGATTAGGATTAGCGATTAGTCGCCAGTTGGTAGAGCTAATGCAAGGAGAGGTCGGTGTATCTAGTCCAGTTGCAGATGGAAAAGGTACTTGTTTTTGGTTCAGAATTCCTTTTACTCTCCAGCCAACCCAATCTTTGGATTATGATTCCCAAGCTTTAAGTAATCGAAATATCCTAGTAATTGATGCAAATCAACATTCTCGTTATGCAATTCGTCATTACCTCACTAAACTAGGTGCAGAAATTTATGAAGCATCTAATATTATTGAAGCGATCGCTTATTTAGACTCAAAAGAGCAAGTTGATGTGGCATTAATCGATTGGAGTTTAACAGGTTTTAATGGATCTGGATTAGCTAAACAAATTCATGGGAGCGAGAAATTTGCTGACTTACCCCTTATTGCGATGTTGACTGCAAATCGCCAAGGTGAAATCGAAACAGTCATTAATCAGGGCTTTTACGGATATGTGACAAAACCTTTTAAAAAGCAACGACTATTAAAATCTGTATGTTTATCTTTGGGAATTGACCTTCCTGCTTTTGTGAATGATTCTCTCTCTTCTAGTCCAGTTGTTCCTAGTCTTCGCCGTAATCCCAAAGAGAATGGGGGCTTAGAAAAGTTGAAAAACTTAAAAGTTCTATTGGCAGAAGACAATATTGTTAATCAGAAAGTTATAATGACGTACCTATCGCAACTGGGCTGTCAAGCAGACTTAGCTGAGAATGGCGAACAGGTATTGCAGTTAATGCAGACTAAAGATTACGACATTGTTTTAATGGATTGTCAGATGCCCTTATTGGATGGATATGAGACTACTGAGACCATCCGCCAACTCGAAGCTACTGCTGAATTATCTAACCATGTAGTGATCATCGCGATGACCGCTAATGCTTTTACAGAAGATCGCGATCGCTGTTTAGCCGTAGGAATGGATGATTTCCTGAGTAAACCGATCCGCAGGCAACAACTTAAGGAGACTCTGGAAACTTGGATCTCATAAATAAAATTTTTTATAGCGCGGCTTCAGCGCGCTATAAAGTTGTAAAAAAAGTTCTCATTTTAGGTGGCACTGGTGATGCTGTTAAACTTGCTGCGAGACTTGCCACTATTCCCGAAATAGAAGTAATTAGTTCTCTTGCAGGACGCACCAAAAAGCCATCTGCCCTAGTTGGGCAAGTTCGTATTGGCGGATTCGGTGGGGCAGAAGGATTAGCTAACTACTTGCAAGAAAATGCGATAGATTTCCTGATCGATGCAACTCATCCTTGTGCGGGACAAATAACGATGAATGGCGCGATCGCAGTCAAAGCAGCTAACATTCACCATCTCATGCTCGTTCGTCCACAATGGGAGAAAGTATCTGGCGATAATTGGATTGAAGTGGAAAGTGTAGCGGCGGCAGCCCAAGCAATTCCTGCATCTATAAATCGAGTGTTTATCACATCAGGTAGACAGCAACTAGAGCCATTTTTACAGCGATCGCAAATTTATCCAGAAACTTGGTATTTAATGCGCTCCATCGATCCTCCTGATATTGAATTACCTAATAGCGAAGTACTACTTGATCGCGGCCCATTTAGCTTAGAACAGGAACGGCAATTATTGCGAGACTATCAGATTCAAGCGATCGTTAGTAAGAATAGTGGTGGTGAGGCAACCTGCGCCAAAATTATCGCGGCAAGAGAATTAGGAATCCCGATAATCATGGTGCAACGTCCAGCCAGCCCTGAAGGCGAAAAGGTGACAGGTATCGAAGATGCGATCGCATGGCTGCTTGAATCAAGAATCAATTTTTAGTGGCGTAGCCGCGTCACTAAAAATTGATTCTTGATTTCAAGTTGTAACGAACCTGACGCTAGCTATAATTAGTGAAACTTAATTTTAAGAATAAGTGGTAGTCAGTTATGTTAGAACGAACTCAAAACCCAAAAGAGAGTTGCGGCGCTTTGCGCCGCAACTCTCTTTTGGGTTTTATGTCTTCACATAATTGGCGATCGCTAAAAATCCAAATTATAAAGGGATATAACGATTGACATGGGGCGATTAGGCGTTTTACTGCTGAACCTCGGTGGACCCGACAAACTAGAGGATGTCCGCCCATTTTTGTATAACTTATTTTCTGACCCAGAAATTATTCGCTTGCCTTCGCCATTACTGCAAGCACCTTTGGCATGGTTGATTTCTACCCTTCGCGCCAAAAAATCTCAGGAAAACTACAAAAAGATTGGTGGAGGCTCCCCCCTACGGCGGATCACCGAGGCTCAAGGACAAGCATTGCGATCGCAGCTTCAGCAGCAGACAGGTCACGATGTAAATGTCTATATCGGAATGCGTTACTGGAATCCCTTCACCGAAGAAGCGATCGCCCAAATCAAACGTGACAAAATCGAAGAATTAGTGGTTTTGCCTCTGTATCCCCAATTTTCAATCAGTACCACAGGCTCCAGCTTTAGATTACTAGATCGCATTTGGCAACGCGATCCAGAATTACAAAAAATTAAATATACAGTCGTGCCTTCTTGGTACGACAACGCAGGATATTTGCAAGCAATGGCAAATCTGATTGCCACCAAGCTCGATCAAGTTAAAAATCCTAGCGAAGCCTATATATTCTTTAGCGCCCACGGTGTACCTGTCAGCTACATCGAAGAAGCAGGCGATCCCTATCAAAAAGAGATCGAAACTTGCGCGGCTCTGATCATGCAAAAACTTAATCGCTCTAATCCCTATAAGCTCGCCTATCAAAGCCGCGTTGGTCCCGTCGAATGGTTACAACCATATACTGATGTTGCGATCGTAGAGCTTGCAGAGCAAGGCGTAAAAGAATTAGTCGTAGTACCCATCAGCTTTGTCTCTGAGCATATCGAAACCCTCGAAGAAATCGATATGGAATACCGTGAAATTGCTGAACATGCGGGTATTGAAACCTTTGCCAGAGTTTCTGCTCCTGATACTGACCCTACTTTTATTCAAGCCTTAGCTGATATTGTGACGAAAGCTTTAAGCGATCGCCCCATTGCCTTTGCTGAAACTATCCAGCCTCAAAAAAATACTAAACTCTATCCTCAAGAGCGTTGGGAATGGGGAATGACCCAATCTGCCGAAGTATGGAATGGTCGCTTAGCAATGATAGGTTTTCTGATCTTGTTACTAGAGCTATGGCTAGGACGAGGGCAAATTTTTCAATAAAAAAGGGAGACACGAAGTGTCGCCCTTTTTTATTGAAAAATTTAGATTAAATAGCAGTTTTTTTGTTACTTAACACTAATTTTTTTAATGCTACCAGTACCGTCTAGCTTGCCATTTGAGTGAAACCACTTATATTGCAAACTTTCACCCGAAGTTTTCTCTAAAGTCACGGTTCCATAGTTAACGCAGTTCTTTTTGCCATAGTCCAAGTTTTCAGATAGCTCTATAAATTGAGGACTAACGCGACGCAGTGTTAGCTTACCACCGCAAGAAAGTGATGGATAAGCAAATGTGCCAACGATAGAATTAGGTTCTCCTGATGTTAGTGCCATTAAAATAGACCATCCCGATCCATTGTTTTGAGAACCTCTACCTTCCCATACTCCTACATAAACAGAGGGTAAGTTTATAGACTGAGCATTCACTTCTGACTTGAGGTTATCAGAGAGTAAGGGCGCAAACAAGACTAAAAATCCAGTAGCTAAACTAATGGTTAAAATACGTAATCTAATCAGTTTATTTGGGAGCATTATAAACACCTTAAACTCTAATACAAGCTTTTAAGACCAAACTAGTAGTTTGCTAAAAGCTAACTAGCCGCTTTAGATTCACGACGAGACGAACTATTTTCTTTTGGTTCACCCTTGATCTTGGTGAGTAGTGAGTTCCAACCAAACTTAGTTAGAGCCACAAACCAGTTACCTTCTAGCTCACGGAACATTGCCATATTCATATGGAATGAAGCATTAGCTTCATCGACAATACGTTCAGCGGTGGCAGCATCTACAGGCAAGGTGTCAAGAGCTTCGCGATAGCGTTTTTTGAATTCGCCATGATTACGAATGTCGTCAAATTCATAGAATGCAGTACCATTATCATCCTGTAAGCCCATCGCCTCTTTAGCAATTTTCTTCAGGATCTGACCGCCAGAAAGATCGCCCATATAGCGAGTGTAAGCATGAGCAACTAGCAACACAGGATCATTAGCCGAGATTTCGCGGATACGAGCAAGATATTTTTCACAGGCAGGAGTAGGCTTAAACTCTTCGCGCCAATTGGCGCCGAAGTAGAACAGCATATCGAGTTCTAGACTCTTTTCGCGCCATAGTTCACGATAATAGAGCTTGCTAAGAACTGGATCATTTTTGTGGACTTCAAACTCAGCTTCGATCGCCTTATAAACAAAGTAAAGGTTTCCGACAAGTCTGCTGTAGGAGGTCTTGTCAACCACGCCTTTTAAAAAGCATTTGATAAAATCGGTACTCTCTGCTGCTGAATGAGATTTTTGTGTACCTACACGCAAGAGTGTCGCTAAACCTTGACTCATGGTTTCTCCTAAAGTTTTTTAATTATTTTTTAATTAGCGGTGATGTGATTGGTCATGCGAGACAGTGCTTTGCACTACTTAACATGAATTTAAAATTAGTAGTAAAAACAGCAATAAAAACGATTCAAGAAATATATTCTGGGATAAATTAATCCAAATAATTGCAGGTGAATCAAGAAACTGCGATCGCGGCTAGAACCTCAAAATCATCAGCATTTGACATAAGTTTCAATTATATAAGCCAAGCCATAGAAAAATTTCTAGTCTGTAACAAATTTTCATCTACCATCCCTCCCATATAATGTATCTAGGATCTCCTAATGAGTAGAAGAGCTAAGGTTCATCACAAATTAGATTTTAGTCAAGCTAGCTTGAAGAGGTAATAAATTTTGGTTTTAAGCGGATACGAATACTTACTGGTATTCATCATCGTTTGTACGCTAGTCCCTCTATCGGGGCTAGGACTATCTGCTCTGCTAAGCCCAAAACAGTCAGGAGCCGCAGGTCGTACCACCTACGAATCAGGCTGTGAACCCATTGGCGGAGCTTGGATACAGTTTAATATTCGTTATTATATGTTCGCTCTTGCCTTCGTTATTTTTGACGTAGAAACGGTATTTCTATACCCTTGGGCAGTTGCATTTAGTAAACTAGGCTTGCTTGCCTTTGTGGAAGCACTTATTTTTATTAGCATTCTTGTATTAGGTCTAGTCTACGCTTGGAGAAAAGGAGCCTTAGAATGGTCATGAAATCCGAAAACGTTAGTTTGGACTTTAGTATCGAAGAACAAACACAACGCCTCATCAACCCTGTGGCAACACCACAAGTTACCCAAGACTTATCGAATAATGTCGTTTTAACGACTCTCAATGATCTCTATAACTGGTCGAGAATGTCTAGCCTATGGCCAATGCTCTATGGCACAAGCTGTTGCTTCATTGAGTTTGCAGCAATGATTGGCTCCAGATTTGACTTCGATCGCTTTGGATTATTGCCCCGCTCTAGCCCTCGCCAAGCTGACCTGATCATCACCGCAGGGACAGTCACAATGAAAATGGCTCCTGCGCTAGTGCGTCTCTACGAGCAGATGCAAGAGCCGAAATATGTAATTGCCATGGGCGCTTGCACGATTACGGGTGGTATGTTTAGCACCGATTCTTACACGACAGTTCGCGGTGTTGATAAGCTAATCCCTGTGGATGTGTATATCCCAGGTTGCCCTCCTCGCCCTGAAGCGATTATGGACGCAATCATCAAATTGCGGAAAAAAATCGGTACTGAAGGTTTTAAAGAAAGAGCGAACCTTAATCGTACTCATCGCTACTATGCCGTTAAGCATGAAATGAAGGTGGTGAGTCCAATTCTGACTGGACAATACCTAGAAATGCCTAGCCGTATGTCTCCACCCAAGGAATTGGTGGAATCTGGTATTCCTTTACCCGCTTTGCAAATGGCTCAGAAGGAGGTAGAAACCGTTGGCAGATAATCAAGAAAACCAAGAAGCAGCCTTAGCTACAACTGAAGTAACTGCGCCAGTTTCGCAATGGTTAACTAGCAATGGCTTTGAACATGAGTTTTTGGGCTTGGATAAGCAAGGCGTTCCAATTCTAAAAATTGATCGCCAGTTTCTTCTCCCTTTCTCAACAGCGCTGTATGCCTATGGGTTTAACTACATGATGTGTCAATGTGGTTATGATGCTGGTGCTGGTGATAGTTTGGTGAGTATGTACCATCTTGCTAAGCTGACTGATGAGGGAATTAATAAAAGCGATCGCTTTGAAGAAGTCCGCATCAAAGTATTTCTCCCGCGCATCGATCCACGTTGTCCATCAGTATATTGGATTTGGAAAACTGCCGATTGGCAAGAGCGGGAAACCTTTGATATGTATGGCATCATCTATGAAGGACATCCCAATCTCAAGCGGATTTTGATGCCAGAAGACTGGATCGGCTATCCGATGCGCAAGGATTACGTCACACCAGACTTCTACGAGCTACAAGACGCATACTAAGCAAAAAAGCACCCAATGGGTGCTTTTTTATGTCTAAATCAATTTGCTAGACAGCAATTCTCATATAGAAATCGGTTTTCAAAAAACCGATTTTGGTGTTTCCAGCGCCTTTGGCGCTGGAAACACCAAAATCGGTTTCATAATGAGAATTGCTGGTTACTATAGCAATGTAAATAAAACCCAAAAGATGGGTGGCGGTGCGAAGCACCGCCACCCATCTTTTGGGTTTTGATTTGTCCTATCTATCTCTTACATTGCTATAGATATTGCTATAGCAATAATTTTGCTAGCTCAGCGAAGCCTAAAAACTCTGATGCTTGAGTAACATACTTTGGGAGATGAGTCATTTTGTCTTGATAGTGCAAGATGTTGACAACACCCACCGACATAGGGAACTTATCAGGATCAAACATCGCCTCATCATTGGGACTATCCCCAACTGTTAGAACTTGATCTTGATTGAACTCTGGGAAATAGCGCTCTAACACTTTCGTTAAACCTATCGCTTTATCTTGATGAGCAAGTTTGATATGACATTGAACAGTACTGTAAGTAAATCCTAAACCCATTTCGCAGCATTTCCCTGCGATCGCACTAATATCATCAGCAGATAAATCATCCACATCAAAAGTCCAATCCGTAATACGGAACTGATTATCAGAAGATATTTTGAGACTGGGAAATCTATTTTGAATCTGACAGAAAGCATTCTCTAATAGAAGGCGATGTTCATTTATGTTAGGAATGTTAGAAAGGAGATCTTGCTTACTATCTAGCTGCAAATAGAGTCCGCCATTTTCAGCGATCGCTGCTGTGATGGGTAGATAATTAACCAAAGCACTGACCCAACCCGCTGAACGACCAGTCACCAAAAAGACTTTAATTCCTGCTGACTGAAGATCGAGGAGTGTATGGATGAAATTCGGAACAAATTTGCCATTCTGGGTAAGAGTACCATCGACATCAGAAGCAATTAAACGGATGTCGGACAAGTCAGCTTGATTGAGATTTAATAGATGCATAAAGTCTGATCGGTTGGCGTTAATAATTATCGAGGCATTGGGTAATGCGATCGCTGATTTTTGGGGATGATGGCATTTTGCCTCGGTTTATGACAGCTCATTATCAGAGGTAGTAATTTTGGCTGTGTATCGAACAAGCTTGGGATTGATATAATTTAGAGAATTGAATAGCTAGTAAATAATGAATATTTACGGCTAAGGAATGAGTAAAGATGAAACTTTACATTTGGCGATCATTATTCCATTGTCCTAAATTGGTCTTTGCGACAGTCTTTTTTGTTGCAATTAGTTGGTGTGGACCAGCAACAGTGCAATCAAAGAACAGTAGTTCTTATGGTTTAGGGATAGTTCAAAATCGATATTATGAAAGAGGAACGGTCAGATGTGGGAATTTAGGCAATCTTGTTGCTGTAGATCTTCTGGCTCCTGATGATGGTGCAAGAACACTTACTGCGCGTCCAACTTTTTATTGGTATATTGACCATAAATCACAAAACGAAATAAAAAACGAGAAAAGTTTTTATATAGATTTCATTTTGAGGGAGGGTTTTGGTCTTAATGCTAAATCAATTTTTAGATCTCGCTCAGTAGGTATTCTTAAAGCAAGCTCTGGACTATATCGGTTTACGTTACCTCCAAATTCTCCTGCTTTGGAGATCGGCAAAACTTACGCTTGGCATATTCGCTATGTACAAGCTGATAGTGAATATGAAGCCCTAAATAGTAGCAATCAAATTGACACCAGAGCAATCGTCAAGCGGGAAAGTAACTCATCAGTAATAGAGCAAGTAAGAGTAGCTTCAACAAATCTAGAGAAGGCGAGAATCTTTGCGGAAAATCTCTATTGGTATGACGCTCTAGATGAATACACTAAATGGATTGATGCAAATCCTCATGATAAGCAAGCTTCTCATGAGCGCCTGTTAATGTTAGATCAAATAATAGAACGGAATCCTAAGCTGAAATGTATTGATAAATATAAAGTAAACAATTCAAGCTTGATTAATTCTAAGCAATCAACACCTCAAATTATGAAATTGCAATCACCATAATGACTGGAAGTGCAAAGCGCTGTAATACCAGTGCTTATCATAAAAAAAATGCACCCGCAGGGTGCGCTTTTTTTATGATAAGCATCCAAAAAAGAGATGATTTATACTAATTCACGAAAGTGTTGTCACACTTTCGTGAATTAAAACCCAAACCCAGTAAGGGTTTTCAAAACTCAAAATGGCTACGCCATTTTGAGTTTTGGTATTACGGAGTGTATGGATAGTTGTAATCGCTTCGTTTACGCCATTCCATTTCACTATTGACAACTTTAAGTAGACATTCCTCAACAATAAATGGTGCATTGCGCCAATTGATATCGTCGCGTTGCAAGATCCAACTCAGTTGCTCTAATGAGTCTTCTAGCTCCGCTTCAAAACGAGCTAAAGGCAAGGGGACTTTTTCTATATTTGGAGCCTCTACGCAAACAGCGATCGCCTCTTTGAGCGCTGCAACTACCTCCTTGCCGTAAACTTCTCGCGCTCTCAGTCTTAAAGATTTGTAGCCTTTTTCTGAAGTTGCATACATTGGAGGGAGCCGATTTAATACATAGGCAGTTGCTTCACCGAGATCTACTGTTTCCGCGATCGCAGGATGTAATTTCTGAATTTGATGATAGGCAAGCGACAGAACTAATTTTTCTAATACATTACTGAATTGATAATTAACATCAACCATGTAAGTCTGAAAATCTCTAGCTTTCTGCTGATCTTGGCTCGGATTGACTGAGGTTTGAACCTGCCTTCCTTTCCAAGAAATCTCAGGTTGTTTGCGTTCAAAAGCTGTTTCATCCCTTCCAGCATTTGCTTCTCTTTTACCCGTAACCAAGTAGGTATTACTCACAGCACTTTTGAGCTTAACTGTCAGCAAGGCATTCTCTAGAGCTGAGGGAATATCCTTCCAAGAGGCATTTTCTGCACCTAAAATTTGTTGGAGTGCGGCAAGGGAACGCGCATGACTAGCGACCTCTTGCGATGGTAGAGGTCTAGAGTCTCTTAATGCGTCAGGCTTAACACTGACTAGCGCTCGACGGACTGCGGATTCAATTTGCGATCGCATTTCAGTTGCAGCTTTTTTGCGTTGTCTCAACCAACCTAGTTTTGATGTAGCATACATCGGCGGCAGGCGGTTTAACGCATAGGCTGCAACTTCGCTTAAGTTAATTTGATCGCGGCGGTATTGAGGTAAATGAGAAATTTGTAAGTCAATTTCTGCAATTACCAATTCCTCTATTGCATTTTTGCAACTTTGCATATCAAGCCGTCCCAAACCTAATATGAAATTGAAGTGTTTGTAAAGTTAAAAAATATTCAGTTTAGACTAAATTGCAAATTTTTTGAAATTGCAAAGAAATCAAAATTAAAATCATTTAGACATTATAGCAATGGACTAAGTAGGTAGGCACAATTAAATATAAAACCCCAGAAGCTGAGCCGCTCGCTGCGCGGGCGGCTCCGCTTCTGGGGTTTTACTTACTCCGAGACACTTACTTTTATTTTTTGCTGCGATCGATTCGATATAGCCATAGCATCAAGGCTAAAACCCCAATCTGCAAGGCAAAGCTTCCTAAATTTGACTCTAGGTCGCCATTTCCAGCAATTAATCTTGCAAAAAAAACAACCGCGCCAATAAATCCCGATCCTGCAAAAGCAAGATAGATAAATATGCGAAGACCGCGATAGGGTGATTTAGCTTCACGTCTGAGACGTTCGTACTGCTCAGGATTTAGTTTAGACACGATTTTAATTAGCTTTAATATAAAGTGGGCGCGAAGCGCCCACTTTATATTATTTGGTATTATTTTGATTTCATCGCCGTGCGATCGCATAGCCAGATCGTATTCCCAGCGATCAATCGTGATGGATATTGATTGATATCGCCTTTGGGTGCTAACACCGCAGTTAAAGCTTTCGCTTTCGCAGCACCTTCGATCATGAAAATAATCACTTTGGATTGATTGATCAAAGGGACAGTCATTGTGATCCGAGGTTGTCCATCTTTTTCGCCGACGGTTACAAGACGATCAATAACTTTGAGCGCCTTGGTATGTGGAAATAATGAAGCCGTATGCCCATCATCACCCATTCCTAGCAACATCAAATCAAATTGAGGAATTTCTCCTGCACTAACACCAAAAAATTCTTGAATATGCTGCTCGTACTTTGCTGCCGCGATCGCAGGATCCTCAGCATCAGTTGGCACTGGATGAATATTTGCCGCAGGAATTGCCACGCGATCAAGCCATGCAGCACGAGTCATACCTTCATTACTTTGAGGATCGGTAACAGGTACATAGCGTTCATCTCCCCAAAAAACATGAACCTTTGACCAGTCCCATTCTTTATTTGCAAAGAGTTCATACAAGACACGAGGTGTGCTACCACCTGCGGCGACAATAGTAAATCTTTGACCTTTAGCGATCGCTTCATCATAGGCAAGCTGACACAATAACAATGCTCTTGAGGCAATTTCAGCGCGATCGTTCCAAATTTCTACCTGTCTAGCCATAAAAAATACCTCTGTTGCGAATAGGGAATGAACTAATGTTGCGGTTTGTATGTTTTTTGATAAATATCGATTTGAGTAATATCAATCAATTGCAGCAATTATGAAACAGATTTTGAGGATTTCAGCACCGTAGGTGCTGAAATCCTCAAAATCTGTTTTGATGAATCAATCTTGCGGGAGGTGTCTTTTATTTCATTTTGTGTGATTTTTAACAATACTAACGAGTAAATGTACTAACCTATAAAATGTTAGAACATTATTAAGGTTAAGGTAAATCGTCATGACACCTGCTATCATCCGCCTCTTCTGGGACTCAGTCAGTCAAGCCCAGCCAAATCTACTCTTAAATCTTGATGACGACGGTCTGATGAGTTGGTTGGTTGATCAAGTCCAGCAGCGCTCTTCACTCGATTCTCACCAGCAAAATGATCTCAGTGATTACATCAGTAATCGCCTACCTTTGATTCGAGAAATGGCATATCAGAGCTAGGTTGCTCGAAGGTTGGATGCTTCAAATTTGATTTTAAACTTGATTTAACTTTAATATTTTATTTAGACTTTGACTATGCTTTATCACTTTTCAGGTATTACGACTTGATCGTTGAACAAGCAAAACTATAAATATTTGGGGAATTTTTCTAGAGGGGAAATAAGGTTTCTGACGATCCTATGCTCCAAAATGTTAGGATACTTGCCTGAGCTATGTCATTGCTGATTTCATCGCTCTGCCAACTATTCACAGATATTTCTAGCGATTATTTCTAGCATATGGTATCTCCAAGAATTATTGACCTATTGCGTAGTGGTCAAACTAATGACTCATATATTGTTCGTGGTTGGGTACGGACAAAGCGCGAAGGCAAGGGGATATCCTTTTTAGAACTTAATGATGGGTCGTCGCTACAGGGATTACAAATCGTTTTACCACAGACAATTGATGACTATGAAACGCTAGTTAAGCAGATAACTACAGGCACATCCATTGAGGTATCTGGAACTCTAGTTGAGTCTACGGGTAAAGGACAAAGGGTAGAAATGCAAGCGACAGCGATCGCGGTTTTTGGCACAGCCGATCCAGAGACTTATCCTTTACAGAAAAAACGTCACTCAATCGAATTTTTGCGCACGATTGCCCATTTGCGTCCTCGCACGAATATGTTTGGTGCTGTGTTTCGAGTGCGAAATGCCTGTGCATTTGCAATTCATAAGTTTTTTCAAGAACGTGGTTTTTTGTGGGTGCATACGCCGATTGTCACCGCTAGTGATTGTGAAGGTGCAGGCGAGATGTTTGGTGTTACCACATTTGACTTAAATAAAGTCGCGGCAGCAGGTAAACCCGTAGATTTTTCGCAAGACTTTTTTGGAAAGCCAGCATTTTTGACAGTAAGTGGTCAGCTAGAAGCCGAAATTATGGCAAGTGCCTTTTCTAATGTCTATACTTTTGGCCCCACCTTTCGTGCCGAAAACTCGAATACTTCGCGCCACCTTGCTGAGTTTTGGATGATTGAGCCAGAGGTCGCCTTTTGCGATCTTGAAGGTGATGCTGATCTGGCTGAAGATTTTCTCAAATATATTTTTAATTATGTTTTGGAAACTTGTCCTGAGGATATGGAGTTTTTCCAAGAACGGGTAAACGATCAAGTGATGGTGAATGCTCGCAAAATTGTCGATGAGCAATTTGAGCGGATTACCTATACAGAAGCGATCGCTATTCTCGAAAGGTGCAGCAAAACCTTTGAATTTCCGGTGTCGTGGGGATTAGATCTTCAATCTGAACATGAAAGATTTTTAGCTGAAGAGCATTTCCAAAAGCCAGTAATCGTAATGGACTATCCACTTGGGATCAAAGCATTTTATATGCGTGTGAATGAAGATACTTTAAGCGATCGCCAAACTGTACGAGCTATGGATATTCTCGCCCCAGGGGTGGGTGAAATTATTGGCGGTTCGCAGCGGGAAGAGCGCCTTGATGTATTGGAAGCCAGAATTTGCAGTGTCGGTCTAAATCCCGAAGATTATTGGTGGTATCTAGATTTACGTCGTTATGGAACTGTTCCTCATGCTGGCTTTGGACTTGGTTTTGAGCGCTTAGTTCAGTTCATCACAGGCATGGGTAATATTCGCGACGTGATTCCATTCCCTCGTTTTCCTCAAAGTGCAGATTTTTAACCCCGTCGGGACATAAAACCCAAAAATAAAGTGGCGGCGCGAAGCGCCGCCACTTTATTTTTGGGTTTCTAAAATTCTGCTTTTTCGCCCATGATATAAGTTGCAGCGATCGCGCGATCGTCACCCATGATGATTGTGGCAAATAGTTGATCGGATATTTCGGCAAGTGTAGGTAGATTAGCCGAATCAAATGATTTATTTCTTAAAGCCATAATTGGCGTTGAGCGTAAATTTAGGACTACAAAATCTGCTTCTTTCCCAATTCCAAAATTACCCAATTTATCTTCAAGACATAAGGCTCTTGCGCCGCCCAAAGTAGCCAGAAACAATGCTTGAAAAGCTGATAATTTTTGCGATCGCAACTGAGCGACTTGATAGGCTGCGCTAGCGGTGTGTAAAATCGAGAAACTGGTTCCTGCGCCCACATCCGTTCCCAATCCCACTTTTACAGGGGTTTCTAGAGATTTTGCCTTTTCTATTTTGAAAAGTCCACTACCCAAAAACAGATTAGATGTTGGACAAAAGGCGATCGCAGATTTTGCTTCTGATAATCTCGCAAATTCCTGATCTGTAAGCTGTACCCCATGTGCAAAGACTGATCTCTCACCAACTAAACCTGCGCGATCGTAGACATCTAGATAACCTTCACTTTTTGGAAACTCGGCAGCCACCGCTTCTACTTCTTTCACATTCTCTGAAAGATGGGTGTGTAAATAAACATCAGGAAATTCTACTAAGAGGTTGCTGATATTAGTTAATTGCTCTGGTGTAGATGTAAGTGCAAATCTTGGTGTGACTGCGTAAAGCAGGCGATCTCGCTTGTGCCATTTCTCGATTAATTGCTTAGTTTCTACATAGGAAGATTCAGCCGTATCTCTCAAAAATTCGGGAGCATTGCGATCCATCATCACTTTGCCAGCAATCATGCGCAAATTGCGACGCTGTGCTTCTTCAAAAAAAGCATCCGCCGATTGGGGAAATACTGATGTAAAGACTAATGCAGTTGTCGTTCCATTTCGCAATAATTCATCAAGAAAGATAGAAGCAATTTCCAGAGCATAATTGCGATCGGCAAACTTCCGTTCTGTTGGGAATGTATAAGTACTCAGCCATTCTAATAATTGCTCACCATAGGAAGCAATCATCTCCGTCTGCGGAAAATGAATATGCGTATCGATAAATCCTGAGACTATCAATCGATCTCGATAATCTGAGATCGGGATATCTGCATATTTAGTGTGTAACTTTTCGTAATCATCTAAATCTTTGACCTTGCCATTCTCAACTATCAGTAAACCATCGGGGAAGTAGCGAATACAATCAGTTTCTGGTGTATAAAATGGATCGGCGATCGCATCTAGAAAACTGGCTCGAAACCCTTTAATAGTTTGATATTGCATAGTTTAGAAAATAGGAACAAGTCAGTAATAGGTAAAAAAGCTTTGTTTACAAGACCACACTTATTTTCCGCGCTTTTTGATCTTTACCGTAGTCGCAAAAAGTACAATTCAAAACCCAAAAGATGAGTGGCGGCGCGAAGCGCCGCCACTCATCTTTTGGGTTTTATGTCCTAAGCAAAACTTGCATTGCTATAGATATATAAAATATGGGTTGGTACTAAGAATAGTCTAAATTTTTACTAATGGGCAAAAACATCCGCATACCCTAGTAAATCTAAATAAACAAGCGTTGGAATATGTGCAAAACAAGCTTTTGCCAAGTCGTAGCGATTTTCTCGAATCAGCATATCAATCAACTTTCGATAAACCGCTAATAGATAGCGCACATCATTAGCAGCATAGTGTAGCTGATCTTCTGAGAGAACTTTGACATTCCCCCAGTCTGAAGACTGCGAAGTTTTGTCTAATTCAATTTTTTCAAGTTCGCGTACCAATTCCTTTAAGCCATGTTTATCGGTATATGTCCTCGCCAGTTTGCTAGCGATTTTAGTACAAAAAATTGGATGAGTAGCAATGCTGAGATGCGCTTCTAGCATCGCTACATCAAACCTTGCAAAGTGAAAAACTTTAATGACGTTGGGTGCTTCAAACAAATATTTGAGGTTGGGGGCTTCTTTGATTCCCTGCGTAATTCGGACTAAGCTGACGGTTTCATCGTCATTACAAATTTGGATTAAGCAAAGGCGATCGCGTCTGGGGATCAGTCCCATAGTTTCAGTGTCAACTGCGATCGCTTCACAGCCAAGATATTCTTGAAGAGTCTCAAAATCGATATCGTTATCAAAGATTTTAAAAGCTGGCATCTTAGTTTTTGGGTTAGATTCTTAAATTGTCTCTAGCAGTTATACAGCTTTTACAAAACAAAATTCAGCAATTCTCATTATAAAAGTTGGTCTTGAGATAAAGTTAGCTGACTGCAAAAATTTAATAAAAACCAATTTGGGGTTTGTTTCGCTATAGGCGAAGCAAACCCCAAATTGGTTTTTGATAATGAGACTTGCTGCAAAAAATCATTTCTGTAGGCAGTACTGACCAAATCAGTCACCTTTTTTAAGGATGGCAGAAATCTAAAGATTTTCACCTTGCGAAGGTATATTTAGCGATATAGAGGACTTTTTAAGTACGCTATTTGTAGAATTGACAAACTAGACTCTTAAAGCAAAAATGAGCAGTCCTCACGCCCATTTTAATTTTTAGATCATTTCTATAAATAAATTTAGTGAACAATTCTTAAAATAAGCGTTTAGTATCATGTCCCTATTTTACAAAGCTTATATAATGAACCTAAGCCCAAACTAGTAATATTGAGTAAAAAATCTTATTGTTTAAAACAGCGTTGATCAGAGTCTAATACAAACAACACTGCGGCAATGAGGTTTTTTAGGCAACTCAGTATCCAGATAACAAACATCTCATATCCATAATGAGAGTCGCTAAATATTTATGTAAATCTCGCTAAAAACGTCGGCGACAGTTATTGATCGAACTCATTACCAAAGTAAATCTAACAGTCCATAGCCCAGCAACGGGTTTTATGTTTTTGTCTCTGGTGAGTTTGGTAGTAAATTGCTGTAACTATTTGGACAATTGACTTTTTTAACTGAATTAAAAGCCCACTTAGTTAGAAAAACTTCTCAGCAACAATAAGTTGTTTACTGAAGTCACACTTAGAATAATTTTTTTGTTGATTAGTAAGTAAGTAGGCGTAATTAAATATAAACCCCAAAAACCTGTACTACTCATGTACCATTCGTGCAACAGGGAGTACAGGTTTTGAATCTGAGCTTTAATTACACCGAGGCACTTATAATCTAGTCAAATTTGAAATTCAAGATTTTTGCTATTGTTCATGAAAATATTGATATGGCACAGTTTTACAATCAAAATCAATCTAACAGATTTTCTGAACAAGTTACCGATATAACTGCTGGTAGCATTGAGAAAGCTCAGCAACATATCTATAATTTCTTTTTAGAAATTATCAAGCGTTATGAATCTGAAGTAATTTTAAATCAATTTGAAAAACTATTTATTAAGTATGAAGAAATTGACAATGTTAGTGCTTATTACGCTCTAGGCGAAATTATATTTCACAATAAAGAAAGTGAGTTTAAGTATACACTTTTACGCTGTTGCTATATTCTCAATAACAACTGGGCAATCAATGGAAATATTAGCGCTTGCCAGAAGTTAGTTGACCTTTTTTTAGCAGATTCTATTGGCATTCCTACGCGGATTTACAAATTAAAAAAGCTAAGACAGTGGTTGCAAAGCTTTGCACAATCTGAAGAATATAGTACTTTGCGATCGCTGTCAGGTAGACCTGGGGTTCGTAAAATCTATCATAATTGGAGCGAACGCTTTTCTTCTTATCTATTGATATCAGAATATGCCGATCCAAGAAAACCATTTGAACAACGCCAATATGCGGAGAATTTATCTCGCAAGATCAAAAAACAATTTAAGTTCGATCTTGCAATGTATACCGCTCGTATTGATTCAAAGTTAGGCGCAAATCCTCAGCGTCAAAATCCAACTAATTTAGGAGATGGTGTATTACTTCTAATTAAAAGAGTGCTGAATAAGCAAGGCAATGAAAACTATCGAAAAGCTGCTAGAAATCTTTACGATCAATCTCATAGTATAACTTTCGTAGAATTTAAATCCAGACTACTCGCATATTTAGGGATATCAGAAGATGACTTGGAAATCTCAGAAGTATTCCGTTTGACGGTTGTACAGAAATTAAAACATTTCCAAGAACATCGTGATGATGAGTTAATGACTCTTAGCTTATTATATGTAACTTGCAATCGAGTTTTGCAATATCTATTATTAAGTGAGCGACGTAAGCCATCTGAATTTCTAGAATTATCATTAGAATATGATAATTTCCTCAACCCTATAATTTTGTTGCTAAAGATTGTATTAATTCAGCCACATATTCGCTTTTATTTAGAAGGATATGTGGCTGAATTAATCAAGTTTTATAGTGTCTATGAAGAAACCGAATGTCAAGCCTTCATTAATTTTCTTGATGTGTTGAATGTCACGCTAGCAATTTTTGATGAGGATACAGACTATAGTCTGATTAAAATGAAAAATATTGAGAATGATTTGACAGATATCAATTTAGATAACTATCGTGTTTTCTCACAATTAAAGAGGCTGGTAGATAGAGGTAAGAAACCAGTTGATCCAGAAGATACAACCGAAACCTTAAATTTTTAGTATGCTGCTTTCTCAGCGAATCTCCAGCATAAGCAGCTTTGCCAGCTTAGTGGGTAAAGCTGCTTATGCTAGAGATTCTATCCATTCAAAAATGCGATTCCATGCCCACCATCGATCGCGATCTTCATATTGGTTTTGGCATTTTTTGCTGCTGACATAGCCAACATGACCGCCGTGCTGTGTAACCATTAGTTTTATCGCAGGGTTGTCTTGAGCAATTTTTTCTAAGTCTGAAATAATCGCTGGATCAAACATCGGATCGTCTGCAGCATAAAGAATAAAGGTTGGCTTTTGCAAATGTGGCATGAAATATAACGGACAACTAGCATCGTAATATTCCTCTACCGAGTCAAAGCCTAATTTAGCGATCGTCAATTCGTTATCAAATCCCCAAATACTGTTAGCTCGTTCCACGGCTTCACGATCAATCGCTTCAGGATGCATTTTCGCCATCCTGCGTCCTAGTTTCTTTAATTCACGAGCGATCGCCTTTTCGAGAAATTTCCCCAGTTCGTCTTTGACTAAATAAGTAAGCGATCGATTGGAGTCAACACTAGGACAGATTACCGCCCCACCCGCAATATCAGCCGATGTAATTTCTAGATCGTTACCCCATTCAGCGATCGATTCTCCTGCCTTAATTCCCCATAAAGCCAATTGTCCGCCGAGGGAGTATCCAGTTAGCCAAAAAGGTGCGGGACATCCCAATTGTTTGGCGGTATTAGCAATACGAATAAAATCTTCGCCTTCATACAGTCCATCTGAGGTCAGTGCTGGTGAAAGCTCGGCAGTTTTGCCATGCGCTCGCCAATCAAATAATACGACGGCATATCCTTTTGAGATCGCCTTCCGCCCCAGAATTTTGAGAAACCATTGATTATCTAAATCCCCTGTAATTCCGTAGGTTCCAACAATTGTCCCTTTATTTTTTTGATGGGATGCGTCTGGAATTACATATTTACCAAAGATGGGAACGCCATGTGCACCTGTAAAAATATGCTCCTGATAAATGGGTTCTGGTTCGACCGTGAAGTTTTCCCATTTTTGACTCACCTGCAAAGCAGTATAAAGGGTCATTAGCAGCCCATTAGTGAGATGCCAAGGTGGTGAATAGGTCATATAGCAATCCGTAAATCACATTTGTTATATTTCGTTACGCTCACTATTTTATCTCTATGTATAGATACATGAATCTGGGTTGTATATTTCAAACTAGCGTGACACACTAATATTCAGTGGCTTATTTCTAGTTTTTTAATGTAAAGCAAAGCTAGTTGCATTTCCTACGTTACAGTTTAAGGAGGAAGCAAAGATGTTTTATGCAAGTAGACGGGTAACTCACTTCGCGCCCAATTATTTTTTATCTTCTCTGCAATGGATATTATGTAGTGGGGTTGCTCTAACAGGGTTTGCTACAGATGTGATCGCGCAATCTCGCATTACACCAGTTAGCCCTGAAGTGAAATCGGATCAGAATGTTAAAGAAACTCTACAAAATATTCGCACTCTTTCACCCACAAAGCCCAAAGTTGCGGAGTCAGTAACATCGGTTTCACAATTGAGTGATGTGAGATCGACCGATTGGGCTTTTACCGCCTTGCAATCTTTGGTCGAGCGCTACGGGTGTATTGCTGGTTATCCCGATCGCTCATTTCGTGGCAGACAAGCAGTTTCGCGGTACGAATTTGCGGCAGGGCTAAATGCCTGCTTGGACAAAATCAATGAAATTATCTCTACAGGTTTAGCCGACAAAGTCAGTAAAGAAGATCTTGCTACCATCCAAAAACTTCAAGAAGAGTTTGCGGCTGAATTAGCTATATTGCGCGGTCGAGTGGATACATTAGAAGCAAAAACCACCAAATTGGAAGCGCAGCAGTTTTCAACAATAACCAAACTGTATGGACAGGCAATATTTGGCTTGCAGGGACGGTTGCGTAACTCGGCAGATCTAGCTCCTCGCAATGGCATCCTGACTGCTAATGAAGCTGATACCGCAACAAATCTCACATTGGGCTACGATCTGCAACTCAATTTACTCACACAATTTGATTTTCATAATCGGAGCTTACTCTTAGTCGGTTTACGCGCTGCAAATCTGACCACAGGTTCAGGCAATATTTTTCAAGACAACTTTACTCGTCTTGGCTATGAGGCTAATTCGGCTAATACATTCTTTCTTTCTGATTTGTCCTATCGCTTTATGGTGGGAGATAATGCTGTATTTATCGTTGGGACTGAAGGTGTAAATCCAGTAACCGTTTTTCGCGGTCCTAATCGAGTAGAGAGTGCTGGTTCGGGACCACTTTCAGCTTTTGCTCAGCGCAATCCGATTTTGGAACTTGGACGGAGTCGCGCAGGTGTTGGCTTTGATTGGCAGATCGCCGATCGCATCAGTTTGCAGGGTGTATATGCCGCAGGCGATCCCGCGAATCCAACCACATTAGGCAATGGTGGTGGTTTGTTCGGTAGTGATTACACATTAGGAGGGCAGCTAACACTTACTCCGACTGATGCGATCGATGTCGCCTTGTATTACCTTCATGCTTATACGACAGGTGGTTCTTTAAAAATATCCTCTGGTGATAGTTTGATCAGCAATGGCGGTGCGAATTTTCTGACTGATGCGATTGGGGCAACGCTCAACTGGCGGCTTAGTCCCTACCTCACGCTTGGCACGTGGGGCGGTTATACAAAATCCAATGCTGTCAATGGTGCAAATGGAACTGTAGAAACGACAAACTGGATGGTCTATCTCAATTTGCCCGATTTGTTTGGGCGTGGGAATCTTGGCGGCATCTATGTTGGACAACCACCCAAAATCGTCAGCAGCAATCTCTCCTTTGGTAACGTTCCTAGTGCAATTGGATTGAATGGTGTTGCCTTTGGTTCAGTGGGTTCTCAGCCCGCTAGTACAACTCATGTGGAACTGTTTTATCGCTATCGAATTTCTGACAATATCAGTATCACACCAGGAGTAATCTTTCTATTTAATCCCGTCCACACATCCACAAGTGACACAATTACAATCGGCACAATTCGCACCACTTTTACGTTTTAAGCTGCGTCATGGATCAGAATGCTTTTTAGTACAGGAATTTTTGTAAGAGAAAGAGAGTGAAGTTTATGAAAATGCGATCGCTTAGTTGGAAAGTTTTGCTAGTTCTACTTTTAAGTGGAATAGGCGCTTTGGATTACCACAATTCAGCATTAGGTCAATCAACATCAAGTTCATCATCAAGTTCTTCTAGCAATCAATCAGAGCAGCCCTATCATGACAATATTTTCCCAAATGGCGGTGGGCTAAGGGATCGATTGCTGGGTGTATTAGGTAACCAATTTAGCAAAGTACCAGCAGGATTGAACTCCCATCGGCGAGCAGGAGATTATTTCAATCGAAATCAATTGGAAGATGCGCAATATGCGATCGAACAATCTTACAATGATGAGCATCGCTATTATAGCAATGGCAATCTTACTCCTAGTCCTATGAGCCTTAGTGTGGCTCAGATTGCTTTACTCCGCTCTGAGCGAATTACCGACAGTGCAACAGCTTTAGTTTATCCCGTGATTTTTCCCGATCGTTTAGAGATCCTAGTCATCCCTTCATCAGGAAAACCGATTCATAAAGTTGTTACTGAAGCCCAAGAAGTGGAGATCTTGCGTGAGGCTCAAGATTTTGTGAGTAATATTCGGGATGTAAGCTCGACAGACTATTTAGACTCTGCTCAAACTCTATACAATTGGATAATTCGTCCAATTGATGCTGATTTACAAGCTGCCAACATCAAAACACTGGTCTTTGTAATGGATGGTCCATTACGGGTAATTCCGATCGCCGCCTTACATGATGGCAAAGACTTTTTAGTTCAGAAATATGCGATCGCGACTGTGCCATCTATGGGAATGGCGAATCTGAAATTACGAGATCGACGACGCAACAGCATTCTGGTAATGGGTCTCACCGATGCTATGCAAGGATTGTCGGCGCTACCTAGTGTCGAAGTGGAAGTTAATGGAATTGCCACACAAGTTTTACAGGGCGATGCTTTTCTCAACCAAGGCTTTACAATTGAGAATCTCAAGACCCAACAAAAAAAGAATAACTATGGCATCGTGCATCTAGCTAGCCATGCCAAATTTGTGAGTAACACTATTAATGGTGCATTCATTCAAATGTGGAATGAGCGGCTATATATCGATCAACTTAGATCGCTTAACCTCGGTTCGGAAGCAATTGAAATGTTGACGCTGAGCGCTTGTCAGACTGCTGTTGGCAAAAATCTCGGTTTAGGTGGTGTCGCTGCTCAATATGGCGCAAAAAGCGTGCTTGCATCTCTCTGGGTAGTAAGTGATGCTGGGACAGCGCCATTGATGCTATCTTTTTATCGCAATTACCCTACTGCTAAAAGTAAAGCGATCGCATTGCAGCAAACTCAAGTTGCGCTACTAACAGGAACTGTAAGAATTGAGGGTCAACAGATCCAAGGAATTCCCAATTTACCAGCAGTTCCCCTTAAGCAACTTAATCAAGCTATCGATCTGAAGCACCCATACTTTTGGGCTTCTTTTATCTTGGTTGGCAATTGGCTATAGCGGTTTTCAGATGAGTACGGTAGGTGCATCAGTTTCCATAAAATAGCCAATTATACCAATTCACGAAAGTGTGACAACATTTTTGTGAATTAAAACCAAACCCAGTATGGGTTTTTAAAACTAGAAATGGCTATGCCATTTTTAGTTTTGATATTAGATCTTTCAGTGCCAGAGAATTAATGAAAGTAGAGACGGCTAAACTACAAGCATGACAGTTAAACATGATAGTCACACCAATTATTTTAGGTTTACTGCTCAAATTGTGGCATCTCTAGGGCAACTGGAACAAATTCTAGCTGAACAACGGCTTGTCGAACTTTGGCGGCGAAGGCGAGAGGATCGAGATCAAATTGCTCGAATAGCTCACGTCCTCGCAGACAGCGTAATTCAGGATTTTCGGCTGCGCCGCTTACTACCCACAGCACAAAATCTTTGTTGCTACGGGCATTCTCAATCTCGATCGCAGAAATTGCAAAAGACTCGCGATCGCTAGTGAAGCTTTTAATCACCACCGCTTCGCAAATGCCGTCTTTGGTGCATTCTAGATCGTATCCAACCTGAGATTTATCCACCGATCGCACCATCCAGCCATCGCGCATATATTGTGCCATCACCGAAATCATCGCCAGTTTTTCAGCCGTACTCGGATCTTCAATGGAGAACGGAATTGGTTTCTCGACGACTTTCTCAACTACGCGATCGACAAACTTTTCGACTACGCGATCGACAACTCGCTCAACTTCAACAAATTTCTCAATCTCGACTATTTTTTCGACTTCAACAATCTTCTCGACCTCAACAATCTTTTCGACTTCCACAATCTTTTCGACAATTTTCTCAACTTCCATAATCTTCTCGATCGCTTCAGTCAAATCCGATATCGCCTCTTCAGCTTTTGAGATAGCAACCTCATTAGAAATTGCTTCTGTCGCAATAATCAGCTTGCTAGACTCCTCATCCCTATCATCAAGATCATCATTACTCGTAGCCATAGCTAGAGGGACTTCCGCAACGATCGCTTCGGGAGTAGTATCTATAACTGAATCTGTTTCAGAAGCTGCGATCGCATAACTACTTCTTGGTCTTGCCTTAGGCAAAGAATCAATCGCAAGGGTTTCTAAAAATTCCTTAGCTTTTTTCGCCTTGTCAGGTTTACCCTGAGTTTGATATAGGACGATCGCCTTGCGTAAATCATCACCAGCAAGGGTCTCATCGGCAATATCAGGTTGAGAATAGGTTAAGCCACGATAGTAGTAGGCATCAACATTACTGGGCTGCAATTCAATTGCATAGCTAAAGTCGCGAAGTGCTTCAGGAAATTCTTTGAGAATGTAATGCGATCGCCCTCGTCGAAATGCGGCTAAGTCAAGATTTGGGCTTAGCTCCATGGTGCGGCTATAGCAAGCGATCGCCTGCTCGTAACTCTTGAGCTTAAAGTATGTATTGCCAAGAGACATATGTGCATCAGCAAAATTTGGATCGATGGCGATCGATGCTTGGAAATCTGCCATCGCTTGCTGAAGCTGCCCCAACAAAAAATTAATTTCGCCGCGCTTAAAATAAGCTAGACGCGCCTTGTCGGGACGCAAGGAAATCGCCTTGCCATAGTCACCTACAGCTTTAGCATATTCGCGCAAACTTACATGAGCATCGCCCAAGCCCAGATATGCCTTGATAAAATTAGGATTGAGCTTCAGTGCTTGCCGAAAGGACTCCAGCGCATCCTGTGGGAATCCTTGCTGAATATCCTCTAAGCCCCAACGGTAATACACATCAATTAAGCTAATCCCCTTGCCAGCCCGAAAAGCCTTTTGAGTTTGTTTCTCCCATTCGCGATCTAGCATCCGCACATATTCTTCGCGAAATACTCCCGCATCGGTTTGAGGTTCGAGGGGCATTCCTTGGAAATTGGGCAACTGCCGTAAATAATCTGTCCTGAGTGGCTCATCAAAGGTCACGCAAGCATCCCAAGCCACCCAGACCCGAAAGTTATTCGCCTCGGAGTCAATGTCATAGGCTTCGCTCAGTTCGCGATACCGCGCCGATCTCAGTTTGAGCTGATATTCGCGATCGGCTGGAACTATTGTCCCCGCTGCAAAATAGCCCTGATTGGCACTACCGATCCGCTTAAAGTAAGCGCGATCGCCCACCTTGAGAGTTTGAATATTGCCGCAGTTCCACGTAACGATATACTGCTCCCCCTCGGAGATATCGGCGATCGCTTCACGAATAAAATCGCGAATCTCTGGCTCTGTCTGCTCGTTACACAGAAATATTCTTGTGACCATAGGGCTATTATCTTAAGTTTGAACTGATTGTACCGAGAAAATAGAGGGAGTGCGAAGCACTCCCTCTATTTTCTCAAATTTGAGCGTAAACGAGGTCGGGACGCAAATCTCTAGCTCCGTTTAAGTAAATATGCTTAATCTGATGTTGCTCAAGCGGCGTATTCACATGAATTAATACCCTGATACAACGCTCTAAACTGCCCTTAACATACATTTGCTGCACATCTAAAAGCGGGACATTTTCCCATTGCGATCGCGATCGGGCGATTTTGGCAGGAAAGACCACATCAATATCTGTTGTTGCCGAAAAAGTAGCACTTACTATTTCGCGCGGATCAATGTCATTTTGTGCCTCGATCTCCTCCATAAGCTCTAGCACAGCCCTCTCAAGGGCTTCGTATGTATTTGCCTCAACTGTTGTTGCACCACGAACGCCACGTACACGCCAACCCACGTTTTACACCATCCGTACTGTATGTAAGTGTTTTTGATGTTTAAAGTAGCTAGGCATAATTAAATATAAACCCCTAAAATGTGTACCGCCCGCGCAGCGGGCGGTACACATTTTGGTTCTATTTTTTATTTATGCCGAGGTACTAATCATATCCATCATTTATCAGATTACCCCTAAAAAACAATGTTAAGTTAATTGCGATCGCCTAAAACATAAAATCCCTAGTGAATATGACCGATGTCTTTAAAGTTTCACCACTGATTCGCATTACATTATTGCTGTTATATATTGCTCTCACTGCTCCTTTGCCATTTTTGAGCGACTTTACCCATGCCGCTATTCCTGCCTCATGGTTAAGTATTGGCTTAGCGATCGGTTTTATATTTTTGTACGGGGCGCTTAGCGATCGCCTAATTCTTGATAATCAAGGCATCAGCTTAGTCTATCCGCGCTGGTTCCCAACTTTTTTGCGTAAGGGTTGGTCACTGGCTTGGCAAGATATCAAGGCTCTTAAACCAAGAATTACGGGGCAAGGGGGCATCGTTTATTATTTTGTCAGTAAAGACTCTGAGCAAGCTTATTTATTGCCGATGCGGGTAGTTGGCTTTACGAGATTAGTAAAACGGGTTGAAGAACATACAGGTATTGACACAAGAGATATTCGTCCTTTGGCTCAACCTTGGATGTATCTGATTTTGCTGGTGTTTACTCTGTTATTACTACTAATGGATGGCTGGACGATTTACACGGCTCTAACGCTTCCACACTAAACTAAATCTAAAGGTCGATACTTAGCGTGTAATTGAGCATTAACTATTACTCCCGTAATAATTTCCATAATGTTTGAGTAAGTTGATCGCGGAGAAATTGCAGATTATCTCGAATTGTTTTTGTGTTTAGATGATCGTTACCTAACGAAACTTCAAGAATTTTCAATGTTCGCGGATAGAGCTGTTCGGCTTCGCTGTACGTCCCTTAAGATTCGTAAAGTTACGCGTACATCAACCGTCCTTTGGGCGTGGGAATGATTCTTCCTAGCATTTTTGCTGTTTCTATCCATTCTCGGATAATAATTTCGGCGTTGGCTACGGCTTCGGCATAGCTCTGTCCATCTGCCATACAACCTGCAAGTTCAGGAACTTCAACGATGAAAGCTTCATCTGCTTCGCTCCAATAAACAATTAATTCGTATTTAATTGGTGTCATTTTCTTTGAGTTTATATCTGAGGATTGCATTTCTGATTTGTTTGATTTGATAAGCTTTGGCTTTACCTTGCTTAGATTGTATATTGAGAATTTCGGGAATGTCATCTTTGGAGAAAATATGATGGCTACCGTTGATCCTTTCGCTAAAGCCGAGGCGTTTTAAAAATTGACAGAGGGTGTCAAAATCAATACTGTTGTCGCTGCCGCCATCAAGTAATTTTTGTCTGAATTTTCGTGTTTCCCCATTTATTTATCCTTCATGGTTTCGCCCATAGTCTCATAATTTTGGCGGGCTGTGACTGTATTGTGATGATCGGAACCAAGGGCTTTTTCAAGAATTTGGATAGCTCGCAGAAAGAGAGGTTCGGCTTCGCTGTACTTCCCTTGCGATCGGTAAAGTCCTGCGAGATTGTTGAGACTGGTGGCGACATAGGGATGGTCTGCTCCTAGTTGGCGTTCCTTAATTTCGATTGATCGCAGATAGAAAGGTTCGGCTTCGCTGTACTTCCCTTGCGATTTGTAAAGTAATGCGAGAGCGTTGAGACTGTAGGCGACATCGGGATGGTCTGCTCCTAGTTGGCGTTCCCTGATTTCAAGCGTTCGCAGATAGAGAGGTTCGGCTTCGCTGTACTTCCCTTGCGATTCGTAAAGTTGTGCGAGATTGTTGAGACTGGAGGCGACATCGGGATGATATTCTCCATCATAGATGCGTTTATAGATTTCGAGTGATCGCAGCAAGAGAGGTTCGGCTTCGCTGTACCTCCCTTGCGCTCGATAAATTTGTGCGAGACCGTTGAGACTTTGAGCGACATCGGGATGGTCTGCTCCTAGTTGGCGTTCCTTAATTTCGATTGATCGCAGATAGAAAGGTTCGGTGTCGCTGTACTTCCCTTGCGATTCGTAAAGTAATGCGAGATTGTTGAGGATTATAGGTGCATGGAGAGGGGCTATGCACTGTTCTTCTATGATTTCAAGCAATCGAATGCTGAGAGATTCTGCTTCGCAATAAATCCCTTGCGAACGGTAAAATTCTGCGAGATTGTAAAGGCTTATGGTAAAAGAGGGACAGAAAATAATTGTGTATGATTCATCAGATTTTAGTTGATGCCCTCTGATTTCGATTGCTCGCAGATAAAGGAGTTCGGCTTCGCTAAACTTTCCCTGAGATTTATAAAGGGCGGCAAGATTATTGAGACTCCAGACGACTGGGTCAGGATGTACTTCTGGTTGTCGTTGTCGTTCCCTGATTTCAAGCGATCGCAGATAGAGCGGTTCGGCTTCGCTGTACTTCCCTTGAGATCGGTAACATTCTGCGAGATTATTCAGTCCATTAGCGGAATGTTGCTGCCCTCTAATTTCGAGCGATCGCAGGTAGAGCGGTTCGGCTTCGCTGTACTTCCCTTGCACTAGGTAAATTCCTGCAAGAGTATTGAGGATTCGAGAAACAAATTCATGATCTGCACCATAAACTTGCTCCCAGATTTCGAGCCATCGCAAATAGAGAGGTTCGGCATTGCTGTACTTCCCTTGAGAATAGTAAATTAATGCGAGATTACTGAGTCTCTCGACAATAGAGTGTGGGTATGAATCTATTCGCTGTTCAGCGATTTCGAGCAATCGCAGATAGAGAGGTTCAGCTTCACGGTATTTACCTTGCGCACGATAAAGTTCTGCGAGCTTGTTGAGACTGGAGGCGAGAATGGGATGGTGTGTGCCTATCTGCCGCTCGAAAAGCTCCAAATCTTTTTGATGAAGTTTTTCAATTTTAGAATATGAAAATGAATTTACACCTAATAATTCTCTTTGGGCTCTGTCTATATCGCGCATAAGATTGTCTCGAAGAGGCGATTCAGGGTCTTGAGCGTTCAATTCATCCATTCGTTTTTGCAGTTCAACAGGAATTACAAATGGAGTTGGCGTTGGCAGCGGTTTACGCCGCTTCATGAGCAAAGTTATCGGCTGGGAGAAATCAAATACACCATTCCGCCAACTCCAAAAAACGGGAGCTTGTTTTGCCAGAGAGTTAGCGATCTCTGGAGTTAGCCAGATCAAAATAGAAAACGTAAATTCTTGCCATGATTTCAAAGTCCCTTGCAAAGAGGAATAGAATTGTTCTTCAGTGGATTTTGTCTCATCTAAGCGAATATTTGTTAGTGCATCTGCCACCATCACTGTAACCAACACAGCTGCATTTAATGAATTTAGCCCTGATTCACTCTCTACTAAATCTAGCAAGCACTTACTCAGACTAGGTTGCTGACTCGTTACATTGACGCGATGACAACTTACACCATTAGCATTCAATTCCGTCTCATAGTTAAAGATTATTTCATTACGAGAATTCTGATTGTCACAGATAGCTACTAACAAGTTTAATTTCCCATGACTAGCTTGTACCGACTTGATCAACTGTCTCAAATCATTTTGGCCCTGACTATCTTGATCTTGCATGACAAATATCGCTTTATTGAGTAGTTTTTGTTTGAAAAAATCTATCGATATCGTATATATAACATAATTGTAAAGATCACCTTGCGTAAACCTTGGAGCCTATCGCCCCGAACCACAAAGTTCGGCGATGTGCACATTGAAAAAGCTCTAAAGCCAAGCATTACTGATCAACTGAATCCAAGCTAAAGTATAAGTGGCAACGTTCTTTAGTTGGTTTCTGTGCAAGAAGATTTTCGGTTAATTGTTGATTTAGTAACTGTTCTTGCGGCTGCTTCCTTTGGCGGATTGCTGGCGGCGGCGCTGCGATTACCAGTTTTATTGGGTTACATCTTTGGCGGCATCGTCGTTGGCCCCACAGGTTTAGGGCTGATCAAAGAATTGATACAAGTAGAAACCCTCGCTCAGTTTGGGGTTGCCTTTTTACTGTTCGCCCTCGGCGTTGAGTTTTCACTGAAGCAATTAAATAAAGTCAGAGCGATCGCACTCGGCGGCGGCACTTTACAAGTCTTGCTCACGATCGCGCTCACCACAGCCGTATCAGTATTTGTAGGATGGGTCGAGACCCCAACCCAAGGAATCTTCTTAGGCGGGATTTTGTCGCTATCATCAACGGCGGTGGTGCTGCGAAGTTTGATGGAAACCAATGCTACTGAGTCTTCCCAGGGACAAGTGACGCTGGGGATGTTGATCATTCAAGATCTGGCGCTGGGATTGATGTTGGCGGTGTTGCCTGCGCTGGATCATCCTGAGTCAGTGGGTATCGAAGTTATCAAGGCTTTGTCGGTGACGGCTTTATTTGCGGGCGGCGCGATCGTAGCAGGGATTTGGATGATTCCGCCGTTTTTGCGATGGGTAGCGAGTACCGAGAGCCGCGAATTATTCTTGCTAAGTGTGATTGTGCTGTGCTTAGGGATTGCGCTCCTCACCGAGTATTTAGGCTTGTCGATCGAAATGGGCGCATTCGTCGCAGGTTTGATGATTTCCGAGGTGGAATACGCCGATCAAGCGCTCACCTATGTCGAACCGCTGCGGGATGTGTTTGCGACTTTATTTTTTGCCGCGATTGGGATGCTGATCGATCCTGTATTTCTGATTCAGAACTGGGAATTAATTCTCAGTCTGGTTGCGATCGTTATGGTCGGTAAATTTTTGATCGTTGTGCCTTTAGTAAGTATTTTCCGATATCCTCTGCGGGTTGCCATTTTTGCAGGGCTAGGTTTAGCCCAGATTGGAGAATTTTCGTTTGTACTCGCTAGTGAAGGACAGAAGCTAGGTTTGGTTTCGCGTCGTGTGTACTTACTGATTTTGGGGACAACTGCGGTAACTTTGGTGATTACACCGTTCTTGCTAAAGGCAACACCACAGATTTTAGAATTGCTCGAAAAAGTGCCATTCCTGAAAGCTTGGATGAACAAGTTAGATATGCCTCAAGAGCTTTCCTCCAATGCCAAACTCCAAGATCATGTGGTTGTCTGTGGCTATGGGCGAATCGGTCAGGGGATCGTGTCTTTGTTGCAGTCCAAGGGCTATCCTGTGCTGGTAATTGAGGATGCTGAGTCTAAGGTGGAAATTCTGCGATCGCAAAATATCCCCTACCTATACGGCAATTGTTCAAGCCCTTTTGTGCTTGAAAAAGCGGAAATAGACCATGCGAGATCGATGTTAATCGCCATTTCCGACCCGATCGCCACTAGATTGGCTGTGCAGAGAGCAGTCTCCATTTCTCCAGCAATTGATATTGTAGTCAGAGCTGAAAAAGATGCTGATATCGATACGTTGTACCAACTTGGCGCTAAGGAAGTTGTGCATCCTACCTTTGAGGCAAGCTTGGAGCTAACCACACATCTACTGCTATGTCTGGGCGAAAGTACTCAAGATATTCAGGCAGAAATCATCGCAGTGCGTCGTAGCCGCTATGCTAATTTCCGTCCTGAAATTGCCTGTGTATTGCCAGCGATCGTGCCTCTGTTGCCACCTAGTCCTAATTAATTAGCAAACCCAAACCCGTAAAGTTGCGACCCGCAGGGTCGCAACTTTACGGGTTTGGGTAATTTGTTTTGCCCAAGTACTTAAGGCTTCTTGAGGATGATGTTATGAAACTAAAATTTAGAGAAATTTCTAGAATTACACTTACAGGGTTGCTCGCTTCTTCTGTTGTTGCTTGCCAAGGTTCAAATCTTGGCAGTTCATTGGAGGTGGCGATCGCTCCCGCCAGTCCATCAACTTCTGAGGCGATCGCAGAAAAACCCAATCAACCAACCGCGATCGCTACATCACCCGCCAGCTCAAACCCAACCGCAAAACCTGAACCGAAACCAACTAATTCTCCTACTAGTTCCGTTAATACTATTAACAGCGATCGCTTATCTACTCAAATGAAAGCGATCGCTCTTCAATCCTTGCCAAAGGAGTCAACCTCAGAAAAGAAATCACTTAAAGAAATTTTCTATGAACTTTTTTATATAAACTTTACTCATTCTAAGCCTCAATCTGGTGAATTTAGCGATCTAGAAACTGCACCTGCTCCTCTCAAAGCTTGGATTAAGGACTTAAACAAATTAGGAACGATCGCTCCGAAAATAAGGCAAGAATTTAAGCCGAATATATTAGTTGCGCGTCGTGAATATGCGCGATGGTTATTAGAAACCAATAATCGACTTTATAAAAACCAACCTAGCCGCCAAATTCGGCTTGCTCAACCAACCGATAGCAATACTTTCCCTGATATTTCCCAAAGCCATCCTGACTTTGCAATTATTCAGGGCTTAGCCAATGCAGGACTGATCGGTGGAACAGGCGATCTCTTTCGTCCCAATGATCCGCTATTACGCGAAGAACTTGTGCAATGGAAGATCCCGCTTGATCTCAGACAACCTTTGCCCAGTGCCACATTAGAAACTGTTAGTCAATCATGGGGATTTAAAGATAGCGATCGCATTAGCGAGAAGGCTCTAAGTGCGATCTTTGCTGATGCTCAACTGCGCGATATTTCTAACATTCGACGCAGCTTTGGATTTACGACATTATTACAACCTCAAAAGCCAGTTACTCGTGCCGAGGCAGCCGCTTCACTTTGGTATTTTGGCACTGCGGTAGATGGCATATCGGTTAGCAAGGTTTTAGAAACTGAGCGATAATCAACGTTGAGGTCTATCTATAAAACGGGAGAAAAGCGATGGTTCAAACTCTACAAGCTTCAAGGCTCAGCTTATATGATGTCAAAAACAAGTTTCACTTACAGCAAGATAGAAACGATACATTTTTTACTGATTTATTAGGTTCGGCTCCTGCGCTTAGTGAATTTGAGAAACAACAATTGGATCGCACAAGGCAACAATACCTTTACCTTGCTGATCGCCCACTGTTAGAAGTAACCGTCAAGATGGTTACTTTGTCGCCATTGCTATCTCTAGCAGGTTTTTACGATCCACCTTTTTATACAACCTTAGAAGAATCCATTGAGTTAGTGTCTCAGGACGAGGTAGAAGTGGTGCGGGGACAGATAGATATCTTAGTGTTACAACAAGTAATCTGGGTATTGGCGATCGAAGCTAAAAGTATTCAATATGACGTGATGGTTGCGCTGCCACAAGCTTTGACCTATATGATTGCTAGTTCTAACCCCGCTCAAACTAGATTTGGACTAATTACCAATGGACGAGAGTTTCGCTTTATCAAACTAGATTCTGAAGTTGAACCAATTTATACCTTATCCAGAGTCTTTTCATTGTCTGAAGTAGAAAACCATTTATATGTAGTGCTACAAATTTTAAAATCTCTCGGTCAGTTAGTTATATAGCTGTTGCCATTTTAGTTAAAATATAAATCCCAAAATGAGAGGCGGTGCGAAGCGCCGCCTCTCATTTTGGATTTTAAGTGGCGACAGATGTGTAGAAATGAAAAACGGCGCTTTGCGCCGTTTTTCATTTTGCAATTTTTGATATAGAGAGGCTAGAATATTAGTAATTGTTATTGTTGAGAAAAATTAATACATCATGTCTCAGTATCAACGTATCGAGTACTTAATTGGGAAAGATGGCAAAATCGTTGAACGGGCGGTTGATATGACTGGTAGCGAATGCGTTGCGATCGCTGCTGAAATTGAGTCGAATTTAGGGAAAGTTGAAACTCGCCAATTATTACCTAATTATTACGAGACATCTGATCAAAATCTTGACTGCAATACGCATGAGCAAGTTCAGTTCGAGCAATAAACCTAAGTTTCTGTAGGTACGTTTGCCATTTAGGTCGTATTAACGAACCTAATATTTTCTAAAACTTATTGGATTTACCTAATGTTTTAGGATTGCTAACTTTCTTGATAGCAATGATTTTAGCATTTATACCAATTCTCGAAAGTGTATTCGCACTTTCGAGAATTAAAAATCAAACCCAGCAAGGGTTTTAATCCCTCAAAATGGCAACGCCATTTTGAGTATTGATATTACAGGTAAATTAGGATTGGCTTGCCAGTGCACTAAGTTTGAGAAGTTGTTTCGATAAAAGTTAAGATGATTGCCCTTATCTGGGTAAAATTGCGATCAAGAAATTAAGAATTGTTAAAGATTTGCTTATGTAGAGATTTGCCATGGTAACTCAAACTCCATTATTGATATCAGAATCGAGTGCAACCAGTAGGCTCCGAAAGGTTTTCTCGTCCGTCGATGCCGTGAGTTGTCCGCATAGGCTAAATTTCCATTTGCATACAGTGTATTCTGACGGCAAGATGCAGCCTGTGGATTTAATCCAACAGGCGATCGCTTTGCGCATATCCGATCTTGCTATTACCGATCACCATGCGATCGCGGGCTATTACATAGCTAAGAAGTACCTTGAGCAATCTATGAGTCAGTCTGCTGATCCCCGCTCTTTGCCAACTCTCTGGTCTGGGATCGAAGTTAATGCCAGTTTGATTTTTACTGAAGTACATATTCTTGGCTATGGATTTGATCCCCAACATGAGGCGATGCATCCTTATTTGCAAGGCAAAACTACCGCAGGTCTGGACTATCAAGCAATTAGTGTGATCAAGGCGATGCATTTGGCTGGAGGCTTAGCAGTGCTTGCTCATCCTGCCCGATATAGGCGATCGCCTGAAGACTTGATCCCCGCCGCCGCCGCTTTAGGGATTGATGGCATTGAAACCTACTACGGATACGACAATAGCGACCCATGGAAGCCCAGTCCACGCCAAACCGAAGAAATTCGACAACTTGCAGAATCATATGGATTAATGCATACCTGCGGGACAGACTCTCACGGGTTTAAAATCAGTAAAAGACTTTAGCCTCTCGGTGAAACAAACCTCGCATAGCGAGGTTTGTTTCACCGAATCAAATTGCCGTTCAGAGAAAAATGACAGAAAAACCAAAAGTAATCATCGTTGGCGCAGGTTGGGCGGGACTAGGTGCAACTTATCAACTCACAAAACAAGGCTATGACGTAACCTTGCTAGAGGCGGGATCGCAAGCGGGTGGATTGGTAGCAGGATGGAAAACGCAAGGGGGAAGATCAGTTGAAGCTGGCATTCATGGCTTTTGGTATCCCTACTGTAATATTTTTTCCTTAGTCAAAGAATTAGAGCTTGATCCATTTACGGCTTGGACGAGATCGGCTCAATACTCTCCCGCAGGCTTAGAAGTCGAGTCACCTATTTTTCAGGCCCTGCCGCGTTTGCCTTCGCCCCTTGGCACATTTGCCTATACTCAATTTAAAAGATTGCCCTTAAGCGATCGCCTTTCCGCCTTGCCATTGATGTATGCAATTGTGGATTTTGATAATTCTGACGATGCTTGGAAACGTTACGACGGGATGACCGCCCGCGAACTATTTCGTCAATATGGGGTATCGGAAAGGCTATACCGCGAATCATTTGAGCCAATGCTGTTAGTCGGTCTTTTTGCCCCAGGGGAGCAATGCTCGGCAGCCGCAGCATTAGGAATGCTTTATTATTTCATCTTGGCGCATCAAGCAGATTTTGATGTGGTCTGGTGCCGCGGCACGGTCGGCGAAAAAATCTTTAAACCTTGGTGCGATCGCATTAAAGTACTAGGCGGTAAAATCCTCACCGATCGCCGTGTTAGTGATGTCCGCGTTGATGATTCTGGCAAAATTACGGCGGTAATTTGTGGTGATGAAAGCTTTGAAGCTGATGCGGTGATCTTCTCCGTGGGCATTTCGGGAATGCAGAAAATTGTGGCGAATAGTCCTGCTTTGCAAAAGCGTAGCGAATTTCGTAACTTGATGAACTTGGGCGCGATCGATGTATTAGCAGTGAGGCTATGGTTCGATCGCAAAATCAATATTCCCCGTCCATCCAATGCCTGTTTTGGTTTTGACGTAACTACAGGCTGGACATTTTTTGATCTCAATGCGCTCCATGATGAATATGCTGATGAGACAGGATCAGTGATCGAAGTCGATTTTTATCATGCAAATCAATTTTTGCCTCTTGATAATCAGGAAATTATTGCGATCGTCCAGAAATATTTGGCTTCATGTTTACCAGAATTTGAGACAGCCAAAGTTATTGATAGCAGCGTAATTCGCTTGCCTCGTGCGGTGACTCATTTTGCCCCTGGGAGTTATCAGCATTTGCTTAGATCTATTACCAGTTTCCCAAATTTATATATGAGTGGTGACTGGGTGATTACCAATCACGGCTCATGGTCACAGGAAAAAGCTTATGTCACAGGTTTAGAAGCTGCAAATCTAGTCATTCAACAATTTAGTCATGGCAACATGACTCAGATTTTGCCGATTGAAGCCGATGAACCTCATATCCAGATTGCGCGATCGCTCAATCAAACCCTAAGAAATATCGCAAAATCCTTGATTCCTAATTTCTCACTGCCATAATAAGTGTGAATTTTGTTACGCCGTAGGCGCAACAAAATTCACACCTGAGCACATAATTAGCCAGTAATCAATGTAAAATTGGATACGGTTAGACTAACCTAATAAAACTTTTTTATGCTCTTAACAGAACAAGCTCCCTCGACTGCTAAAAACACTGTCGGTTTTGTCTTAGTGGTGGAGGACGAAGCGATTATTCAAGAGGCGATCGCGCTAACTTTGAGTGAAGAAGGTTACAGTATTTTATTGGCTGAAGATGGCTACAGCGCTTTACAAATTGCTAAAACTGCGGCAAGGCTTGATTTAGTAATTTTAGATGTGATGTTGCCATCAATAAATGGACTAGATTTTTGCCGCATTTTGCGCCACGAAGGCAATAATGTCCCTGTATTGATGATTAGTGCTAGAGGTAATGAATCCGATCGCATTGTGGGCTTGGAAGTCGGAGCTGATGATTATCTCAGCAAACCTTTTGGAATGAAGGAACTAGTGGCTCGTTGTCGAGCTTTGCTACGCCGTAGTCGTCGCGAATTTGTGGCAACAAATGCCACGGTTTATAAATTTGGTGATATCACCATGTATCCCGATGAATGCCGCGTCACGATTAATGAAACTGAAATTAATCTTTCGCCTAAAGAATTTCGCTTGCTCGATCTATTTATGAGTCATCCTCGCCGTGTCTGGTCACGGGAGCAACTTCTAGAAAAAGTTTGGGGCGTAGATTTCGTTGGTGATAGCAAAACTGTCGATGTACATATTCGTTGGCTGCGCGAAAAAATCGAAGTCGATCCTAGCGACCCGAAGCATATTGTTACGGTTAGAGGCTTTGGATATCGCTTAGGCTAGTCAAAAAAAAGAGAGGTGGTGCAACGCACCATCCCTCTTTTTTTTGACTAGCCTCACATAGTGAGGCTTTAACCCAAGAAGTTAGTCCATAAAACCCAAAAGAGAGTTGAGTCGCTTTGCGACTCAACTCTCTTTTGGGTTTTATGGACTAAAGCTATACAAATTTAAGCCATTCGCACAATTCTTTTATTTCAATTTATTGATACGTTGAATTCAAGCAAAAAGTCTATCAAAAAAACTTTCCGAGACAAAATAAACAGGTTTTTCACTATACTGATAAAATCGAACTCGATATAATTAAATTACGAATAATTAGCAATAAATAGTTAAATAATTCATGTATTAAACTAGTTATATATGCTCTCTAATGAAATTGATGAATCGGAAATGGGTTGCAGGGGATAAATATTTAAGTGGATCTCTTATAAGTTAGAAAAACCTAAACTAAACTAAATATAGACTTTATTGCTTGTTGAATATTGACCTTGTTGTTTGGTCTAATACTAATACAGGTATAAAGGAATGCTTGGATTTGTCAACGTTTTAGAAGAGATACTGGTCAGAGAAACCTATATTCAAATCGAAGAACTTCGTCCAGAAATACAACCTAAAGTCAAAGTTGCAGAGGTGGTAGCCTATGCACTTAATCGTTTACCTCCATTATTTGCCACATCTATCAAGGGCTGGCAATATCAGTATGAATATGCTTTGAATGAATTACAACCTCAAATGACACAGTTAGTCAGGCAGGGGATTAAAACAGTCTTATTTGGCGATCCTCTACACGATCTAACGCCGCTACCTAATCATCTATTTACCAATAGTGCAGGAGTACTTTATCAGTTAAGTCGAATTTTAGGACGCAAAAATTTACGCTGGCGAGATGTCCCAGCCTTAGTTGAAGCTACGGTTAGTAAAACTACCTATGTAACTAAAATGAATAGTCAGACAGTAATTCAATCTGACCAAGAAACTGTTGTGCAAGATGTTAGTCATCTGAGCAGACATACAAAAGCATTGCTTTCCAGTTCAAAACGATTTATGGAAAAGCAAATTGCTCAAAAGCAACAGGAATTAAAGCGACAAGAATTATGTCTACAAGACTCTAGTCTTTTTGTTGCTCAAGGGCTGTCATATGGAAATTCTTGGGCTTATGATAAGAAAGCAAAGGATGCTGTTGAAATGGAATATAGAGCACTACAAGCCTACACGCTACAAGCACAGTTAGGTCTGGTTAATGTCCTAGAGCATCTTGTATTTCGAGCTATGGAACGTATTGCGAAACCAGAGTTATATGAACGAATTAATCACAATGAAGTAGCTGCCTATGCTCTAAATCGATTGCCTCCAATGTATGCAACTAGCGATCGCGGATTTAAGTATGTAAGGCAGAGAATCATTACAGAATTTGCACGCGAATTGATTGGCGCTGTGCGTACTGGAGTGATGAAAGTTCTGCAAGCTTCGTATGCAGATGTTCCTCCTATCTATGCCTATCAGTTTGAGCGGGAGTATGAACAATCAATGCAGGTTTTAAACAGTTTTTTTAAAAGAGACGATGTTTCATTCCACAATATTGTGCTAATTGTGCAAGATTTATTGGTGTGTCAATCTGCATAATGACAACATCGCTCCAAAGATGACATGCGGCGCTTTGCGCCGCATGTCATCTTTGGAGCGATGTTTTATAGCTGTCGCCAAATGGATCAAAATACAAAACCCAAAAGAGAGTTGAGGCGCGAAGCGCCTCAACTCTCTTTTGGGTTTTGATTTTGTCCTAAACAGTAAGGCTTTTGATATTTATATTTTAAACTGAGGCCTGCTCATCTTGTTTGGGTAAAAGTTCTGGAACAGGATCATAACCACCTATATTCCAAGGATGGCAACTACAAATCCGTTTTACAGATAGTCCCCCTCCTTTGACTAAACCAAAGCGATTGATCGCTTTGGCTGCATATTGCGAACAGGTCGGTTGAAATCGACATCTCGGCGGAAATAATGGCGAAATGCACAATCGATAAAACTGAATCAATAAAATGACAAGTTTTTTCATGGATTTTTACGTGACTGCGCTAGGCTATTGATAAAGCTATAGCCACATCTTAACGTTTTCATCCTAATACTCTGATGTCATCCTCCAAAAACGTCGCGATCGCTGTTATTCAGGCATCCCTAAATGCTGATTTAGCTACTAATGTTGCTAAAATCTCCGACTTAGTGAGCAAAGCAGCCCATCAGGGTGCAAAGGTGATTTTGCCACCAGAATTGTTTGAAAGTCCTTATTTTTGTCGAGAAGAGCGCGATCGCTTTTTTGATTGGGCGCAACCTGTGAAAGATCATCCGACGATTGCTCATTTCCAAAAGCTAGCTCAAGAACTTAATGTGGTAATTCCTGTTTCATTTTTTGAGAAATCAGGACAGGTCTATTACAACAGTTTGGCGATGGTTGATGCTGATGGTGCATTGCTTGGTATTTATCGCAAAAGCCATATTCCCGATGGACCTGGTTACGAAGAAAAGTTTTATTTTCGAGGCGGCGATACGGGCTTTAAAGTTTGGGACACAGCTTTTGGCAAAATCGGCGTAGGCATATGTTGGGATCAGTGGTTTCCTGAATGTGCAAGAGCAATGGTATTGATGGGTGCAGAGATTTTGCTATACCCAACTGCGATCGGCTCTGAACCTGAAGAACCAAATCTAAATACTAAAGATCCTTGGCAACGCGCCATGATTGGCCATGCCGTTAGTAATGTAATCCCTGTGGCAGCGGCAAATCGGATCGGCTTAGAGGGAAATCAAACTTTTTATGGTCATTCCTTTATTGCCAACCATCGCGGCGATAAGGTTGCAGAGTTTAATGACACCGAGGAAGGTGTAATTTTAGCCAGTTTTGATCTCGATCAAGTCCGACTTAATCGAGCCTCCTTTGGATTTTTTCGCGATCGCCGTCCTGATTTATATCAGGTTTTGTTATCTCCCTAATACCAATTCCCGAAAGTGTAACTACACTTTTGGGAATCAAAAAACCTTACAAAATAGGCGGCACTTCGTGCGACCTATTTTGTTATACCCAAGACCATCGCCGTTTTGGTGAATTGGTTTTGCCAACGTCTAGTCTTTGCGATCGCGTCGGCATTGGCTCAATCACAGTCGTGATATCCGATAGGGAATTTACCCTTAACTCATTAGTAAAAGTATTGCATTGATAAACTGTTGCCGAATCGACATCCAACGCCGATAACCAACCACTCTTCGGATGATATCCACCAGTATCAATATCAAGCCAGCCCTTACCCAATACTAAATTCCCCGGCTTTACCCCTGGAAATACAAAGGTGATCGTATGTCCAGTAATAATAATTTTGTCTTCAAAGAAAGGCTCTGTGGCACTATGAAATTCTTCCCGAATCCAACAAAATTCCGCAGCACCCTGTAATTCGAGCGGTAAATTAGGATTTAAGCCTGCATGAACTAGCCATACATCGCCTAAATCCATATAGAGCGGTAATTGCTGCATCCACTCTAAATGTGCATCTGGTAAACGGCTTTCTCCATAGCTTGTCAATGTATTAGCACCACCATTTAGCAACCAACCTTTCCAGATTAATGACGCTTCATTACTATTAAAGGCATCAAGACACATTTGCTCATGATTTCCCTTGAGGCAAGTGTGTCCATTGTCTATTACCCAGTTCACAACGTCAGCACTGCGCTCGCCGCGATCAATCAAGTCGCCCAAAAAAAACAGTTTGTCACTAGGACTACACTTAATGAAGTCAATTAACTTCATTAAGCCATCAAACTGACCGTGAATGTCTCCGAATACTAATCGAGCCAACTTATCTCACCCCATATCACAAATGGTGAAGGCAAAAAACATAAAGTATTGAAAGCTACCGATAGGCATGAATGAGGTATAGCAGTCTAGAGTATTTTTCAAGACAGTTACAACTTTAAAGGAATTTTTCTTTTAACTACTATCTACATTTTATGACAGATTTTGCTTGCTTTAGTTTCATTTTGTATCCTGAAGTGATAAGCAAACCTCTAAATTATCATAATATTTGGCTAAGTTATCCCAATTTTTAAAATATAGCTATAGCCACAGAAGTTAGGACAAAAATAAAACCCAAAAGAGAGTTGCAGCGCAAAGCGCCGCAACTCTCTTTTGGGTTTTATGGCATAACTAGTGTGACTACAGCTACAACCAGTAATTCTCATTATGAAAACACCTATTTTGGTTTCATAATGAGAATTACTGCAGCAATTCTCATTATGAAACTGATTTTGGTGTTTCCAGCGCCTTTGGCTCTGGAAACACCAAAATCAGTTTTTTGAAAGCCCGCCGTAGGCGGGCTTTCAAAAAACTGATTTTTATAATGAGAATTGCTGGAATTACTGGTTGTAGCTGTAGTTTTCGCAATTTTTATGATCAATGGATTTATTAGTATTGATAAGCCACCAAATATTACGGCTCATGACTGCATAAGTAAATTACGAAAACTGCTTAAGCAAAAGAAAATTGGTCATGGCGGTACGCTTGATCCAATGGCTACGGGGGTTTTACCGATCGCAGTTGGTAATGCCACAAGACTTTTAAGATTTTTGCCAGAAGGTAAAGCTTACGTTGCCAAGATTAGATTTGGGGTGGTGACGAATACCGATGATGTTACGGGTGAAATTTTAAGCGATCGCCCTTGTCCTGATTTAACTCTTGAAGAAGTTGAAAAATTATTACCTTTATTTCAAGGCGAAATTACCCAGCGTCCGCCAGCCTTTAGTGCTATTCAAATTAATGGTAAACGTCTTTACGATCTTGCTCGTAGAGGCGAGATCGTCGAATCTGATATTCCGATCCGCTCTGTGGAAATTACCGAAATTCGAGTTTTAAATTGGACGACGGGAGACTATCCAGAATTAGATGTGGCGATCGCCTGTGGGTCAGGCACATATATTCGGTCGATCGCGCGGGACTTAGGAGAAAAGCTGGGTTGTGGCGCGACTTTATCGGGGCTAGTTCGCACTTATAGTAATGGTTTTGACTTAGATTCTAGTTTGACGTTTGATCAGGTTGAGGAGCTTTTGCGATTGCATAGTCTCGAAGTACTTGCACCTGATCATGGCTTGCATTTTTTACCAATGATCACTCTTGACGAAGATCAGACAAAACGTTGGTGTATGGGACAAACAATTAAGGATGAATCTTTTCTTCTAACTAGTTCACCTGAAAAATCATCAACCTCAGAAATTTATAATTACATTCGTACTTATGGCTATGCTCAACAATTTTTAGGCGTGAGTGAAATGATCGGCTCAGATATTCAACCAATCGTGGTTTTACACCCGATTAACTAGAAATTACCCCTAATAACTCTGGTCTATACAAAATTCCAAACATAGTTATTAATATCTATCTCAACTGTAAAACTTAGAGACTGAGATAATTAGCCTGTTAGACTGAGTAATACAGATACTTTTTGTAGATATCAATTAAAAACAATAGCAATGAGTTTTCCTCCAAATATCTCTGAGAAAGCCCTGCTAGATTGCGGTAGATGTTGCTGTATTTGCCACAAATTTTGTGGTTTTAAGATCGAGCTTCATCACATTATCCAAAAGTCAGAAGGTGGAGAGGACTCCTACGAGAATTGTATTCCGCTTTGTTTAGATTGCCATGCTGAGGTGAAAGCTTATAATCCCAAACATCCAAAAGGTCGTAAATATAATGAATCAGAGCTAATAGGACACAGAAACAGATGGTATGAGAAAGTACAGAGTAAAAGTTTCTTACTGGTTCATCCAGAATGTATTGAGTTGGATCGAAAATTATTTCTTGAGCTTAAGAAAGTTCTTCCAGTAACAGGAGGCTCCATTAGTTTCATTCGTAACCATATCTATGGAAATCCTTGGTTGCTTGAGGTACATGAAGATTTAGTAGCCTATAGGTTAAGTTGCCAAAACCCCGAATTTGAGTTCATCGACATTGATCTAGAAATGCGTAGATGTCAACTAACGGAGAGTATAGATCAATACTTAAAAGTACTTTACACAGTAAGCTTTACTGTTGACAAAGTAGATTACAAAGGTTACATGGCAGTTTATCCTGAGCTCAAATATTCTAAGCACGAGGTATATTATCAAGCAATTAAAGATATTAGTAACGCAGCCGACAAAGTTTGCGCTACTTACGATGACTTAATTCGTCTTAGTCGGAGGAAATTAGCAATTTAGTGGCTAAGCTCACTCACTACCTTTACTTTAAAGCAAAGCGGATAGTAAAAAAGTCAAGAACTACAGTTCTTGACTTTTTTCTGTAAAGTTTTAGATTTTGCTAGTCAGCTTAGTTAGTAACTGATTAGAGCGTTGCAAGAAGCCCTTCATGCTGTCAGCATCAAAGCTCTTCTGCGCCATCAGTGCCAAGTCATAGACATGTGTACAAATCAAGTTAGTAAGATCCAATGATTCTGATTTGCCACCAACCAGAATTTGACTGCTATCAAGCTCGATCAGCTTTTCCATGAGCGGATGCGCTGTATTGACAAGCAACACATGATCTTCAGGAAAGCTCACCGTACCTTGCTGCATCAATGCCATCATTTCCTGCATTCGTCGAGCTGACTCAGGCAGCAGAATGATCGCTGGTGGGGCAGAAGCCACATCTTCAGCTTTAATCGCCTCAGTGCGAATTACCAGTTTGGGCTTATTCAGCGCCGCACGGAAAATATCTTGGAGATGATCGCTCTTGGTTTTATTGGTTATGGGATCGACAATTTCGGTGTTCGAGCCCTTATCAACTAGACGATCATCAATTTCGGCATCCACACGGGCAAATTTAATATCTTTAAATTCGCGCTCAAGGAAATTAATGAAGTGACTATCAATAAACGCATCAAAAGTCAGCACTTCTAAGCCTTGGTTTTTATGCAATTCTACATAAGTACCTTGGGCGATCGGATCAGAAGTGTAGAAAACTTGGTTTTCATGCTCGGCTTTGTTTCGCTCTAGATAAGCCTGTAGAGTGGTGTAATTTCCGCTTTCACTCTTGACCTCATCAGATTCATTCGTGGTGGAATACACCAAAATCTCCTTGACTTGCTGATAAAACTTATCGCTGTTCATCGAGCCAAACTTCATAAATATGCTGATGTCTTGCCAGCATTTTAGAAATTCTTCACGGGAGTCACTGTAAAGAGCAGTTAGGCGATCGCCTACTTTCTTCGCAATAAAATCTTGAATCTTGCGAACCTTGGGATCGCCTTGCAAGAAGCTACGTGAGACATTTAAAGGAATATCAGTGCTGTCGATCGCCCCACGTAGAGGCATCAAAAACTTAGGGATCACATCATCGCAATTGTCGCTGACAAAAACGTGATTGCAGAAAAGTTTAATCTGTCCGCGATTTGGGTCAATATCCGCCTTCATCTTCGGAAAATAAAGAATGCCCTTAATCACAAACGGATAATCTGTGTTCAGATGAATCCAAAACAACGGATCATCTTGGTAAGGATAGAGATAACGATAAAATTCTAAATATTCATCATTGGAAACAGACTTAGGCGACTTGTCCCACAGTGCTGTTTGTTTGTTAATGACTTCATCATTGAGCTTGATCGGCACAGGCATGAAGTCGCAATAATTACGAATCATCCTCTTGATCGATGCTTCCTCTAGATATTCCTCAGCATCCTCTTGCAATGTCAGCGTAATAGTCGTCCCCACATTGGTGCGATCGCTATCATCGATCGTAAAAGTCGTCGAGCCATCACAAGACCAATGAACAGCTTCGGCTCCTTCTTTGTAGGAAAAGGTATCGATCTCGACATTGCTCGCCACCATAAATGACGAATAAAAGCCTAAACCAAAATTACCGATAATTTGTTGATCGCCTGTGCCACTGCTTGCGTATTTAGTAGCAAATTCTTGGGCGCTAGAAAATGCAACTTGATTAATATATTTCTTTACTTCATCTGCTGTCATGCCGATGCCAGTATCTGCGATCGCTAGAGTTTTTTTCTCCTTATCAATCGTCACCACAATTTCGGGATCGGCGGAGTGATTTGTTTCACCAGCGTAGGAAACCATCTTAAGTTTACTGATGGCATCTACGGCATTAGAGATCAATTCCCGCAAGAAGATATCTCGCTCTGAATATAAAGCCTTCTTGATAATGGGAAAGATATTCTCGGTATGAATGCTGATCGTTCCCTGCTCTTGCATATCGCGCAAAGCTCCTAATTATTACTAAATGTATTGCTAAGTAGCTCGGCACAATTAAAAAAACCAGAGTCAAAATCCGTACCGCCCGCTGCGCGGGCGGTACGGATTTTGGGTTTTTATATTTAATTGTGGCGAGCTACTTAAATGTTACTGAGTGTTATTCAAGCCTGATTATACCGAACCAACAGCAATATCAAAGCCCTTGGGCTTGTCGCGTTCTCCGTACCTACAAGCCCCAAATTTAAGAGGTGGCGCTTTGCGCCGCCTCTTAAATTTGGGGCTTGTCAAGACTAGCGAAGCACCGCATCTAATCTTGGGTTTGTGAAGGTTTGCAAAGCAAATCTATACATTTTTGTAACTCTAGTTGAAAAACCCGATTTGCTCATCTATTGTGATATAAGCACTTTTGAATAAACTATCTACAGATATGGCGATCGCAGCAGTTATCTACATCTCGGTGTCTGTACTTTTAGTAATAAGTGCAGGTATATTTTTTATTAAAGCTATCCATTCTTTAATGGACAAATCTTCAAGAGACAAAAAGCAAACATCAAATTACAAGCGTGCAGAACAAGTAATGTTTTTACGCTCTAAATCTAATGATCCCTTAGCGATTTCCTCCCGACGAGAAGAAATCATTGCTATGCTGGAACGGCAATTTGCTAGTAGCCCATCATCTGACTCCTAGCACTATGAACTAGTAGGAGCAAAGATGACGGTTGAATTCCCTATCTCCACTGGAGAGGCAGACTATGTGGGTCGCCGCAAACAATTGCGAAAACAACGCCGCCTTCGCATCTTTCAACGTATTTGGCAGTTAACATTCATAACAGGACTTACGGGCGCGATGCTTTGGGTAGCCATGCTCCCAGAGTGGCAGCTACGTAGTGCTAACCAAATTGAGATTGAGGGTAACAATCTCCTTTCCAAAGAAACCATAAAAAAATCTCTAGCGATTCAATATCCTCAGTCGATTTTTCAAATTCAGCCTCAATTGATCGCTACCCAACTTGAGGCATCTGCTCCGGTTTCTAAGGTTTTAGTTTCGCGTACTATTTTTCCGTCAAAGTTGACCATTCAAGTCCAAGAGCGTTTGCCGATCGCTAAGTCTACACGCAAAGGTCAGCAAGGATTTCTCGATGCTGAAGGCATATGGGTATCCGCTAAAGCTTATCCATCGAATATTAATAAACCTAATCTCGTGGTCTTAGAGCCAAATAATCGGGTGATCGGTCAATGGTCAACCCTTTATCGCCAAATTAGCCAGAGTCAGATCAAAATTTCGCAAGTAGATGCCAGAGATGAATCAAATCTTATTTTGACTACAGAGCTTGGTCTGGTATATTTTGGCACATACAAGCCATCACTGTTTACTACACAGTTAGAGACACTTGATCGATTAAGAACATTGCCCGAAAGACTGAAATCAAATAGTTTTAACCACATTGATATCAGTCAGCCCAGTAATCCAATTTTGGAAATGAATGTGCCATCAAAAGATAAATCTTCTGAAACAAAATCCTAAACTGTCGTTTTAAGGCTATTATTATTTTTTTCTGGTAGGTTTAAACTGCTACTCGAACTTCTGACTCGAATGGGGTTTAAGCTTAGTAAAATCTAGAGAGCATCAGTAAAACGATTCTATTTATGACATCCTTTGATAAATGACATCTAAAAATGACTGGTCAGATTTGAACTCAAATGGTTCGGAAAACGGAGAGGTAGACGTGCAAATGGATGAACTTTCTGAGTTTTCAAATAACTCTAGACTACACCTAAGTCACTCTCAAAATCGTATGAAGCAGCAGTTAGGCGTTGATGCAAAAGCGGATAATATCATGTTGGGCAGTGTTGCAAAAATTAAGGTAATTGGTGTTGGTGGTGGCGGCGGCAACGCTGTAAATCGCATGATCGCGAGTGATGTGGTCGGTGTAGAGTTCTGGTCGTTTAATACCGACGCTCAAGCATTGCTACAATCATCCGCCTCTAAACGCTTTCAGATGGGTCAGAAATTGACTCGAGGTTTGGGTGCTGGTGGTAATCCTGCGATCGGGCAGAAGGCTGCCGAAGAGTCACGTGATGACATCGCCGCCGCTGTCGAAGGAGCCGACTTAGTATTTATTACCGCAGGTATGGGTGGTGGCACTGGCACTGGAGCCGCACCAATTATTGCTGAGGTAGCCAAAGAGGCAGGTGCTTTGACGGTTGGTATTGTTACCCGCCCTTTTACCTTTGAAGGTAGACGACGCGGACAGCAAGCCGAAGAAGGAATTGCAGGTTTGCAGAGTCGCGTTGACACTTTGATTGTGATCCCCAACGATAAGTTACTCTCGGTGATTTCCGAGCAAACCCCAGTCCAAGAGGCATTTAGGGTAGCTGATGATATCCTGCGTCAGGGAGTACAGGGTATATCTGACATTATTATGATTCCTGGTCTGGTTAATGTTGACTTTGCCGATATTCGCGCAATTATGGCTGATGCAGGATCAGCAATGATGGGCATTGGCATCGGTTCAGGCAAATCCAGAGCTAGGGAAGCAGCTATGACCGCTATTTCTTCACCCTTACTAGAAACCTCAGTCGAAGGGGCAAGTGGAGTTGTCTTCAACATCACGGGTGGCGAAGATATGACGCTGCATGAGGTCAACGCCGCCGCAGAAACAATTTATGAAGTTGTTGATCAAAATGCCAATATTATTTTTGGGGCAGTGATTGATCCCAAGATGGATGGTGAGATTCGGATTACGGTAATTGCGACGGGTTTTGCTCCCAAATCACATCCAGCAATCCCCCCACAAATTTCTAAAAAAGTTCAACCTCTGCCTCCTAGCCCGACAACTAGAACATCAACTTCTTCGATGCCAAGTACATCACAGTCTGAAATTAAGCTTAGTAAGCCAGGGCTAGATATTCCCGATTTTTTACAACGTCGCCGCCCACCTAAATAAAAGCCACAAATTAGAGGTCTTACTTCTAATTTGTGGCTTTTATTTCCTTCTGGATAAAAAATGGCTGAAAAAACATCTAATTTAATCATAAACAGATAGTGCGAATAGCTGATTAAGCCTGACAATAGAATGATGGCTATGTTACCTCCTGATAAATTGCAGTGACACACTTAACGACTACTAGGCATGGACTTCACCGACTACCTTCTTTAAATAGTGGTGAAGACCGACTTAGGCTGTTTGCTGGCTCAGCAAACTTGCCACTTGCCCAAGAGATTTCCCGTTATTTAGGTATCGAACTAGGGCCTATGGTGCGAAAAAACTTCGCTGACGGGGAAGTCTATGTGCAAGTACAGGAATCGATTCGGGGTTGCGATGTTTATCTAATCCAACCGACGTGTCGCCCTGTGAACGACCATTTGACTGAATTATTGATTATGATTGATGCCTGCCGTCGTGCATCGGCAAGACAGATCACCGCAGTGATGCCCTATTACGGCTATGCACGCGCCGATCGCAAAACCGCAGGACGAGAGTCTATCACCGCGAAATTAGTTGCTAACTTAATCGTGCAGTCTGGAGCTGATCGCGTGATTGCGATGGACTTGCACTCAGCCCAGATTCAAGGATATTTTGATATTCCTTGCGATCATGTTTATGGCTCACCAGTTTTATTTGACTATCTCAATGAAAAGAAGTTACCTGACTTAGTGGTGGTTTCACCAGATGTAGGGGGAGTCGCTCGTGCTCGTGCTTTTGCCAAAAAACTTGGCGATGCTCCTTTAGCAATCATTGATAAGCGTCGCCAGAGTCATAATGTGGCTGAGGTGATGAATGTGATTGGAGATGTGTCGGGTAAAACTGCTGTTATTGTCGATGACATGATTGATACGGCTGGAACAATTTACGAGGCGGCTAAACTGTTGAGAAAAGAGGGGGCGCGGCAGGTTTATGCTTGTGCAACCCATGCTATTTTTTCACCGCCAGCGATTGATCGGTTATCAAGTGGTGTGTTTGAAGAAGTAATCGTTACCAACTCAACACCCGTAAGACAGGAGAACTACTTTCCTCAATTGCGGGTACTATCGGTTGCTGACCTCTTAGGTGAGACAATCTGGCGAGTTCACGAAGATACTTCGGTAAGCAGCATGTTTAGATAGCGATCGCCCTTCATCTCTAGAACAGGTCAGCTTTTATTTCGTAATTATTTTCAGAATCATACTTAATTCAAGAAAATGTACAGTATGATACAAATTGTAATTATGTAGTAAGTTTAAGTGAGAATACTCATTTCTATTTCTAGACAAAATTTTTTAAGTTGTGACCTGTTTTGACGAATCAAAGGATTTTTCACGGCGTACTAAGGTCATGACTTTTAAGTCAATGTAATGTGAAAATACCTATGTTTTTACTATGTACATATGGTGGAAAATGACATGTGTCACTTAACTTGATTGTACGGTGGCATACTTACCTAGCAATTGTCATTATAAAAATTAGTTGTGATGAAAACCCACTATAAAATAGGTTCTCATCACGAACAATTTTGAGATATTCAGCACCGCTGGCGCTGAATATCCCAAAATTGGTTTCACAATTAAAGGTACTGATACTTTCCTGAAGATTAGTGATCGCGATTGATTGCGATTTTTGATTGCTTGTCTGTTTTCTAGTCTGAATAATAAGATCTAATACCAATCCTCGAAAGTGTAGTTACGCTTTCAAGAATTAAAAATCAACCCCAGTGAGGTTTTTGGATTCTAAAAATGGCAACATCATTTTTAGAATTGGTATAAATGATACTTTATATATTGTTTTGTTTTTGGTTAAAGAGGATATATAAGATTGGCTGACCGTGCTCTTGTTGAAGTCTTTCGCGAAATGAATGGGGGAATGTTCCCACCCATGACAGAAACGTTTGAACGCGGTAAGACGATTTTTTTTCCTGGGGATCCTGCGGAGCGTTTTTACTTTTTAGTTAAAGGCGCGGTAAAACTTTCTAGAGTTTACGAAGCAGGTGAAGAAATTACTGTCGCCCTATTACGCGAAAATAGTGTGTTTGGTGTTTTGTCTTTGATTACAGGTAATCGCTCCGATCGCTTTTATCACGCAGTCGCATTTACGCCTGTTGAGCTGCTTTCTGTACCGATTGATCAGGTTGAAAAGGCACTGAAGGAAGATCCTGAATTACCGATGGTGTTATTGCGTGGATTGTCATCGCGGATTTTGCAAACAGAGATGATGATTGAGACGCTAGCCCATCGCGACATGGGATCAAGACTAGTCAGCTTTTTGCTAATTCTTTGTCGTGATTTTGGTTCGCCTTCGACTGATGGCGTAACGATTGATTTGAAGTTATCCCATCAGGCGATCGCAGAAGCGATCGGCTCCACGCGAGTAACGGTAACTCGATTGCTTGGCGATTTGCGGAAGCAAAAGATGATCGCGATTTCAAAAAAACGGATTACAGTACATAACCCAATTGAGTTAGGGCAGCAATTTGCTTAAAGAAAGTAGATGCGTTGCTTGGCAACGCATCTACTTTCTTTAAGTAACTCAGCATAATTAAAAAACTAGGGTCAAAATCTGTAACGCTCGCTTAGCGAGTGGTACAGATTTTAGGGTTTTATATTTAATTTTGCTTAGCTACTTAGTAGATGCGTTAAGCTGTTTATAGAAAACCATATAAAGAAAACTATCTAAAAATGTACGAAACTTTAAAAATAGTCTGGTCTATTGTTGCTATTTGCTTAGTGGTCTTAATTCTATTACATAGTCCTAAAAGTGATGGCTTGGGAGGCTTTAGTGGTCAAGCTCAATTGTTCTCAAGTACCAAAAGTGCAGAAACCGCACTGAATCGAGTCACTTGGTTCTTAACCGCAGCTTTTTTGGGCTTAACAGTGATGCTTAGTGGTGGTTGGCTTACTAAGGCAACGGTAACGGCTCCGATTCCAGCGCAAGTTTCTCCTGCAACTCAGACTGTACCCAATGCACAACCGATTCCCTTAAATTTACCAGCACCAGCACCAGCGACAACTCCAGAAAAACCTCAGCAATAACATGACGGCTATTCTGCCTAAATCTAGCGATCGCGCAAGTAATCATATATTGCTGCCATCGATCAGGTGGGAGACATATCGTGTGATCGCCGATGATTTAGAAGCTCAAAGAAAATGCTTTGATTCGGCAAGTACGTGAATGGGCGATATCAACTCACGTTTAAAAATATACCGACCGGAGAGTTAAGCAGAGCCTGATCAACTTGAAAGAATAGCTCTTCGGTATTGTCTGAGTTAACTATTACTACATCAGCTAATTCAATTTTTTCAGATTGAGACATTTGACTTGAGATTCTCTGTAATGCTTCGGATTCTGAAAGATGATTGCGGTTAATTAGTCTTTGCAACTGTTGTTGGGGATCGCAAGCGATCGCCCAAGTCTCAGTCACTAGATCCTCCATTTTCGCCTCAAACAGCAATGGGATCACCATTACCACTGTTGATGGCTCTAAGTGTTTTGCTTCAGAAATCAAGCATTCTTGGACATAGGGATGGATTAGCCCTTCCAGCCATTGACGCTCGATTTCGCTCTCAAATACGATCGCGCCCAACTTGCGGCGATCGAGGTTGCCTTGATCGTCAAATATTAATTTGCCATAGCGATCGCGGAGTTTTGCAAGGCGATCGTCTGTTAAAGCTTGTCTAGCATATAAATCAGCATCAAGAATTGGCAGTCCATAGGTCTGATGCAAATAATCAGAGACAGTGGTTTTACCTGTGGCAATGCCTCCTGTGATGCCGATGATGCGCTGAGTCATGTGTTTTAATTCTAATTTGGGATGTCCTGTGGAGCAGGACATCCCAAATTATCCTATTTATTGAACTCATGGATTTCACCAATATTCTTGGATTTACGGCTGCATCTCTGACAACTATTGCTTTTTTGCCCCAAGTAATTAAGGTTTGGCGATCGCGATCGACTAAGGATATCTCTCTACCGATGTTGGTTACTTTTATTGCAGGGATCACGCTCTGGCTAATTTATGGCTTATTGGTTAATGCCGCGCCGATCTACCTTGCTAATGGGCTTACCTTGATTTTAAACCTACTGATTTTACGCTTTAAACTTAAATATGGATAAACTAGTGAGGGCGGTGCTTTGCACCACCCTCACTAAAGTTAATAGTTTTAATATGACCTCTCTTAGCGACTTCTTCTCGACTTATTTCAGCCATTTTGTAATGCTGGGTCTAATTTTGACCTTTGCGATCGCCCATAGTGGGCTTGCTGAATTACGGATGTGGGCTGAGGAGCGGATTGGAGCAAGGCTATATCGGGTAATTTTTGCACTAGTTAGCATTCCCCTTGCCGTAGTACTACTTATTTATTTCTTCAACCATCGTTATGACGGGGCGCAGTTGTGGAATGTGCAAGGAGTTACGGGCATAAGGGAGTTTGTCTTGATTCTTTCAGCAATTTCCTTTCTTTTTCTCTATCCTGCTACGTTTAACTTGAATGAAGTTGCCGCGATCAAAAAACCAGAGGTACATTTATTTGAAACGGGAATCATTCGTATTTGTCGCCATCCACAGATGATTGGTCAATGCCTTTGGGGCATAGCTCATGCTCTTTGGTTAGGAACCTCTTTTACATTGGTAACAGCGATCGCTTTGGTTGTTTATCATTTATTCGCTGTATGGCATGGCGATCAGCGTTTGTTTAAGCGATATGGAGATGCCTTTTTGGCTGTGAAGGAGCGTACTTCAGTATTGCCATTTCTTGCGATCGCCCAAGGTCGTCAGCAATTAGTTTTAAAAGAATTTGTCCGCCCTGCTTATATCGGTGTTGCCATCACAATTGTTTTATTTAGATGGCTACATCCGATCGCAATTACTGCTTCTGCAAATGTAAATTGGTAAAATACTAAACAAAAAAGAGGGCGTAGAACCCCCTCTTTTTTGTTTAATAAACGGGCAGCGTAAATCGAAAACAACTGCCTTTTTTGCCGATCGCGTCATCGACCCAGATATGACCATAGTGAGCGGTGATAATGCGGCGACAGAGTGATAAGCCAATACCATAGCCATCTGCCTCGTCGTCGCGCTCTAGCCGATAGCGCTCCTCAAATACGCGATCGCGCATTTCTGCAGGAATCCCAGGTCCGTTGTCAGTAATGCTAACTTCAATCTTTTGGGCAGTGCGATGCATGACTGTTAGCTCGATTTTGCCGCCTTCGGGCGTGTATTTAGTAGCGTTGCCTAAGAGATTGATTAAAACTTGACGAATTTTTTCTTGATCGACATACACGGGTGGTAAATCGTTAGGAATATCCTTGACTAATTTTTGGTGCTTCCCCTCCAGACATTTGTGAAAGTAAAAATCGCTGATGACACTATGACAAAGTTGATCGAGTTGAATTTTTTGGCGTTGAGTACGAAATTTGGCATTAGCCCCCCGTCCTGCTTCGAGAATGTCGGTAATCATGCTATCGGCATCACGCGCTTTGTTACGAGCATGTTTGAGCAGACGAGACACCATTTGTGGATCGATTTTGTCGCCGCTTTTTTCGATGGTGTCGATCGCTAATAAAATTGCGGTTAAAGGATTTCGCAGATCATGGGCGAGCATTCCTAACACGCGATCCTTAAAACGAATTTGCTCCTCAATCTCAGATTTTTCTTGTGACAGCCTAAACACATCATCAGCAAGACGTGCAACTTCATTCATATAGTCAATATTTTGAGCAAGTTCGGGTGGATGGTTAGTAGTTTTGTCTAATACTTGCTGTTTCCAAGTATCTAAACTGTTTTCTAGCTGTTTGAGTATGTTTTTCCCCGCGATCGTTTGTCTTGGTAAAGGTGATAATTTGAGCAAGGCTGGCGACATGACCACTTTAAATAGTTCGGCAAGTTGTGGCTGACTGGCGACATTAATAATTTGCAATTCGGATCGACAATCACTTTCACGTTGCAAAAAATCCTCCACATCCTTGACTAAATCTTTTGCCTTGGGGCGATCGTCAATAAATAGTAAGAGTTGTAGGGTTGATTCAGGTAATGTTGGAATAGTCCTCATTAGTTTTCGGACTCGTAACGGATTTTTTAAGACATTCTTAATAATTATATTATTGTTTTCATGCTTTTACCTCAACAGCGATGGCAGATTTTCTCTCCACAGTCAGATTTGTCACAAGAGATCGCTGATTCTACGGGACTTTCTCCCATAATTGCGCAGGTTTTGCTAAATCGCGGTATTAATACCCCTGAAGCTGCCAAAGTTTTTCTCGATCCCGAACTAGAAGATTTGCCCGATCCTAAACAAGAATTTCCTGACTTAATTAAGAGTATTGACCGTATTGAACTAGCCATAAAAAATGGCGATCGCATCACGATCTGCGGTGACTATGATGTTGACGGCATGACTAGTACCGCTTTGTTGATTCGCACTTTGCGATTATTAGGCGCAATTGTCGAATATGAAATTCCTAGTCGGATGACGGAGGGCTATGGGATCAATCAGCGCATTGTGCAGGATTGTCACGATCGCGATGTGAAATTAATCATTACGGTAGACAATGGCATTACCGCTTATGAGGCAATCTCTCTTGCCGAATCATTAAATATTTCTGTAATTGTTACCGATCACCACGAAGTCCCCGAAGACTCTAGCAAAATTCCACCCGCAACGGCGATTCTCAATCCTAAATATCGCGTCGATCCTAATTCGCCTTACGCAGCGATCGCTGGAGTTGGTGTTGCCTATGTTTTAGCTTTGGAATTAAGCGATCGCTTTGGCAAACGTGCTGAATTAGAAAGTCCTTTATTAGAATTATTCACCCTTGGCACGATCGCCGATCTCGCCTCATTAACTGGTATCAATCGCCGATTGGTGAAAAAGGGTTTGCGTTTACTTTCTCAATCTAAGGTAATTGGCATTATTGCGCTGATTAACGAGACGGGTATTGCTAAAGATAAACAAACTGGGTTGAAACCTGAAGCGATCGGTTTTGGGCTTGGTCCTCGCATTAATGCGATCGGGCGAATTGGCAATCCGCAAGTAATTATTGACCTGTTAACTTGTGAAGAAATGGGGCAAGCGATCGCTTTAGCTCAAGAATGCGAGGCAACTAACCGTAAGCGCCAAGATCTTTGTAAAGAGATCGAACAAGAAGCGATCGCCTATATGTCAAAGCTCAAATCAGAGGGTTTTGATATTACCCAAGAGCGAGTTTTAGTAATAGTTGATCGGGAGGTGCAGGATACTCTCTATCCCTCTTCCAAGGGAAATAGAGAGATGTCGTAGCCATTTCTTTATTTGAAACCCCTTACTGGGTTTAGTTTTCAATTCACAAACATTGTAGTCACACTTTTGTGAATTGGTATTATAAAGTTTAAGTTAGGTAAAGTCATTATGAACACATTACTCAAACCAGCCTCAAACCAACTAAACACATGGATTAGCGCCCCTTGGACAGAATTTGTGGCGATCGCCGATGCGCCAGATAGCGACAAACGCAAAAGCTACTATTACAAACAACAGATGAGATTTGAGGATATGTCCACAGGTTCCGATCATGCCAACGATCACGCATTAATTCTATTTGCCCTCTCCTTTTATGCCGCCACAAAGCAAATTCCCATGACTGCCAAAGATGGCTGTTCCTATCGCCAAAGCGGAAAAACTGAATTTCAGCCCGATGTCTCCTATTACATCGGTGACAATGCCGATGCGATCGCTTGGGGAACGCGCATCATTGACCTCGATCAATATCCCTTACCCGATCTCGTCATCGAAATATCTGACACCACCTTCAACGATGACCTCGGCACAAAACGCCTGCAATACGAAGAACTAGGCATCAAAGAATACTGGATCGTCAATGTCCAAACCATGAAAATTTACGCCTTTGCGATCGCCCCAGATGGCAGCAGCCATCATATTCGCCAATCCTTGGTGCTATCTGGATTAAAACTAGAAATTTTAGAACAAGCGATCGAACGCAGTCGCCAAGAAAATCAATCAACCGTCACCGCATGGCTAATGAAGCAATTCTGATGAGTGCTAAAGATTGGGAAGTTTGCCAGTTTGGAAGGAAGCAACTTAAGGTAGGAGCAAATGGAAATAAAGTCAGCGAATTTTAGTTTTTTGCGCGAGCATGATCCACAATTGGTAAACCTTGCTGCCCGCGCTGAACAGTATTTCCATAGCGACAGTAATACCTGTATCCTCAAACTACGGCAATTTGCCGAGCGTCTTGCCCAGCACATCGCCGACGAGACAGGGCATTATCAAGCACAAGACGAAGCACAAGTAGAGTTGCTAAGACGACTTAAAGCAGAAGGTGTCATTTCTCGTGAAGTCGCTGAACTTTTCCATAGCATTCGCATCGGAGGCAACAATGCCGCCCATAAAGGCAAAGATGACAGACACGAAGCCCTCACCCTCCTCAAAAATGCGCGTGAGTTAGGCATCTGGTTTCATTGCACCTTTAGTAATGACAGAAATTTTAGAGCTGGGGCTTTCGTACCACCTGCTGTGCCCATTGATGCCACCGCCGAATTGATAGCCGAAATCGAGAGACTACAAGGGATCGCCAATGATAGTCAATCGGCTGCTGAACGATCTCGCCTTGAAGCTGAACAGAAAGAGATCGCCCTGAAATCTGCTGAAGAAAAAGCCCGTCAAGCTGAAGCAGAAAAGCAACGATTGACACAAATGGTGATAGAAAAAGAACAGCAACTAGCACAGCAAAGTACCAATCAAACTGTCACGCCCCAACAAACTGCGGAGATCCTCAAGCGATCAAAAATTTCCGCCAAAAATATCGATCTCGATGAAGACCAAACCCGTCAAATTAGCGTTCAAAAATCACGCGATCAAAGTTGGGAAATCAATCCCTCTTCCAAAAGGGAAAAAGCCCTCACCCCTACTTCTCCCAAGGAAGGAGAGGAGAGAAAAAGAGCGGGGTGGCATCATGGGGTGATTGGTATTGTTGCATCGCGGCTAGTGGAACGTTATGGCGCACCTGTATTTATAGGTAGCTATGAAGATGCCCATGATGATTCTGAAGAAGCTGCCACTGTGCGCTTTTCGGTGCGGGGGATTCCTGAATTTCATGTTTTTGAGGCGATTGAATATGAACCGATTAAAAGTATTCGTAATAAAGGTGGGGGACATAAGGCGGCGGGTGGTTTTACCCTGCCTGCGGCAAATCTAGAACAATTGCGGCAAGGACTGCGGGAATTTGCCGATCGCGAAAATATTCTTCCTAGTCACATCAGCCCTTTGATTAATATTGATGTGCGTATTGACCTCAGCGATGTATCCATGACTCTGCTGCAAGAATGCGATCGCATGCAACCTTGCGGACTCGGCAATCCCGATCCTGTGTTTTATAGTCAAAATGTGCGCGTACTTTCTCAACAAACTCGCGGCAGAGATAAAGTCAAACATCTTTCTCTAGAACTTGATACAGGCAATGGCAAGATCAAAGCGATCGCATGGCGTTGGGGAGAATATTGTCCTGTGCCTGATTATGTGGATATTGCTTATAAGTTACGTGCTAATCAATGGCAAGATACAACTTCTGTAGAATTAGAAATAGTTGGTATTCGCGAGGCAACAGGTACAACGATGGAAAGTTCTCAAAATGCGCCTAAGCAATTGCAATTGCAATACAACCCTGCGCCCGTAATTACCAAGTTTCCTCAATGGCAGAAATTGAGTGAAGCGCCAAGACCTTTGCCTCGTCCGTTATTGTTATATGGTTGCGATCGCCCTGCTGATAAATTTCAAGGCGATGTCGATTGCGATCGCCCAAATCGTGATCGAGACTATCATGCGATCGTACTTTGGACGATGCCACCATCTTTCACCCATCTCCAATGGCTAATTGCGATCGCCAAACCTGACTATATCTATCTCGGTTCCCATATTCCCTCAGTTCCTTCTATCGATCAATTTCTTGCCCAAGTTCAATCTCTTGATTTAGAGAATATAGAGAAATTAAATCTGTTAGATATCTCACAGCAATGGTGGATTTCTCCTAGTGCGATCGTCTCAGCTTTGAGAGAATTGAACTACACCTGCGATTTTCCACCGACATTACCTCTTGATGGAGAACTTCTCAGGATGCAAAAATGGTATGGCATTGCGATCGGAAAGCTTGAAGCAATTCTTGCTGATCAAAAATAATCACATATACTTATAGCTGATCTACTTGAAGATTCTTTGGAAAATTTTGGAGACTAATTATGATCTATCCAGACTTACTCAAAAGGACTGTTCTTCTCTATCGCGATGAAGATAGCTGTTTTTTGTGGAAGTTCCCAGTTTAGCTGGTTGTGTCAGTCAAGGTGAAACTAGAGAAGAAGCTTTATCCAATATCCAAGAAGCGATCGCTAGGTGTTTTGGGGAGGTCAAACATGATAAATGGCTCAAAGCTTTTATGGACAGATATTTCAGATATTGAAGACCTCCGACGCTAAAAACGTTGCCCATCAAGCACTTCGGGCTTTCGAGATGTATTACCTCCCCGAAACACCTATTGAGACTAGTTGATAAGGCATAGGTAGCGATCGCATAAAAACTCATGACAATGAAATAGATCTCGATTGGCTTAATTGGTGGTATCTAAATGAGTAAACTGGTTTAAGTGACATCTAACTCGAATTTGGAGACATAGACTGAATGGCTGATTTAGTGACAAGTCTGGCTAAGGTTATCGAGCAATTAAAAACGCGATCGCGTTTATCTATACTCAGCAATTGGCAAAGAGAAAATGAACAGGGTGCTTGGGAGACTTTACCAACGGTAAGCACTAAGCAAAATAAGCCGATGGTAGCTTTCTTGCAATGTGAGGAAAACATTCATTTAAAGCAAGCTTGGCAAGTACCAGAGAGCTATGCAGGATTATCGATCATCGGCTCCACGATTCGGCTCAATTTAATATGGTGGGTGGATATTTGTGAGGTGTGGATTAATGGAAATAAAGTCCAAGAAGGGGATTTATTTGATCAGAAATGTCGGATTTTATTAACTAATCATGCGGAACCTCTCGATGAATTCATCCTAGAAATCAAGCTAAATAGCCCTAAACACGATATTGGCGCATTACAACTTTCAGAATTAATCTTTGAATATTCGCAACAACCATGCGATCCCGATCAGTTAGCGATCGAATTAGAAATTCTCCAGACTTATATTCCAGTTTTTACTAAGAACCAGATTGATTTACAACCTCTTGAAACTGCCGCAAATAGATTAATTAATCTATTCGCAATGCCTGAATCGATTACAAGTGAAAGCATCTTTAAGCAACTAGCGGAAATTCGTAAACCTCTTCTGCAATATAGCGAATTCCTTAAACAGCGTCAGATTTATATGCTGGGAAATTCGCATATTGATGTGGCTTGGTTATGGGCGATCGCAGAAACTAAAGATGCAATGCAACGCACATTTACATCGGCTTTAAACCTCCAAGAGCATTATCCAGAATTATTTTTTAATCAAAGTACGACTGTCTCTTATCAATGGATGGAAACAGAATATCCTGAATTATTTGCCCGTATTCAATCTGCCGTCGCCGATGGTAAATGGGAACTGATCGGCGGTATGTGGGTGGAGCCAGATGGGAACTTGCCGAGTGGAGAATCTTTAATTAGGCAGATTCTTTATGGGCAGGAATATTTTCGTAAAAAGTTTAATCGAGAAGTTAAAATCGCATGGTTGCCAGACACTTTCGGGTTTCATTGGCAAATGCCGCAGATCCTCTTAAAAAGTGGCTTTGAAGCATTTGTTACGCAAAAACTAATGTGGAATGACACTAACAAATTCCCGCATCAAATTTTTTGGTGGGAAGGTGTAGATGGAAGTCGTATCTTTACTTATTTTAGTAATGAGATTGGTCTGGGACTGGAACCTGTCGCGATCGCAAAATATCTTGCCACTCAGGAAGAAAAACACGATATCACTGAGACTGCATGGCTCTATGGTGTTGGCGATCATGGTGGGGGGCCAACGGCGGATATGCTCGACATGGGACGCAAGTGGGCGGATTCACCCATCTTCTTTGAAATGCAGCCCAGCACATTAGAGGATTTTCTATTAAATCTCAAAGAGAAATTACCCGCAGATCTACCAGTTTGGCAAGATGAACTTTATTTAGAATTTCATCGCGGCACATTTACATCCAAAGCCGAACAAAAACGACAAAATCGCCAAGTTGAAGTTCTAATCGGTAATGCCGAAAAATATAGCGCGATCGCATCTTTAATTACAAATATTCCCTATCCTAAAACTCAATTAGAGAATGCTTGGCAAGGATTATTGCTCAATCAGTTTCATGATATTCTCACTGGCACATCAATTCCTGAAGTATTCATTGATGCCAATCGCACATGGACTGAGGCAAGAGAAATTTGCGATCACCTGCTTCCTATTGACATCCAAGAAAATACTAATTTGCAAGCATGGAATTTTCTCAACTGGCCGCGATCGCAGTTAGTCAAAAAGTCAGACGGTTCATTCTGTTGGTTAGCGAATATTCCTAGCTTTGGATTTGCAGAACTGGAATCTGTAGGAATTTCCGAGACAAATGAGCCTTTAAGTATTACTTCTGATAGTGAAAAATTTTATCTAGAGAATAGATATCTTAAAGTCGAGATTGAGCTTAAAACTGGTGCGATCGCGCAAATATTTGACAAGCGATCGCAAAAAGCGATCTTGCAATCACCTAGTACCATCCAGTTTTTTGAAGACAAGGGACAATATTGGGATGCATGGAATATTGATCCAAATTATGAAAGTAAAAAATTAGAATCGACAACGCTCGAATCAGCTGTAATTTCTAGCAATAGTAGCCTACAAGTATCAGTCCGCACTGTCCAAAAGTTCCGTAATTCAACCTTCACCCAAGAGATTCAACTAACTGCCTTTGAGCCATTTATTACTGTTAATAATTGGGTTGATTGGCAAGAGGAATACACCCTAGTCAAAGTAGCTTTTCCAGTAAATTGGCGATCGCTCTATGCTACTTACGAAATTCCAATGGGAACGATTCAGCGCAGTACTCTTGGCGAAACGACTGAAGCAAAAGCTAAATGGGAAGTTCCCGCACAATATTGGGCAGATATCGCGGTTTCTCCAATCCCAGAGAGTTTGCTCCCGCCTGTGGCGGGAGCAAACTCTGGGATTGGGTTGAGTGTTCTTAATGACAGTAAGTATGGCTATGACGCAAAACCTGAATGTTTACGTTTAACTTTGCTGCGTAGTCCTAATTGGCCCAGTCCAAATAGCGATCTCGGTCATCATGAATTTACCTATCGATTAGTTCCCCATCAAGGTGATTGGCGTGAAGCAAACATTGTCCAACTTGCTCAAGATTTAAACAACCCTCTTGTTTTACAACATTCACCAATTCCAACAAAACAACAAAGTTTTGTACGAGTCTCTGCACCAAATATTGTTCTCTCAGCTTTTAAGCGATCGCAGGATCAGTTAGGTTGGGTTATGCGTTTTTATGAGGCGCATGGGCAAACAACTGAAACTGAAATTGAGATTGCACTCGATTCATTGCAATTAGAGAATATTTGGGAATGTGATTTGATGGAAAACAAGAATACTTTACTTCAAATATTTGTAGACGAGTCCAATCACTTAAAAGTTATATTTAAGCCCTATGAAATTAAAACTTTTTTCTGGCTACACAAGTAAAACCAAGAAGTTAATAGCGCCGCTATTAACTTCTTGGGGTTTGATCGCGACTATAAATTAAGGAACATTTACTGTTCAAAAAATGTCCAGAGTTATCAAGTTTAACTTCAGCCCTCAAAACTTTATGCCATTTTTTTCAGTTCTTATTGACTTACTTAGCGATCGCGATCGGTTTATTCAAGAAATCTATGACGGTATCAAAGTCAATACCAAAATATTGGGCTTGTTAGTCTGTAGCTCTATATTTTTGGCGGTTTATGGCGGATTGATTGGAGCCGTTAGCTCTTGGATGCAGGTTTTATCTTCGGCAGCTAAGTTGCCATTTTTATTCCTCATCACCCTAGCAATTTGCTTACCGGCACTCTATTTCTTTAATGTTTACTTCGGTGCAAAAACTCGTCTGAGTCAATATACGGCGATTTTACTTTGCGCGGTGACTATTACGAGTACCTTATTATTTGGTTTTGCTCCAGTCACTTTATTCTTCTTGATTACGACAGAAAGTTATTCCTTTTTCTTGTTGTTAAACGTTGTCATATTTACGTTAACAGGAATTATTGGGGTTTACTTTCTCTATCAAGTTTTACTACCAAAAGTGGAAACCATTGTCTCAGATAAAGGTTTAGTGATAGAAGATACAGCGATTGACAAAAACCGCAAAGTTCGGATATCGATTTTGAAGTTTTGGCTTGGTCTTTATGCTTTTGTTGGTAGTCAGATGGCTTGGACACTCAGACCGTTTTTTGGTTCCTTTGGCTCCAAATTTGATTTTTTCCGTCCTCGTGAAGGTAATTTCTATATGGCGGTCTGGAATGCTATTAAGCATTTATTTGTCTAATAAACCTGAGTTTAGGAATTAGCAGTAAAATAGAGAACCAATTTTTTGTGGCGCGGCGAAGCCGCGCCACAAAAAATTGGTTCTCTATTAAATCGTAGAACTCATACCTAACAAACATGCAAACTGATATTAGGAATTTGCAGATCACTGAACAAGATCTAGAGAGAGTAACAGGAAAAGAGATTAGCCTTTTATTCATTGGAAGTGCTTATAGAATTTCTATACTTCAAAAGAAAAAATGCTTGCTTCCTTTCTTGTTGAGTGAAGTTATCACTCTATTCTTAATTTCAATTTTTAGTTTGCCAATTAGTATTTTGATCTTTCAATCTCTTGGGAGACCCATAGATAATCGCCAAGATCAAGTTGGATTTGCCATTTTTGTATTCTCATTTGTCCTAATTCTGTTCGCTGTTTGGAACCTGTTTGCTTGGACGAGATCTAAAAAAATGGCTTGTTTATCCCATCTTCTCGATGAAGTAGATAAATATAATCAAGTAATTGTTGCTGTCGATATTTGCGATCGCCTAAAGTCCGTCGGCAATCAAGTTGCGAATCAATCCGCAAATCTCAATCATCGCGAAGATATACTGCAAGCACTTGAGCTAAGTAGAGATAGTCTAATTTGTGGCTTGACTACTGAAAAAATCCTGCGAGAACATCGTAATTTTTTAAGTAGTCATCGCCAGCTTTTTGACAATATTGAGCAAAATCTAATTGCCTTAGAGTCCTTAGAGGTGAAGAATCAAGCCGAACAGTACAGTTCTATGCTGAGTGATGCGTTAGTCATCGGCATGAATGTCCAGAGAGAAATGCTTAACTTGCAAACAAATAAAATCATCTAATGGTTCTGCAAACTAATTTTTTGGGCGCGGCTTCGCAGCGAACAAAAAATTAGGTCTTTATTGTTGTAGTATCGTGCAAATTTCATTACTAAAACCTTGACACAAGATTATTTAGCTTTAGTTAGTGATTTGCAAAATCAGTTAAAAATATTGCAAACAGCGATCTCATCCCAGAAAGAGTCTGCACCCGCAATCGCCAAAGACTGGCTGCGATCGCATCGCGAAATTCAAATATTTTTTCAGTCAAGCCTTGTAAATACGGATTTAGAGATAACACCGCAAGATTTATCTTTGCAAGTGGAGATTGATAAACAATTAAAAATGCTTGGCGTAGATTTAACCATGTTGCAAACCTCACGTAGTCCCGCTACTTGGCAAAAACGGTATCAACAAGCTTGCGATCGCTTTTTCCTATTAGATAGCTATTTCCAAATGCATTATGGCGATCTCCATAAAATTTAGTCGCGAAACATTTTATTGTAAGCTTATAAAATAATCGATAGATATTAATATAAACATAGTAAAAACTCTATAGTAAAATCAATGATCCTAGAAACAGCTTGGTTACTTCCTTGCTATGGTTTGCTGGGTGCAGGGCTAACGCTCCCTTGGTCATTAAGGATAGTGCGTCGTACAGGGCCGCGTCCGGCTGCTTACCTAAACATATTGATGACTGTACTAGCACTACTGCATAGCTGTTGGCTGCTGACATCAATTTGGGGACAACCTTCTCAACAATTTGAATTTATTTGGTTTCAAGCTTTTGATCTAAATCTTGCTTGCTCCTTTGATATTTCCACGATTAGTGTCGGTGCATCAGTGATGATTGCCGTGATGAGTCTAATCTCACAGGTCTATGGACTAGGCTCTCTCGAAACTGATTGGGCGATCGCCAGATTTTGCGCCTTAATCGGCTTTTTTGAAGCCGCGATCACTGGGATTGCTTTTAGTGACTCACTATTTTTCAGCTATGCCCTGCTGGAAATGCTCACCCTATCCACATATTTATTAGTCGGATTTTGGTATGCACAGCCCCTAGTGGTGACCGCTGCAAGAGATGCCTTTTGGACAAAAAGAGTCGGCGACTTATTTTTGTTAATGGCTGTAGTTACATTGTCCAATCTTACGGATAGTTTGAATTTTTCCGATCTCAAAACATGGGCTGATGCACCGCAAACGATCGCCTATTTTGCAGAACATCAACAATTTGGCACATTATTAGGACTAGCTCTAATTGCGGGACCACTAGGTAAATGTGCTCAGTTCCCACTGCATCTATGGCTTGATGAGGCGATGGAGGGTCCAAACCCTGCTTCGATTTTGCGAAATTCCGTAGTTGTTGGCGCAGGAGCCTATGTCCTGATTAAGTTTCAGCCCGTATTAACTCTGTTCCCAGTGGCAGCAGAAGTTTCGGTGGTGATTGGCGCAATTACAGCGATCGGGACATCACTAGTTGCGATCGCCCAAATCGATATGAAACGGGCCCTATCTCACTCAACCAGCGCTTACCTAGGTCTAGTTTTTATCGCTGTGGGTATGCAACAACCAGAGCTAGCAATGGGTTTGCTCTTTAGTCATGGCATCAGCAAAGCACTGCTATTCCTGAGTTCAGGGGCTGTGATGATGTCCACAATGACTCAAGATCTCACAGAAATGGGCGGCATTAAGACGCGAATGCCCGCCAGTCTAGTCGGCTTTATTGTTGGCTCACTGGGCTTAGTGGCACTGATTCCCTTTGGTGGATTTTGGACGCTCTTACGTTGGGAAGAAACATTTTGGAATAGTGACTCTTGGTTAATTGCGATCGCCTTATTAGTCAATAGCATTACCGCCTTCGGACTAATGCGAATGTTTGCACTTGTATTTCTTGGCCCAACCCAGCCCAAAACCCGTCGTGCGCCTGAAGTTGCTTGGCAAGTAGCACTTCCATTAGTCTCACTGACAATCATTACTTTGCTTGTGCCCATCTTGTTACCATCATGGGAATTTGTAGATATTGACTTAGATACAGTAGATATCTGGGGTACTGTCGTGCTTGCTGCTTCTGGGCTTCTGGGCTTTGGATTAGGTGCATATATCTACATCAAACCCTACGAAACTGGTAGCTCCGTACCGATGTTGCCCAAGGCTACTCGTCAAGTATGGAAGGCTGTACAGGATTTACTAGCCTATGACCTCTATGTCCAAGCCATCTATAAATACACGGTGGTCTTGATTGTGGGCGGCGGTTCCAAATTTTTGGCTTGGATTGATCGCTATTTAGTCGATGGTTCGGTCAATTTTGTTGGCTTTGCCTCAATATTTAGTGGCGAAAGCTTGAAATACACGGTGACAGGACGATTACAGCAGTATGTGCTGACAATCATGATCGGTCTAATTCTGATCGGATTTGCCGCTTTTTATGGTCTGAACTAAATATTCAGCGCCTTAGGCGCTGAATATTTAATGGTTTTAATTATTATTTTTTAATCAAATATGCTTAGTACATTGGTTTGGGTACCGATCGCAGGTGCACTTCTTATCGTTTTAGTGGGAGCAGCCCTCGACTCCCAACAGTTACGCCGAATATCGTTGGGAATTGCGATCGCTACATTTGGATGGTCTCTCTTCTTAATCACCAAATTCGATATTAGTCTATCTACAATCCAATTAAGTGAATCCTTAGCTTGGTTAGATCCGATCGGACTCACTTATAGGTTAGGTGTTGATGGTCTATCCTTCCCCCTAGTTCTAATGAATGGATTATTGCTGATTGTCGCTATCTACATAAGCAATGATGTCCAACGTCCTCGACTCTATTTCCCCCTGCTATTACTGCTTGGGGGCGGAGTCAATGGAGCATTTCTTGCTCAAAACTTACTCCTTTTCTTTCTTTTCTTTGAAGTTGAACTAGTTCCCCTCTATTTATTAATCGCGATTTGGGGCGGAGAAAAACGCGGCTACGCGGCAACCAAGTTTTTAATTTATACTGCCATCTCAGGTGTGCTGATCTTAGCTGCATTCTTTGGCATAGCATTTTTTGGCAGTGGTGATGCAGCCTTTACCTTTAACTATCAAGATTTAAATCTTGAAGGAGTATCGAAAACCACCAAAGGAATTTTGCTGATTCTGCTACTCCTTGGCTTTGGTATCAAAATCCCAATCGTGCCATTGCATACATGGTTACCCGATGCCCACGTTGAAGCCTCAACCCCAGTTTCCACACTACTCGCAGGAGTTCTACTGAAACTAGGAACTTATGGTCTATTGCGGTTTGGACTGGGGTTACTGCCCGAAGCATGGCAAGCGATCGCTCCTTTTCTGGCTGGTTGGGCTGTGGTCAGTGTAATTTATGGATGTCTCACAGCAATCACTCAGACAGACATGAAGAAAATGGTTGCCTATAGCTCTGTAGGACATATGGGTTATATCCTTCTCGCCTTAGCCGCTGCTACTCCATTGTCACTAGTAGGGGCTACTTTTCAGATGGTTAGTCATGGTCTTATCTCGGCACTACTATTTATTCTGGTGGGTATTGTTTACAAGAAAACGGGAACCCGCGATATCAACTCTCTTAATGGTTTGCTCAATCCTGAACGTGGTTTACCAATTACAGGTTCGCTGATGATTTTGGCGGCAATGGCAAGCGCAGGTACACCAGGAATGATTGGGTTTATTGCTGAATTTGTGATTTTCCGAAGTAGTTTTGCAGTTTTCCCAATCCAGACTCTTCTCTGTATGATTGGGACTGGATTAACTGCGGTCTATTTCCTAATCATGATCGATCGCGTATTTTTTGGTCGTCTTGCCGTCGAAAAAGTTGCGAGTCAACCACCGATTAGTAATTTTCCCTTTGCAAAATGGCAAGAAAAATTTCCTGCGATAGCTCTTGCGCTGATCATCGTGTTCTTTGGACTAGTTCCCAACTTTGCCACCAAAATGATCGAGAGTTCCGCCGATGCGATCGCGCCAAATCACACTAAGCCTAGTCATATTGCTTTGGGAGAATAGTTAAGTAAGAAGGGGTGCAAAGCACCCCTTCTTGCATTTGTGATTTAAAGCAAAATCTCTTTGTAAAGTTTGATATAACGCTCTGCTTGCAATTCTAAAGAATACTCCGCAAGGGCGATCGCACGACAATTGACGCTCATAGTTTGCCGTAATTGCTCATCTTCCAGTAACGTAACAATACCATTACAAAAATCCGTGGCATCTTCTGGCTTTGCTAAATAACCTGTGGTCATCGGTCTTACTAGGTCTGAAACACCACCAATGTCAAAGGATACCATTGGCGTTCCACAAGCCATGCTTTCTTGTAATACCAGAGGTAAGTTATCAGCACGGGTAGGAAAAACAAACAGGTCAGATGCGGAATAAGCAATAGACTTTAAGCGATCGCTACTAACGTATCCCAAATTAATAGTTGGTATTCGCAATTCAGCAGTAATCGCTTCGCTACCATTACCAAAGGTCAGGAGTAGTATCTCAGATTTAAGGGATTGTGGTAATTGCTGCAAAGCATTGAATAATAAATCCCCACCTTTACGTTTATCTTTAAGGCTTTCTGCACCGAACAAAAGTACTCTTTTATCTTGAGGAATACCTAAAACAGCCTTACATAAATGTCGATCTAATGGTTGATAGGCATTTGTATCAATACCATTGGGAATGTGGAGGATGGGAAGGTGACTGAGCATACTTGCTTTAGCTTGTTCCGTTAGCCAACGACTGAGGGTGATGATAGTCAAATTTGATTTATTGTAAATCCAATTTTTAAGTTTCCACTCAATGCGAGTACTATCACGATGAATGGCTGGATAGGTATCTGGGTAAGGACATTTACCACAGCCAATTTTCCAGCGATCGCAGTCATAGCTATAAGCACAATGTCCAGTAAAACTCCACATATCATGGAGGGTAAAAATTGCAGGTTTTGCTTTAGTTAATTTGGAAATAGCTAAATAGTTAAAGTAGCCTGTATGTAAGTTGTGAAAATTGAGGATATTAGCATCTTGATAAAATTTGTGATTGGTAATATCAAAACTGCTAAAAAGGTTAATATCATTGAGTCCAGAATATTTAGTAAATCGATTAATTTGATTTTCAAAACGGGGTTTACGAGGCACAGCTTCTATGCGATCGCTATTGGTCTTAACATTTCCCACCAACATCTTAGAATTAATTCCTTGTTCCAATAATCCTTGATGAAGACGATATCCTGCGATCGCAGCTCCACCAGAAATATCAGATTGATTGATATGTAAAACTTGCATGGTTAAGAATATCTACTAGATACTTTGGATGATATTTGGTAATCGAGTGCGCCAATTTCCATTTGCTACTTCAGAAAGAGAAATTAAGCGGTTTAACTTTCCTTTACCTTCTAAGAAAGCTTTGATTTTCCCTCCATTGGTATAGTCTATCGCAATATATGGTACGCCAAGGGATTCAGCAAATAACACTGAATGGAATCTCATACAAATATTCAACTTTGCATTGTACATACTTTGAAGTATTTCTTTTGGAGAAATCGGTTCCCTAGTATAGAAGATTTTATTTGTTAACTCCTTGTTAGAGACTAAACCTGATAAATTTGCATCAAATTTTCTATTGAAAACCCTGTCATCTCCACCAACAGAAAAAGTGTGCATTGGCAACAAATGAATATCTGCCTCATACTCCGAACTAAGTGTTAGAATCATTTCCACAATTTGTTGCTCAAATTTATATTTAGTCAATATAAATTCCTCTGGATTTAGTTCCCCTATATATTCTATCCCCCACTCCCGCAGAAAACAAGAAATATTTTTAGCAGATCCAAGTGGAGGAATATTCCGATCTAAATTGCCAGATAATTTGATGAAATGGACATAATTAGTTGCAGGATCGGGAATAACCTTGAGAGATTTAACTGGAAACTCTTTCAAGATTCTATCCGCAGAATCTCGATCCCGAAGGCTTACATAATCAGCTAATCTGATAATTTCAGAAACGACTCTAGTATAAAGTGGAGATTTAAGAGGGCCAATCCCACAGCCTTCAACTCTTGTAATAGCACCAGATTTATTAGCTGCCATAAATGCATAAAGAATATGATTAAGAGGTTCTATATCCATTAAAGGTCCACCTCCCACAACTACTTCATCAATCTGGGTACATACTTCTTCAAATTCTTTAGAGTAAGTTTCAACAATAGAAATATTCTCTAAGTCCATTTCATTGAGAGTCCAATGAGAGATAAATGGATAAAGGCTGGTGAGATATATCTTGCTTGGAGGGTTAGAGCGATCGCGTAGTTCACTAATGATAGACCATAATATAGCTTTGTCTCCTACAGTCTCAGTTCCATACCAACCTACTATCAATACAGTTTTAGAGGAAACAGAGGATAATTTTGTTAATTTCAGACTTGACTCTATGAGTTTGGAAGATAGACTTAGGAGCTTAGAACATTCATACTTTCTTCTTCTTCTTGCTTCTAAATAGGATAATACTTTTTCTTTAGCTGTAAGTGGCTCATGATAATCATGAATACAGCTAGAGCAGTCTTTATCAATGATCTCTTGCCTTTTTGAAATATTAGAGAAGTAGAGCTTTTCTGCTGCAATTTCTAGAGTACTTCCCAAGGAAGGCGATTTGGGTGAGCAATACAAGAGTTCTGCTTTAGCAGTTAAAACTGCGGCTCTAGATTGATAAGGACATCCTATCGATCTAGGTTTATGTTCTACTAACATTCCACGAATATTTCTATAGGTTTTTTTTAACATTAAGTCTTTTTCAAATTCATGCTCAACTCGAAAAAAGAATAACCCTAGATGATAGAGCGTCTTTTCGTCAAATGCTCTGACAAATTGACCTTGTTGGGAGTTATAGAGGCGATCAATGTATTCTGCAACCCGAAATCGACCATATAAGCTTTTTGATTCGGCATAATCGAGGAGTTCATCTACATAAAGTGCATTTGAAGAAGTGATCGTACATCCAAATGATGAAGGGATATCTGTTTCTTCATGAAAGAATTTCAATAGAGAGATAGCAGAATCAAAATTATTTTTGCGTCCCCTTACAGCATCATGAACATCGCCTATTCCATCCAGAGAAATCATGACATTAAATCCAACACCATAACTTTTGCAAATAGCAGCAGATTCTAAAATACGCTGCTTTACAGTTTCATGAATAATGGCATTGGTAATAATTCCTGTACCTATAATTCTCGGTTCTTTAGAACATATTACTCTATAGAGTTCTGGTAAGTCAGATCGAAGCGTTGGTTCTCCACCACTTACACCTATATATTTAATTTCGCTAAATAAGCTATCGGATAATATTTTTGCTAATTCATCGGGAGTAACTTCTTTATCTTTTTTTTGTTGCCAAATTAAACACATTTGACAGCGAGAATTACAAACATCATTGACTAACAAATTAAGAGTTTCAGGCTTTTGAGGAAAAACGTTGGCAAGTATATTTGATCGAATATCTATATAAGCTAATAAACTCAGTGAATAAATTCCCCGAAATCGATTTAATTGTTTTTCAGTTAGAGTTGATTTAAGTTTTTGTTTAATTGTTGAAAACATACTATTTTTATACTTGATTTAATTTAATTGTATTCTAAGTGTCAAAAGGATTATATAAGTCTATATTGGTTCTATCTATATCCCTGATTTTTTTGGCAGGTACACCAGCTACAATACATCCATTAGGAATATCTTTGACCACTACGCTACCAGCTCCAATAACTACATCATGCCCTATAGTGACACCAGCAATAATTGTTACATTCATTGCACACCAAACGCGATTTCCTATATTGATTTCCATCGCTTTTGGTTCTAAAGTAATGGGATCATGAGTTCCAGAGTTGAGAGTTAATCCACCTGCCGACATAAAATCGTCACCTATTGTGATAGGAGCATAATTCCAAATACGAGCAAAACTACCAAGAGTGCAACGATTTCCAAACCTTAGGTTTCCCTTGTTTTTAATGTAAATATTTTGCCCAGCATAAAATTTATTGCCAAATTGAATATTCATATACTTAAGATGCAATATTCTACATATTGGATTTCTAGATAGAGAAACCCTCCCAAATTTGAATTCAAGATCCGCTATTATTTCCAAAAAAAGCCTGATTAAATTGCGTATTAATTCCATTGAAGAACCCCTGGAGCTAAACAACCTTTCCAATGACTTCTACTCATCTTGTCTGACATTTCACCTGCTACTTCTAAATTAAATTTAATTATATCTTCTAGTTTTTGATACAGAGTCCCTTGTCTAGTTCCCAATGCGAATATCATATAATAAATACCTTCCGCTAAAATAAAACTAGGTATAGTAATTCTTCTAAGAGAATCATCTGTATCATAGGGATATTGTGAAAACTCATCTGTACTATGTATCAGCCAATCACCTTGGCTATTACGAATAACTACAGTTACAACAATATCTTTAACTTCCTTATTGTCAAATTCACAAGAGATGTGGACTGGCAAGTCCATTTGAAAATGGTCATCTTTTATACCTTCTTGAAAAACTTTGATTTCTTTAATGTAAGGATTGTGGTTTTCTTGGCTAGCTAGATAATGATGCGAGATAAATTTATTTCTAGTAGTGTTATATTCTTCGATGGCTCCATTAATAGCACCGAAATAAATCAAATTACCAGTATTTAAAACAAGACCTTGGTTACATAAAGTCTTAATTGCTCCAATATTATGACTCACAAATAAAACTGTTCGCCCTTCTTTCTCCGCGACATCTTCCATCTTGCCTAAACACTTCTTTTGAAATGCTGCATCTCCAACTGCCAATACTTCATCGACAATCAAAATCTCTGGCTCTAAATGCGCTGCTACTGCAAACGCTAAGCGTACATACATTCCTGAAGAATAACGCTTAACTGGAGTATCTAAAAACTTTTCTACTTCAGCAAAGGCAACTATTTCGTCAAATTTTTTCTTGATCTCAGATCTATCCATTCCCAAAATTGCGCCGTTGAGATAAATATTTTCTCGACCTGTTAATTCTGGATGGAAACCTGTACCGACTTCTAGGAGACTGGCGACTCTGCCTTTGATGGAGATTCTGCCTGAAGTTGGTTCGGTGATGCGGCTGAGGATTTTGAGGAGGGTGGATTTACCTGCGCCGTTACGTCCGATGATGCCAACGCGATCGCCTTGCTTAATTTCAAAAGACATATCCTTGATCGCCCAAAACTCTTCGCTGTGATCGCAAAGCAAACCTTTGCGATCGCTTGTAAAGCCTTGCCAAAGAGACTTTGCCCCATTAGAGATCACATCGCGGAAAGACGTATGGTGTTCTTGCTTTTGGTGACCAATTATGTACTTTTTACTTAAATTTTCGACTCTAATTACTACATCAGACATTTTTGAGTCCTTAAATCGTATCGCCAAAGATTACTAATAATATCATCGTTCTGAAAATTATGTAGATAGTTATCTCCTGCTTTAGATCTATAGGTGTTTTTGTCAGATCATTTATGGAATTGGCGTAGTTAAGCAAGATGCGGTGCTTTGCACCGCATCTTGCTTTTGTGATTTAAAGCAAAATCTCTTTGTAAAGTTTGATATAACGCTCTGCTTGCAATTCTAAAGAATATTCAGCAAGGGCGATCGCACGGCAATTAGCGCTCATGGTTTTCCATAATTGCTCATCTTCTAGTAACGTTACAATACCATTACAAAAATCCTTGGCATCTTCAGTCTTTGCTAAATACCCCGTGACCATCGGTCTTACTAAGTCTGGAACACCGCCAATGTGAAAGGATACCATTGGCGTTCCACAAGCCATACTTTCTTGTAATACTAGAGGTAAGTTATCAGCACGGGTAGGGCAAACAAACAAGTCAGCCGCAGAATAAGCAATAGACTTTAGGCGATCGCTACTAATATATCCCAAGTTAATAGTTGGTATTCCCAATTCAGCAGTAATCGCTTCACTACCATTACCAAAGGTCAGAAGTAGTATTTCTGCTTTAAGAGATTGCGGTAATTGCTGCAAAGCATTTAATAATAAATCTCCACCTTTGTATTTATCTTTAAGATTTTCTGCTCCAAATAAAAGCACTTTTTTATTTGGAGGAATATCTAAAATAGGTTTGCATAAATGTCGATCTAATGGTTGATAAGCATTTGTATCGATACCATTGGGAATGTGGTGGATAGGAAAGCGACTGAGCATACTTGCTTTAGCTTGCTCGGTTAGCCAATGGCTGAGCGTGATGATCGTCAGATTTGATTTACTGTAAATCCAGTTTTTGAGTTTCCACTCAATGCGAGTACTATCACGATAAATGGCAGGATAGGTATCAGGATAAGGACATTTACCACAGCCGATTTTCCAGCGATCGCAGTCATGGCTATGGGCACAATGCCCAGTAAAGCTCCACATATCATGGAGCGTAAAAATTGCAGGTTTTGGTTTGGTTAATTTGGGAATAGCTAAATAGTTAAAGTAGCCTGTATGTAAGTTATGAAAATTGAGGATATCAGCATCTTGATAAAATTTGTGATTGGGAATATCAAAACTACTAAAAAGGTTAATGTCGTTAAGTCCAGAATATCTCGTAATCCGATTAAGTTGGTTTTCAAAACGAGTTTTACGTGGAATAGTCGCGACGCGATCTCTATCAGTCTTCACATGTCCCACCAGCATCTTAGAATCAATCCCTTGTTCTAATAACCCTTGATGTAGCCGATATCCTGCGATCGCTGCACCACCAGAAACATCAGATTGATTGATATGAAGTACTTTCATTCTATTGACATGACTTACTACAACAAATATATATAGTGTGAACCTAAGTACGGGATAAAAAACTTAAAATGCTTCCCCATCAAGGCTTTTAGGTAAAAATGAGCTTCTCTTTAGTAATTAAGGAGCTGATTATTATAACGAACACTAGACTTAATCAACTATTAGGACTAAATTTTTTGCGTACTGAAGAATAAAGACCAATTGGATCAATAAATAGGCGGATAATTCTTCGTTTAGTTTTTGAAAGATGAGAATGCAGTTTACCAGAAAAAGTATTAGCTTCTCTCAAGGCTTCGCCTCCAAAATTATTATTAAAAGTATATTCATCGGCAAGGTGATCGCGGGCAATAAAAGATGGGTGATGAATTTGACCAATATCTCCAACAGGTAAATTAGCAAATTTTGACTCTTTAGTTATATTAGTACCATCACTACGGCATCCAAGATTCGAGACAAGGTTAACATTCGGAAGAGTTGTTAAGCCATGATTTTGCCAGCATGTAAAAGTCCAAGTGTAATCCCAATTAGGATATTTTGATTCACAGATTAAATTGTATAAATTCTCAAAAATTTCTCTCCAGTATTGAATTTCTAATTCACTATCTAAAATACCTTTTAAATAATTACCATCACTAAATTTTAACCAATTGGAATATTTACGATCATATTTCTGCCAACATCTGCGCCAAGTAGCCCAGCCCCAGCAGTGGTTGTAATTTGAGAAATAATAACTACCATCTCCTCTCCATTGACCATCTTGGAAGTTATCACCACTTATGCACCAAATCCTATTGTCATCACGATAATAAGAAAGTAGCTCTTGACAATAATTAAAAAATGAAGGATGGGGAAGACAATCATCCTCTAAAATTATCGCTTCTGGCACTTGCTCAAATACCCAATCTATTCCGCTACTGACTCGTTTTCTAGATCCAAGATTAACTTCAGAATAATTACAAAATACCTCACAATCCCAGTCAACTCGCTCTATGACAGAGCGAGATTGCTGACAAAGGATTAATTCAGCTTCATTACGTGCGCCATCAGCGATCACAAATAGTTGTTTAGGTTGTGCTTGTTGAATTGCCTCAAATACTATTTGTGTCAAATCTGGACGATTAAAGATAATAAAAACTACTGGAGTATTTAAGCTAGCCATAATAACAAAAAAATTTAGGTTACGCTCCAAGAAGCACGGGTTAACACTTTACAATGAGATGGCAAGCCGATACTGCCCGTCCCGAAGAAATCGCCACCATCAACCACTAATGCCGCAACGTTTTTAATAGAATCTAGAATCTCTACTTCAGCATGTGAAAGAAAAAGCTGAATACTATATACTCCTGTAGCTATATTGAGATCTTTGATCTCACATTCGATTCTGCAAATTGTTTTATGCAAACTGAAATTTTGATTGGTGAAATTTGATCTAACCAGAAAGAAAATATCACCTTTAGAGTCAAGTATATCTATACTGCATACTACATTATCTAGCTTCTCAATTGAGTTGTTTTTTTCAACTTCCACAACAAAGGTATAGTCTTCACCAGACCTTAATATCTCTTGTCTTTTACCCACGTGGTTAGTTATAAAAAAATCAATGATTTTCACCTTGCCCGTCCCCTTCCGATCTTTTCTATCTTTTAGGTTTAATGATTTAATCTGATTCTTACTTTCATCTAAATATTTTTCAATAACTTGCTCTGTACATCCTTGAAGTTGGATTTTCCCTAATTGTAAATAAATCCCCATAGAGCATAAGTTTTGGACGGTTGATAAATTATGACTCACAAATAAAACTGTTCGTCCTTCTTTCTCTGCGACATCTTCCATCTTGCCTAAACACTTCTTTTGAAACTGAACATCTCCTACTGCTAACACTTCATCGACAATCAAAATCTCTGGTTCTAGATGCGCTGCTACCGCAAAAGCTAAGCGAACATACATCCCTGAAGAATATCGCTTAACTGGTGTATCTAAAAACTTTTCTACTTCCGCAAAAGCAACTATTTCGTCAAATTTTTTCTTGATTTCAGATCTATCCATTCCCAAAATTGCGCCGTTGAGATAAATATTCTCGCGCCCTGTTAGTTCGGGATGAAAGCCTGTACCAACCTCTAAAAGACTTGCCACTCGACCTTTGATAGAGATTTTGCCTGAAGTTGGTTCGGTGATGCGGCTGAGGATTTTGAGGAGGGTGGATTTGCCTGCGCCGTTGCGTCCGATGATGCCAACGCGATCGCCTTGCTTAATTTCAAATGACACATCCTTGAGTGCCCAAAACTCTTCATTGCGATCGTCAAGGTTTACTTTGCGATCGCTAGTCAATCCTTGCCACAAAGACTTTGCCCCATTTGTGATCACATCACGGAAAGAGGTATGGCCTTCTTGCTTTTGGTGACCAATAATGTACTTTTTACTTAAATTTTCGACCCGAATTACGACATCAGACATTTTTAAGTCCTTAAATGTTATCGGTAAGAGGTACTAATAATATCATCGGTCAGAAATTATTCTGATGGGCTAGATTTGACAAGTTTTAAGATGGAGGTTCTGAGATTATGGATAGCTTGGGTATTTTCTGCTTCAGATGTATATGTATCGTCGTCAGATGCTTCATATGATTCTTGAATTTCTGCCTTTTGTGTGAGGCGATCGCATAGATCGTCAAGATGCGATGCTAAAGTGACTGGTACATGGGGGGCAACCGAGTCTAGGTTAGGATGACTGGGTAAGTCATCACATGGACAGCAGACAGGAACCCTTGGCCCCATATCGATGGACGGTACAAGCAAATTACAACGGGCGCAAGCGATAATCTCCCATTTATTGTTGAGTAAGTCGCTAATAGTTTGGTCAGTACCGCTTAAATATGCTTGATGGGCTTTAGTGGTACTAATTTCATCCCAAAGTTTATTGAATGAAGGTGAATATTTTTCCCCTTGTAAAATCTTGTAAACGTGAACTTGCTCGCCTTGGGCTGATAGGCTGACGGCTTTGCCCATCTGCATCCATTGTGCGACATAATTTTTGACTAAGGTTCGTGATGCCATGAGTTTAGAACCTTTGATGAATGATTAAAAAGATTTTATTTCACAGAGCATAAATGCACCTGCCATAATTAATATAGTCTGAGAGCTTCATTGATAGTCTGAATAAATCTTATAATTTGTCATTTATTTTGCTCATAGGTCTTTAGAATATGCTCGACACTTTTTCAAATCCTACAACACAGTCCTTGTCTCCAAGCGTCGAGCCATCGGTACAAATCCGTAATTTAAATTTCCACTACGGTGAAGGAGATCTATTTAAGCAGGTTTTATTTGATATCAATCTAGAAATCTACCCTGGCCAGATTGTGATCCTTACTGGCCCATCTGGCTCAGGTAAGACCACACTCCTCACCTTAATCGGTGCTTTACGGACAATCCAAGATGGCAGCCTCCAAGTTTTAGGGCAGGAACTTAGAGGGTTAAATCCTAAAAAGCTAGTGCAAGTTCGCAAAAATATTGGTTTTATTTTTCAAGCGCATAATCTTTTTTATTCTTTGACTGCAAGACAAAATGTGATGATGTCCACGGATTTATTTGTCCATAAAGGCGGTAATGCGATCGCGACTAATAAGTCTGCTGAAATTTTGACTCAGCTTGGACTCGGTGAGAGGATTGACTATAAGCCCCATGCCCTTTCGGGGGGACAAAAACAACGGGTAGCGATCGCAAGGGCTTTGGTCAATCGTCCAAATTTAATCCTTGCGGATGAGCCGACGGCAGCACTAGATAAAAAATCTGGGCGTGATGTGGTGACTCTGATGCAAAAAATGGCAAAGGAAGAAAACATCACTATTTTGATGGTGACCCATGACAATCGTATTCTTGATGTTGCCGATCGCATTATTAACTTGGTGGACGGCAATTTAGAATCTGACAATGTGATGAATGATTTTCTGGCGAATCGCGATGCTTCAGGTGTTGATTCGCGTACATTTATGTTGTAGATCAGGATAGGCGGCGCGAAGCGCCGCCTATCCTGAGAACCAAGAACTGTAATGCCCGCTGTGCGGGCGTTACAGTTCTTGGTTCTCGGGTTTAATTAGGGCTTGCTGAAAAAGTCTACAGAGCGAATTTAAAGGCAATA